>CBIHLM010000093.1:0-13968 GCA_966210515.1 uncultured Pedobacter sp.
GACATACTCGTCTGAAACATTGCTATGCGGAATTACAAAATAATCGGTAAGACTGGCAGCGCCTATTGCATATTCTTCATTCCGCGGATGTCCTATTTTTTTTGTAAGAATTACATCAAGCGGGAAATTTAACTCGCGGGCAACGGCATAACCCACCGGCACGCCCCCCCTCGGAACAGCCAGAACCACACCGGGATCACCTTTAAACTTTCTGAGCTTTTCGGCTAAGAATAAGCCAGCATCTAATCTATCTCGAAACATAATAATCTTCTTTTTTCGGCCCCTATCAACTTCTTACTGCTGCCACAGGACTTAAATATTTTTCAAACCATTCAGCAGCCAATGTTGCTACTTTATCCAATTTTCCCGGCTCTTCAAATAAATGAGAAGCGCCTTCAACTATTATAAGATCTTTAGGGCAATGCAATCTTTGCAGCACTCTTTGGTTTAACTCAAGAACAACGGGATCCAAACCTCCGACAATCAACAAGGTCGGAGCCTCAACTCTTTCTACAAACCTCATTGCAAGATCGGGGCGCCCGCCTCTTGAAACAACAGCGCCTACCGAACCCAGGTTAGCGGCGGCCTGCAGGGCAGATGCAGCACCAGTGCTTGCACCAAAGTACCCTACACTCAGATCTTTTGTTGCAGGATTAGCGTTCAGCCATTCCGTTACACCTATTAGTCTGCTGCTTAGCAGATCGATATTAAACCTGTTATCATAGTCCTCGTCTTCCTGACTTGTAAGCAAATCGAATAAAAGTGTTCCAAAATTCCTTTCACGCAGGTACGCGGCCACCATCTGGTTGCGGCTACTAAATCGGCTGCTTCCACTTCCGTGCGAAAAAACAATAATCGCTGTCGCATTTAAGGGCACAGACAATTCACCTTTTAAGGTTATACTTTTAACAGGAATGGCAACCTCTTTAGCAATACGCATTTCCATAATGTCAGATTTATTCAGGTAAGATGATCGGAGACTTAGCCTTAATATTCACTTCGTGTTCAGCCAATTGAGACAAACGGTCATCAATGTGTTTTTCGTTGATTTCTGCTTCGTGAAAAACGGCAGCAGATTTATCCATTCCAAGTGCATTGGCAAACGCCGCAGCAGTTCCGTATGTACTTATTTTGAAATGATTTATAGCCTGCACACAAGAAAGCAGACAGGCATCTTTCACCTCTAAATGTGTACAGTTTTCCAATTTCTCCTGAGTTTCAGAAATATAGGCCTGCATTATGCGATTATTGAGACTTAAAGAACCTATTTGCTCCTGTTCAAAAAACTCTTCCAGTTTTTCAACATGCTGCTGTACGAAGGTCAGATACCTTTGCAAAACATTTTTCAACTGAAGAGAACTGGCCTTGTTGATCCATTCTGACAAACTGTTTTTTAGCTGAACTTCTGCACTCATAAACCTGCTGATATCATAATCTATAAGATTATGAAGGGTACTGATAGGTGTATTTTCCATAGCTTTTTTCCTTTTTTTATTAGTTCAAATCTAGTCCGCTTTCAATTCTATCCCGATGATAATTGTCAGACTACGATCTGACAATTATCATGCATAAGAACCATAAAATGAGGTTGTTTTGAATAAACAACGCAGGAAAAACAAATTGCCCAAAAGAACTCTTTACAAGGAAAAGCCCTTGCATAATTTGCGGTTTAAAGAGAGAAATTAAGCAGGCAAATGAATCTCCGGTGAACACAGAGTCAATACTATGAGACGTTATTTTACGCAGGAAGTATCGGTAGATGAAACCGCAGCTATCAGCGCCATTAAACAATGGAGCTATCCGCTTAACAGCAGGGCTGATTTGCGGCCCTTATTTGACCGGATAGGAGATTCCAGAATAGTGATGTTAGGTGAAGCCAGTCACGGGACGAACGAATATTATACATGGCGCACTCATATTTCACGAAAGCTGATAGAAGAAAAAGGATTCAACTTTATTGCTGTTGAAGGGGATTGGCCCGATTGCTATCGGTTAAACCGGTTTGTTAAAGGATACGACCCGGAGCACAGAACAGCCCTGAAAATATTGCACCAGTTTAACCGCTGGCCAACATGGATGTGGGCTAACTGGGAAGTAGCAGCACTGGCTGAATGGATGCAAAGACACAACTTGGATCTGCCTTCAAACAAGAAAGCAGGATTTTATGGTCTGGATGTATACAGCCTGTGGGAAAGCATGGAAAGTATTATGCAGTATCTAAAGAATACCGATCCAGCAGCTTTGCAAATTGCCGAGGAAGCTTTTCGTTGTTTTGAGCCTTACCGTAACGATGAAGGCAGGGCATATGCAAGGGCCTCGATGCTGGTACCTGAGCTATGTCAAAATGAAGTGGTTAAGTTGTTAAAAGAAATTCAGCAAAAATCGCCTAAGTACGACTCTGACTATGAGAACGTGTTTAGTACCGAACAAAACGCCCTGGTAGCAGTACATGCCGAAAAATATTACAGGGCGATGGTGCAGGGCGGACCCCATAGCTGGAACGTACGTGACAGACATATGGCCGATACTTTAAACCGTTTGCTGGCATTTCACGGAGAAAATTCGAAGGCAATTGTATGGGAACATAATACGCACATAGGTGATGCCCGGGCAACGGATATGGTTCAGGACGGGATGTTTAATATCGGGGAACTGGCAAGAATTCAACATGCTGATAAAGGCGTAGTGCTGGTAGGATTCGGATCGTATAAAGGATTTGTTACTGCGGGAAAAAGCTGGGGAGCACCCATGCAAAAAATGGAAGTACCCGAAGCGAAAAAAGGAAGCTGGGAATATTTATTACATACCGCAGGCACCGTAAACAAATTATTGATTATGGAGGATTTCGCTGATCATGATATTTTAATGGAAAATCATTTGGGTCACAGAGCAATAGGTGTGGTTTACGACCCTAAACATGAATATGGCAATTATGTACCCAGCATATTGCCACTGCGTTACGACGCATTTATTTATCTGGATGAAACCAACGCCCTGCATCCTCTGCATTTAAAACCCGACGGCCACCAAATGCCGGAAACATATCCGTTTGGAGAATAAAAAATCAATAAAGACTATGAGAAAGGCCGCAAAAAACAGCACACTGACACCGAAAAACAATTCGGATACTAAGATGCCAATAAGTACAGATGAACCAATCATCCAGCACGAAGACCCTGATTTTATAGAAGGCGTTGACTCGTTTACTTCATCTGGGGAGAATCAGAATGACTGGCCCGATCAATCAGACCTCAGTGAATCTGCGTATTACTCTGTACATTACAAAGAGCTTAAAATTACCAGCCCCGCCTTTGAACACAATCAATCCATTCCGTCAAAATACACATGCGACGGCAAAAACTTAAGCCCACCACTGGAAATCGAAAACATTCCGGATGAAGCCAAGTGCCTGGCCCTAATTGTTGACGACCCTGACGCACCAATTGCAACCTGGGTGCACTGGCTTGTATGGAATATTCCATTGACGCATCATATAAAAGAAAATGTTATACATGGCGTGGAAGGGGTTAACGATTTTGAAAAAAGAAATTATGGCGGCCCCTGCCCCCCATCAGGCACTCACCGGTACTTTTTTAAAGTATATGCATTAGATGAATTGCTGAACTTGGGTCCGACTACAAGGAAAACCGATCTGGAGAAGGCAATGAGCGGACATATTATAGGTTTCGGCGAGCTGATTGGAACTTATAAAAAAGTTAAATGAGGTCTGCCTTATTTATCTTACTCATGTTCGTTGCTCTTACGAGCATTGTATCGGGTTTACTGATGATAAGCGATCCACCGGGTACTCTGTTAAATTTGCCGCCTGATATATTACGAGAAACTCCATTTAAAAATTTTCTGATACCGGGAATACTTCTGGTAGGTGTGGGATTAGTGAATTTGTTTGCAGGATTCTGCAACGCACAGCGATATCGCTCAAGGTATAAGTGGTCTGTTGTCGCCGGTTTATTAATAAGCGGATGGATAATTATCCAAATGATTATGATTAATACTATTCATTGGCTGCATCTGCTCTATCTTCTTACCGGCACGGGTATTCTATATTTCGCAGTACGGCTTGAAAAGAGCAGAATGCTTTAAAGATTATCTGTCTGACTTATTTATCCTGCAAAACCAGCAATGGTAATTTAGTTTTATAAATCATTGAACTGGTATGAACGCTGCCAAAAGCCCGTTCAAATACATTGTGCGTGCGGGCAAGCATAACCAACAATTCGGCAGGATGGCTTGCGGTAAAATCCTGAATCCCCTCTTCAACACTGTCGGCCTCTATTTCCTCATACCAGAAAGTTACCTTTGAGAAAACGCTGCGAAGTTGTTCCTTTCCTGGATCTTCGAAATCTGTCTCTTTCATGTATCTTTTAATATGCAAAACCTGTAACATCGCATCTAGTTTGTCCATCAATATAAGCAAAGGATCAAAACAAGAAATATTAGAAATTTCATTAAAATCAGCAGCGAACACAATATGTTTAACAGGTGAAAGAGATGCTTCTTCAGGAATTATTAGCACCGGTATGTTAACCTTTCTGATTGTACTTAATGTGGTTTCACCGGCACCCATAACAATCAGATCAGCCTCCATCTCATCCGCCATATCTCGTATCTTAGCCGTTTTAAAACCTATTCTGGCATATCCGCTTATTTCCACGGCATAGTTTTCCCTTAAAAAGTTGATCTCCTTTTTTACTAGAATTTCATTCTCGTCCATTAAATCCGCACCAACAGTATCGCTGTCGACGGGCCCCTCAATAACAGCAGAGGTTTCATGAAACACATATAAAAGCCGGATTTCGGCAGACAGTTGTTTAGCCAAGGTAGCGGCATATTCACTGGCCCTACGGGAAGCCGGGGAAAAATCGATTGGTACAAGAATTTTTTTCATAACAAACCAGAGTTTCATGTGAAAATAAAATTGAAAGAAAACGGCCACAAAAAGACTGATTGGCATCTCTAAGTAAGATGATAAATACCCTGACTAATCACATGAATATCAGAAAGATAACTGATTATTATCAAAGCAAAAAAAAAGGAGGGAGCTATCTTTAAAAAATCAAAAAAAACAGACTATTATTATGAAAAATGACGCACAAATCCAGCAGGATGTACTCGATCAGTTAAAATGGGATCCGCTTTTAAACGCTTCAGAGATTGGCGTTTCTGTTAAAAACGGCGTGGTGACGCTTTCAGGTAATGTAGACAGTTATCTGAAAAAGTTAGAGGCCGAAAAACAAGCCAAGAAAGTAATGGGGGTTAAGGCAATTGCTGAAGATATTCAGGTAGGAGTTTCACCCAGTTATAAAAGGTCGGATACAGAAATTGCAGAGGCCGCCGTAAATGCAATTAAATGGCATACCTCTATTAATGAACAAAGTATTAAAGTAAAAGTAGAAGATGGAGTTATAACTCTGGAAGGAGAAGTTGATTGGGGATATCAACGAGAATCAGCCAAAAACGCAGTGGTCAATCTTATCGGTGTGCGCAGCGTTATTAACAACCTTACTTTAAAACAAAAAAACGCGCCCGAAAACTTAAAACAAAAAATAAGCGCTGCTTTTCATAGAAGCGCCAGTATTGATGCAAATAAAATACAGGTTGAAGTTGAGGGGAACAAAGCTATACTGAAAGGAAAAGTACGCTCCTTCGCAGAAAAAGAAGATGCTGAAGACGCTATCTGGTCAGCTCCCGGTATCTTCAGAGTAGAAAATAAGCTGGAAGTTGAAGAAGAGGCAGAGTTCATTCTTTAGCAAGATTTTTATGCCGGTTTAGGCCGGCATAAAAATAAATCCTAACCTCCCGCAGCACACCTTATCAGGGCCCCTCGCCGGGGACAGGTGGCGTATAAGGCGGTGTTTCAAAAGGATCTTCGAAGGGAATTATCTCAGGATCGCCTTCGGGTACAAATGGATCTTCAGGATCAGCAATTGGCGTATTCTCAGGATACTTCTCAGGCAATTGCTCATTCATTTTTTTCGTCTTTGCCATAAGCCAGTGATTAACTTAAAGCCGAACAATTAATGTTCCAGTTTCATCGGTGAAAAAACCTTTTTTTTTATTAAAAGACTTTAAAAAGCACGATTACACAACTTAGAGGCCTTTTAGCTGGAACTTCATCATTCTTGAGAACTGTCAGCCATCGTGCTGACACAGATCAGTTGAACACTCCTGTTCAAAGGATAAATTTGAATTAGAACAAAGAAAAAAACAACCGTCATGGAAGTAAATAATTCAACAATCAGCAACCTTGGTCAGTTGCTTATTTATGATATCAGCGAGTGTATAAACGCAGAAAACCAACTGAAAGCGGTTTTACCCGATTGGATCAATAAGGCCAATTCTTCCAAGTTAAAAGCTGTGCTGGAGAAATACCTGGAGTTTGTTCAACAGCATGTACAAAAGATGGAAGCCATGTTGAAGGAAGAGGAAATCACTCCGCTGAATGTCGGTAGCCGTGTAATGGATGCGTATATTAAAGAGGTTGAGCAAACGATGTTTACTTGCCAGGATATGGACGTTAGAGATGCCGCTCTACTGGCAGGCGTACAGGCAATAAATCATTTCAAAATAAGTATTTACGGTACAGCAGCAGCCTTTGCTAAAATAATGAACATGGGAATGGGAACGGACGTTTTTTATTCGATTGATATTAATGAAAAGCATATCGACGACCGCTTATCGCAATTGGCAGAGCATGACATCAATATCAAAGCAAAAGACCCTAATATCTATCTTAAATAGCCAGTGGCAAAATTGAAAAAGCTACCTTACAGAAACATAGGCATTTAGGTTTGTTGGCGGCGATAAAACGATTTGCCACAAGTTATTTCTTTTTGCTCTGAAAGATGCTGCACAAGTAGACAGGTAATAAATCCACATTCTATAAAAACGTTCATCGTATTTTTCCCTTATCTGCGACCATGCATGTTTAAATCTGTCCATCCATGCCATTAAAGTTAAGTCGTAATTGCTGCCCAGGCTATGCCAGTCTTCAAGGATAAATTTATTTTCAATTGACTTTCCGATTTGGGCGACAGAAGGCATCATTGCATTCGGGAAAATATAAGTATTGATCCATGGATCTATAGTGGTTAATGAAACGTTTCCACCGATGGTATGTAAAAGAAATAAGCCGTCATCTTTAAGAGCATTTCTGACTGTTTGCATGTAATCAACGTAATTTTTATATCCTACATGCTCGAACATACCTATAGAAACAATTCTGTCGAACTTTTCATTCAGGCTCCTATAGTCCTGTAAACGTATCTCAACCGGAAGATTAGCACAACGCTCTTTCGCCAATTGAAGCTGTTGTTTTGAGATTGTAATTCCTACTACATCTACTTTGTATTTCTCTGCAGCATATTGAGCAAAACCACCCCACCCGCAGCCAATATCCAGCACCCTCTGTCCGGGCAAAAGCTTAAGTTTCTGACAAATCAGTTCAAGTTTATTTTCCTGGGCCTGATCGAGTGTTTCAGCATTATCCCAATAAGCACATGAATACATCATTCTTTTATCGAGCATGGCGGCAAAAAGGTCGTTCCCTACATCGTAATGCTTCTTTGCTACCTCCTGAACTTTATTCACCGATTGTTGATTTAAAAACTTCGATTTAAGAAAATATAAAATTGCACGAAAATCCCTTGAGACTTCCCTGTCAAGGTTAGCTCTAATAATTCTAAAGGTAAGCTCATCGAGTTTTTCACAATCCCACAAGCCGTCCATATACGATTCGCCGAAAGCCAGAGATCCCTTTTTAAAGAGGTTTGCATAAAGCGATGAATCATGAACCTGTATGTCCCATGGGCGCGAACCATTAATTTGTATATCCGCTTTATTGAAAAGCTTGTGCATATACTCCTCGTAAAAGTTCAATTTAACAGGATAGGATTTCCTGTAATCGGTTATAGCTGTAGCCATTCTTTTAAAAAAATAATGATGGAACTAAATTAGAGAACTACTGGGTTCTATTGACTGACAGGTCTCAACTCAATTACTGATTGTTATCCAAACCTGCCATTGCAGCGACTTACCCGAGAAAAAGCTTCGCAGAGGCTTAAACTCCGGTAACTTGCTCAGGGGTTTTTAATTCAACAGACATACTACTTTCAGGGCGCTTTCCTAAAATTTGTTCAATATCTTCCTTGAAGATCACTTCCTTTTTCAACAACAGCTCCGCCACTTGTGTAAGTTCTTCTTTATGATTTAATAAAATTTCTTTGGTTTTTTTATACGCCTCTTCCACCAATTTTCTCACTTCCTGATCAATCAATTTACCGGTTTCTTCACTATATGGCTTTTGAATACTGGAATCGCGCAGGCCGGTCGAATCGTAAAAACTAATATTACCGATTTTCTTGTTGAAGCCGTAAAAAGCCACCATCATATACGCATCTTTGGTCACCTTTTCCAGGTCGTCTAATGCCCCCGAAGACACTTCGCCCCATATTATTTCTTCAGCTGCGCGCCCACCCAGCGCGGCACAAAGCCGTTGCGAGAATTCGGTAGCAGTGCGTAACTCCCGCTCTTCGGGCAAATACCAGGCAGCGCCAAGAGATTTCCCACGAGGTATAATAGAAACTTTTGCCAGCGTGTCAACATACTTCAAAAGCCAGCTAACAATGGCATGTCCGGCTTCGTGATAGGCAATAATCTTCTTTTCTTCCGGAGAAATGATTTTACTTTTCCGTTCCAGCCCGGCTACCACTCGGTCCGTAGCATCTAAAAAATCTTGTTTTTCTACCTTATGCTTCTTGCGGCGGGCCGCAATTAAAGCGGCTTCGTTACAAATGTTAGCAATATCAGCACCCGAAAAACCAGGAGTTTGTGCCGCAAGAAAATCAATTTCGATAGAAGAATCGAGAACCAGGGGGCGCAAATGTACTTTGAAAATGGCTTTTCGTTCAGTGAAATTTGGCAATTCAAGGTAGATATGACGGTCAAATCTTCCCGGCCGTAACAGAGCCGGGTCAAGCATATCAGCACGATTGGTAGCAGCCAAAACAATAACGCCGCTGTTGGTTCCGAAACCATCCATTTCGGTAAGTAACTGATTCAAGGTATTCTCCCTCTCGTCGTTGGCTCCGGTATATAGCGAGTTCTTACTACGTGATCGCCCAACAGCATCGATTTCATCAATAAAAACAATGCACGGAGCTTTTTCTTTAGCTTTTTTAAAAAGATCACGAACGCGTGATGCTCCTACTCCGACAAACATTTCAACAAATTCAGAACCAGAAATAGAGAAAAAAGGAACCTGGGCTTCGCCTGCCACCGCCTTAACCAACAGCGTTTTACCGGTTCCGGGAGGACCGACAATAATAATTCCTTTCGGGATTTTAGCGCCCAATTGGGTATAAACGCTTGGATCTTTTAAGAAATCAACAATTTCCTTGATCTCAACTTTTGCCTCTTCCAGTCCGGCAACATCATCGAACGTGATGGTGCTTTTATTCTCTTTTTCCATCAATAAAGCAGTAGATTTTCCGAAGGAAAAAACAGAAGAGTTACCAGCTCCACCGGCAGCCATTCGCCGGAACATATATTGCCAGATAATGGTGATAATCACAAACAGGAATATCCAGCCGAACATCTGCATCAGCCAATTAGACTGTTTCACATAGCGTACATCAACTTTATCTTCTTCTTTGAAGTTAGCCTGTGCCTTATCGAGTTTATCCTCAAACGTTTCTACAGATCCGATAGTAAATGCGTAATGAGGTCCGGGATCTGGCTGACTGCCAATTGCAGGCGCAAACACGTCCTTAAAAGCGGGGTCCTGAGAAAATTTTTTATCGATATAAACGTCTACCCTTTCGTTGTTGATTACTTCAATACGCGCAACTGCCCGACGTTGTAACATATTCCGGTTAAACTCCTGCCAGGTAGTTTCTTTTGCCAGCGAAGTATCTCTAAATACAGAAACCGTCAAAATGATACCAAACAGGATTACATATATCCAACCGATACTGAAGTTAGTTCCTTCAGGAAGATCCGGTTGCGGAAGTTTTTTTGGGTCTTCCTTTTCTTTTTTCGTTTTTGAGGCACTTTTCCGCATAATCATTCTCACATTAAAAAGTTTTTCTATGATTTAAGTAACGGGGTACCATCGAATCATCATGGCGAAGCGAACTCTGCAAAATTCGCTGCAAAAGAAATCTAAGCTCGAATACCTCCTCATTCTAATCTCGGACAGCTTTCAAAGGAACAAAAAACGGACCTTCATTTTTAAAATAACGGTCAGTACAGCTATTGATTATAATCAGGGCTGGCAACAAATAGCAGATTGAAACTCGGCGATCAAATCACATTACAAGTACAGCTGCACCATGTATTTTTCCATGGCGAAGGCTGTCAATTGCCTGGTTTGCTTCCTGCAATTTAAACAGCACAGTTGTAGCCCTCACCGGTACTTTTTCCGCCAGCTCGAGAAACTCCAATCCATCTTCTCGTGTAAGATTAGCTACAGAATGCAAAGATCGCTCTTCCCACAAAAGATGATAAGGAAACGAAGGTATATCAGTCATATGGATTCCCCCGCAAACTACCATACTTCCTTTATCCACATCCTGCAAAGCTTTTGGAATCAAATCGCCGAGAGGCGCAAAAATTATTGCAGCATCCAATTTTATAGGAGGCATTTCTTCAGAATCGCCCGCCCATTCAGCTCCCAGGTCCATAGCAAATTTCTGCCCTATTTTATCGCCGGCGCGGGTAAATACATACACTTTCTTTTTTTGAAAAACTGCCAGCTGAATGATGATATGCGCGGCCGCTCCGAATCCATAGATGCCTATATTTTCAACTTTTTTGTCGAGCATTTTATACGACCGGAAGCCAATTAATCCTGCACACATGAGGGGTGCCCCGGACGAATTACTATAGAAATTTGACAGATTGAAGCAATACTGCTCATAAGCTACTGTGTATTCGGCAAAGCCTCCGTCAACGGTATAGCCCGTAAATAAAGGGTTATCACATAAGTTTTCGTGGCCGTTTTTACAAAATTTGCATTTGCCGCAGGTGTGAGCCAGCCAGGGAACACCCACAATATCACCCTCTTTAAAACGGGTCACGTTTTGCCCCTTTTTTACAACTGTTGCGATAATTTCATGCCCTGGGATAAGCTGAGGTTTAGGATTTCTCAGCTCTCCGTCTAATATATGAAGGTCCGTCCGGCAGATTCCACAAGCCTGAATTTTCAATAACATCTGGTCGGCCGATGGTTTTGGAACGGGCATCTGTTTCAATACCAAAGGTTTTCCGGCACGTTCGAATACCATTGCCTGCATTAATTCCGGAATATCCATAACTTGAAATTTATCGTCGCTATTTGTCGGGGGCATATAGAATAAGTACTATTTTGTGGATGCTACTAAACTGAGATTATTTTAATAAAGGAGATAGCGCATCAGGATTAATCCTGGTTTCGGCGAGTTCGGTCAAGACTTCGTCAGCGGCTTTCTCTTCCTCCAGCAGGTGATGCATCGTGGATGCAATTTCCGGCATTTTAAAAAGTTTTGCGTACGAGCTTACTGCGCCATATTGTGCGATTTTATAATGTGCGATAGATTGATGAAAAACAAGAATAGCCGCGTCTTTAATCTCCGGATCGGTGGTCATTTCAATCACTCCATCCATTTCCCTGATCACCCCTTCTACAGCCAGGGCCTTCTTAAAAGGAACACCATTCTTAAACTCCTCTAAAGTTTCACCTAAAATCCTGAGGTGATTTCTTGAAAGATCAGCCGATTTCGCTAATAATGCTTTTAAGTCCGGCGACCATACGCCGACCAGTAACCGGTCTAATGCTTCAGACCATCGTAACTCGGTATCAAGCAATGATTGCAGATAATAAATCATCAAATCATTTAAAGTGGCAATATCTTTCATTACAATAGAAAAATTTAATTCGCAGAAACGTTTTTCAAGCGTTGAACTTCATCCAGCTGATCATCTTCAATCCGCGTTAAAACCAATTCCCTGCCTTCTTCCAGGTTTACAACCCAAATTTTCCGGTTTGCCTGATTTACATAAATAGCATTGGTAATGGTAGCCCGCGGGTATTGAGCTTTAATCTGATCTCTTACGCTTGCCGGAAGGTGTTTTTCTGTTCCGTACGCAATATGATATATCAGATAACCTCTTTTATTATATAATGCTGTATTTTTTTGATCCGCCGAGATAAACTTAACCAAATACCTTTTATTTATCTCGAACCACCTTGGATTTATCGCATCTTTAAAATCATTGCTAAAAGCCTTCGACACTCTTTGATTTACTACAGAACCTCTGGTAATTACTACTGTGGGTAAAGTATCAAGACCTCTGTCAGAGATGGTATCCATTTTTAATAAAGTATCAACGTCCTGAGCAGAAGAACTGAAAGCAAGTGACAATCCTAAAAACACCATTGATACGCGAAGAATTAATTGAGTTTTCATGGCATTAATATTAAATATGAAAGAAGCTGTAAATTTCAGAACTAATCAGGTTTATATGCCTGATTCTTATTAACCAGGTCAATGATTATGGTCAAAAGAGAAAGAATAATTCAATGTTCGAAACTTTTAAATCAGTATTATTATTCTTTTAGGAAGGTTTCTTTATGATAAATGAACCACAGGAACTCTCGATACTTCTAAGCGGCTACACATTTTCATTTGGCCGACATGAGATTGGATCGATCAGGTTATCGGCAAATGAAATCGGCTTAAAAAAAGTAAGCCTTTCGGGAGAAGATGCAAAAGCTTTCTCTGTTAAAGAAAACAAACTCTGCTTGCTGCCGTCTCACAATAAAAAAGATGCTGAATACGATCTGACGATTTCTGTAGATACAGATTTTGGCGTTTTTTCAGAATCATTTAAAATCATCAGCGACAGCTTTATAAAAAACAAAGTAATTGCACACCGTGGAGCATGGAGAAATCGGGGTCTTCCGGAAAATTCTATTGCCGCCTTACAGCACGCTGTAAAATTGGGTTGCGGTGCCAGCGAATTCGATGTTCATATGTCTTCAGATTCGAAAATATTTGTTAATCACGATTACAAAGTTCAGGGCATTCCTCTTGAAAAAGCTGCATCGACCGAGCTGCAGAAATTGAAGCTTGCAAATAATGAAACCTTACCCACCTTGAATCAATATCTTGAAAAAGGGTTAAATCAGAAAAGCACCCGTCTGGTTCTGGAAATTAAGCCCTCGGCTATAAATAAAGAAACTGGTATTAAGACCGCCCAAAAAGTTGTAGAAATTATAAAAGACTATAAAGCTCAGGCCTGGCTCGATTATATTAGTTTCGACTATGAAATTTGCACAGAACTTGTGAAACTTCAACCTCAGGCTTCAGTTGCTTACCTTAAAGGTGATAAATCGCCTGAAGGCCTTGCAAAAGATAAAATTCCGGGATTTGATTATGCATTTAGCGTCTTAAGGAAAAATCCGGCCTGGATTAAAAAAGCTCATGAAAAGAACTTAACTACCAATGTTTGGACGGTTGACCGGGAGGATGACATGCGCTGGCTGCTTAAGCAAAACATAGATTTTATAACCACCAACGAACCTGAACTGCTTCTCGAAATTTTAAAGACATCGCGATAGGCTATTTACCAAAAAAGCCGCTTCAGACAATGCTAAAGCGGCTTTCCTATGAAAAACATTTTTTTATTTCTCTTTATTTTTGATATCAGTTACTTCTTTTCTCATATCAGAAGCAAGTGCTTTCATATCTTGTAATGCTTTACGAACACGTGTTCCGGCAGCGCTAACTCCCTTGTTGTAAAATTTGTCTGCATCTTCTTCTACTGATGCCAAAAGGCTTTTTAACTGATTGTATTTTTCCATGATTTCTTAAAGTTTAAGCCCTAATATATACAATTCTTAAATTATTGAAACATCGTGAAAAAAAAATTCATCCACAACACGTTTTCGGGACAGTCAAAAAAGGG
>CBIHLM010000094.1:0-13663 GCA_966210515.1 uncultured Pedobacter sp.
GTTTCTGAAGCTGCAATGGAAGACAGAAAAAAGAACGGATATTTTTAAAGGGAGTATCAGGATGTTAGTATCAAGTATCAAGACTTGTGTATTAATCCTGGTGCCGGATATCTTTTAATAGACTGAATGTCTGCCTTATGTGCTAAACATTCACCTGATAATAAACGAACTATAAATAAAAAGTTAACAGTGAGCTAGTTGACTAAGGACACTAGATATTCATCTTGATACTTTGTACTAAATACTTGATACCCTAAAAAATGGATTTACTTCGATTTATAACTGCTGGTAGTGTTGATGATGGAAAAAGCACATTAATTGGCCGTCTTTTATATGATACCGATTCTATAAAAGTTGACCAGCTTGAAACCATACTTAAGCAAAGTAAAAATAAATCTGAAGGTGAAATAGATTTAGCTCTTTTTACCGACGGCTTACGTGCAGAACGGGAGCAGGGAATCACGATCGATGTAGCCTATAAATATTTCAATACAGAGAAACGCAAGTTTATCATTGCCGATGCGCCGGGTCATATTCAATATACCCGCAACATGGTTACCGGAGCGTCAAACTCTGATTTGATTATTATTTTGGTTGATGCCCGCCAAGGAGTTATTGAGCAAACCCGTCGTCACAGTATTCTCGCTTCATTACTGGCAATTCCGCACGTCGTGGTTACCATAAACAAAATGGATATGGTGCATTATTCGGAGGCTGTTTATAATGATATCATTTCTGATTACATGAGAATGGCTGAACAGCTGAACATAAAAGATGTAACTTTTATTCCGATTAGCGCCTTAAACGGCGATAATATTGTTAAGCCATCTGTTAATACTCCGTGGTATACAGGCGAAACTTTATTGAATCTTTTAGAAACAATAAACATCTCTAACGACATTAACTATACAGACCCAAGATTCGCTGTGCAATATGTAATCAGACCTCAGTCTGATGATTTACACGACTATCGCGGATATGCAGGAAAGGTTGTAAGCGGAACCTATAAAAAAGGCGATTTGGTTACAGTTCTTCCGGAAGGAATTGACTCTGAAATTGAGGCTGTTGAAATTAATGGAGAAGAAGTGGCGGAAGCTTTCGCGCCCCAAAGTGCAGTTATCCGTCTAAAAGACGATATAGATGTTAACCGCGGTAATGTTATTGTCAACAGATCAAGCATGCCTAAAGTTTCTCAGGAACTGGAAGCAGTAATTTGCTGGATGGATACGAAACCTCTGAACCCTGGGAATAAATATCTTATACAAGTGCACGGAAAAACTGTACGTTGTGTAGTTAAGGAAATAAATTATAAGCTGGATGTTAACACCCTTGTAAAACAAGACAATATTGAACAAGCCGGACTAAACGATATTGTTAATATTACTATTAAAACAGCTTCTCCTATTGTATTCGATACTTATGAGGAATTGAGAGCAAACGGAGGTGCAATACTTATTGATGAAACAGCCTTTACTACAGTGGCTGGCTGCATGCTTTTGTAAGTATTATAATAGTAATAATACATAACAAATTCGCTTGGAATATAATTTGTTATGAAATTTCGTTAATTTCATAATCTATAGGCGGATGTTATTATGCTCTCAGACAATAACTATTCTTATCTCATCCATAAAATCGATGAATTTATAAGGAAGTACTACTTGAATAAAGTAGTACGCGGCCTTATTTATCTTACCGCATCGTTTTTGGCGAGTTATTTAGTTGTTACGATAGCAGAATATCTCGGAAACTTTTCACCTTTAATCCGCACTATTCTCTTTTATAGTTTTCTGATTTTGAACGGAACCATCCTTGCTAACTGGATCGTGATTCCGCTTCTATCATTTTACAATCTTGGAAAACATATTTCACATGAGCAAGCTTCTGAGATAATCGGGCGGCATTTTGTGCATGTGAAGGATAAATTGCTGAATACCCTACAGCTTAAAAAGCTTGCAGATGAAAATCATCAGCAAAAAAGTTTAATAGAAGCAAGTATCAATCAAAAAATTGACGATCTAAAGCCCATTCCGTTCACCTCCGCGATTCGGATTAATGATAACCGAAAATATCTAAAATACGCACTACCTCCGCTGGCGATAATTTTCCTTATAAGTGCAACAGCACCATCAATTTTTTCTGAAAGCACGGAAAGGCTTTTAAAACATGATAAGAAATTTGTTAAAAAGGCACCGTTCGAATTCGTAATACTAAACAAAGATCTTTCTTCCGTTCAGGGCGATGATTTCGAATTACAGATAAAAATGACGGGAAATGAAATTCCCCAGGATATTTATTTAGAAGACGGCGCAAATACGTTCAAACTCGAAAAAGAGAACATTATCCGCTTTAATTATACGTTCAGGAACCTTCAGAATACGAAAAATATCCGACTGATAGCAGGAGAGTTTTCTTCAGATAGGTACACGATTGAGGTTAAACGCAAACCGACCTTGTTAAATTTCGACGTAATTCTGGACTACCCCGAGTATGTTCGCAAAAGAAGAGAGTTTATAAGCAATTCCGGAGATCTAACCGTGCCTGTTGGCACCAAAATTAGTTGGAAGTTCAAAACGGATAACACGAGCACTATTCAGTTAAATCTTGGAAACAGAAACGTTAGTATAAAGCCTTCTAATGCGAATGAATTTAATTTCTCTTATAGAGCGATGCAAAATACGGGTTTCACCGCCCGGCCAGTAAATAAGGAAGTAAGTACAAGCGATCTGGCTAATTATACAATTAAAGTCATTCCAGATTTGAATCCGGCCATTCAGGTAAATGAGCGGCCTGACTCTGTGAATACTAAAATGTTGTATTTCGTTGGACAGGTGAGTGATGACTATGGCTTCTCATCTTTAAGATTTCACTATAAAGTCCTCAATGGAGATAAGATCGCAAAATCAAACACTAAAACTATTTCTTTCGATAGAAATGCCTTACAGAGTAATTTTTTCCATGTGTGGGATGTAAAGGAAGCGAATGCTGAACCTGGCCAGCAAGTTGAATATTATTTTGAAGTTGTGGACAACGATGGTGTGAATGGGCCGAAAGCTACCCGCTCTGTCGTAAAAACAGTAAAACTTCCTACACAAGCAGAAGCGGAACGGAACATTGAACAATCGTCGAAGGCCGTTCAACAGAAAACTGAGCAGGCCATCCGGCAGGCAGGACAAATTGAGCGAGATGCAAAGCGGTTAACACAGGATCTGATAAACAAAAAAAGTCTCTCTTTTGAAGAAAAGAAAGAGGTTGAAAAGCTATTGGAAAAACAAAAAGCACTTGAAAATCTTGTCAATGAAATCAAAAAAGACAATAAACAGAAATCGTTAGAACAGCAAGACATTCAAAATCAGTCTGAGGAAATCCTTAAGAAGCAGAAGCAAATAGAAGATCTCTTTAATAATGTCCTGGATGAAAAAACCAGAGAGCTTTTAAAAAACATTGAAAAACTGCTTGAACAAAACAATAAAAATCAAACTCAACAGGAACTATCAAAAATGCAGTTAGATAGCAAAACGCTGCAAAAAGAGCTAGACCGCATTTTAGAGCTATATAAACAGCTTGAGTTCGATCAGAAACTTACCAATACCATTGACAAACTAAAAGAGCAAGCACAGAAGCAAGAAAAATTGGGAGAACAAACTGCGAAGAAGAGTTCAGATCCCGACGCTCTCAAACAACAGCAGGAAGAACTTCAGAAAGATTTTGAGAAAGTACAAAAGGATTTGGAAGAGCTTGCGCAGAAAAATGAAGAACTTGAGCAAAAAAACAATCTGCAGAATACTGAAAAGGAACAGGAACAAATAGAAAAACAACAGGAAGAAAGTAGCAGGAACCTCGGGCAGAAGGATACCAAAAAGGCTTCTGAAAATCAAAAACAAGCCGCAAAGCAGATGAATGATCTTTCTAAGAAATTGGAGCAAATGCAACAGGAGGGAGAAATGCAAGAAATGCAGGTTAATATGCAGAATCTTCGTGAAGTGTTATCAAACCTGTTAACATCCTCCTTTGATCAGGAAAAAGTAATGCAAGCGCTAAAGGGGACTTCCGTAAATGATCCAAACTATGTGAAACTGACTCAAAAGCAAAAAGACATAAAAGATAACCTCAAAATGGTTCAGGATAGTCTGTATTCCTTAAGCCGGCAGGTTCCACAAATTGAATCAGTGATTAACAAAGAAATTCAAACAATAAACACCAATATTGACTTTGCATTACAACAACTTGCGGAAAGAAGAACGGCTGAAGCAAATCGGAACCAGCAATACGCAATGACTTCTATTAACAATCTGGCATTAATGCTTAGCGAAGTAGAAGAACAAATGCAACAGGCAATGAAAAATGCCAAACAAGGGAAGGGAAAAGGGAAAGGAAAAAGCCCCAGCCTTTCCGAATTAAGTAAAATGCAGGAAAAGCTGAACCAAAACATGCAAAAAGCCCGGCAACAAATGCAACAGCAGGGGCCACAGCCGGGCCAGGGGAAGCAAAGTCAGGGAAAAGGCCAGATGAGCGAGCAAATGGCACGTATGGCACGTGAGCAGCAGTTAATCAGGCAAGCTTTACAAGATATTAATCGGGAAATGAATAAAGACGGCAAGGGAAGTTTAGGCAATCTTGATAAATTGACAAAAGAAATGGAACAAACCGAAACTGATCTCGTAAACAAGAAAATCCAGCAGGAAACGTTAATTAGACAGCAAGATATATTAACGAAGTTACTGGATGCCGAAAAGGCAGAGCGGGAACGCGAACTTGACACACAACGGGAAAGCAAGCAGGGTAGGGATCAAGCTCCAAACTACAAAATCGTACTCGAAGAATTTAATAAAATTAAACGTCGCGAGCTCGAATTATTAAAAACTGTACCACCTGCACTTAATTCATTTTATAAATTGAAAGTAGGTGACTATTTTAGACTTTTAAATACTAAATAATCTATGATCACGAATCGCGTAGATATGTCAGATGACACCGTGTTATATACACTCCAGTTACCTTCTAAGGTTGAAAGCATAACCTCTATAGAGAATTTTGTAGATACCCTGAAAGATGAATATAACATTGGTGATGACACCTATGCCAATATGTTGACTTGTTTAAGTGAAGCTACTATAAATGCAATTGTTCACGGCAACAAACAGGACGAAAATAAAAAGGTTTATATAAACCTGGAAGTGCAGTCAGGAAAACGTTTGCAATTTACCGTTGCAGATGAGGGCGAAGGCTTTGACTACAATCAGCTGCCTGATCCTACAGCTCCCGAAAATCTTGAAAACCTGACAGGAAGAGGTGTATTTATTATCAAACATCTGGCAGATCAGTGCATTTTTAATTTGAAAGGCAATGAAGTTGAACTACACTTTAAGGTTTAATGAGCCAACTGCCAATTCACTTTTTCTCTGAAGATATCTCCTTTACATTAAAAGAAAAAAACAAGGTTCGTAACTGGATTAAAAACACCATCCGCTCGGAAGGTAAAAAGTTAAAAGAGCTTAATTTTATATTCTGTAGTGACGCTTACCTTCTTGAAATAAACAAGCAATACCTTAATCACGACACTTTTACGGATATAGTTACTTTTGATAACAGTGAATCTCCGGATTTAATAATCGGAGATGTGTTTATTAGTATAGAACGTATCCGGGAAAATGCGTCAAAATATAAAGTAGCTGAAAAAGATGAACTGCATCGGGTTATAATTCACGGAACGCTTCACCTTATAGGCTATAAGGACAAGACCAAATCCGACAAAAGTTTAATGACAGAAAAAGAAGATCACCACCTTGCTATGCGTGACTTCTGAATCTTGCCGGCTTTTACTCCATAAAACGCAATAATCGAAACCTTTTAAAACGCTTATAGCCTTAAAATTGAAATTGGCTGCTTCAAATAATCTAAAGTTTCGTCCCTTTCCAAATGAATTAGTTTCATCGCTGTCTCATATAAATAGATGTTTAAACACACAATAGTTTTTCCAAGCTAATAAATCCTTATTTTTGTGCGCTTTAAGCGATAAAATTTGAAAAGAGTTATTGTAGCGGGCGCGAGCGGACTTGTTGGGAGTGAACTTTTAAATCATCTGTTAGACAACAACAAGATAGATGAAGTTGTAGCGTTAGTAAGGAGACCTTTGCCTGTGTCTAATATAAAGTTAGTTCAAATACTTACAAGCTTCGATTCGCTTGGCGAGATTAAGAATGACTTAAAAGGAGATGCACTTTATTGTTGTTTAGGGACGACAAAGAATAAAACGCCGGATGAGTTTGATTACAGGAAAGTAGATCATGATTATCCGGTAGCTTTGGCCAAACTTGCTTCGGAAAATAAGGTCTCTCAATTTCACCTAATCTCTGCCCTGGGAGCTGATCCTAATTCTGGCATATTTTATAATAAGTTAAAAGGAGAGACAGAACGAGACATTAAAGAAATTCCTTTCCGGGCGATTTATATTTATCAACCCTCTTTGCTTACAGGAGACAGGAAAGAAAAGAGACAAGTAGAAAAGCTTGCAATCACCTTCATGAAAATCATCAATCCACTATTGGCGGGTAGTTTAAAAAAATATAAAAGTATACAGGCTATTACGGTAGCAAAGGCAATGATTAATCAAACATTTAAAAACGAAGAAGGAATACACACGTATCCTTCCGATACAATAACACAATTAGCATGAGCATTTTATCAGGAGAACAATTAGGCCATGCTTTTAATGACAACTGGCTGTTTAAGGATCTGACGCTTGGAATAGCCAAAGGCCAACGCATGGCTTTGGTAGGTATAAATGGCTCTGGCAAAACAACTTTACTGCGTATACTTGCAGAAAGACTTAAGCCAAATGAAGGAAAGGTAGTTAAAGAAAAAGGGCTTCATGTTGGATACCTGGAACAAGACCCGAATTTTTCGGGCCATAAAACTATTGTCGATTTTATATACAGTCTCGATAATCAGCAACAACAATTAATCCGAAAATACGAGGAATTGATTGAGAATCCGGAAGCTGACAGCAAAGCTTTAGAGGACATTACTCATCAGCTAAGCGAAGCCAACGCATGGGAATACGAGTATCAGATTAAAACCATCCTCCAGAGACTATCGATTACACACCTGGAACAAGAGATAAGCAGCCTGTCTGGCGGACAGCGAAAGCGATTAGCTTTAGCAAAACTTCTTATTGATGACCCCGAGGTTTTTATTCTGGATGAGCCAACTAATCATTTGGACATTGAAATGATAGAATGGCTGGAAAGCTTTCTGACAACAGGGCAAAAGACCTTAATTATGGTAACCCACGACAGATACTTTCTGGACAATGTGTGCAATCACATACTTGAGTTAGAGAACCGAAAGATCTACCATTATCAAGGAAACTACGGGTATTTCCTGGAACGCAAAGCAGAACGTGAAGCAGATGACGCGGCATCTTTACAGAAGAACAGGAACCTTTTGAAAAAAGAGCTTGAATGGATGCGAAGAATGCCTAAAGCACGAACCACGAAATCTAAATCAAGAATTGACTCGTTTTATGAATTAGAAAATAAAACCAAAGGAGGCAAAGATACACAGCAGGTAGAGTTGAGCACAAAAGTTGCTCGCCAGGGAAACAAAATTCTGGAAATAGAGAATGTGTCAAAAGGCTTTAACAGCAAAGAAATAATTAAGAGTTTTAGCTACACATTTAAGAAAGGCGACAAGATTGGCGTAGCAGGCAGAAACGGTAGCGGAAAGTCAACCTTTCTCAATTTAATCACCAGCACAATAAAGCCCGATTCAGGAACAGTTGTCGCAGGCGAAACAACTCAGTTTGGGTATTACAAACAATCCGGATTGGAGTTTAATGAAAGCGAGAGGGTAATTGACATTGTTAAGAACGTAGCGGAATATATAACCATGGCCGACGGCAAGACATTGACCGCCTCGCAATTGTTAACACATTTTCTTTTTCCGCCGGCAAAACAACATAATGTTGTTTCAAAATTAAGCGGGGGCGAAAAGAAAAGGCTCCATTTAATGCGGGTTCTAATGAAGAATCCAAATTTCTTAATTCTTGATGAGCCCACAAATGACTTGGACATTGACACGTTAAATGTTCTGGAGGAGTTTTTGGAAAAATACAATGGAGTACTACTATTGGTTTCGCACGACAGGTATTTGATGGATCGGTTAACTAACCAGCTCTTTATCCTCGAGGGCGAGGGGTTCGTGGATATTTACGCAGGAAACTATACAGACTACAGACTCGAAAAAGAGGAGGAAGCAAAGAAGCCTCTTCAGTCTAGGAATGAAGTTGAAAAAAAAGAAAAGACAACTAAGAGCAAACTTAGCTTCAAAGAGGAAAAAGAACTTGAATCTCTGGAAACCGAAATTCCGGAACTGGAAATCAGAGTTAGACAATTAAGTCAGCAATTGAACAACACCCTCGATCATATCGAATTAACTGAAATCTCGAAACAGATTGAGGAGCAAAAAAATAAGATCGACAGCCATACGTTGCGTTGGTTAGAATTAATAGAACTTAAAGAACAATAACGTTCCACGTGGAACATTCAAAATTTGTTCCACGTGGAACGTCGAAAATATATGTTTAAAAAATATGACATTATAGTTGTAGGAGCGGGTCACGCTGGATGTGAAGCCGCTGCCGCCGCGGGTAACCTCGGATCATCGGTATTGTTGATCACTATGAACATGGGGACTATTGCTCAAATGAGCTGCAATCCGGCAATGGGCGGGGTAGCGAAGGGACAAATAGTGCGAGAAATCGATGCTATGGGCGGCTACTCGGGTATAATTACCGACAAATCGATGATTCAATTCCGGATGCTCAATCTATCAAAGGGTCCAGCGATGTGGAGTCCAAGGGCTCAAACAGATAGGATGCGCTTTGCAGAAGAATGGCGACTAGCGTTAGAAAATATCCCTAATGTAGATTTCTGGCAGGATACCGTTAAAGAAATAACTGTAAAAGGAGATAAAGTTACAGGGGTGATCACATCATTGGGAATTCCGATTGAAGCAGATGCCGTTGTTCTAACCAATGGAACCTTTCTAAACGGTTTGATTCATATAGGTGAGAAGAAGTTTGGTGGCGGCAGAACAGCAGAGAAATCATCGACAGGATTAACAGAGCAGCTAGTTGAACTTGGCTTTGAATCAGGAAGAATGAAAACAGGAACGCCCCCAAGAGTAGACGGTAGAAGCCTGGACTACTCAAAAATGGAAGAGCAATGGGGAGATGAAGAGGGCGGAAGATTCTCATATACAAATGTAGATATTCCAAAAAAACAACGATGCTGCTGGATCACCTATACTAATTCAGAAGTACACGAAACACTGAAAGAAGGATTCGAAAAGTCTCCAATGTTTACCGGAAGGATAAAAGGGCTTGGACCTAGATACTGCCCATCTATCGAAGACAAGATCAATCGCTTTGCGGAGAGAGAAAGACATCAAATATTTGTGGAACCCGAAGGCTGGAACACTGTAGAAATTTATGTAAATGGATTCTCAACATCATTGCCTGAAGATGTACAAAATAAAGCATTAAGATTAATACCGGGCTTTGAAAACGCCAAGATGTTCAGACCAGGGTATGCGATCGAATACGACTTCTTCCCTCCGACACAGCTAAGTCTTACACTCGAAACAAAGCTTGTAAATAACTTATTCTTTGCCGGACAAATAAACGGAACAACAGGATACGAAGAAGCCGCAAGTCAGGGTTTTATCGCGGGCATAAACGCACATCAAAAAATCCACGATAAACATGAATTGATCATGAAGCGGTCCGAATCATATATTGGCGTTTTGATAGATGATCTGGTAACGAAAGGGACCGAAGAACCATATCGCATGTTCACCTCGAGAGCGGAACACCGATTGCTCCTGAGGCAGGACAATGCTGATATCAGACTTAGTCCGATCGCTCACGAACTTGGTTTAATAAATGATGAGCGCTTAGAGAAGGTTAATAAAAAGGTTTCAGATTCAGATCGAATTGTAAAGCATCTAAAATTAACTTCGATAGAACCATCGGAAATTAATTCTGTTCTTGAAGAGCTTGGATCTAGCCCAATCAGTCAAAATGTGAAAATGTTCCAGATACTGTCTCGCCCTCAGATCTCGATCAAAGATATCAGAAGAGCAAGCAAATCTTTCGATCATCTTTTACAGGAATACGACCGAGAAACAGTAGAGCAGTCAGAAATAAAAGTGAAATACGAAAGCTATTTTGAAAAGGAAATGGAAATCGTCAATAAAATGAAACGGATGGAAGACCAGGAAATAAATCCTGCGTTCAATTATCAATCACTCGTTTCCCTGTCAAAAGAAGCCAGAGAAAAATTACTTAAAATCAAACCTCGAACTTTAGGTCAGGCCTCACGGATATCAGGAGTTTCACCCTCAGATATATCCGTTTTGATGGTTCATATGGGGAAATAATTGTAAATAATTGATTTTCAGTTAATTAACTTAAAATTAGGTCGACGTAAATAAATAACGTATAAGCGCAAGTTTTTAAATTTTAATGGTATCGTTCCAAAATTGGTTAAAATCGTTTAAAAAGCATTTAAATGCGAAATAGGCTAAATTCTCTTATCCTCTGTGTTTACATTGGAGGCATTTTTTTCTTAAGTCATTTTTTTGGCTGTGCAAGCATCCAACATCCTACAGGCGGACCCAGAGATAGTGTCGCGCCGAAAATTTTAGAAGAGAACCCCAAGAACTTCACGACAAGCTTTAAAGACAATGAAATAAATATCGAGTTTAACGAATACTATAAACTGGTGAATGAGTTCAAAGAAATAAGCGTTTCTCCGGCGATGGAAAAAGCTCCTATTTTTAAAGTCAAAAAGAAGACACTCAATATTCAATTTCAAGAACCTTTACAAGATAGTACGACATATACAATAAACTTTGGAAATGCTCTTGCAGATTACAACGAAGGGAATGTCTTAAAAAACTACATGTATGTATTCGCGACTGGTGATAAAATCGATTCGCTATCTATAAGCGGAAATGTAAAAAACACTTTAACAAAGGAAGGAGTACTTGACGCTACTGTTTTCATCTTACCAGTTTCTCAAGATTCATTATTCGGCAAAAAACGGGCAAGCATTTTTACTACAACCGATTCATCCGGTAATTTCAGCCTGAAGTACCTGAGAGAAGGCAGCTATAACTTGTATGCCTTAAAAGAGAAAGGTGGCGATAAAATATATAACTCAACAAATGAAGAAATCGGATTTCGGTCAGATCCTATAGTTCTAACAAAAGACACGAGCGGAGTAGATATTGAAATATTTACAGAACAGGCAAAAGAATTTAGATTATTAGATCGAAAAATTGAAAAAGATGCACGCATCTCATTCCTTTTTAACAAACAACTCGAAAAACCACAAATTCAAATACTACAACCAGCGACCTTAAATAATTCAAAAATAACAGAATTCAGTCCGACTAATGATACGGCCTATGTTTGGACCCAATCAATGGAATTTGATTCACTTACAGTTGCATTCCAGGATGATAAACAAAATCTTGATACTGTAACTCTTCGTCGCAATAAACGGGACACCTATGAAAGAGTATTAACATTTTCAGACAACGTGTCCTCATCAAGGTTAAAGCCCGGAGCAGATGTCCTATTGATTTCGTCGGCACCAATCTCCACAATAGACGGCAAAAAAATCACACTATTACAAGATTCTATCCCAGTTAATGGCCTAAGAGTTTCAAGAGATAGTTTATCGACCCGGAGAATCATATTTAAGTACCCTTGGCGGGACGAAAAACAGTATACACTATCGATAGCAGAAGGGGCATTAACTGGCACTTTTGGCGGCACAAACAAGGCATATTCCAAACAATTCTCGAGGGACTCGGAAGACAATTACGGCGAATTATCAATAATAGTTTCTGTTCCAGACACCTCAAAATCGTACATAATTCAAGTTTTAAATCAAGAGAATAGGATAATCAAAAGCGACGAAACACGACGAAATACTACCCTAACATATTCCATGATGTCTATCGGTAAATATTACGTAAGAGTCGTTTACGATGACAATAAAAACGGAAAATGGGACACGGGAGACGTCAAAGAAAGAAAGCAGCCTGAGAATGTATGGAACTATCCTGAAGAGATATCTTTAAGAGCTAATTTTGACATAGAGCAGAAAATTACTATTCCGAAGGATGAGTAAACCATTTTGAATACATAATATAATTACTCGGCAGTTTCTTTAATAATTCGCGCTGATCGTCAGAAATGGGCTTAATTTTCTTCGCCGGACTTCCGGCATATATATAGCCCGATTCACAAACTGTATTTTCCAAAACAATAGCTCCTGCAGCTATAATTGTAAATTCCTCCACCACAGCATGATCCATTACAATGGCACCCATGCCTACTAAAACATTGTCTTTCAGAGCACATCCATGAACCAAAGCATTGTGTCCGATAGAGACATTATTACCTATGGTAGTAGAAGCTTTCAGATAAGTACAATGAACAACTACGCCATCTTGAATATTAACATTGTCACCTATAACAATTGCATTAACATCACCTCTTATAACGGCGTTAAACCACACAGAACAATTATTACCCATAACAACATCACCAACTATAGTTGAGTTCTCTGCAATAAAACAATCGCTGCCCCATTTAGGCAATTTTCCTTTAACTGGCAAAATAAGTGGCATATAGAAAATGAAAAGTCAAAATTAAAAATAACGTGAGCAATAAAATAAAATTAGAATATAGTATCAATAGGATTATCCATATGCTCCGGATAATCTGTGGTGTAATGCAAGCCACGGCTTTCCTTACGAACCATAGCCGATTTAATCACGATATAAGCAGTTTGAATTACATTTCGCAACTCGCATAACTTTACAGATAACTTCGTTTTCTTATAAAAGTCTTCTGTTTCAGTATAAAGTAAACCTAAACGGCGCATTGCTCTTTCAAGCCGAAAGTCGGAAC
The DNA here is from genome assembly GCA_966210515.1 of uncultured Pedobacter sp. Lineage (GTDB taxonomy): Bacteria > Bacteroidota > Bacteroidia > Sphingobacteriales > Sphingobacteriaceae > Paradesertivirga. The sequence goes on from CBIHLM010000094.1 coordinate 12,992, forward strand.
GAACAATGCCTACGTAATCACTCATAATTTTCTGTGTCTCCCTCAGATTATGAGTTACCAGAATATCCTCATTAGATAACTGTGTGTTCGTTTCATCCCACTCCGGAATATTCCCAGGAATATCTACACTATCAAACACCTTCAAAGCATCCACATAAATACGATGCGCAAACACCGTAGCCTCTAACAAAGAATTCGAAGCTAACCGATTTGCTCCGTGCAAACCTGTCGACGAACATTCGCCACATGCATATAAACGATTTATTGATGTCCTGCCGTAATCATCTACCAGAATACCTCCGCACATATAATGACAAGCAGGAGTCACAGGAATATAATCCTTCGTCATGTCGATGCCCATACTTAAGCATTTCGCATAAATGTTAGGAAAATGAGATAAAATATCTTCTTTAGATCGGTGCGTAATATCCAGGTAAACAAAATCATCTCCTGATTTCTTCATCTCAGAATCAATTGCCCGGGCTACAATATCCCTTGGAGCTAATGACTTCCTGGGATCGTAGGCGTCCATAAATTCATTACCATTGCGATCTCTCAATATACCACCAAAACCACGCACAGCTTCTGAAACTAAAAAAGAAGGGTACTCACCAGGTTTATATAAGGCGGTTGGATGAAACTGAATAAACTCCATATTTCTGACCTTCCCTT
>CBIHLM010000095.1:0-13486 GCA_966210515.1 uncultured Pedobacter sp.
AATTAGAAAAATTTTCTGTCTTCATAAGCTGATTGATATGTGCTCGCTTGCAAATGGCTCTGGTGATCACAAGCGAATCAAAAACATCTAAATAATCCCCGGTCCATACAGGATTTAGTCCGGCTCATTGCTTTCATATTACTTGTAATAGTGCATGAAGATCTTCAGGATAATATTTGTAAATTCTTTGGCGAATTTATTTTAACGCAAAGGCTTTTTTTGGCTGAATATTCACATCAAACAAAAAGCAAATAATTTTCGTCCGGGAACAGGCAGGTATACCGGCCAAAAATATTCCAGAAAGTAACGCTCGTCACTCCCTGAAAACCTTAAACACTTTAGAATATTGTTCGACCTGATTCTTGAATTTAGTCTAAATTATAAAGGTACAAGACACCTGTGTCTTGTACCTTTATAATTGCTTTGTAAAATCAAAAAAATTCTACTTGCCGGATAGTCCGTCTGCTACGCCCACATAAGCAGGTTTACGCACATATCCTTCATTCCACAAACCGATAGGCTCGCCTGCTCTCCAGCCAGAGCCTGCAGGACTGTCAAGAGGGCTCCATATCGTGATACCATACCTTTGCGCTGCAGGAATGATTTCAAAATATTTGTCCACAACGAACTGATACATTTCTTTCTGGGCGGCATACTGCTCTGCGGTAACCTGTGGCGTTTTAGTCTTTCCTTCGAAACCCATATCCAGTTCAGACACCTTAATAAGCTTGCCAGTAGCAGCCAATAACTGGAACATTTCCACAATCTTTGCTTTGTCTGAGGTTGCAACAATATGCATCTGAGTGCCGATTCCATCAATCTTGGCTCCTTTTCCTTCCAGATAGTTAACATATGCTATCAAGCCGCGAGTTTTATCCAGGCTCCACTCAAGATTATAATCATTTATGAAGTGGATATCTGTTGCATTACCATACTGACGAGCCCATTGGAAAGCTTTTAGCGCATAGTCTTTACCCATGTAGTCCTGCCAGTAGAATTCGTCGGCGGCCATTGGTGTTTTACCTACGCCGGTCTTCAACTCAGCCGGGCGCCCATCATCCATTGGCTCATTAACTACATCCCACGCTTTAACATGATCTTTAGTAGCGGTAACCATTTCCTTGATCCAGTTCTCCATAGCGTTACTAATAAGGGTGTTCTTTTCTGCCGGAGTCTTTTCGATAATCTGATCTTGAGCACCTCCGTATCCCTCACCCTCTGCAGAGCGGCCACGCGTAGAACTGCCGCCCCAGCCTCCCCAGGTTCCAACACCGGTTTCAAAATCGCTGGTTGCTATTAGGTTTGTGTTGCCATCACGCGTTAATACTACATTGTCGATATTAACGGTCCCTGCATAGTCTCCAAAACTAATTATAAACCTGTTTCTGTCCGCTTTTGTAGTAGTTACTTTAAGTTCGTACTCTTTCCAGCCGGTAGTTAAACCAATCATTCCAAAACCATTGGAAGAGTAATCTGCAGATGATTGGAGCTCTGCCCGGATATTACCGGCAACACTTCCCTTAGCTACAATTTTTAAGGTATATTCTGTATTATTCTGAAGCGGTGGCGCTAAATCATAGGCAATCTGCGCTTCCCAAAAATTCCCTGCAGTCGGGTTTTTAAAAAAGTAGGAATAACCAGCATTTCCGCTACCTTTTTCGTTATACTTCTTAAGGGTAATGTTATCAAAGTAAAAAGTAGTAGCAGTTTTTCCTAAATTAAAAGCTATCGCGCCGCTTGTTGCCATATCTGCAGAAACGGTGATTTCCTTTGTATAAGTTGACCATGTTGGTGTTGAAGAAATGGTACCGAAGAAATCCCAATGCTTATACGCACCAGCCGTCACATGGGCTTGCGTGGAATAAGAAGCTGCAACATCTGAACGAACATCCATCTTTAGCTGATATTTTTCTCCTGCCACTACCGCTGGAGAAAACTTTAAAAATAATTGAGCATCATAATCATTGGCCCGAACAGCAGCATTAGTAATCTTCAGTGCCCTGCCGGTGTTGTTCGCGCCCTGACCTACAGCAGTAAATCCGGCAACAGCATTCGTGTTACTTTGATAATTTGCTGCAGCATCGGTTTCAAAGTTAGCACCCGTAACCAGGTCCCAGGTAGGTTGACTTTTCCCCGGAATTATTACTGGAGCGATCAACTTATTCAGATAGGTTGCATTCTGGTTAGCATGCCATGCCAGTGTGTGACCATAAACCGAAATACCAGCCGCAGAAGCTGTTTCTAATAAGGATTTAATTTTCGACAAATCCAATTTCCCATCGGCCTTCACCACAGCTCCATGTTTCATCTCATAGCCAAGCGTGATTTCATCAAAATTACTGTTCACAAGCCGGTACATCACGCCTTTATTAACGTAATCTGATAACGATACCGCCGCTCCAAGTTTAAAACCAGGGTTTGCAGAACGGTCGATATATTCTTTTAATGGCTTATAGGCATCTATTGCTTGCTGATTCGCATAGCTATCAGGTGCAGCTACTTGATATTCAAGTGCTTCATATTTTTGACAAGACGCCAGCACTATAGAGGCGCTTACGCTCAGTGCTATTTTGCAGAAAAATTTCATATTCCTCGAATCTAGTTTATAATATTAATTAGCTACTGGTGTAAATGACTCCATCTTCACCCCACGATCGCGCATAACCAAGGTATCAGCCGAGGTTACATTAACGTCACTCAACTCAACCTGATAGTTTAAGTAAAGAGCATCACGATCTTTATTGCCCCAACTATTTTTCTCGCCCCTTTTTACGAACTTCCCAGCTCCACTGGCTGCAAAACTACCATCGGCAGAAGATATAGTACAATTGCCGCTGGCATCAAAGGTTAAAAGCAATGTACGGTTTACATTAACTCCGCCGGTACCTTTAAACGTTACAGGAAATTCAGTTTGTGTTAAAGAGCGAGTGTTGAGTTTTTGAATCTGATCTTTTTCGACAAAGGGCATATGGCGAACCACTGTTTGATTCAAGGACGTATTACCGCCCTTTCCCACCATTACATCCTTACCTCTGCGTAAGTAAAATCCGTCCCACGGATTCACATATTTTATAGCATACAGCGTATAGCCTGCACTCGCCAGTATAGTATCAGCCTGATTTACGCTGGTCATTTTCAAGGGGATTACATAGGTTGTTTTTACTGACAATGGATCCGCAAAATAAGCATCAGTAAGCTGAACTTCTACCCCGCCCACGAGGCTCCCTTTTGGAATTACAATGTTATTAGACGCAAGGGTGTAGTAATTGCTTGGCATAGGTCTAACATTCCCACTATAAGGTGAGGGGAATGATAATCCAGTAGTCAGCGAATTATCTACTGTAATGCCAATAGTAATGTCTTTTTCGTTTAAATAAACTCCCCCGGTTGTTGCCATGATTTTGATCTTATGTTCATTATCAAGAGAGGTATCAAAAATATCCTCGCCCAGAGTGACGGTTCTAATTGGTCCCTGATACGCGAAGTAGACCGACTGCTTCCCAAAGTCAGGAAAATCCCACTCAGCGTTTTTACAAGAAGTGAGTGCAGTTAAAAGGATTAGCGGTATATAAAAGATTTTTTTCATAATATAATTAAGTTGAATGATGATGAACTATCTGTTTACATTCTTAGTTATGACTTGCTACAAGTAATTTCATCTCTATTTTGTATATCTATCAGAAGTTTGAAGTGCCATCAGGCACTTCAAATGTTTACCATCCTGTGTTTTGCTGCAAAGCATTGAATTTCAAAATCTCGCTGTATGGAATAGGGCCGAACCTCATAAAGTCCTCAAAGGCCCTGGCTTCTACGTCGATTTCCTGATAAACCGAACTGTTCTGCGTTATTCTCATGCCTTTTGCAGCATCATCCAAATCTTCATTCCATCTGCGTATGTCCCAAAATCTAAAACCTTCAAACGCTAGCTCCAGTCTCCGCTCATTTCTGATGAGCGTACGCATGGCATCTTTATCATTCTTAATAGATTCCAGATATGCATCTCCACCAGTTATACCAGCTCTGGAACGAATTCTCTTAATAATGTCGTAAGCTGAATGCGGATGTCCGCCGGTACCCATTGGCCCCCAGGCCTCATTTGCTGCCTCGGCGTATATCAGAAATAACTCGGTATAGCGGATATGCGGCTTATAGTGTTTCTGATTGTTAACAGTTCCAGCTCTGCTTACATCCTGACGCAGGAGTTTTTTCATGTAATATCCCGTTCTTGTAGAGGTCTCGGTCTTGTTTAAACCATCAAGTCTGTCAGTATTTGTGGTACCAGTAGCGTCTGCTGTTGTATTTATCTGAACGTTCGCAGGGCCGGAAGTATTTTTATTATAAACGATAGACCTGGCTAAACGCGGATCCCGACCGACATAGGGATTGGCTGCGTTGTAGCCGCTCAATGCGGTATTCGTAATAGGATATCCGTTTGCCATTGGAAACGCATCAACCAAATTTTGAGTGGGGTTCAAGCGACCCTGCCCCTGCAAACTTGGCGGATAATGAGCCGCCTCTAAATCGCTGTTTGTACCGATATTGGTGCGCCACAGAACCTCCTTAGGAACAGCCCCGGATCCTAAACCATCAACCTGATCTTTTTCATACCAGATATGGCCTCTATCATCAAAATTGGTAAGCCATTGGTTGGCACTTAATACATCGGCAGCGTGATTTGCTGCCATTTCCCATGTTGTTGTATTACCTGTGCTGTACGCCGGACTTGCTGCCAGTATACTTGCTTTGGCACGAATTGCCTTAGCAATCCGGCGCGTCATTAGCTGCTTGAATTGCTGCCCAAAAACACGATTATAAGTTTCGGGAGTAACACCAGAATACTTTGCAGGTACATCAGACGCTGCCGCTTGCTTGTAATCAAGAGGCAAAAGCTCTTCTGCTTTGTTCAGATCGCTGTAGATCTGCTTCATACAGTTTTCAAAGGTGGCTCTGGGTTGATTAACATCCGAAGCCGGAGTTTCGAAGTCAAGTATAAGTGGAAACCCATATAATTCACCGTTTGACCAGCCTGCGTGGGCCTGCAACAGATAAAACATGAAATATGCCCTCAACCCATAGGCTTCGCCCATATAGCGATCTTTAAACATTGTAGAAACCATCGGATTTTTAGTATCCCAGTTTACCTTCTCGGCTTCAGCAAGAAAAAGATTCATGTATTGAATACCGGCACGTGCATTCTGCCAGCGGTCAAAAGGATTATTCTGAGCAGACCACTGCCCGGTTGCAGCCCTGCGAAACCCATTGTTGATGTCGTTACTCACAGCATCGTCTGTGGCTACATCATCAAAAGACCAGGAATTACTCGGAAGTCGGGTATAACCGTTCAGCAGGATTCCATGTGCGAGTGTTGGTTGCGTGTAAATATCTTCATATTCACCATTATTTACTGGTGCAGGTTCGATAAATTTCTCACAACCCGACAGAGTAAATAACGCGCCTATAACAAGTATTGAAATTCTATTCATTTTGTCTAATATTATTCTGTTAAAATAATGCCTTCACACCCAGATTATACAACCGGGTTTGTGGAGAACCTCCAATATTCATTTCCATTAACTCTTTTTCTTTAGCAACAGTCAGGAGGTTAAAACCTGTAACGTATACGCCTAGATCTTTGACAAATTTGCCCTTAATAAGCTTTTGTGAAAAGTTATAGGATAATTGAACCCTCGATAAATCAAAGCGGTCTGTACTGTATGTCCAAAAATCTGAATTTCTGAAATTGTTGTTACCTGCTTGAGTAGTAAGTCTTGGAAAAGTAGCCGTATTTTTAGTTTCCTCTGTCCAACGGTCACGTACAACTACGGAGTATTTGTCGGCACCATTCACCCAAAAATAATTGTTATTTTTCATGCCTGTTCCACCAAAGCGGCCCGTTCCTAAGGCAAACAATGAAAAGTTTTTCCATTTTGCAGTAAAGTTTAGACCTAGGGTCAAAGGAGAACCAAACCATCCGGCACGCCCCAGATATACCTCGTCTTGCTCATTGATGATCCCGTCATTGTTTTGGTCTTTGTACTTAATGTCTCCGGCTCTAACTCCGCCAAAGGCTGGTTTAACTGCACCGTTCGCCTCGCGGCTGCTAGCTGCTGCAGCTTCTCCGGCATCCATATAGAAGCCATCATTTTCAAGGCCCCATAAAGCGTCCAGAGGTTTGCCCTGGCGGTATTGATACACATCGTTATACACTACCATGTCTGCACGTTTTGTAGCTTCGGTGGTAACATAAGTAGCTGAAGTGCCCACTCCCAAATCCACTGCCCCAAGGCGTTTTTTGAGGTTTAACTGAAAATCTATACCACTGCGTAAGTCCGCGTTGTAATTTACATAAGGCACTAATGATGATACAGGGAAAAACTGAGCAAAATAGTTAGGGAATAACGCATTGTTTTGAATCGGAATATCTGTCGATTCAATACGGAAAACATTCAAACCAAAATCCAGTTGCTTTTTGAACATACTTGCCTGAAGACCAAAACTAACTTCTTTTCTTTTTGCAAACGTTAATTCAGGATTATCTCCGCGCCGGTATTCAGTCGACATGTAACCGCTACCGTCGTTCCAACCGTGCCAGTTACCGCCTTGATCGGGCTGAACAAAAATGCCCTCATAAAAGAAATAATCAGAAAGATCAAGATCAGTGTGCAGTATACCAGCAGAAGCTGTCAGCATCAAATTATCAAATATCGAAGACCCTTTCAAGAACGACTCCTCACTAATCCTCCAACCAATAGACGCTGCAGGCGAAAATGCGGTACGTTTACCTCGTGCAAACTTTGCCGAGTGTACAACTGCAGCTGTAAAATCTGCATAATATTTCCTGCTTAGATTGTAAGCCATTTGCAAGCCTAAATTCGAATTTGTTTCGGGCTGGTAATTTTCAGATAAAGTTCTACGATATGCGGCACCCATTAAAACAGCCGAGATATTGTGTTTATTGTCGATTGCCGTATTATAGTTAAACTGACTTGAGAGTGATGTCGTTTGCCTGTACCAGCTATCTGCAATTACCTGTTGACCATTTCTGGTATCCTGACCAAACGGAGCGCTGAGGCTAGTGATAAGATCTCTGCCTGAGTAGGTTGACCAGTTTGCCTGATAGGTTGCATAACCGTTACGATAACCCTGATTGTACCGGTTGTAATAGTCTTGTCCCAAAGTAGCATTGAAAGTCAAACCTTCGAGAATACCCTTTAAGTCTGCATCTATTCCAGTGGTAAACTGAAACTCACGCTGAACATAGCCATTCTTACCGCCAAGATATCCAGCGGCAATCGGATTGGTCTGGTCGAATGATGTTCCACCAAGCAAATACTTCCCATCGATAACGGAAGCAGAACTAACCGCGGCCCAGCTAGGCGAATCGGAATCTTCTATAAAGCTAAGTGGTATTAGTGGTACAAATCTGTTAGGACGTACTGTTGCTGCGCCTCCCCAATAGTCAGCGTTTATTCCACGGCCGGTTGAAAACGCAGCAGTTGCATCCACCCTGGCCTTTAAGGCCCTTGTTAACTGCATATCAACGTTACCCCTGATATTGAACCGATCAGAAGTATTGTTCTTTTTAGCTTCACCAAAATCAAGAAGAGAACCAGATCTATTAAATCCGAGATTAGTATAGTACCGGGCACGTTCATTGCCTCCATAAATCTCTGTAACGGCATCGTAACGTCCAAAGCTGTTCTTCAGATAATCGGAAGAATAGAAATCCACATCCGGGTAACGATAAGGGTTTACTCCTGAATGATTAAAAATATCTGATTGTGTATACAATCCGCTAACAGCACCTCCGGCAGCATCATTCGTCAAAGCCTCATTATAAAGGGTCATATACTCTGAAGACCCTAAGTAACTCGGAAATCTTTTAGGCACATTAACGCCGGCATTTGTGCGTACAGTAATTTTTTGCGCGGTTTCAACCCCTCTTTTAGTTGTAATTAATATTACCCCACGAGCACCGCGACTTCCGTAAAGTGCAACTGCGGGTGCACTTTTAAGAAACGTTACCTGGTCTATCTCATTAGGTGTAACACTCCCGGCATCGCGTGGAACTCCATCAACTAATATCATCACATCGGTCATACCCCAGATACCATTCATATTGAAACCAGAAGCCAATGCCTCCATTCCGTCTAAAGAATATGTAAAGTAGCTCTTCTCTAACAATGTGGCTACGTCAACATTTGATACACCGGTCGGGAGTTCTGCTTCATCAACTTTGTTGAAAGCCACCTGAACCATGCGTACATCCTTAGTCAGAGATATCTGGTTAAGGTCTGACGTAGCAAGAATAAGTGAAGGTTTATGCCCCGGAGCGGTTACAGTAAGAACCGCATCGGCGGGAACTTCAACCGAAAAACGCCCTTTCTCATCAGTAACGACAGATATTTTATTGGCCTCATTATTGATGGTGGCTCCCTTCAAAGGACGTCCATCTGAGCCATTTACCGTAGCTTTTATAGATATCTTAACAGCATCCTGGGCCTTAAGAACGCTGGTAAACAGCGCAAATAAGACACACAAGGCCATTGCTATTCTTGAACATTTCATCATTTTATCTTTAATTTTCTGATTCTTTGAAATAATGATTTTACCAGCCCGGGTTTTGCTTAAACTCGGGATACATGTTAACATCGGCACGTTTTAACGGTAACCAATAATGCTTATCCGAAAACTGGCGCTGTAAAATCAGTTCCTCACGATAATTCTCAACCCTGTTATTTTTGGGATCAATAGCAGGATTTAAAGGAGCTGCACGATCGAATTTTGCAGCCGTTTTTAACGTATAAGGCACTTCGGTTAATAGCAACCAACGACGAAGGTCATTAAAACGATGGCCCTCAAAAGATAATTCAACGGCTCGTTCACGTCTTACCTCGCCCATAAACTTGTCTGGGGTAAGAAATTGAGCAGCTACCAAGCCAGCCCCCGCACGTGTGCGAAGAACATTAATCGCAGCAACAGCCGATTTAGTGAATCCCGGAAAATTAGCGGTAGCGTTTGGATCGTTGTTATTACCCGCAGCAACTGCCTCAGCATACATCAGATAAATATCAGCCACACGCATATAAGGAACCCTGATGTTAAGGTTATAAGAATAATCCCAGCCTAAATCGAATTTATTTGCATTGTTAGGAATAAACTTCTTAGTCATATATCCGGTACGGCTGCCCGTACGTTCGTCGCGATAACTTCCGCCGGTGAACAGATTAGCGTAGCGGTGCTGCTCAACGTTTGCAGCCATTGCGCCCTGTACAATCTTTTCGCCATCAAATGCGATATCTTTGTAGAAGCGCGGATCACGGTCTTTAAAAGGATAATGAGGGTCGTAGCCGGATACCGGATCTGCCTGAGACTGATTTGGAATCGGCAATCCGTTTGCCATTCCATAATAGCCCACATAATTTGCAGGTGGCGAGAATATAACGGTTTCTGCACCGACGATCTGAGGTGTATATTGTTTTGCCGTATTATAGGTTGTGCTATGCGCACCCCAGTAAGGTCCAGAAAACATATTCTCAATTTTGCCTTCATGAGCACCGCTAGGTAAAGCCCACTGTTGCCCAACAGTGTAGAAGTTTGAATTATATTTATTAAAAGGAGCTAGTGCATATTGCGTTTGACCACTTTCGATTAATTGCAATACTTCCGCAAAAGCTGTCGCAGCCTTTTTGCTTAACTCTGCGTTATAGGTTTTGCTGCCAGTAGACTCATAATTCATCAAAGGACTTGCGGCCCAAAGATAATTCTTACCAAGGTATGACAAAGCCATCATCTTGTTAATACGCTGTTGGTTTTTACCGCTGGTGGGTGTTCCGGCAGTAGTATTGTCCCAGTTTATGGGCAATAGAGTTGCAGCTTCGGCAAAATCTTTAGCAGCTTTCTCGGCGGTAGCATGATAACTAAGCCGCGGCTCTCTAAGTACCTGGTCTGCAGGTAACACCCGATCAATATATGGCAATCCGCCAAAATATTGCATCAGCTGAAAATGGAACCAGCCACGGAAAAACAATAGTTGGCCTTTTACAAGGTTACGCTCTTCATCCGTTGCGTTAACCATCAAGTCCATATTCGCGAGCCCAAGGTTACACTTACGAATGCCGTACCAGGCTAAAGGCCACAAGCCTTTATCAAACCTGCTGTTACCAGTTGCTGCATTATCATCATCTAACCAACCAGCATCCCAACCATCGAACTGGCGTTGCCAGCCCCAGAAATCGCCCTGGTCCACCTTAATAATAAAATGGAAGTTATTGGTAGTTGATTGAATCTCGTCTTCACCAAAATTCCAGCTGTTAGTCCAATAACCATTTGTAAAGTCAGGAATACAGTTATATAACTCTTCGGTATATCCTTGAAAATTTCTAAAATCCTTAAATGCTGTTTCTGCATTAACAATTGACTCAGGTTCTCTGTCTAAATACTTTTTACAGGAAACCAATCCCGTCATCGACGAAATCATCCCCGTTATCAATACTATCTTTAAATATCTTTTCATAACGTTCTAATTAGAAGGTAATATTTGCACCAAGGTTATAACGCTTTACAGTAGGGTAAGCTCCCTGAGATGCCCAGGCTTGTCCGCCCGCACCCTGAAGGTTTCCCTCACGGTCATCAGGCATTTTTGTCCACAAGTGAAGGTTATTTCCATTCAAGAAAACTCTTACACTCGCCATACCGGCCTTCTTCACCCAGCTTTGGTTGAAAGTATATGCTATTTCAGCATTTTTCAATCGAACATAAGAAGCATCAAACATGAAATTGTCGGCAGTATAATAGCCAGCGGGCGTTGAATCCCAGCGAGGCATAGGTCTGTCTGCGTTTGTATTATCTGCTGACCAATAAGTTCCCTCTTCGTAGGCGACAGTGTTTTTATTACCCAATGTACCAAGCACAACCTGACGGGTTACATTGTTCACCGCATAGAACTGGGTGAATACGCTGAAACGTTTCCAATCAAATCCTATCGTAGCATTATACGTATTTTCAGGAGCGCCAGAATAAGCGTAAGGTATATTATCATTCGCATCTATAATACCATCGGCATTATAATCGACCAGGTGTAAATTTCCCGGAATTTTCTGATTGTCGTTAGTGTTATGTCTGGTACTTGCGTATAATTCATCCCAGGTATTATAATACCCAGCACCTACCGTTGCATAAGCCTGCCCGATTTGTTTATCAATTGGCTTTGAGTATAAAGGCAGCAACTCAGGAACGTCTGATTCAATTACTTTATTAGTTGCCCGGGTGAAGTTAACGTTGGACCATAGACGAAGATCGCTGTTCAACCTTTTGTTGAATCTAATATCGAATTCATATCCTTTAGACCGAACTCTACCTGCGTTAAATGTCGGCGGCGCCGCGCCGAAATAAGATGGAACTGCACGCGCCCCTCCCGAACTAAGGATGTCTTTACGGTCGTCCTGAAAGAAGTCGATACTTCCACTCAACATACTTCCAAACAATCCGAAGTCAAGAGCAATATTTTTCTTCGTAACAGTCTCCCAGCGAACGTTTGGATTTCCCACGGTAGATTCGCGGTACCATTGATAAGGGCTGTTTTCAGCTTGCTCACCAGTAATTCCGATAGGAGTTCTGCCTCCAAATGCCCATTGCGTTTGAAATAAGAACCTGCCGTTGGTATTATCATCACCAATTTGACCGTACGAACCTCTTAATTTAAGAGTATTTATAAACTTAAGCGGTTTCATGAAGTTCTCTTCAGATATCATCCAGCCAAGTCCCCCCGATGAGAAAAAGTCGAAACGATAATCAGGACCAAATTTTTCAGAACCGTTATAGGCACCATTGTATTCGGCGCTATATTTGCCTTTGTAACTGTAAGTAGTCCGGAAAACCCAATCTTCGCGGTAAGAAGGTATCATTGATCCTCTTGCATTTTCATCCCGACTCCAGAGACCCATCGCTGTAATATCATGCTTGTCAGCAATCTTAGTGGCATAATTCAACTGCAACTGGGTGAACAGCTTACGAAAAGTAGCACCATCGTCAACATTACCGGCCTGTGTATTCCATCTTGTACTTTCTCTCCACTCCAAATTAGTAACACCCATAGTGTTTTGATTGTAAGTAACTACCCCGGTTTCCGGGTCTATATACTTTGCAAGAGTTCCCGCATTGTCCTGAATACCACGACCATTTTCTACAAAGGTGTTGTCTAACGACAGTGTACCCTTAAAGTTTAGGCCTTTCAATATTGCTCCGAGATTTTGATCTAATATGAAGTCGGTAGTAATACGAGAAGTGGTTATCTTCTGATTTCCTGTGGTAGATACCAACTGAGCCGAGTTAAGCGCAGATTGCTCTGAAGGTTGATAATATCCCCAGGTTCCGTCAGAGTATCTTGGTAAATAAACATTGGAAGGAGCAGAATATGCTGCAGTCCAGGTATTATACGGATTTACACCTATCCAGGGACGATTTGTCAATCCTCTTGAACCATAGATGTTTGTTCTGAAAACAGTAGAAGGGGTCAACTGAAAGTCTAAATTGCTTCGAACATTCAACCTTTTGAAACCATAACCATTATCATACCCTCTGTTATTTTCAAATTGTCTGAATAAATCACCCTCGGTTAGATAATCGACGGATGAGAAGTATTTAACAAACGAAGTACCACCTGCTATATTAAGGTTAGCATTATAGGACATCGCGTTATCCTTAAATAGGGTGTTTACCCAATCCACATTAGGATATCGCTCAGCTTCCTCGAGATTAGCTGGAAAACGATATTTAGAAATAGTTTCCTGAGGAAGAATAGAACTCCAGGCTGTCGGGCGTAAAGCCAGTTCATACTCTATGGCCCGGTTACGAACCTGAAACATATCATATGAATCCAGTTTTCCGGGAAGCTTTGACGGTGCTTTCATAACTGTATTAACTGAAGCCCGAATCTGCGCCTTGCCCTCTTTACCTCTCTTCGTAGTAATTAGAATTACTCCGTTTGCTCCTTTAACTCCGAATACTGCAGTTGCAGATGCATCTTTTAATACGGCAATTGATTCTACAGAACTAATATCTATGTTGTTCATGGAACGCTCTACACCGTCTACCAAAATCAAGGGCCCGGCGTTATTCCATGTACTGCGACCACGAATAAGGATTTCGGGGTCCTCTTCTCCTGGCATACCACTACTTGCTGTTGTAATTACTCCGGGTAAATTTCCTGTTAAGGCCGCGCCTAAACTGGACACCCCGCCCGTACGTTCCAGCGTTTCACTGGTGGTTTGCGTAATAGCACCAACAACACTTGCTTTCTTCTGTGTTCCATAACCCACTACTACCACTTGTTCTAATTGCGCAACATCATCTTTCATTGTTACAGCCACAGTGCTTTTGCCGTTGATGTCGACTTCCTGGGTGGTCATGCCGAGGTAAGTAATCACGAGGATTCGTCCATCTGCAGGAACATTAATCGAAAACGCACCGTTAACATCAGTTACCG
>CBIHLM010000096.1:0-12284 GCA_966210515.1 uncultured Pedobacter sp.
TCTTTAACCCGGTATCTTAGAAATTCCTTTAAAATGCTGTACAAAAGACCAAACTAAATAAACTTTACTAAATCGTTTTAGTGATTCAACATTATTAAAAATTAAATTAACGTATTATGAAGAAATCGTTACATCTGAGAAGGGGAAATGTGATTTTGATCCTCTTTCTATTCATTGTGTATTGCAATCCGCTTTTTGCTCAGCAAAGTCTGGTAACAGGGAAAGTAATTGATGCAAAAACTAATGAAGCAATTATTGGTGCAGCTGTGAAAGTGAAGGGAACACAAAACGGTGTGACTACCGACGTGAATGGCGCCTTTCGTATAAATGCTCCCGCATCTGCAATATTACAGGTCTCATATATAGGATATCTTCCTTTTGAAATTGCTGTAAGCGCATCTCCGATGACTATCAAAATTGCAGAAGATGATGTTATGTTAGGAGAGGTTGTAGTGGTTGGTTACGGAACTCAGAAAAAGGAGACTCTAACCGGCTCGGTTACTAAAGTAGACGCACAGGCTTTCCAGGATAAAGGTTCCTTAGCAAGTCCTTTGCAGGCTTTGCAGGGGCAGGTTCCGGGTGTAATTATAACGCGCTCATCTTCAGCACCTGGTGACGAGTCATGGAGCATGAAACTGCGCGGGGCTGTTTCTGCCACAGCTACCGAACCTTTGGTAATAATTGATGGAGTAGCGGCAAGTAGTTTTAGAGAATTGCGTTTGATTAATCCTTCAGATATTGATAATATCAGCTTTTTGAAAGATGCTGCTGCTGCGATCTACGGATCAAGGGCTGCTGGTGGTGTAGTATTAGTCACAACTAAAAAAGCAAAAACTGGTAAGACTGCTATCGAATATAATGGTTCATATACCCGTAAGTTTGTGGGTTTACAGCCTCGTTTAATGAGTATGGATCAATGGGCCAATGGTGTAATTGAGGCTCGTACAAACGATGGGTTTGGTGCGGATGATGTCTGGATTAAATATGCTAACCTGGCTTTAGCCAATAAAGGTGGATATCTTGATGCAAGTGATATCAATAACCAGCCGATTCAGGGAGCATTCAACGATGTAAAAGATTTTGTTTTTCTGGATAATAACTGGACCGATATTTTATGGGGAGGCGCAAACTCACAACAGCATGATATTGGTGTGTCGGGCAGGACTGAAAAATCTGGCTACAGATTTTCTTTAGGCTATACCAATGATGATGGTGTTTTGAAATATGGTAACAATACCAATAAAAGATACAATGTAAGGTTGAATAACGACTTTAAAGTGTCTGATAAGATCTCGTTCGAGTCTTTTATTTCTTACAATCGCCAGGATCAGGTTGCTCCAACCATGCTGGGTAATATTGCTAACCAGGGATATCCGCAGCCCGGTTTACCGGCACAGACGTTAACAGGTAAAGCGTATGCATGGGGAGGACAATATACACCAAACTCTTTTGGTATATATGGCGGCGATAACAGATTAAATGTTTCTGCAATTAATATTAGTGAGACATTTAATTATCAAATCTATAAAGATTTAAAATTTGTGACCAATCTCGGTTATAATAACAGTACAGCTACTCGTGATGTGAAGCAAAATAGCATAGAATGGTATAATTACGAGGGTGATCTATTAGTACAAACCAATCCGACCCAGGCAAAAAGTTCATACCAGAAAACTTTTGCCAAAACCGATTTTTATTCAGCAACAGCATATTTGAATTACAATAAAACCATCGCTGGCAATCATAATGTTGGTGCAACTTTAGGTACGCAGTATGAACGTAATGAATTCGACTCAAACGGATATACCGTAGTAGATATCAATAGTTCTCTTTCCGCAGTAAATGGGAATGGTGCAATTACACCTATCCTCGGCGACCCAGACGACGGATATAAACATCATAACGCGTTAGGCTCATATTTTGGTCGTTTCAATTATAATTATAAATCAAAATATTTATTAGAAGCCAATGCCAGATACGATGGTTCTTCTAAGTTTTTAAGAGATAATCGATGGAATTTCTTTTACGGATTTTCCACAGGTTGGAGATTATCTGAGGAGAATTTCATACGTGACTTGGGCTTTTTTAATGAGCTGAAGTTACGAGCTTCTTATGGTATCGTAGGAAATCAAAACGGTATAAATATTTACGATGGGCAACAGCTGTATGTTCCCGTAACTGGTAGCGGTGCCTATTTGGGCAATGGAAAAGTAAACATTGTAACAACTAACGGCCGGTTAGTGAGTTTTGATCGTACCTGGGAAAGAATACATAACTATAATATTGCTTTAGATTTTGGCTTATTAAATAATCGCTTATCCGGAACTGCAGAGTGGTTTATGAAAAAGAACAATAATATGTTTTTAAACCAGGCTTATCCAGCGGTATTAGGAGCTGCTGCACCAACCGCAAATATTGGAGAGTTTGAAGGGAAAGGATGGGAAGGAATATTGAACTGGGCCGATAAAATAGGAGGTTTCTCTTATAATGTAGGAGGTTCAGTAACCTACGCCAAAAATAATTTGATTGACTTCGGCGGGAAAAATGTAACCGGTCAGGGCTTTAATGGAGCAGTGGAAGGACATCCCCTTAACTCCATCTTTGGTTTAAAATATGCGGGCCGTATTCAGACCGCTGAACAGGCACAAACCTATTTAGATAAGTACAATGTTGGAAACGGTATTGGATTAACCAACAGGATAGGAGTGGGAGATAATATGTACGAAGATGTAAACGGTGATGGTATACTGAATACGAAAGACTTGGTTTATTTAGGCACCGATGATCCTCAGCTTTCTTATTCTGTAAATGCAGGAGCCTCCTTTAAAAACTTCGACTTTTCTGTTATTTTCCAGGGAGCAGGCGAACGGACGACGTTTAGAAATGATGTAAACTGGAGAATTCCTTTCCGTTCGGTTTACCTCAACACCACTAATCAATCTGTCGGCAATCACTGGAGCCCTCAAACACCAGATGGACACTTTGCCAGGTATTCAACAGATGGCTCTGTAAATAATTATAACTATCAGGCTTCATCGTGGTCAGTTGAAAACGGAGCTTATTTGAGGCTTAAAAACGTGGTTTTGGGTTATACATTGCCGCAGGCTTTCATTACCAGAACAAAAGCGTTTTCGAGACTAAGAGTGTATGTAGCCGGACAAGATCTGTGGGAAATCAGCCACATCAACGATGGTTGGGATCCCGAAGCTACACGTACTGTGAGTGCCAATCAAAGATATCCTTTTAATCGTTTTTTCACAGCAGGTATAAATGCCACGTTTTAATATAAAATATCATGAAAAGAACATATAAAAAATATATTATTGGATTATTTATAGCCTTGTCTGCAATGCAGTTCGGCTGTAATAAATCGCTGGATCTGGATCCATTGGATAAAATTGGCGATGGAAATTTTTGGAAGACCCAAAGCGATTTCAAAACCTTTGCGAATCAATTTTACAGTTGGAGAAGAGATTTCAGCAGTTCGGTTTACGATGCGCCGCACAGCGATAGAAGATCCGATCTAATTACGTCTACAAATGCCAATGTATTCAGCAATGGTACCAATACTATTCCTGCTAGCGATGGTACTTATTCAGGTGCATTTGCCCGCATCAGATTAACTAATACTCTGTTGACCAAAGCAGCTGGATACGGCAAACCTGAAGAAATTGCCCAGTTCGTGGCTGAAGCTAAATTCTTCAGAGCGTATGTTTATTTTGATTTGCTGCAGTTATACGGAAACGCTCCGATTGTTGATCGCTTATTGGAAACGAATGATCCGGCACTTTACGGACCAAGAAATGACCGTTCAGAAGTAGCAGATTTTATCATAGCAGATTTGAAGGCAGCTATTCCCGATTTGCCTTTACAAAGCAAGGTGACTGAGGCCGGTCGTTTAAGTAAAGGAGCTGCACAGGCGTTTCTATCTAGAGTGGCATTGTTTGAAGGTACATGGCAAAAATTCAGAGGTAACACTCAAAGAGGTACAGATCTATTAGATATCGCTGCAAAAGCAGCAAAAGATGTGATGATAAGTAATGAATACGCCTTATTTAATCCTGTATCCCTTGGAGATTCTGCTCAGAAATATATGTTTATCCTCGAGGATACAAAATCCAATCCCGCAGGACTAAAAAAATCGGATAATAAAGAATATATCTTCAGCAACCGCCATGATGAGATAATCAATCCTATCGGGAATAACATTACACAAGAAACTTTTGCCAATGTTCAATGGATAAGCAGGAAATTAGCTACCATGTATTTGAGCAGCAATGGTTTGCCGATAGATAATCCGAACAATACCCAATTTCAGGGCTACAATACTTTGAATTCAGAGTTCCAGAACAGAGATAACAGGATGAAATATACGCTGATGCCGGCCTATAAAGCATACTGGAGAAATACCAGTCCACGCGTAACATGGTTGGGCAATGCTGCTGATTTAGCTTCTGCTGCTTTTACTTCATTTCAGCCAACGTATGGCAGTGGTTATCACAACCAGAAATGGGCAGCCGAAAGAGCGGTGCCGGATAGAGCAGAAGGCTACGATTATCCTATTATTCGCTATGCCGAAGTATTGTTGAATTATGCCGAAGCGGTTTATGAACGGGATAATGCTATTTCTGATGACGATTTGGACATTTCTTTAAACCTGGTCCGCAGAAGAGTAAATATCAATATGCCTAAACTGAGTAATGCTTTTGCGACTGCTAACGGCCTAAATATGCAGACTGAAATCAGAAGAGAGCGTACCATAGAATTGTTTAATGAAGGTTTTAGAATTGACGATTTGAAACGCTGGAAAACTGCAGAAACAGAGATGCCACAAAATATTTTAGGTGTAAAATGGGCGGGAACAGAATTTCAAAGTAAATGGAGTTCGGTTACTAAGCCCAGAAATTCGGATGGTGTGCTGATTATGGAATCGGGACGTACCTGGAACAACAGGAACTATTTATATCCTCTTCCATTAGATCAGTTAACGTTAAATCCGGCGCTTGGTCAAAATCCTGATTGGCAAAACTAATTAAAAATATCCCTCAGGTTATGAATCTCGTATCTGAGGGATATATAGAATACTTTTAATGATAAGCCTAAAATTAAATTTTATGAAGATTTTTAACAAAATAGTAAATAAAGGTATGATGTACCTCGTATTTGCTCTTATTGCCTCATTTTCTGTTTCATGTGATGATTCAATAATAGATCAAATTGCTGAAAAAAGGGTGGTTTTAAGTACGCTGCAAATTAACACTACGTCAGAGCTCCCTTTATTAATAGGAAAAGACAGCTTGTTAAGTATTACGTATGCACCCGAAGCACCAACTAACCCAGCATTGGTTTGGAAAAGCGACAACGAAGCGGTAGCTACTGTGTCTCAGGAAGGTAAAGTAAGCGCTATTGCTGTTGGTTCAGCAGTTGTAACAGTAAGTTCAACGGATGGCAGTGCAAGAAAGCATTCGGTAACTATCAAAGTAATCGATAAGATTGAGTTTATTACCGATATCGCTTTAACCTCAGGCAGTCAGGAGATTTTTCAAGGTGAAACATTGGCCATTACTGCAACTGTAGCTCCTGCAAATGCTACATATAAAACCATAAAATGGACAAGCAGTAATTCTTCGGTAGCAACAGTTTCTCAAAGTGGCCTGGTTACCGGTGTTGCGAAGGGTAATGTAGTAATTACAGCAGCATCGACAGATGGCAGTGGTAAAAGTAAAACGATTGCTCTTACAGTAAAAGAGGTTATCCCGATCACTGATGTTGCAATTTCTACTGTAGCGAGCGAAACCCTTGCTATTGGTGAACAGTTTCCGATAGCGGTTGTTCTAACCCCGGCTAATGCTACTGCGCAATCCCTGGTATGGTCGTCTAACAATGAGGCGGTGGCTTCAGTTTCTGCCGGCGGAGTCGTTACAGCTATAGCGGACGGACAGGCGACAATTTCCGTTGCCGCTAAGAATAATTCGAATATCCGTGCATCTATTACTGTTGTAGTTGAGGCAGGGAAAATTAATGATACCTTTTTTGGTGCAACTACACCGTGGCAGGCTGTGACTGCTAATTCTACAGGTGTAATCGAAAACGGGAAATTTAAAGTAACCATGGCGGCAGGCACTAAATACCGCGGCGATTTTAAACGTGCGGGCGGAGCAACACTTCACGCCGGCAATTTCCCAATCATCGCCTTTAAGTTTAACAGGCCTTTAGGAACAGGTAATGTTGTTTTTGATACCAATAATGGTTCATACCTCAACGGAAACAATAAATTACATACTCTTATAGCCAAAGATGGAGTACAGGTTCATTATGCAAACCTGGCTACCGGTACTTTTGGCGGAAGCGCAGTGAAACTATCAACTACTGCAACTACCACATTATCGACTTTTCAACTTAAAGTAGCTGACTTTGTTTTGACCGCCGACCAGATAGCAGCCGGAGGTTATAAGTATGAAGTCCATTGGGTGAAATCATTCAAGAGTCTGGCAGATCTTGAAGCCTATATTAATCGTTAAAAATATGCGTGCAGCTATCATTGATAGCTGCATGCTTTTTATAAATCATCAGACATAATTCAAATGAACAATCCAAGATTTAAGGCGGCGTGCAGTGTTATGGTATTATTGTTAGTGGGTAATGCCTGCAGCAAGGGTAAAGATCCGGAACCTGAATCGAAGCCGGTGACCCAAACAGAAACGGTTACCATTTCTCACCCCTGCATGTTACATACAGCGCAGGATTTCGCTTTTGTGAAAGGCAAAGTCGATATAAGTGCACAACCATGGAAATCAGGCTGGGATGTATTAACAGCCAGCTCTTTTGCATCGGCCGGTTATGTACCTAATCCTGTTGTTACGCTAATTCGCGGAGGAGGATCGAGAGAAGAGCCTAATCCGGATAATTATGCAAATGCTTTTCGGGATGTAGCCGCAGCTTATCAACTGGCGCTAAGATGGAAAATTACAGGAGATAACGCGTATGCAGATAAAGCAGTACAAATTCTAAATGCCTGGGCAAGTACCTGTACAAGTATTAACGGAGATTCGAATAAATTTTTGGCTTCGGGGATTTACGGATACCAGTTTGCAAATGCAGCTGAGATCATGCGTACGTACTCTGGCTGGGCTGCTGCTGATTTTACTAAATTTAAAAGCTGGATGCTTTCTGTTTTTTATCCGTTAGCACTTGATTTCTTAGAAAGACATAATGGTACGTGTAATTTACATTACTGGACCAACTGGGATATCGCTAATATGAATACTGTTCTGGCCATCGGTATTTTAACCGATGATTTGAGTAAAATCAATTATGCTATTAAATATTTTAAACTAGGTGCAGGAACTGGAAATATTAACAACGCGGTTACTTACCGGCATAAAGTAGGCGATGAAGATTTGGGACAAGGTCAGGAATCTGGTCGCGATCAGGGGCATGCTACATTGGTGATCTCGCTATATGGAGCGTTTTGCCAGATGGCTTATAACATTGGTGTAGATCTGTTTTCATACGACAACAACAAGGTCTTGGCTTTATGCGAGTATACGGCCAAATACAATGTCGATTTTTCCAATACCGTGCCTTTTGTTCCTTATACCAATTGTGGTTCGGCGCAAGTTACCCATACCAGTGTTTCATCGGTCGGCAGAGGTACCCTTCGCCCATCCTGGGAGCTGATTTATAATCATTATGCGAAAGTAAAAGGAGTAAAAGCTACTTGGTCTCAGAAATTTGCTGAAACGGTACGACCAGAAGGCGGAGGTGGTAATTATGGGCCTAATAGCGGAGGGTTCGATCAGCTGGGATTTGGGACATTAATGTATTCAAAATAGGAGGTATTAATATCGGGTATAAAAAATAATTTATTGGTGAGATGTTCCTAAGTTTACCTCTCTTTCTGAAAGCCGGGCAATGCATTTATTGGATCAGAAGGTTATAACCCGGGTATAAAATCACGGCGCCGAACGAAATAATAAAGCGGTTGTTGAAATTAATAGAAGCTTCGTGAGAGTGAAAAAAATTATCTGAGAATAATTGTCGGATTCAATGCTTTTGATGAAAAATAATTATGATTAGATGAATTATTAAAAGTATTATTGTAAAACTGATTAGTATTTACTCTTTCAGGTGTCATATGATTTGAGAAGGTTATTAATTAGGAGCATTCGATGAAAAAAAAGATTTCAATAGGAGATATCGCTAAACATTTAAATATTTCGAAAACAACCGTTTCGTTTGTTTTAAATGGAAAGGCCCGCGAAAAGCATATAAGCGAAAGTCTTGAAGAGAAGGTTCTAACCTACATTAAAGAAGTAGGCTATAAGCCAAATGCCTTTGCGCGGGGTCTGCGTACCGGCAAAACCAAGATTATCGGCATGTTAGTCGAAGATATCTCCGATCCTTTTTTCGCCAGTATTGCCCGGATGATTGAGGAGGAAGCCAATAAGAAGGGATATAGAATCATCTATAGTAGTACCGAGAATGATACTGAAAGAACGAAAGCGCTGATTGATATTTACCGTACCAGGCAGGTTGACGGGTATATTATCGCTCCGCCACCTGGAGTCGAGGAGGATATCAGATCATTAATGCATGATAATCTGCCGGTTATTTTGTTCGACCGATACTTTCCCGATCTGCAAACAGACAATGTTGTGGTAGATAATTTTGAGGCAACTTATAATGCTGTTCAGCATTTTTTTAATAATGACTACAAAAATGTCGCCTTTGTAACGCTTCCATCAGAGCAGATTCAGATGCAGGAGCGACTTCGCGGTTATCAAACCGTGATAAACGAAAGAAAAGACAGGGCCTATATCAAGAAAATCGGATTTCATGATGAGCATAGTTTGATTGTAAAAGATATAGAAGGATTTCTTAAAGCCAACAAGAGAATTGACGCTGTTTTTTTTGCTACCAATTATCTTGCAGACGCTGGTCTTGAAGCAATACGAAACCTGGGTTTGTCTATTCCGGGAGACTTAGGTGTTATCGTTTTTGACGACTATCGCTTATTCAGGTTATTTACCCCGTCTATCACTGCTATATCGCAGCCAATACAGGAGATATCAGAGACTGTGATTAAGCTTCTGTTAAGTAAACTTACGTCTTCTCCTAAGGTGTCGGAGCCAAACACAGTAGTGATTCCCACTTCTTTAATAATAAGAAACTCGTCACGGGCGGTTTCGGTAGAAGCATAAATCCTTATTAAGAAGGATTTTTTGTAATCGGTTCATTTTTTTATTCAAAAAGCTAAACCGATTTAGTAAATTTGTTGAACTTTTAATTATCTATAATATACATGCTACTAATTGCCGACGGCGGATCCACCAAAACTAGTTGGTGTGTAATTGACAGTGTCGAACAGAGATCTTATTTCGAAACAGAAGGCTACAATCCGTATTTTGTAAACAGCGAATATATCACCACCTCTCTGACAAGTAAATTACCTGGTAATCTGCAAAGATCAGACATTAAAAATATTCATTTTTACGGTGCAGGAGTTCAGAATGAGGACAAGGCGGGAGTAATTAAAGAAGCCCTTGTAAATATCTTTCCTAATAGTGTGATATTTGTCGGCCATGACCTTCTTGCATCAGCCAGAGCATTATTGGGGGTCAAGTCCGGATTTGCTGCTATTCTCGGTACCGGAACAAATTCTTGTTTGTATGACGGTGAAGATATAACCTTTCATGTTGATTCGGGCGCACATATTCTGGGAGATGAAGGCAGCGGTTTTTATATGGGAAAAAAGCTATTAATAGACTATATGCGAGGCCACATGCCGGTTGATATATCGGCAAGCTTTAAAGACGCCTACCAGCTAACCGCTGATGATATTCATGAGGCAGTTTATAGTAAGCCTCTCGCTAACCGCTATTGTGCCGGATTTAGCAGGTTTATTAATGAAGCTAATTTAGACAATGCTTACATCAGGGATATCGTGAAAAGCTCTTTTGATGATTTTTTCAAAAAGATCGTCAGCAAATATCCCAACTACCAGGAGCATACATTTAACTGCATCGGTTCTGTAGGATATAACTTTCGCGAAATCTTAAGGGAAGTTGCTACAGAGTGGGGCATGACCACTGGTAAAATTATAAAGTCGCCCTTGCCCGATCTTGTAGAATATCATATACTTCTGGGCAAGACTTCAAAAAACGATTTAACTGTGTAGCGGCCAACTGTCAAGCGGTCCCCATTCGGAAGAATGCATAGATGATTACAAGTGGTATTTACAACTTCAGCTAATTGAAATTAAATAGGAAGCCTATTTAATTTCAATTGCTCTTTATCAGATCGGGGCTCATTAATTCGGGTTCCTGTTACGGTTCCCTCTGCATCGGGTAATGCCTAAACATTAAACCTGAAATGCATTATATCGCCGTCTTCGGCAACATAAGTTTTCCCTTCGATACTAAGCTTTCCATTTTCTTTACATGCCGCCTCCGAACCATATTTTACGAAATCTTCGTATTTAATTACCTCTGCACGGATAAAACCTTTTTCAAAGTCCGAATGTATCACACCGGCGGCTTGTGGTGCCGTAAATCCTTTTGTAATGGTCCACGCACGCACCTCTTGTACACCAGCGGTAAAATAGGTGTATAAGTCTAATAAGGTATAAGCAGATCGGATCAAACGACTTACACCAGACTCGTGCAGGCCCAGATCGTTTAAAAACATTTCACGCTCTTCATAGCTTTCAAGTTCAGCGATTTCGGATTCTATTTTTGCCGAAATAATTAAGACTTCAGCATTTTCTTCTTTAACAGCCTCTTTCACACGGTCAACGTATGCATTTCCATTAATCACGGATGCTTCGTCAACATTACACACATACATTACCGGCTTTTGTGTTAATAACCATAAGTCAGCAAGGTATTCTTTGTCTTCTTCACTAATCGGAGCAGTACGAACTGACTTTCCGGATTCAAGGTGAGCTTTTACAACAGTACAAACGTCAAATGCCTTTTTCGCATCTTTGTCACCCCCGGTTCTCGCCATCTTTTCAACCTTCTGAATCTTTTTGGTAACGGCATCAAGATCTTTTAGTTGAAGCTCGGTGTCAATAATCTCTTTATCTCTTATCGGGTCAACCGATCCATCAACATGCACCACATTTCCGTCATCAAAGCATCTTAAAACATGAATGATGGCATTTGTTGCGCGAATATTCCCTAAAAACTGATTTCCTAATCCTTCGCCTTTGCTGGCACCTTTTACCAAGCCGGCTATATCAACAATTTCAATTGTATTTGGAACAATCTTGTTAGGCTTTACCAGTTCAGCGAGTTTATTTAACCGATCGTCGGGAACTGTAATTACTCCAACGTTTGGTTCAATAGTACAGAAGGGGAAATTAGCCGCCTGTGCTTTCGCGTTTGATAAACAATTAAAAAGGGTAGATTTTCCTACGTTGGGTAAACCAACGATTCCGCATTGTAAAGCCATTTATATTTTAATCTTATTCTATGAAAGAATTTAGTGGTCGGCAAAGATAGGCTATACTAAATGTAATTGAAAGCGGAAACTGAGTAAAATAGATGCAATTGGCAATTCACAAAGCGTATTATCAAAATCATAGCGGCTGAGGGGATTTAAGAAAGCCCTTGTTACGAAAACTTGTATCCAATCAATTTATAAACCAATTTAGCAAGTGTGTATTCAGACAAGATAGAGCCCTCTATCGGCGCGCATTCCACTACATCAAACCCAACCACGTTCCGCTCCCGGCAAATTTTTTTTAGAAAGTTCAGCGTCTCGGTCCATAACAAGCCATTGGGTTCTGCAGTGCCTACGGCGGGCATTATAGACGGATCGAAGCCATCAGCATCAATGGTTATGTAGACATTGTTGCTCATGGGCGCAATTAATTCTTCCATCCAAAGTGGATTATTTCTTATTTGATGGGCATAAAAAGTATGAATATTATCCGAACTTTTTATCAGCTGCGCTTCTTCAATGCTCTGAGCGCGAATCCCGGCCTGGCAGATAGTTAAACCCATTTCGTGTATTCGTGCCATTACAGATGCATGTGAATACAGGTTGTCCTGGTAGGTATATCTCAAATCAGAATGGGCATCTAATTGTAAAACCGTAAGGTTATCAAATTTTTTTGCGAAGGCTTTAACAAATCCATAGGTGACAGTATGTTCTGCTCCTAACGATACGACGAACTTATTATCGTTCAGAAGTTTTTCCGTTTCCTGTTCGATTATTGAAACAGCATCCGCATTAATTTTATCCTGAAAATCGATAGGAGGGATTGTGCAAATTCC
>CBIHLM010000097.1:0-12074 GCA_966210515.1 uncultured Pedobacter sp.
GCGATGGAAGCCTGATTGCCGAATGCATATCTCCTGCCTGGCAGATCGGTTGTGTTTGGTGTGAAATTTGGATCATAATTGTCAAGAAATGAATAAGGGCCATAGTCAATCGTCAGGCCCAGAATCGACATGTTATCGGTATTCATTACTCCGTGAACAAAGCCAACTCTTAGCCATTCTACTACCATGGTAGCTGTTCTTTCCACCACTTCCTTTAACCATGACAGCACCTTGTCTTCTCCTGATATATGCGGATAAAACCGATCAATAGTATAGTCGGTCAGTTTTTTTAGATTTTCAATCTCGTTTTTTGATGTGAATATTTCAAAGTTTCCGAATCGTATAAAAGTTGGGGCAACCCGCATAACGATTGCACCTGGCTCATACTCTGGATTTCCATTATAAAACATATCCCGCATAATCTGTTCGCCCGTTGATACCAGACTTAGAGCTCTTGTGGTGGGCACACCCAGATGAAACATTGCTTCACTCATCAGATATTCGCGAACAGACGATCTTAAGACGGCTCGTCCATCTGCTCTGCGAGAGTAAGCGGTTGGTCCGGCGCCCTTTAATTGTAAATCCCATGATCTTCCTTCGTGTTCCCATTCGCCGAGAGTTATTGCTCTGCCGTCGCCTAGCTGAGCAGCCCAGTTGCCAAACTGATGTCCGCCATATCGGGCGGCATATGGATACATAGTGGGAGTGATATAATTGCCCCCAAGTATGTCAATGTCTTTTTGATCATCAGGTTTTTGTATGCCCAGTTCTTCGGCCAGTTCATCCGACCATCCGACCAGTTCGGGTTTATTTACCGGTGTGGGTATTGCCTTACTGTAAAATACATCGGACGTTTGCCTGGGGGTAAGATCTCCACTTTCGTCTCCTTTGAAAGTCGAAATAAATTCATTTTTATATGCCTGTGTGCTGAGTTTTTTCATCGTAAAAAGGTTATATACATTAGAGATCTTCAAAGTATTGATGGAGACTAACCCACCAAAACGCGATCCGGTTCGAAAGTTAAAGGTACAGACAATAATGCCCTGAATTTTTTATATCCGGTTTGACCGGGAAAGTAGGCATGTAAAAATAGGTAAGGCTTTCCATCGGGTGCTGTCGCTATCGAAGGATGTCCTGGAGCCCACCATTTTTCGGTAGACTTTAATAAAGGCTTTTGCATTTTCACAAAAGGGCCCAGAGGCGATTTGCTTATAGCCACACCAATTCCGTACTGATCGGTCGAGAAATCATTTCCGGCATATAATAAATAATAATTTCCCTGATTTTCACTAAGCCACATACCTTCTACCAGGTGTGCTTCCCATTCCTGGTCGTTTTCTAAAATCTTACTTCGTTTGCCGATTAGCGAAAGGCCATCCGGTGATAAGCGTTGGGCAAACATCGGGGTTTTCATACAGTTTAATACCTTTCTAATCTGGTCTCTTACCAGAGCGTCTTGACCGTTTGAGAAATTTTCTAAACGATTATAAAACGATAGAAATCTTGATATAACACTTTCGATCAAAACCTGTATAATAAAAAAACGCTCCATCGATTTCCGGGTTTTAATCCAGGGCCAAAGGGTTTGAATAAAAATGGCAGTAAGCCGGTCTTCATAAGTGTCGAAGAGTTCGAATATAAACTCAGGATGCGAATATAAAAGTTCGATCAGTAGACCCGGCCAGATATCGTTGTTATCTTCCTTCCAAAATAAATAGGCAATGTTCTTATCATCAATAAAAACATGAGGGTCAATTACATTTCCCTTTAAAATTGGGTTTTTAGCTGCGATAAACGGGCCTTCGGGACTAGATGAGGTAGCCATCCCAATACAAAGCTCGTGATCTGTTTTAATACGGGCCACAAAATAAACTCGAAATTCTTTACCGAACTGGTGCATTTCGGCCGCCCAGTAATCACTTACAAATTCCCCGTCCGAAGCCCACTCAGGTTTTTCGCCTTTCGGAAAGACATACCCTACAAATTGCCAGTGTATCAAATCATTGGAACGAAGGATAGGGAAGGACTGGGGAGCATCGTTAGAGGTCACCAAAAGATAATAAAGCGTTCCTTTTTCGTCCTCAACCCGGATAACTGCAGGATCACCGTAACCATGAAGCATTTCGGGATGAAGGTTTTCAATCAGCACCTCGCGATAACGCACATTAGAAACGGATCTTGCAATATTGCGGCGGCGATTTTGAGGAAGCCTTAAACCAAAGTCGTTTGATAAGGACTCGAATAAGTCGAGATAAACATTGTGATCCTGTTGCTCAATTTTATAGCTATGCGTTACATGCGTGCCACTTTCTTTCTCAGATCCAGAAATTTTAAAACCACATTTTTGGTTTTTAACAAACTCGCTTATTTTTATTTTAAATCCAAAGGGAAGTGTTTCTGGCGAGCTTAATGTAATTTCTGTCGGCTTACTGTTTTCTCTCTTTTTCATTAACGCTTCGTATTTGTATAACAAAAACTGGGAGTAGTTGTTATTTGAAATGCCGTCAAACCAATTATTTATGGCTCCATTACTGAAAGGAATTGAGTTTTTGGTGCATATATGTACAGGCCATTACCCCCTGGAGAAAAAATTAATTGACGTTTATTAATGAAAATATCAAATCGATGTTTTAACTATTTTAAAGTGTTAATTTTCTGGTGTTTAATATGACAGCTACGAAGAAATGTAAAATAAATCTCAATCTTCATGTTGCCTTCATCTTACTAGTGTAAACTTGTATTAGCTACTGTGTTAGTATCTTTTTAAACTGAAAAAGCAAAGTGTGGTTAATAGAAGTTCTACCTAAAAACTCTTTTATTATGGGAATCTTTAACGGTTTTTTAAGTCACCCTGCCGAAGTTTCATTAAAACAGATTTCGCTGGAATACGGGCTCATTTTAGTTGATGATGAATACGTTGAAAAAGCTTATAAAGTAAACAGAGATAAGTTTATTCTTACAAATAAGCGTCTTCTTCTGATCGTTCCATGCAAAAGCGATAGAATGGAATACATGTCTATTCCCTATGCAAGTATTCGTAAGTTTTCCAAGGAAGGTACTGATATAATGGATAAGGATGCAAAATTGAAAATATGGCTGAAAGATGAGGCTTTGCCAATTATAAAAGAATTTAAGAATTGCGATGGAATCAACGAAATCTATCAGATCTTAAGCAGATACGTGCTCTAAGTCTGCACCGGTTTATCCTTCTTTTTTATGAACAATCGATCGGTAATTGATCGGCTTTAAACAAAGCCGTCAATTACCTTTTTTAGTTCTGTGGCTTGCAAAACTCCCGATTGTCTCCACTTTACCTGCCCGTCCCGGAATAATATTAATGTCGGTACGCTTTGTACGTGGTAGGAGCTGGCAACCGCAGGATTTTTGTCAATGTCTACTTTCAAAATAGTAGCTTTATTTCCAATCATCCCTTTAACTTGTTCAAGGATTGGAGCCATCATCTTACAAGGACCGCACCATTCGGCAGAAAAATCAACCAATACCGGTTTGCCTGAGTTTAGAATTTCTGAAAACGTTGCCATAACACAAGGTAATATATTGATTAAACCTGTTATTGTTTGATTGGTTTGAAAAGATTAGAGCTAATATACGCTGTATTCCGAGCTGGGTTATTGTTTATTGGGCAGATAAATAGTGAATTCAGATCCTCTGCCTTCTTCACTTTTTACTTCAATTTTCCCATTGTGTCGCTCTATGATGTCTTTTGAAATGTAAAGCCCCAAACCTAAACCCGACTTGTTTACGTTCGATTCGTCCACTCTAAAAAATCTTTCAAATAAACGTGAGAGTTTTTCGGGTGGAATACCAAACCCTTCATCTTTAATCGATAAAGTCGCATATTCCGATGTTAAGGCTGTTTTTACAGTTATTTGGCTTCCTTCAGGGGAGTATTTAAGAGCGTTGGACAATAGATTGCAAATCACTTGTTCCAAACGGTTTTTGTCAGCGCATACCTCAATGTCTTCATCACTTTCAACCTGAATGCGGTGAGTATGTGCTATGGGCTGCAAAACTTGCAAACAATCGTAAACCAGTTGGTTTATTTTGAATGTACTTTTCTTCAAAACCAGCTTCCCTGATTCCATTCCGGATATGTCTAGAAGTTCGTTTATCAGATTAGTGAGTTTGTTTATCTGCAAATCTGCTCTATTTAAAAGAGTTTCATACCAACCCAGTTTATCTGTAGCAGCTTTTCTCTTAAGCGTTTGAATAAAGCCTTTCGCCCCTGTGAGAGGCGTTTTTAACTCATGACTTGCGATGCTCATGAACTCTTCTCGTCTCCGGAGCAACATTGTAATTTCTGCCTTATTTTTAACTTGTTCCAGCTCTAACAACTTTTCTTTACTAACATCGCTTACCGTTATAGATACGCCGGTTAATTTACCCTCGTGATAGACTGGGACGAATTTAGACTCAAACCAATGACTGGAATTTTCATACTCAATGCGTTTTACATCTTTAATATGCTGCCCCTCGAGTGCTTTTTGAAAATTTGATATAAACGGATCTGTTACATTGTTCTTTGTATCCAAAGCGTACTCGAGTATACTATCGCCTGCTTCTAACACTTTCCCATGGAATAGTTTTCCATTATCATACGCCTTTTGATTGAAAAATAAAATCGAATAATCGGGTGCTATAAAAAACCATACGTCATCAGTGCTGTCGAAGATCGATTTAAGAATACTTCCTGTTTTTTCCATTAAGGATGAAAATTGTCTGATACAAAAGTAAAAAAAAAGTAAATTTCCTATCGATTGATTAGATTTCACATAGTCTGATTCAATACATGGGTTAATCGTCGTTTAAACGGCTATCCTAGCTCGTTATCTGCATTTTTTGGCGAGATTGCATGCTGCGGCATAAAATTTCTCTAAATTATTTTCTTTTTCAAGGGATTAAAATCTTATAATGCATCAAAAAATCGTCATTCATGTTAGTAATCAGAAGTCACCAGGAGTTTGAAGAATATTTAGGAAAAGAAATTGGCGTTTCAAATTGGCATACCATCACCCAGGAGCAAATAAATATGTTTTCAGATGCTACCTTAGATCATCAATGGATTCATACCGATACCAAGAGAGCGGAAACCGAAAGTCCGTTTAAGGCTACCATTGCACATGGATATCTTACCCTATCTCTTATCCCGTATTTATGGAAGCAGGTTATTGATATCCAAAATTTAAAGATGGAGATCAATTATGGAATAGAAAACCTTAGGTTCGCTCAAGCTGTAGTTGTAAACAGCGAAGTTCGCTTAAAGGTAAAACTGTCGAATATTATTAATTTAAGAGGCGTGACCAAAGCTACAATTGGCGCCGAACTTGAAGTAAACGGACAGAAGAAACCTGCTTTTACAGCCGAAACAGTGTTTTTATACCATTTTATCGACTAATTCTATTTTACGCTATTATTTTGGTGCCGGTGTTTTTTTAATTTTGACTTTTTAATTTCAACTTATCACTAGCGCACAATGAAGTTTACCTGGTTAAGTAAGTTTGTTCCTGCATGTCTGGTGTTGGGTTTAATCATTTCATGCGGACCGGAAAATGAGAATTTCCCGGTAGTTGGATTCGTTGATGCCTTCGAGGATGCCACTATTGCCCAGGCACGTGCCGGTTTTACCCAAGCTCTGGCTGATAATGGCTTCAGTGAGAAGGATAAAACAGTTGAGATTATCTATCGCAATGCTCAGGGCGATATCCCGACATTAACCCAGATAGTGAATTACTTTGTTTCTGAAAATGTTGATTTAATGGCTACCTGTACAACGCTTTCAACGATTACCGCTTTGCAAAAGACAAAGGGAATTCCGGTGTTCATGATGGTTTCGCCTATACCTGAACGTATGAAAGTAATTGATGCTTCAGGAAAGGAACCTGCTAATTTATATGGGGTGGCAGAAGAACTAGCCTATATTGATACTTCTTTTTCTTTTATCACAAAGATGATTAAGCCGAAAGGAGATAAATTGATAGTGGGCATGATCTACAATCAATCCGAGCCGCAGTCGGTTGATGCTTTAGAACGTATCAAATCTATGGCAGCAAAGTTGAATGTTCAAATAGAAGCGCTTCCGTTAAATAATTCAGGAGATGCTCAGTTGGTAACACAATCGCTGTTGAGCAAGGATATTGATGCTTTTTTTGCAAATCCCGACAATTCTGTTTTTGCATCATTTGAAACGATACTGAAAAATTGCAATCAAAAGAACGTTCCCATTTTTACAAGCGAAGCGGGATTGGTAAAAAGGGGCGCAGTTGTCGCTTTTGGTGCTGATATTTATAAATGGGGATACCAGGCAGGCGAGCAAGCAGCGAAGTTTCTTAAATCCGGTAGAACCCCGGATTTGAAATGGGAAATGGTTAAAACTAGAACCCGGATTTATAATGCTGATGTTGCCAAAAAGTATGGAATCACTATACCGAAAGGTTTTGTAAGCCTTAAATAATAAGCTCTTAAACCCATTTTTAAAACAAAACAATCGCCAGGCTGATTTCATTTAAAATGGACTTTAGCTTTTCAACTTCTTTGCATACAGGCACCAGCGGATTATTAACTCCGATACCTAAACGAGAGTTTCCCCCTCAGTTTCAAGATAAAAGCCGCTTAACGTATTATGCGTCTTTGTTCAATAGCATAGAAATTAACAGCTCTTTCTATAAAGTTCCAATGGCTTCAACTATGCGTAAATGGGCAGAAAGTGTACCCGATGATTTTCAATTTACTTTCAAACTCTGGAAAGAAATCACCCATACCAGGGGATTATTGTTTAAACAGGAGGATCTTGACAATTTCATTGAGGTGATTTCCTGTGTGGGCGACAAAATGGGATGTCTGCTAGTGCAATTTCCTCCTAGTATTAACGTCCAGCATATCCATCAGCTGGAAAAGCTATTATTCGGGTTAAAGATTGCGGATCCCCTGAAAAGGTGGAAAGTTGCCGTCGAGTTTCGCAACAGATCATGGTACGAAGAAAATGTTTATGAACTATTAGATGCGCATCAGGCAGCTATGGTTTTTCAGGATTTACCAGCATCTTCGGGGCCGCTTATCGAAACTGCCGAATTTATATACCTGAGGTTTCATGGTCCGAATGGAGGTTACAGGGGTAGTTATCCTGACGATTTTCTATCAGAATATGCCGGATATATAAAAGATTGGCAAGAGGATGGAAAGGATGTTTATGCTTATTTTAATAACACCATGGGAGAGGCGGTTAAAAATCTGATTACATTAAATGGATTTGTAAAGGCTGCTGCAGAATCTTAAGCTAACCCAATCTCTTTGGCTAGATATACATCCTGTAAAGAATGAAGCAGTTTAACACCTTCATCCATTGGTCGTTGAAATGCTTTTCTGCCCAGAATTAAGCCCATGCCTCCCGCTCGTTTGTTAATAACAGCACTTCTTACCGATTCCGCCAGGTCCGATTCACCTTTTGATTCTCCACCAGAGTTTATTAATCCGGCCCGGCCCATATAGCAGTTAATCACCTGGTAACGACATAGGTCGATCGGATGGTCTGAGCTTAGTTCATTATACATCTTCGGATCGCTTTTTGAGAAATTAATAGCGGTAAACCCCCCATTGTTCTCTGGCATTTTTTGCTTAATGATATCTGCTTGTATGGTCACCCCAATATGATTTGCCTGCCCGGTTATGTCGGCTGCCATCTCATAATTTACAGAGTCTTTTTTGAAACCATTATTGCGGGTATAGCACCATAAAACACATGCCATTCCAAGGTTATGTGCTTCCTCAAATGCCTCAGCTACATCAATGATTTGTTTGTTTGAATTTTCAGAACCGAAGTAAATTGTAGCTCCAACCGCAACCGCACCCAGGTTCCAGGCGTCTTTAACGCTGCCGAACATTATTTGATCGTGTTTGGTAGGGAAGGTCAACAGCTCATTATGATTAATCTTTACCAGAAAAGGGATTTTATGAGCATACTTTCTCGAGAGCATGGCCAGATTGCCAAATGTTGTAGCTACCGCATTGCATCCGCCCTCTATTGCTAATCGGATAATATTCTCCGGGTCAAAATAAATAGGATTTTTGGCAAAAGAAGCACCTGCTGTGTGCTCTATTCCTTGATCAACAGGAAGAATGGAAAGATATCCCGTGTTTGCGAGTCGGCCGTTTCCGTATAATGCCGCCAGACTTCTTAACACTTGTGGGTTTCTGTTACTTAACGCAAACACTTTGTCGATAAAGTCAGCAGAAGGAACGTGAAGTAAATCTTTCGAAAGGGTTTTGCTTTGGAAGCCTAATAAATATTCTGCTTCGTCCCCAAGTAATTTTTCTATTTCCTGGATGTTCATTGTGGTTATTTTGCATTTAAACAGGTTATTCGGCTTATTGTTGAGCTTAATAGAAAATACGAAAAATATCAAAAAAACAGAGGTTTGACCGCACTTGTCCTGGCAGTTCAGCAACGCAAGGTAGAAGCGATTGAATCATTAGAAGGACAGATTTCGAAAAAATAGTCTTCTCCGGTTTATTAGTAATCAATATCCTGAGCCTAACCTGATATGACTTTTCATCTTTTTGTTTGTTGAAAGGTATTCTGAAAACTAAAAATGTTTCAAATCATTTTATTGTTTAATTTTTCATTATACCTTCGGGGGCACGATTTGCATAGAAAAGTTGATTGGTTTTTCTTTAATCTATATTATTTGATTTTTAAATTTTATAATTATTCCCTTGAAAATAGCAGTTCTTAGAGAGCGAAAGGAACCTGAAAACCGGGTCGCGCTTACTCCAAATGTTGTAAAATCGCTTGTAAAAGCAGGTTTTACCTGTAACATAGAAACTGGTGCAGGTAATGCAAGTGGTTTTTACGATTCTGCCTACGAAAGCGCAGGGGCGAGTATCTTTACAGATAAAAATTTAGCATTGTCCGAAGCAGAGATTCTGCTTAAAGTTAACGCCCCCCTTATTGATGAGGTGTTAAGTTTAAAAGAAGGATCGGTAATCATATCTTTTTTACACGCCTATACAATTCCTGAAGTTGTAGAAGCTTGTTTGTCGAAGAAGATTTCTGCATTTGCAATGGATGCGGTTCCTCGTATTTCGCGTGCACAGAAAATGGATGCGTTAAGCTCTCAGGCTAATCTTGCGGGGTATAAATCTGTACTTTTAGGGGCTAACGCTTTAGGTAAGATATTTCCTTTAATGATGACTGCTGCTGGTACGATTACTCCTGCACGCGTGCTCATTTTTGGTGCCGGAGTTGCAGGCTTGCAAGCGGTAGCTACTGCTAAGCGGCTTGGTGCATTGGTTGAGGTTACCGATGTTCGGGCTGAAACGAAAGAACAGGTGGAATCTTTGGGCGGACGTTTCCTGGAAGTCCAGGCCGAAGGCGTAGAAACCGTGGGTGGTTATGCCAAAGAGGTATCTACAGAATATCTGCAAAAACAAAAGGAACTTATTTCAAAGCACATTGCCGAGGCCGACATTGTTATTACAACAGCTCTGGTAATTGGTAAAAAAGCTCCTGTTTTGGTGACGGA
The DNA here is from genome assembly GCA_966210515.1 of uncultured Pedobacter sp. Classification (GTDB taxonomy): domain Bacteria; phylum Bacteroidota; class Bacteroidia; order Sphingobacteriales; family Sphingobacteriaceae; genus Paradesertivirga. Next base: position 9,540 of record CBIHLM010000097.1, read on the forward strand.
AGAGATGGTGAAAAGCATGAAGCCAGGCTCGGTGATTGTAGATATGGCTGTAGAAAGCGGTGGTAACTGCTCTTTAAGCGAATTTAATACCACTGTCGTAAAACATGGCGTGACAATTATTGGACAGGCAAACCTCCCTTCGATGGTTGCGGTAAATGCCAGCGAATTGTATGCGGTCAATATTAGTACGCTCTTGCTTCATTTGGCAAATAAAGATTCATTCAAGTGGGAGATGGAAGAGGATATTACCAAAGGCTCCCTAATTACACATCAGGGAAATATAGTTCACCAATTTACACAGGAAATTCTTAACAAGAACAAAGTATGAATGCAGAAACTCTAATAGTATTGCTGTACGTACTGGTATTGGCCAGTTTCGTCGGCTTCGAATTGATTGCTAAAGTACCTCCAACTTTACATACTCCTTTAATGTCAGGGTCGAATGCAATCTCCGGAATTACCATAGTAGGAGCGATCGTTGCAGCAGGCCCGGCCGATGCTTCGATGAGTAAAATTCTGGGAATTGCCGCTTTATTCTTAGCTACATTGAATGTGGTTGGAGGATATGTGGTTACCGACAGAATGTTGAGAATGTTTAAAAAGAAAAAATAGTTCATGAACAACGATCTAATAATAAAAATTGCTTACTTAATTGCTTCGGTGTTGTTTATTATCGGCATTAAAATGCTGGGCAAAACCTCCACAGCTCGCCGTGGAAATATGCTTAGCGCAGTAGCTATGCTTATTGCTGTTTTAGTAACTCTGCTCGATAGACAGGTTTTAAGCTTTACCGAAATTTTCATCACTATAATTATAGGCTCAGCAGTGGGTACGTTCGCCGCCCGAAAGGTTGAAATGACACAAATGCCTGAGATGGTTGCGCTTTTAAACGGTTTTGGCGGTGCATCATCTGTTTTGGTTGCAACGTCCGAGTATTGGCGCCAGGCTGATAATTCAGCATTAACGATGGATGCCATAGTTGCTATAACGGTAGTGCTAAGTGTCATTATCGGTGCGGTAACTTTTACAGGTTCAATGGTTGCATTTGGAAAGTTAAAAGGGCTTATAAGCGGAAGAGCTATAACTTTTAAAGGTCAGCATTTAATTAATGCGTTGCTTTTGGTAATCATTATTTTTATGTGTGTGATGATTGTGCTTAATCCCAATATGGAAGCCTGGATGCTTGGAGTTCTGTTTCTAGGGCTACTTCTTGGTGTATTGGTGGTTATCCCTATCGGAGGCGCGGATATGCCTGTTGTTATATCCCTTCTTAACTCGTATTCAGGTATTGCAGCCTGTGCAACTGGTTTTATTTTAAATAACCAGGTTCTAATAATTGCTGGTGCCCTGGTAGGTACTTCGGGAATTATTCTTACGCAAATTATGTGTAAAGCGATGAACCGTTCTTTAACCAATGTGCTTTTAGGAGGATTTGGCCAAACAGCCGGAACATCATCAGGAAGCGGTCAGGATATTATAGTTAAAGAAGTAGGTGTGGAAGAAACCGCAATGCTTTTTGATTCTGCATCGTCCGTTATTATCGTTCCAGGATATGGAATGGCTGTAGCGCAGGCTCAGCATGTGGTCAGAGAGCTTACAGATCTTCTCGAAAAGAAAAATATTTCTGTGAAATTTGCCATTCATCCGGTTGCCGGCCGTATGCCCGGACATATGAATGTGCTTCTTGCAGAAGCTAATATTCCGTATGATAAGCTAATAGAAATGGACGATATTAACGAAGAGTTTGCCAATACAGATATCGCTTTAATTATTGGTGCGAATGACGTTGTGAATCCTGCTGCGAAAACTAATCCTCAAAGTCCGATTTTTGGAATGCCGGTATTAAATGCAGATAAAGCACGCACGGTTATAGTTTCAAAAAGAAGTATGAACGCTGGCTATGCAGGCATCGAGAATGAGCTGTTCGGATATCCTAATTGCCTTATGCTATTTGGTGATGCTAAGGCTACAATGGCTAAAGTGGTTGGCGAGCTGAAAGAAATGTAGCGTGCCTTAATCGAAACACAAAAATGCCGGTCTCTTCAGATCGGCATTTTTTGTATTCTTAAGCCTGAAATAAAAAAACAGCGTCGTTCAAAGCCGCTGCCACAGGACCTAAAATTTAATATTGCCCCTCAGCTCTCCGCCAGGTATTGTAGAACTGTGGATATTTAAATACCATTTACCAGCCAATAATTGATTTACTTCTTCATCTGTAAGCACACGCGTTGTGCCGGAAATAGAGCCTGAACTGGCTGTGGTAAATCCTGTGATGCCTATCACCGGTGGCGAACTTTTAGTATCTGAACCATCTGCAGCTCCGTGGAAATGCATGTTGGTAGTAGTAGCCGTCGAAGAGCCCAGTTGCCAGGTCATAGTATAAGTTATGATTTTCGTGTCTGGATTGAAATTTACTTGCGCGCTGCCAGTACCGGTGCTCGAATTTGTAGGGACTTCCTGGCTTCCGGAGAGTTGAACAGTCACTTTTTTTGTATTATCAACTGGATCTCTGTCCTTTTTACAGGCAGAGAACGA
>CBIHLM010000098.1:0-11706 GCA_966210515.1 uncultured Pedobacter sp.
ATACTACCTTATCAATCAATTTTTTAATATTCATCATATTAACAATAACTTTCGAAACAACAAATGGGCAGATTTTCCCAGGCGAACAGAACCCTCCCACCCTTAAGTGGCATCAAATACACACTAAATATTTTCAGATCATCTACCCCTCGGAGCTGGAACTGCAGGCCCAACGCATGGCCAATGTACTCGAGAGTGTCATCGCAGATGTGAGCCTCTCGCTGGGAAGGCAGCCTAAAAAAATCTCTATAATTCTTCAGAATCAGGGCACCACATCCAATGGATTTGTACAGCTGGCCCCACGCAAATCCGAGCTTTTTACAACACCCTCTCAAAGCTTTGATTACCAGAATTGGCTGAACAGCCTGGCAGTGCATGAACTCAGACATGTAGTACAATTCGATAGACTAACAGGTAAATTCAACAGCCCTCCCTTTGAAAGTTTAGCGCTTGCTATATTCGGAATCAGTCTTCCATCCTGGTTCTTTGAGGGGGACGCTGTAACCACCGAAACCGTACTTACCGAAGCTGGCCGTGGCCGCATACCTGAGTGGTACATCGCTTTAAGAACAAATACACTAAGCAATAAAAAATACAGCTACTCAAAAAACTATCTCGGATCTGTCAGAGACTTCACCGCGGGATATTATCAGCTCGGTTTTTTCATGAACACCAAGCTTGGAAGAGACTTTGGAAACAACATAAATGACAGTCTGATAAGTCGGATTTCCCGCAATCCGTTACGCCCATACAACTTCAGTAACTCGTTAAAAAAACTCACCGGGCTGAGCTCCAAAAACCTCTATGAATCTACAATAAATGAACTCGAAAATTTATGGTCGCAACAGCTCAAAAAAGTGAATGCGCAGGACTACATCTCACTTAACAAAAGACGAAATAGCAAGCCAGAAAATTTTCTGCTTCCTACCAGCACTTCCTCGGGCAGTATTTTATTTTTGAAAGATAGCAAGGCCGAAACCCCAGCAATTTATGAGATGATTGCAAACGGCGAAATTTCTAAAATTCTGAATATCGGATCACAGGAAATTCCATGGTTCAGCTATGGGAACGAAAAAATTGTTTGGGATGAATTTCGGTTCGATCCGCGCTTTCATCAGCGGTCTTTTAACGTCATAAACATCTACGACAGGAAACGCAAAATCAAGAAACAGCTCACACACAAAAGCAAGCTTTTCGCTCCCGCGCTTTCACCCGACGGCAACACAATCGCGGCCGTTGAAGTATCAAGCTCTCATCAAATTTCTCTGGTGGAATTAGACTCTGGAACCGGCAAAGAAAAGAGACGATATCCGGCCCCCGAAAACTACATGTTGCAGATGCCTGCATTTAACCAAAGCGGAAATAAAATCACCATCATCGCAGTAGCAACAAGCGGAAAAACTCTTTACGAATTAAACAGGCGAACCGGAGAATTCACCCGGCTTTTACCATTTCAATTACAAGAAATCCTTCGTCCCGCATACGCTTCTGACCAGATAATCTTTAAAGCGAATTACAACGGAATCAATAATATCTGCAAACTCAATCCAGTCACTAAAGAAATTCATCAACTAACTTCCTCCCGATACGGAGCTCATAATCCATCTTACGATCCAGGTTCAGGCAAACTCCTGTTCAACGATTACACACCGGAAGGCTACGATATTTCGGCGATTACCTTCAAACCCACTGGCGGCTCCTCAATAAGTCAAATAGAAAAAGCGATTGTTAATTACGCGGATCCTCTGATTCCTAAAGAAGGGAGCAATAACGTTTTCGAAAATTTACCGACTCAAACGTACCCCACTAAAAGATACAGAGAGTTAGGCAATCTTTTTTACTTCCACAGCATATTCCCTACCGTTGAGGACAACCAATTTTTTGACGACAGAAATTTTGGCCTCCGTCTGCAGTCTGACAATCCGTTAAATACTTTGAGCTTTTCGGGAGGCTATCAATACAACAACGCCTTACGGAAAAGTGAATACGAAGTAACCGCGACCTATAGCAGATATTTCCCCGTTCTTAACTTCTCCTTTCTCAATCGTCCTAGATTGATAAACCGAAGAACAGAAGTGGCCGGTAAGATTGTTTTTATTCCCGTAGCGTGGAGAGAGAATGAATTTAAAGCAGATATTTCTATCCCCCTTCGTGCAAACCAGTATAACAACAATTATAATTTCAACTTTAAGGTTGGCACGAGCTACACAAGCCGGTATGATATAGAAAACAACTTTTCGGCATTAATTCAAACTTTAGAGTTCCCGATGCATTATGAATTCACCGCATCAAGGAACAATAGAAGAAGTGCGCGGGATCTGGCACCCAAATGGGGTCAAAATATTTTTGTAAGATACCGGCACTTCCCGTTTGATCAAAAATTATCGGGCGAGCTTTTCAGCTTCAGAAGCACTTTATATTTTCCGGGGATCTTAACGAACCATTCATTTCAGGCGTCTTATAATTTTCAAGATTCGGAAGGAGGATACAGGAATACTGTTGACATTCCCAGAGTAAGCGGATACAGTTTCATGAGAAGAGTGGGCAATACCCGAAATACGCTCTTATTAGACTACCGTATGCCCTTATTCTACCCCGACTGGGAGCTTGGGCCGCTCTCCTATATAAAGCGCTTTAAAACGGGCTTTTTTGCCGATTTCGAAAACATCGATTCTAAGAGGAAATTTTCTCCCCGCTCATTTGGTGCAGAGCTCCGTGCAGATATGAATTTACTTCGCTTTCCATTGCCCAATTTCGACTTGGGTGGAAAAATAATTTTCTTAAACGAAAAGCCGAGACAAAACCCGATATTCGAAGCTATAGTGATTTATAATTTTTAACATGAGCGGAAAAACTATTTTCATAATCATTGCATCAGTTCTTGTAACCATCGTCTTAATGAACAATACGGAAGAGATAGACTTCTGGCTGTTTGGCGTTACAAAAATCCCAAAACTGGTAATACTGGGCTCTATGTTTGGCCTGGGATTTATCATTGGCATTGTGGCTGGCAGACCTAAAAAGAAAGAATCCGCTCACAAAGAACCTGAATTTGAAATTATTGAACCTGAAGAAAAACGTTCTGCTTTAAGTGATGAAGATCGAGATTATATAAATTAGACATCGTAAAACACCTGGTTGTTTTTTTCCAGCCCCGTTAAGTCGACATCATTTTTAAATATTCCATAAACCGACGCTCCGCTACCGCTCATGGAAGCATAAATAGCACCGGCTTCGTACAAGGCCGCTTTTACTCCCCGTATTGATGAATGATTCCTGAAAATAGACGCTTCAAAATCATTTTTGATCGCAAGCTTCCAATCTTCAATAGGCAGGCTGATTAAATCTTTTAAGGATTCCGCAGGCTGATGCGGATTTACTCCACGATAAGCTTCACCCGTAGAAACATGCACCGGGGGCATAACCAGCGCCAGTGTGTAGCGAGATAAATCCAAATCGACATTTTCAAATTCATCTCCTTTACCAAAAGCAAATACCGGCTTATTTTGAATGAAAAAAGCGCAATCCGCACCCAGCTTCCTGGCATAATCTTCCATGGCTGAAGTATTCAACCCTAAATTAAATTTTTCATTCACTAGCTTTATAAAAAAAGCGGCATCCGCCGAGCCCCCACCCAAACCAGCACCAATGGGAATTTGTTTATGTAAATGGATTTTCAGAGGAGGAATATCGTAATCGAACTTTAGCAGTTCGTAGGCTTTCAGACAAAGATTCTCATTGGCGTAACCCGGTATTTCAATTCCAGAAGCTTCGAAGCTTAATCTATCTGCTTCGACAATTTCCAAAGCATCGTTTATCTTTACAGGATAGAAAACTGTTTCGAGATTATGATAGCCATCGCTTCTTCTTGAGACGATAGTTAAACCGATATTTATTTTAGCGTTCGGAAAAGTAAGCATGAGTTCTAAACAATCGATATTTTGTTCACAATTGTAGGACGGTAAAAATACATTTATTTCTTTTGTAGAAGATGAGACAATATCTTGATTTGATGCAGCACGTGCTAAACACCGGCACACAGAAACACGATCGTACCGGAACGGGAACTATCAGCGTATTTGGATACCAGATGCGCTTTAACCTTGAGGAAGGGTTTCCCTTGGTAACGACCAAAAAACTTCATCTCCGCTCGATACTTCACGAATTGATTTGGTTTTTAAAAGGCGACACCAATATCAGGTACTTAAAAGAGAACGGGGTAAGTATTTGGGATGAGTGGGCGGATGAGAATGGAGATCTAGGCCCGGTGTATGGATATCAGTGGCGTTCGTGGCCGACTCCCGATGGTCGGCACATCGATCAGATCACCAATGTTATTAATCAGATAAAAAACACGCCCGATTCCAGGCGCCTGATTGTGTCGGCATGGAATGTGGCCGAAATAGAAAACATGGCGCTCCCCCCCTGCCATAGTTTTTTCCAATTTTATGTAGCCGATGGAAAATTGAGTTGCCAGTTATATCAACGAAGTGCCGATATCTTTTTAGGCGTGCCCTTCAATATAGCATCGTATGCTTTGCTTACTCTTATGGTGGCGCAGGTCTGCGGATTAAAGCCAGGCGAGTTTATCCATACTCTTGGCGATGCGCATTTATACAATAACCATCTTGAGCAAACCAAACTACAGTTAAGTCGCGAACCACGCCCCTTGCCGCAAGTAAAGCTAAACCCGGACATAAAGGATATTTTCGAATTTAAGTTTGAAGATGTTACCCTTGAAAATTATGATCCGCATCCTCATATTAAAGCACCAGTGGCAGTATGATAATTTCCGCAGTTGTAGTCGTCGACCAAAATTCAGGAATAGGAAAAAACAATCAGCTTCTTGTCCACTTTCCGGCAGATTTAAAACGTTTTAAAAATATCACTACAGGACATAGCATAATTATGGGCCGTAAAACGTTTGATAGTATGGGCAAAGCGCTTCCAAACCGGAGGAATATCGTGATTACCCGTCAGGCTGATCTAGACCTGCCGGGGGCAGAAATTACAAATTCTTTAGACGAGGCCCTGGCTTTATGTGAGAACGAAGAAGAGGTATTTGTAATTGGGGGTGCTGAAATATTCAAACAAGCCTTACCAAAGCTTGACCGGATCTATCTAACCCGAATTAATAAAAGCTTTGATGCGGATACATTCTTTCCAAAAATCTCATCCAACGAATGGGAGGAAACACAAAAAGAAGATTTCGACCCCGATGAAAAAACTCCATTCGCATACTCTTTCATAACTTATCAAAAGCGATAAATTTTAAGCACTATAATTTATACATTAAAGAATTTCATAAATTAAAAATTTACTTAGATTTGCCGTCTTATCTAAAAAGGGCTTAAATTAAAAACACAATACAATATAAATCAAAATGCAAGGTAAAGGACTGATTAAATTCGTCGCTATAGCGTTAACAATAGGGTGTTTATACTCTCTTTCGTTTACGTGGGTGGCAAACAATGTAAGACAAGATGCCCGGGAGTATGCTAAAGGCGATCCGTTGAAGGAGAAAGCCTATCTGGATTCTATCGGCACACAGCCGGTGTATAATCTGGGTTTCACTCAATTCAATTACAATTATGTAAAAGATCGTGAAATTCCTCTTGGCCTGGATCTTAAAGGTGGGATGAACGTTACCATGGAAATTTCGCTAACCGAACTGGTAAGCAACCTTGCTAATAAAAATTCCGATCAAAGTTTCACAACAGCTTTAAGAAATGCAGAAGCCCGTTCAAAAACCAGTACCACAGATTTCATAAGTTTATTTGCTGAAGAATTCGAAAAGGTAAATCCGAACGGAAAACTTGCAACATATTTCGCAACAAGAGAAAACGCTTCGGCAATAAAACCTGATGCGAGCAATGCAGATGTTATCAAATTTCTTCGCAGAGAATCTGAGAGTGCAATCGACAGATCATTCAATGTTCTTCGCACACGTATTGATAAATTTGGCGTTACATCTCCAAACATTCAAAAACAAGAAGGAACAAATCGGATTCTGATAGAGTTGCCAGGTGTTTCAGATCAACAACGTGTTCGTAAACTTTTACAAGGATCCGCCCAATTAGAATTTTGGGAAACGTATGACAATATGGAAATTTTTCCATTATTGGAAAACATAAACAAAACTCTTGCAGCTACTCAAAAGCCTGAAACAGATACAACATCTGCTCCTGCCGCACAAGCTGGAGGTAAACTTGCTCAACTAGGCACGAAAAAAGACTCTGCAGCTAAAGACACAGCGGCCCTGGCCCTTAATCAGGCTCAGCAAGCTAAAATGAATCCTTTATTTGCTGTATTGGCACCTGCTACTTACCAGGGAGAGGGAGGACAGACAGCTCTTCGCCCAGGATCAGTTGTTGGTTACGCCGCACAGAAAGATACCGGAAAGGTTAATTCATATTTAAACTCTCCTGTAGTAAAATCAATGATCCCGGCTAACACCAAGTTTTATTGGGGAGTTAAACCAATGAGCGAGGAAAGTGAAGTTTACGAACTTCATGCCTTAAAAGCTACTGGATTTGATGGATCGGCAGCACTTGCAGGCGATGTAATTACTGATGCACGTGATGACATCGGACAAGACGGCCGTCCTGAAGTAGTTATGATAATGAATTCTGAAGGAGCCAGCCAATGGAAAAGAATCACCGCTGCGGCAGCCTCAGACCCCAACAACAAACGCAGCATCGCAATCGTCTTAGATGATTATGTTTATTCTGCGCCTACAGTTCAAAACGAAATATCTCAGGGAATTTCTTCGATTACCGGTAACTTCACCGCAAACGACACAAAAGATCTTGCTAATGTTTTAAAAGCCGGACGTTTACCTGCACCTGCCAAAATAGTAAGCGAGTATGTTGTAGGTCCTTCCTTAGGTGCTGAATCAATTCAAAAAGGATTAATTTCCTCTTTGGTCGGATTGGCAGTTATTTTACTCTTCATGGCCCTGTATTACAACAAAGCCGGATGGGTTGCAAATATTGCGCTGATAGTCAACCTGTTTTTCCTAATCGGAGTTTTGGCTTCTTTAGGAGCGGTATTGACTTTACCTGGTATTGCCGGTATCGTACTTTCGCTGGGTATGTCGGTCGATGCAAACGTTCTTATTTATGAACGTGTCAGGGAAGAATTATCAGCGGGCAAGAGCTTACGCAGTGCAATTGCCGAAGGATTTAGCAAGGCAATGTCTTCAATTCTTGATTCAAACATAACCACATTTTTAACAGGTGTTGTGTTATACGTATTTGGCAGCGGACCTATTGTTGGTTTTGCCACTACTTTAATGATCGGTATCGTTACATCTTTATTCTCAGCAATATTTATCACTCGGTTAATATTGGAGTGGATGTTGAAAAAAGAGCAGGATATTAGCTTCTCAATTAAATCAACTCAAAATTTATTTAAAGATTCAAAATTCAATTTCATTTCAGGACGAAGAAAGTTCTACCTATTTTCAGGTATTATCATTGTAGCCGGATTGATTTCCATGTTTACAAGAGGCTTTAGTTTAGGCGTTGATTTTAAAGGCGGCCGTACCTACTTTGTAGCATTTGATAAAGACGTTAACACAAACGATGTACGTTCTGCATTAGCAACCGAATTTGGTGCTGCGCCGGAAGTAAAAACGATTGGATTAAACAATAACGAAGTAAAAATCACAACATCCTACAAAATCGACGACACTTCGCCAAACATCGAAGAAGAAGTTTCTCAAAAGCTGAACAATGGCTTGAGCAAAATAAGTCCGAAATATGAGATTAAGGATGCTCAAAAAGTAGGCCCTACTATAGCGCATGATATTAAGATTTCAGCTATTTACTCAGTAATCTTCACTATGCTGATCATCTTTGTTTATATTTTAATCAGATTCCGCAGATGGCAATTTGGTGTCTCAGCTATTGTGGCACTACTTCACGACGTCTTGGTACTGCTATCGATATTCTCTTTACTGAATGGTTTCGTTCCTTTCTCTTTAGATATCGATCAGGCGTTTATCGCTGCCGTATTAACTGTTATGGGATATTCGATTAATGATACAGTAGTAGTTTTTGACAGGGTCAGAGAGTATATTGGCGAAAGGAACACTAAAAACGAGGATCTTCCTACGGTTATCAACAATGCACTGAACAGTACTTTGAGCCGTACGGTAGTAACCGGTATTTGTACAATTGCGGTTCTAGCTGTCATCTTCATTTTTGGTGGCGAGATTTTAAGAGGATTCTCCTTTGCAATGCTAATCGGAGTAATATTTGGTACCTACTCGTCATTGTTCGTTGCAACTCCGTTTGTAGTTGAAATGATTAAAAACAAAGAAAACGAAAAGCCAGTTCCGGCGAAAGCGGAATTGGGCTAGTTGAAATAAAACATTCTAAAGCACTCATCCAGTCCGGATGGGTGCTTTTTTATTTTCGTCGGCTCTCAAACATTTAACAACTTTTTTTCACAAAAAGGGTTATATAAGCATAAAAATATGGTTTCAACAAGCTCCCCGATAACGTTTCCTAAAGTCATTATAGTTGGTGGTGGATTTGGCGGTATCCAACTGGCAAAAAAACTCAGAGAAAAAGAAGTTCAGGTTTTGATGCTCGACAGGCACAACTATCACACATTTCAACCTTTATTATACCAGGTTGCCACCGGTGGGTTAGAGGCGGATTCAATCGCATTCCCGCTGCGTAAGATTTTCAAAGGGCAAAGAAACTTTCTTTTCAGAAATACAACCGTATTATCCATCTCTCCGGAAAGAAACACCATTGACACGAGCATTGGCGAATTTGAATATGACTACCTGGTAATAGCCACCGGATCTGACACCAATTTCTTCGGTTCAAAAGAGCTAGAGCATTATACAATGCCGATGAAAACAATCCCCGAAGCTTTAAACCTCAGGAGTATGCTTTTACAAAACCTGGAAGAGGCATTGATAGAACACGACCCGATAAAGAAAGCAGCCCTGTTAAATTTCGTTGTAGTTGGTGGCGGACCTACTGGTGTCGAACTGTCGGGAGCATTATCAGAGCTTAAACGACATGTATTAAAAAAAGATTACCCTGAGCTCAATATCGCTGATGTAAATATATACTTGATTGAAGGTACAAATGCAGTATTAGGTCCTATGTCCCCGCAAGCACAACGCAGCGCAAGGGAATTTCTGGAAGAGATGGGTGTAAATGTACTTACAGGCGTTACCGTCGTCTCTTATGATGGAGATCTGATAAAACTATCTAATGACGTTAATATCATATGTAAAAGCGTGTTATGGTCGGCGGGGGTAAAAGGCGAATTCCCTGAGGGTATTTCGAAAGAACACATCGTTAGAGGAGGCAGAATAAAAGTTGATCAGTTTAACAGAGTCGACGGCCATAGCAATATTTTTGCGATTGGTGATGTTGCAGCGATGATAACCGATGAAACGCCGAACGGACATCCGGGAGTTGCACCTGTAGCCATGCAACAGGGAAAACTTTTATCCAAAAACCTCATCAAAATAATTAATAAGGAAGAGCCCGAGCCCTTTAAATATTTCGACAAAGGATCAATGGCCACAGTAGGAAGGAACCGAGCAGTAGTTGATGTCGGAAAAATTCGGTTCCAGGGCGTTTTCGCATGGTTCGTCTGGATGTTTGTTCACTTAATGAGTTTAGTTGGATTTAGGAATAAGCTGGTTGTATTTGTAAACTGGATGTGGAGCTATTTCAGCTATGACCGAGGTACCAGACTTATTATCAGACCATTCAACCGACAATCGATGCGAGAAGACACTTCAACTAAATAATCCTTTATGCCTCTCCAAAAAGAAATAAAACTAATTGAGTGCCCCCGGGACGCCATGCAGGGGCTCAATTACTTTATTTCGACGGCCGATAAAATCGATTATCTCAATATACTGCTCGATGTAGGTTTTGACACACTTGATTTTGGAAGCTTTGTATCTGCCAAAGCCGTCCCTCAAATGTCGGACACGGCAAATGTTTTGGAAGGTTTAAAACCCTCTCCGACCAAGTTACTGGCGATTGTAGCTAACCTGAAAGGTATCGGCGAAGCATTGAAACACCCTTCCATCACATATATAGGCTATCCATTCTCCGTTTCAGAGACCTTTCAAAAAAGAAATACCAACACTGACATCAGCAAATCTCTGGGCATTGTTGAAGATCTGCTAAGCAAATGCGACAAGTTCGATAAAAAAGCCGTCATTTATCTTTCAATGGCCTTCGGAAATCCTTACGGTGATGAGTGGAACCTGGAGTTAATAGCCCATTGGACCGCAGAGCTTGTGAAGCGAGGAGCTTTAATCATTTCGCTTTCAGATACGATAGGTTCAGCCACATCAGAGCTGGTGGGGGAAGTATATAAAAATACACAAAGCAGTTTTCCCCACATTGAACTCGGGATACATCTACATAGCACTCCCGAACATTGGGAGGAAAAAATCAACGCAGCGTACCTTAGTGGATGCCGACGTTTTGATTCTGCCATCAAAGGCTATGGAGGCTGCCCGATGGCCGCAGACACACTCACTGGTAATATTGCTACAGAAAAACTTATTTCATTTCTAAGGGAACGAAATGAGAATTTGAATATAAATATGTCAAGTTTCGAAAAAGCTATGAGCTTTTCATCTAAGATCTTTCGTTAAGACGGAGAACCATTTTATAGTGTCGTATCCCAACTTCATCAAACTCTTCCCCTTCCTTTTCAAATCCAAATTTTTCATATAAAGCACAAGCTTGAATCTGCCCATGCAAATAAACATATTGCGCATCGGCAGGAAGATCTTTGAGTACCGCTGCAACCAACGCTTGTCCGATTCCCATTCCTCTGAACTCTTTTAAAACCGCGAATCGTTGTAATTTGAATCCTTCATTCGTTTGTCTCCACCTGGCCGTACCCGCCGGTATGCCATTTACTTCAGCCAAAAAATGAACAGATTCATCCTCATGTTCCCATTCAAATTCAGGAGGACAATGTTGTTCTTCTATAAATACAAGCCTTCGAATGTCATAAACACAGTCCAGGTCATTTTTTTGGATTGCTTTCCTTATTGTTATCATTGGTCGACTTATGTTTACTACCCTCAAGTGCTCCCAACTTTTCGATATGAGATTTTAGCGCAGATTCGTTGGTGTGTGTTTTCTTTAAATGTTCCGATTTTTTGGCCAGCTCGGCTATTTTAAAATAAAAATTATGTAGCCTATCAAGTTCCTCTTCAGACAAGTCTTCGATATCAACCATCCTGTTACTTGCCCTCGGAATAGAGGCTAATAATTCATTGAGCTTCAAATGAATTGCTTTTGAATCCTTATTCTGCGATTTCTGTATCAGAAAAACCATTAAAAATGTAACAATTGTTGTTCCGGTATTAATGACTAATTGCCATGTTTCTGAATAATCAAATATCGGACCCAGAATGCCCCATATTATAACGATGAATCCGGCGATAATAAAAGCGGTCGAGCTTCCGGTGAAGTGTGTAGCGAAATTGGCTAACCTTTCAAAAAAATTGCGTTGTCTTCTTTTCATAGTATGATTTTATTAATCTAATTTAAGATATCCGCAAGAATTTGTATACAAAAAACGCCGGATTATAAACCCGGCGTCTCTCTATAAGTCAGCTTTATAATTAAAGCTTGTCGTTCGCATTGATGCAATTCAAATCTTCAAATGCCTGAGTTAAACGCTTAACAAAATTCT
>CBIHLM010000099.1:0-11133 GCA_966210515.1 uncultured Pedobacter sp.
AACATTGGTCTTAATATATAAAGCGGAGGGCTTTACTGATAAAGCAGAAGAGTTAGAGCTAAGTATAAAGACTCGTTTAGATGTTACGATTTAGTCCTAGATCTCTTTATAATTTAGATGGGAGCTGATAATCACTTACATCAATATCCACAAGGCGTTGCGTATTCAATTCACAGAAGTAGAACATCCAATCTTTAAAAGCTAAACCGATTCGCATGTTTTGTAGTGGCTTCCCTGGTGTCAAAGAAAATCGATATTTTAATTCCTCCTCATGCTCCTGAATATAGCAGTGTACCTTATAAAGTTGCCTGCAAAATTCATCCATTTCTAAACTCGCTTTCACGCTAAAGCCGCTGCAGGCAGAGCCCAAGCCAGGCATATAAGCATGCTTATCAACTTGAGTAAAAAACATATAGCCTTTTCGTCTCATGAGAACTATGTCGCTTTCATCGAATTTAGGAAACACTTCCATTTCTTCTTCTCTAACTAAAAACTTTACATTCAAATCTGGCCAATTATCTCGCACCGCACGCAATAAGTCCCGTTGTGCAAAAACGTACTCCTCGTGATGTGGCCTAATGTCAATAAAATATGCCTTTTCATCTGTAACATGTACAAAAAGTAGCTGATTCGAACGTTGATTAAAATATTCGTCTGATTTATTCTTGTTAAGATTTAAGTGTAGATGATGAATCCCCCAGTCGTTTAATAAATAATCATGATCCTCTAACCGTAAAATACCTTTACTTAAAAATGGATTAACATCATCACCATTGACAAATTTCTGAGTAATAACTTCCAATACATTATCCAAATTCAGCTCTACTGCTTTTGTTATTAAACCAGCACTCAAGAAAACCTCCCTACGCTGCTGGCTGATAATTTTATGCTTGAGGTTGAAATAACTCCTTAACACATCTTGGATAGAAGTACTAACCAACTTCAATCCCAACTGATGTAAATATTTAGAGATAATAACTTTAGCTTCCGTCAATAAAGGAAAGTCCATTAATCTGATTTTAAAACATTTAAAAATCGGTCAATTTCCTGCCAGTCAAAACTATTGGTGTCTTTAACAGTCCAACTAAAGGAACAGGCTTCTAGTAAAAGCAGCATGTATCGATGATAGCGGTTGTAA
This sequence comes from uncultured Pedobacter sp., assembly GCA_966210515.1. Taxonomy (GTDB): domain Bacteria; phylum Bacteroidota; class Bacteroidia; order Sphingobacteriales; family Sphingobacteriaceae; genus Paradesertivirga. The sequence continues at coordinate 1,139 of CBIHLM010000099.1, forward strand.
AATTCATCTAAAGTAATCTGGCTCATATTGACCCTGCTTGGAATTGAATGAGAGAATCTATTACGCATCTGACGAAAATCTACACCAAATTGGTCAGGTACTTCGCTTTCCACCAAATATTTCATTTCTCGGCTGTCCAATTCTTGCCGAGATTGATAAACTAAGGCTTTATTTCTAATCAGTTTTCTAACCTCATCAGACATTAGTTCACTTATCTTATTTGCAATAACGTTACTTTTTCCCTCTAATAAGTCGGTGTTCCTGTGTTTTATTATTCCTTCATAAAAGCTATATAAATGACGGATAAAGTTTCCATAAGCAGTAAAGGCGGCTAATCTAATCTCCTTTTTGCTATCCGAAACCAATAAAAAAGTACCGTAATATGTAAAAGCATCAAACTCTCGTTTACAGCACCAAAACTCATGCGATAGGGTTACTTCGATATCTTTATCTTCATTCATTCGCTTATAATATGCAATAGACATGTTTGAATATTGACTTCCAACTATTATTTTATATTTAGCTAATTTAGGTATCTATGGATTTGAATTTTTCAAACGAGTTAGTATTATCCTTTATATCTCTTAAAAAGAGTGTTATCTTAAGATGTGATGGGGTGCCAAGGGTGATGTTAGATTTCTTATCATTGTTCGACCAGGAGGCAGATAAAGAGGACTGTGATTACTATCCCCTTACATTGCAAAAAAACTCAGACGAGCTTAGGGAACGGATGCTTACTTTTCTAACTAAGTCAGTAAAACCAGATTCACCGCTCAGGGGAATGATAAACTTTTTAAATGAGCTGCCTCTAGGTCACTACTTCATGATCAAGTTTGGCGAGTGTGAAGATAGCCAGGCCCTAATTGAAGACTTCAAAATTCTGACCCATCACCATATCCAAAATGGTGTTAAGATAAAACATTCAATCAATACATTTGACTGGGGCGATACTCTGAAATACTACGATTTCAAAATGTTCGGTCACCAACGAAAATCGATTCTAAGCAAGCAAAAAAAAGAAGATAGAGTCTGTAGATTTTGCAATACCCGAAGTGGGGCAATTAATGAATTTGGCAAGTACGTAGCCTTTAAAAATAGAGCTCATGCTTTTTCCGAAGCTCTTGGAAATAAAAGAGTTTTTAGTAATGATGAATGTGACTCGTGTAACGACCGTTTTAGCACGGGTATTGAGGTATCCCTTGTAAATTACCTACAATTATTTAGAAGTCTCTATAAGCTTAAAGGAAAAGGAGGTACAAAAAAAGTGTCGGGAGAAAACTTTTCGCTTGACCCTGAATTAGGTTTTAATATAAAATATGATGGTAAAATAGACGAAACAACAGAAAACATTAAAACAAAGTTGCACATGAAAGAGGGCTTTATTCCCCAGGATATTTATCGTTGCCTAGTAAAATTTGTTTTAAGTGTACTTGATGCGGAGGAGCTACAATTCATTGAAAGAACAATTGACTGGGTGAACTCCAAATTTAAAGCCGATTCATTACCGTACATTTCTATTGTACAACATAGCGCCTTTTTCAGCGAAGACCCCATGTTAGTATACTACAAAAGAAAGTCTGAAGATGCAGGCCCTTATATGTTAGGAGAATTCCATTATGCAGACTTTGTCTTTGTTTATATAATTCCTTTTTGCTCATTAGATAAGAGAAGTTATATTGTAGATGAAGAATTTCAAGCTTTTTGGAATAGTTTCAATCAACTGCGAGCTTTTCATGATTGGAAGCAAGAATTGTTTGTGGGAATGGAAAAGATCAAAATTGTGATTGACTTGAAACTAAACAACCTGAAAGTTGGACAAAATGCGACTTTAAAGAAAGCCACCCAATAGACAAGAAAGTTAAAAGGTCGAAAGCTATCTAATTCCAGTTACAGGCACCCTCATTGTTGTAATAACAGGTTCAGAAAATGTCTTTTTTTCATATCGCGGAGTAACCGTTGACTCTACATATGGTTGGTTTTCATATGTATTAGTTTCAATAATAGCAACTACTTTCACGATTGCATCTATTCCCTGGATCTTATTATCATTTAACAGAAGCACAAAATAGTTTCCTTGACTAAAGTTTGCATCGATAAACTTTTTATAACCCGCTATTCCTTTACCCTGGTCGTAAAGTCGAAATTGATACCCTGCCATAAATAAGTCCTTGTTCTCTTTAGTTGTAATGTAATAGGATACATCCTCACCAGCTTTTGGAATCATCAGGTCCGAAACGGCATCAATTGCTAATGCGCCCAAGGGAGAGAAAAAATACTTAGCAGTACCTTTTGTCAAAGTAGCAATTGCCTGGGAGTTCTGTCGCCAAGCTTGATTTGCCTCATCGCCAACACCAACCCAATAAGCCCAGGAAATTACTTTTTGAGTCATGTTTGGAGTTATTCGATTTAGTGGAAGAGAAAAAGACACGAAAGTTCTGTTGCCATTTTCATTTGAGATTGAGTGTACGCGCTGAGATTTGTCAAGCAGCAATTCTTCTTTTTGTTCAGACTTAGCTAATACCATTTTCGTTTTCTCAGTACGTATCGTATCATACCCTACAACAACATCCTTAGTGTAACTATTATAAGTGGTTTCTTGCTTAGCTTCCCAGGTAACGGTACTATTGAAATCTCTTGTTGTATTGTCAGTCGGAATACGCTGGATTTTCACCTTACAAATTCGTCCTGATATAGCAGAGTTCTTAAATCTAAATATATAAACTCCCTGTCGGGACACAGTTATAGTCTTATTTGCAACTGTACTTGTTTTGTAATCTGAAAACTTCGAATTATTAGGATATTCAACAATCTCGATTTCCTTTATTTCTTTCTTGTCAACTTCTTCAAAATTGAAAAGTATCTTATCGCCTGCTGCAAAACCATAATACAATACCTCCTCTTTCAGTCCGCCTAGTTTAAGGGTTTGATCTGTTACGTCAATTGGGTCTTGACCGTACACTTGTATAGTAAGGAACAAGAATATTACTGCTATCGAGCACCTGTTAAATCTCTTTTCCAACTGTGTTTTTTAAGGGTTAACTCACTTCGGTCAGCACAAGATCAAGAAAAAGCAACTTATTTCTAATCATGAATTGGGTAGCATTCTAAAACTCGACGGATGTACCGCTTTTCTGACTGGAAGAAGATTATTAATATCTAATGTAAAAACTTTTTCCAATAAAATCTAGATACCATAATTTAGCATTGATTTGACTATTCCTCGTCAAAATAAAAACGTGCTTGCCTAAAAACATATCATCTCTCAAAGTCCACATCAACATTTGCAAGCTAGGACAAAGTAGAAGACCCAATATTCCTCAGAAATTCTTAACATTAAAGTAAATTTCAAGAAGATTGAAAATCATCGTTAGAATTCTACTTTTCCTTAGCATTGTAGGAATTATTTGGCACTACTGGAAAGGAAGACAAGCCAAAAGACACTTATTACAAGAGCTTATACCGGATGTTTTCGAAGCTTTGGAGCAATATGCTGCTTTGACTAATTATCAATATTATTTCGACGCAAATAAGTATCAGAAATTCAAAGACACCTTTAAGCATCTATACAATCAAATTCCTCAAAGATTACAGTTTACTGGATTTGAAGAAAATGAGATTTCAGCCATGAAGAAATTCAGAGCAATCTATAAAGAGTTAAGTGACAAAAAGAATTCTTATAACAAGGAGTTCATCCAAACCGAGTCTGAGAGTTTTTCGCCCTTTTTCAACGTACTAGATGATCATCCATTGTCTGATGACCAGATCGAAGCTATTGTTAGCGACGAGGTGAATAATTTAGTTATAGCCGGTGCAGGAACTGGAAAAACCACAACCATTGCAGGAAAGGCAGCCTATATACTGAAAAAAGGTCTGGCAAAACCTGAAGAGATTCTAGTCGTCTCGTTCACGAATGCAGCTGTAAATGAAATGCAAGCCAGAATTAGCAGATACTGTGCCCACCTAGATGACTATCAAAATATCAAGATTAAAACGTTTAGCAGTTTTGGGTTTGAGGTTACAAGAACAATATTAAGAAATCCAAATCTTCGACCTGCTTTTACGACAGAAACAGAATTATCTAAATTTTTCAGAGAAACTTTTGATCAACTATTCCTTTCCAACGAAGATTTTCAAAAGAAAGCAATAAACTTTCTAGCCTTTTTCAGTCGTCCTCCCCGTGATGAGTTTTCATTTGCCAATGGGAATGAGTACTACAAGTACGAAAAGAGCTATAAAAACAGAAGCTTAGATGGCAAAACTTTACGAAGTAAAGAGGAAGTTGAGATTGCCAATTTTTTGTTTTTACAAGGTGTAAATTATGAGTATGAGAAACTTTATCCAATAAAGGAGGAAGATGGTGACTATAGTTATGGTGCTTATTCCCCTGACTTCTACTTGCCAGACTACGAGATTTGGATCGAGCATTTTGGAATAGATAGGCATGGGAATGTGTCTAGCCGCTTCAATGGTAAACTAGGTATTACTGCCAATGAACGATATCATTCCGGGATACTCTGGAAAAGAAAAATACACGAGAAATATAATACCAAATTAATAGAAACATACTCTTATGAAAATACGGAAGGAACATTGATTTCGGGTCTAAAAAAGAAACTAATTAATCATCAGGTACAATTCGAGAAACTAACCCCGGAAAAAATATTAGAGAAAATCAAAGCACCAGAAATTTTCGATGGCTTTATAAAGCTACTTATCAGCTTCATGAATCTTTTAAAATCCAATGGTATAACACCCAATCAAGTTCTGAAAAAGAATAGATCAGACATAAGACTAGGTGTCTTTATAGACGTCTTCAGCGAACTATATAAAAATTATGAGCAAGAGTTAAGAGATAATGAACAATTGGATTTTAATGACATGATTAATCGAGCTACTGAAGGAATCAAAGGCGGTTTATTTAATCATCGATTCAAGTATGTCCTTGTAGATGAGTTCCAGGACATGTCGTTAGGCAGATATAATCTTCTCAAATACTTAAGATCCCAAAATAATGAAACGAAGTTATACTGTGTAGGAGACGATTGGCAGTCGATATATCGATTTGCGGGAAGTGATATATCAATTATTACTCAATTTGAACAGCACTTTGGACCGACAAAGTTTAGTAAAGTCTTGAACACTTACCGGTTTAATAAAGCTATCTTAAAATTGACTACCGATTTTATTTTAAGAAATCCCGCACAGTTAAAAAAGGAACTTGTCAGCACGTTTGAAGCTCATGAATCTACCTTTGAGCTTTGTCCAATAAGCGTTCCTAAATCAGATTTAAACTTTAGACGATTGGCCCTCCAACAAGCTGTTTCTAGTCTCCTAAGGCAAATAGATGCCCAATCTGGCTCACGAAAAAAAATATTTATTATTGGCCGTTACAAGTTCAATAATCCTGAAATCGCCAATAAATTTCAAAATCTGGAGATAGATTTTTATACTGCCCATTCTGTCAAAGGCCTCACTTGCGACATCAGCATACTTTTAGAAGTAAATAATGGTGTTTATGGATTTCCGTCGGAAGTAGAAGATGATCCAATACTCAACTATCTACTACATGAAGGTGACAGCTTTGAAAATGCAGAAGAAAGAAGACTATTTTATGTTGCGCTTACAAGGGCAAGGCATAAGAATTACATACTCTTTGACTTGGAAAACGAAAGTAAATTTGTTACGGAACTTCGTGAAGAACTTGAGATCAACAAAGCTCTAGATTCTGTCAAGATCTGCACCAAGTGCTCTGGTAGAATGGTACAGAGGGCCGGAAAGTCGTCTTCCTTTTGGGGTTGTTCTAACTATCCATTGTGTAATTAGTGCGATATTTCATTCATACAAGTCTAAAATTGATTTGTCAATCAAGTATCGGATTCTTTTCAATTTCCAACTTCGCAAACTTCTTGACATCAATACTGGCAAACCCAAAATCCTCAACAACCTTCCCTAAAATCAAGTAACACCCAGCCCCTCTAAACGGATACGATGGACTACTATTCGGAAAATGAACCGTGTCAAATGGCGTCCCGTCTACATCCAAAAAGCTCCCAAACCACATCATTTTATTAGTCTTTGTTGGAACGCTCTTGTCGCAGATGAATTGCCCAACCATCTTAACTGTTTCGCCTACATGTGCATTTAGTTCTTTCGCTTTAACCGCTCCTCTGTATGAAGCTTGCAACACATCAAACATGGATAGTGATAGTGGGAAGCCTAATAGCTCTAATTCATGATAAGCATCTTCAAGCTTTGTGCAAACCAGTTCAGGTAATTGATAGTGCTTAGACTGTACGTTGAAAAGTTCCGGCTCGTTTAAGGGTTTAACTTTATTTCCGAATAAAGTATGCACATCCCAAAGGAGTTCTTTCTTTGTGCGTCCTGTTGTTCTCAAGGCACCAACCCGAATCAAGATAATTGCTTGTTCAAGTCCAATCCCCGTGCGTTTAACAAAATCTTCCAGGTCAAGGTAGAAACCATTCGCTTTGCGTTCCTCAGGGATCAATTCTATAAACTTGTTTTCTAGTCCCTGAACACCAATTAACCCAAGCCAACACTCTTCTCCTTTAATATTTACAACCGCATCGCTTTCATTGATACAAGGCAAATGAACAGTAGCACCAGCTCGTTTAAGTTCTTCAACATATAACCATCGAGGGTAAAATCCTCCGTAGTTATTTAACACCCCAACCATGAATTCACGTGGATAGTAGGTTTTGAGGAAAAGACTTTGATAACTCTCGACGGCAAAACTAGCTGAATGCGCCTTTGAAAAACTATATCCAGCAAAGCTTGAAACCTGTCTCCATACCTCCTTTATGACCTCTTCCGGCCGACCGAGATTTCTTGCGCCTTCAAAAAAACGTTCGACTAAACGGTCGAACTCTTTTTTAGATCGATACTTACCACTCATTCCCCTGCGAAGGATATCGGCATCTGTTCCATCCATTCCACCAAAGTGTATGCAGACCTTAATCACATCCTCCTGGTAAACCATGACTCCGTACGTCTCCTTAAGCTGCTCCTCCATCACTGGATGGATATATTTAACCTGGGCGGGATCATGGTGGTATTTAATATATGCAGGCATCATCCCTGAGCTAGCAACACCTGGTCGGATGATAGAACTCGCAGCAACCAGTACCAAATAGTTATCGCATTGAAGTTTGCGAATAAGTTGCCGCATTGCAGGTGATTCAATGTAAAAGCAACCGATAGTATTGCCTGATTTAAGTTGTCCGTTTACTCTTGGATCTTTTATAAAGTCTTTGACCCGATGGATGTCCACCTTCCGTTGCTGATTTCGTTCGATGAGTTTCACAGCTTCCTTGATATGACCGATCCCGCGCTGGCTTAGAATATCGTACTTATCATATCCGATGTTCTCAGCTTCATACATATCCCACTGAACTGTTGCCATGCCTTTCGGTGGTAAGTCAAGCGCTGTGTAGTAAGTGATCGGCTCTTCGGAGATGAGCACACCTCCTGCATGGATGCTTCTTTGGTTAGGCATGTTCTGCATTAGTTCGTATGCTGCCATTATCTTTTTGAACGTTTCGTTTGACTTTGTGCCGCCCGATTTAGTTAAATCGGTAAATCCATCAATCTCAGCTTTGGGCAACCCCATCACTTTTCCAATCTCTCGTATTACGCTTCGGTCTTTGAAGGTTGACATCGTGCCCAACAATGCGGTGTGCGTGCGTCCATATCGTTTGAAGATGTAATCCTGCACATCCTCACGCTCATCCCAGGAATAGTCAATATCGAAATCGGGTGGGGACGTTCGCTGCGCATTCAAAAACCGTTCGAAATAGAGGTTCAGTTCTATTGGGTCTACGTCGGTTATCCGAAGACAATAGGCTACAATGCTATTTGCACCAGATCCACGACCAACGTGATAGTACCCCTGTCCCATAGAATACCGGATAATGTCCCATGTGATTAGGAAGTAGGCGCAAAAGTCAAGTTCATAAATAACAGTAAGTTCGTGCTTTAGCTTTTTTTGGGCCTCCTTGTTGCTTTTACCGTAACGATAGATCATCCCTTCATGAGCAAGTTTCTCCAAGAGAGCTTTGTCGTCAGTCTTATTTCCTGTGAATGTTTTTCGATTGAGTTTTACCCGTTCCAGCGGATAGTCCATTACGCAACGGTTCATCAGGTTCCTGGTATTATCCAAAATGAAGGCATATTTTGAAAATTTTGCCTCCAAATCTCCAGGGGGGAGAAACAAATCTGTCGGGCTACACTTATCTCCGTCTTTGATTTTTGTTAGAATGCAATTCAAATCAATTGCCCTGAGATATTGATGAAGTCTATATTCTACTTTGTCAGCTACAAAGACAGGCTGAAGGGCAACTAAACGCTCCTTAATACCTGAAAGATCTTTGTTGTATATCAGATGCAGTTCGTCAAAACGGATTCCTAGAAATTGATTCGCTTCCAGGTTAGCACGCAAATCAAAAGGGTAAATGATGAACGCATTTTTAAAGGATGGTGCCGACTCGGGCAGTTCTTTCTGCTCTAAATTATGCTCGCTGAGAAAATCATTTAATTCTTTGACCCCTTCTTTATCCTGAGCAATGCCGATATAGAGAAGCTTTTTATCTTTCCGGAACTCAATTCCCCCAATGGGTTTTATGTTGGCGTCCCGACATTTTCGCATAAACTCCATCATGCCGGTGGAATTGTTGATGTCCGTAAGAGCCATCTGAGTGATCCCCCTTCCACTGGCTTCATCAATCAATTTATCGATCGACATGGTACCGTACCTGAGGCTATATTGTGAGTGGACATTCAAATACATAACTACAGGTTGATGTCTATTGTATTTGCCAGACTGATTGATTTCGGCCCAAAGCGTCTTCTAATCTTATCCATCGCCTGGCAAAGACTGTAATGTTCTTCAGACGTCGAGTACAGGTTCATCTGCTCGTAACCACTTACCAAATTTGAAAGACGAACGCCGACCAACCGCAGCAACATTCGCTTTTGATAAACTTGTTTAAATAGTTCCCTGGCTTTCAGAATTAGAACACTATCCAGCGATGTATATGGGATGGATGCTTGCTTGGTCACATCTTCAAAATCTGAATACCGAATGGTAACTGTAATACATGCAGTGAGTTTCCGCTTTTGGCGAAGCTCAAAAGCCAGGCCCATCACCATCGAAGTCAACAGATTATTGATCATCTCCACATCAATCGTGTCAGCTTTAAAAGTGCATTGCGTCCCTAGCGACTTTTGTTCGTGATATGGAATAACCGGTGAATTATCTATTCCCTTTGCTTTTTGAAGCAGAATTATTCCATTCTTGCCTAGAATTGAAAACATTTGGTCAGGGTGAATCTGAGAAAGGGTATAAATCTTTTTCACGCCCATATCGCTGAGCTTCACGAAAGTTTTAGCTCCGAGTCCTGGAATTTTCCTAATCGAAAGCGGGTTGAGAAAGTCTTGTACTTCCAACCGTTCTATATTCAACTCTCCATTTGGCTTACACTCATTGGTTGCCATTTTTGAGACAGTTTTGTTAATGGATAAACCGAACGAAATCGGCAATTGCGTTTCCCTAATTACCTTTTCACGAAGCTCATGAGCATATTTTAACGTATTGTAAAAACGATCCATTCCAGACATATCGATGTAATGTTCATCGATGCTTGCCTTTTCGATCACGGGAACCCGCTCTTTTAAAATCTCAGTGATTTCGTGGGACGCTTTTGAATATTCATCCATATTGCCCTTCACGAAGATTGCATGTGGGCAAAGTATTTTAGCCATTCGCGACGACATCGCAGAATGCACTCCAAACTTCCTTGCTTCATAGCTACACGAGGCGACGACACCACGATCTGAAGTACCTCCAATGATAACCGGCTTACCAACCAACTCTGGGTTCTTTCGCACCTCAACTGACACGAAAAACGCGTCTTGATCCATGTGAATAATATGTTTGTCGTCTGCCATAAAGGAATCTTTAGAAATGGGATAACAAATAT
>CBIHLM010000100.1:0-11006 GCA_966210515.1 uncultured Pedobacter sp.
TGGCTTAACTATGCGTTATATATGCCTTATATATACCTTATCTATACTTTAACTTTTAATTTTGTATACTCTTGTCTCGTCCTGAAATAGCTGTCTGTCTCGTCCTGAAAAAGCGATCGTTAAAGCATCAATTGAGTATTTAACATTCTGGTTTCAAACTCAGTGACAGGATACTTACTTTCAATCAATTTGATCAGAAGTTCTGTTGCCAATTGTCCCATTTCAAAAGCAGGCTGCCTTACGGCGGTTATTGACGGCGAAAAAAGCTCGACAACGTTTGAATTGGTAAAGCCAGAGATCGAAATTTCGGAGGCATATACAGGTTCATGTTTTTTGAAAGCCAGCAAAGCTCCGGTAGTGAGCTTATCCTGAGCGATAAAAATTGCCTGGGGCCGGTCTTCTAAAGCTAATATCTCTTTAACAACCTCGTCTAACTCATCTTGTATCATACCACCATGATTGCAAAATTTCACGTACGATTCATTATAAGCTATAGAATGTTTTTCGAGTGCGGCTTTATAGCCTGAAAGCCGTTCGCGGGTTATAGATAGATGGGCGGCATTGGTGAAATGTGCGACTCTGCGATGCCCTAATTTTATCAAATATTCGGTTGCATCGAATGCTCCCTGAAAATTATTAGCTATTACTTTATGGGTTTGAATTTCGTCGGTAACCCGGTCGAACAGTACAATAGGAAGTCCTTTGTCGTGTAATTTTTTTAAGTAAGAGATATCCGGCGTTTCTGAGGACAGGGATATCAATAAGCCATCCACAGATCTGGAAGCCAGGTGTTCGACATTTAAAACTTCCCTTTCAAAATTCTCGTTGCTCTGAGTTATGATGACATGATATCCGGAATTATAGGCAATCGATTCAATTCCGTTAATAGCCTGTGAAAAAAAGTTATTAGCAATCTCGCAGACTACCACACCGATTGAATGACTTCTTCGTTCTTTCAGGCTTAATGCTATCGGATTGGGTCTGTAGTTTATTTGTTCAGCATATTCCAACACAATCCGCTTTGTTTCCTCACTAATTTCATATCCTCCACGCAGAGCTCTTGAAACCGTAGAAGTGGATAGTCCCAGTGCTTTGGCTATGTCTTTTATGGTAGTAGGTTCGAACCTCATTGGCTATTAAAAGATTTCCTGATTAATTAAAAGTACAAGGTAAACTATAACAAGCAAAATTCAAATGACATTTAATAATGTCGACAACGTTGCCGGGAACGATTGCATAACTTTTTCTGTGCTATCGTTGGCACTTGTCATAAAAAAGAGCGTAACTTGTTATTAAAATAACATAACCAATTTTTAGAGGGGGCCAATTTTTACAACAAGTTGTAATCTTCATCAACAATCAATTATTCTAAATTATGAGAAAAGTTTTACTATTCTTCTCTGTACTGTGTATGCTAATCGTTACAGTACAGGCGCAAACCAGGCAGGTAACCGGCAAGGTTACAGATGCAGCGAATGAACCCCTCATTGGCGTGAGCGTGGGTGTTAAGGGAACTGCGCAGGGTGTTACTACTGATGTAAATGGTAGTTAGAGGATTAAGTTCCGTCGCCTTACAAGGTGGCGGCTCCATAACACAGATGAGTTTTCCGTTAATCACATATTGAGTTTAGTATAACAGAATTTTTGTGGTCATGCGAAAGGGTGTTTGTTTGTCTAGAATACAAAAAATAACGCTTATAAGCATCTAACCAATACTAAATCAAAATACTTCATTGCAATAATAAGACCCCTACAACTATTTATTTATCAAGTGTTACAAGCAAACTAACAATTTAAAACAAATTTCTAAACCTAAAATGATTATGAAAAGACTGCTACTTCTCCCAATCTTGCTGTGGGTTTCTCTCAGCTTGTTTGCTCAGGAAAGGAAAATTACCGGTACGGTAATAGAAAAGGGCACAGGAGAGGGTTTGCCAGGTGTCTCAGTTTTACTTCGGGGAACCAAGGTGGCAACCATTACAGATGAAACTGGAAAATTCTCTCTCCAGACGACCCAGACTGGAACCGTCGAGCTCGAGGCTAGAATGATCGGTTTTACAACTCAGATTGTTTCAGTGAAGGGAAACGGCCCGGTTAGCATTACAATGGCAGAGGACTCCAAGGCCTTGGAAGAAGTTGTCGTTGTTGGTATGGGTTACGGTTCTGCTGTGCCCAAAGCCGAGCTTACCGGTTCGGTTTCTACAGTTTCCGGAAGAACATTAGCAACTGCTCCGGTGTCTTCGGCTGCGGAGGCATTGCAAGGAAAGGCAGCCGGTGTACAGGTGACCAGTGTGGATGGTCAGCCAGGCGCCGAGATTAATATTCGTATTCGCGGAGGTACCTCTATAACGCAAAGTAATTCTCCTCTTTTTATCGTTGACGGATTTGCCGTTGATAACATCAATGACATTCCACCCACAGATATTCTGAGTATTGATATTCTAAAGGATGCTTCCTCAACCGCGATTTTTGGTGCCCGTGGTGGAAACGGGGTTGTTGTGGTTACCACCAAACGTGCCAAAGCAGGTAAACTGAGCGTTAATTTCAACCACAACACGCAGGTAAGAACACTCGCCCGAAAAATGGACTTGATGAACCCTTACGAGTTCGTAAAAATCCAATATGAATCAGTTGTAGGTAATAATGGAGACCGCCAGAGATTTCGGGGCAACTTTGGTAACCCGGCCGATTTAAGTTTATATAAGCGATTTGAAGGAAATGACTGGCAGGATGAAATCTTAGGCGGGAATCCGATAAATCAGATGTATAACCTCACCCTAAATGGTGGTTCACAAGCGCTGAGGTTCAACACAAGCGTAACCCATCATGACGAGGAGGGTGTACTAATGGGATCGGGTGTTACCCGAACTAACGTTAATACAAAATTAAGTATCGACGTCTCTGATAAAGTGAAGGTGATGATATACCCGCGGTTTTCCTACCGTCAGGACAAAGGTGCCGGCGCAGATAAAGTAGGAGCTGGCGGTATTAGCAATGTGCTGCGCTATCGTCCGTCAAATGGTCTTCGCGAATTTTCGTATTTTCCTGCAGAAGACATTGATCCAGACGATGAACGGTTTTTTGTGTATAACAATCCAAAAGGAGACATTGACCAAAACTACTTGAGAAGAAACGGATATGAGTTCACCAATCAAGCTTCAATTGAATGGAAAATTGTGCCAGGTCTGATTTTTAATTCTCAAGGCACACAATTTATGGCATATAGGTTTACAGATGAGTTTTCGGGCGACCTGACTAAAGTTGGAAGGGATAACCTCAATCAACCTGTAACAGATCTTGAAACCCAAAGAAGAAACAGGTACGGATGGACTAATACCTTAGAGTATAAAGCGTCCAAAGATAAACACAGCTATAGATTCCTGATTGGACAGGAACTCAGGACTGCATCGCAGTTTACAAGCTCAAATGAGTCACGATATTTTCCAAAAACAGTAGAACCGGAAAGAGCCATACGAAATCTGGGCTTGGGAACTCCCTGGAGATCTTCATCGTTCATCACTTCACCTGAAAGATACTCGTCGTTCTTTGGTCAGGCCAATTACGATTTTGAAAAAAAATACCTGCTTACACTCACCTACCGCGCTGACGGCTCGACTAAGTTTGCGCCGGGAAATCGCTGGGGACATTTTCCAGCTATCGGGGCCGGCTGGGTAGTAACAAACGAACCTTTTATGGCTGATCAGGACTTGTTCTCGCAGATTAAGATACGGGCTGCGATCGGTACAGCGGGTAATAACCAGATTGATGACGATATGTGGCGCTATCAATACACGGTTAAAGGAACGGGGGGGCCAGGCTGGGGAGAAGGCAGTGAAGCCGGATCCGAATACTATACTAATACCGGTGGGAGTGTATTTTATAACCCGAATATTAAATGGGAGACTTCCCTCACCCGCAACTTGGCCTTCGATATCGCAATGTTAAAAGATCGCCTGACCATAACACCTGAAGTGTATTGGAATACCACAAAAGACTTGCTTTATACGAGCAATATCCCTAACACAACGGGATATAGCCAACAAATACAAAACATTGCCCAGGTGTCAAACAGGGGATTTGAACTAGCGGTTAATGCACAGGTTATTAAAAGTAAGAAAGCTTACCTGAATACCACTTTGACTTTTGGAACGAATAAGAAAAGTATAGATAAACTTAATGGCACTGAAAATGAGATTTGGCTGACCTCTGGCCGGGGCGGTTGGCAACCTACAGAAAGCGATTACATGTTAAAGGTAGGCGATCAACTGGGACTCATCTATGGTTACGTTTATGATGGTATTTACCGATTTGATGAATTCGACATGCAAGGGCTCAACTATGTGGCCAAACCTGGAACGGTAAATAACGATGCGCTTTTCGGCACCCAGCCGGGTAGGCCGAAATTCAAGAACTTTGTGGATGAAGATGGGCAAACCAATGTGGTAAATGCCAACGACAGAGTGGTGATAGGGAATACCAATCCAAAATTCAGCGGTGGTCTCAACTTGCAGGGTGGCTGGCGTAATTTCGATATGTCTGCTAACTTCTTTGGGATGTACGGATTCGATATAAACAATGCTACGCGTTATACCTTGTCGTCGTTCAAAGACAACAGAAATAATTACTTCAATATCCTTCCGGAGTTTAACGAAAGCCGGCGCTGGCGCTATGCAGACGACGCTACCGGAGACAGGATGGTGAGTGATGCTCGTTATACTACTCAGTATCAGCAGATCAACGCAGATGCTGAAATCTTTAGTCCGGTAGATATCGGCAAAAATGTAACCCACTCTTACTTTATTGAAGATGGCTCTTTCCTGCGTTTACAGGATCTTACCCTGGGCTATACTTTACCACAAAGTGCTTTGAGACGGATCAAGGTGGGCAACCTGCGGGTGTTTGCCAGCGGTTACAACTTGTTCATATTGACTAAATATAAGGGTTATGACCCTGAAGTGGATGTGCAAACCGGACTAACACCAGGCATAGACATCGACCGTTATCCACGAAGCCGCAGTTTTCTGGCTGGTTTTAACGTAACTTTTTAATCCAGGGGTATAAAGACAGATTAACTACATAGACATGAGGAAATATATAATAATTCTAAGTACCATATTTATCTCTCTTGCTTCCTGCAAGAAAGATTTCCTTGAGGTAAATTCCGACTCGAAATACGAAAACGATTATGTTTTTGGAAGTAAAGAAGAAATTAACAGGGTATTAACGGCGGTATATGCTTCTTTAATGAGCAACGATACCTACGGCAGCGCTTACCTCAGTACATTTGCTTTAAACAGTGATGTGGAGTTTACTCCTTTCTCAACCGAGCTACCGAGCATAAATGGTGAAGATTTCAGAGCATTTGACGGTGCCCAACATGCCTCTTCCATCCAAAAGTTTTGGAACAAGCAATATGAAGGAATTGAGCGCGCCAATATCTTCATAGATGGAGTACAGAGTAGCCCGGTTTTTAGTATGAACGACAAAGAACTTACCCAGCAACTCGGGGAGGCTAAAGTCTTAAGAGCGATGTTCTACCATGATCTGGTAGTCATGTTTGGCGATGTGCCTTTTAACACAACGCCATCCTCTAAACTCGGATCATCTTTTGTAATCCCTTTGACTGACCGAAACGAAATCTTGAGTTTCCTTATCAATGATTTGAAGGATGCTTCCCGAGGCATGAAATATGCCGTTGAATTGGATTATGGTGTGGAACGGGCATCGAAGGAATTTTGTCAGGGAATGATCGCCAGGATGGCTTTAACCCGCGGCGGGTACTCCTTATACCCAGAGGGGGTTAACGGTACAATGAAACGTATGCCGGATTATAAGGAATATTACCAAATTGCCATGCAATATGCTGATTCGGTTATTTCATCCGGGAAACATGGCCTTTTTAAAACGTACAGAGATGTATTCATTGATCAGGTAAACTACATTGTAGACAATGATGATGATCCAATTTTTGAGATTCCTCTCCTTAAACGAGTGAACGGTAATGTTGGCTATGTTACCGGGCCTGCAGTTTCCTCAGTTGAAGGTGTTACGAATCACGTATGGGGGGGCTCTAATGGCGGTATGCGCCTAAATGCTTTCTATCATTATTCCTTCGACCGCGAGGATCTCAGGAGGGACTATACCGTTGGAACGTGGAATTACGACGCTGTAGGAGTGCCACAGGTACTCGCAGACTATAGCATGTACAATAATAAATGGTCAAAATTATGGGCTAGTCCGTCGAATGCGTTAGGAAATAACAGTGCTGGTGGGACCGGTATTAACCTTCCTTACATGCGCTATGCTGATATCTTATTAATGTATGCCGAGGCTGTTAATGAGGTAGAAGAAGGGTTAGGCGGGCCAAATGGAGTAAAAGCAATCACTGCTTTCAAAGCTGTTCGCAAGCGCGCCTTTGCACCTGGATTCGAGGCGACAAAAGTTAATGGCTATACCAGCACGGTAGCTGCCTCTAAAGAGTCGTTCTTTAACGCAATAGTAAACGAACGGAAATGGGAATTTGGTGGCGAAAACATACGCTGGAAAGATTTGGTTCGCTGGAACCTTTATTCGAAAGTAGTGTACGATAGTTTTATGGAATACTATATCGTAGCTTCATTGGCTGGAGGCGACTTCATGGCAGGGTTCGAAAAATATCAGAATCTGCCGGTTAACAAGTTTTACAAGCGTGAAGCAAACACAGGCAATAGGTACGATTATCCGAATACTACTTTGCCGGTTATTAGATTCTACAACCCTTGGGAAGCTGCTCTGCATCCGGGTACCGGCTGGGAGACGGCAACTTTATATGCATGGTATAACGAAGACACTTCAATGCCCAGAAACCAGATTCTTTACTCGTTCCGCGGCTATATTAAAGGGGGCCCCGCATCTAATTGGGAAAGTATGAATCATAACAATTTGCCCCCTGTGCGTTATATTCTGCCTTTACCGAACTCTGCGCTTCAAATGAGCAATGGTACCTATAAGAATCACTACGGCTACAATTAATAAGGCATCAAAAAAATGAAATATGAAAACTAAAATTTTTATACTAAACATTGTCCTGGCATGCTTGATGACAATGGTTTTCAATGGCTGCAAGAAGGAGATTCTTGAACTTAGCGACGAAGAAGAAAACCGGTCCTTTATGGCCATGTTTCGTCAACAGGCAAATACCGGAAAGTCCGGTGACCCTTTAGCAAGTCAGGTTGTTAATACAAACGATATGTACCTGGTATGGAACGGCATCAATGGCGCCGTGGGCTACCGTCTTCAGATGAAAACTCAGGCCGGTTCCTGGGACAATCCAGCCGATATTCTTTGGGATACCATTGTTGGACCGGAAGTGCTTAAATACACAAAGAAAGATTTGCAATACTCAACCAAACATAATTTCGCAATACAAACGCTTTCTCCCATGGGAGAGGCTTATCATTCAAAGTGGTATGGGAAAGGAGATCCCGGCCATAATGACGAACGTGCAGAATGGGAAATGGGGGAGCGGAGAGGTATTCCCGATGTTGTTTCTGTGTCTAGTGTAACGGAAACCAGTATGAGGGTGTGGTTTGACCTGAAAGTGTATAATTCAGATCCCACTGTTCTGAACCCTAGCTTTCAATATGAGAATGGTAAATTTTTGATAGACGAGATCCTTGTCCAGCCGGCTTCGGTTAACAGAGATTTGCCTTCGCAAACAATTAAGCTGACTCAGGCAAACCTGACAAATGGATATATTGATGTCACAGGCCTAAGCTCAAATGCCTTGTATGTTGTGAACGGGCTTAATAATAAGGTTGTGCGCTACTGGGATCGGTTGTACAACACGAGCATGGTCCGCATGAGAGGCCAGGTAGGTGCACCCATTCTTATTAAGCATATAGTTGACCAGACAAATACCTGGGCAAAACAGCATAATGCGTCGCGCCTTGATACCATTTTAAATAATTTTCTATTTGATAATACCCTCGCAGAAGGCACGATATTCATGCTCGAAGCAGGCAAAAATTACTATTTAGGTAGCGGTGTTGTTTTAGCTAAAGGCTTAACCCTGAAAACAAACACTCCGGGCACTAAGCCAACCGTTTTTATGGGACTTGGCTATAATGACACCAACAATGGTTCACTTGCTTATAACTTCCAGCTCGGACGCCCGGCACAAGCCGGTGAAATCGGAAGTATTACCGTGGGTGACGTCATTTTCGACGATATTAATTTCGAAGTGCCATATGCGGTTAATTTCTTCAATCAATCTTTACATCCGGGTAAGGTAATTACCGGCAACTATTTTATAAACCAGCACTCGGCGTCTATGCCGTTCACCTGCTCTAAATTAGAGGCTCGTAACTGTAACTTTCAGGGTATGGTCCGTAGCTGGTTCAGAACCCAAGGCTCGAACCGTCAGGTTATTGAAAATATCACTATTGATAAGTGTTTGTTCCATGATGTCGGTATGTATGATGTTAATGGGCGTGGGTATCCATTGATTACGGGCGATGCAAAGTCGGAAAAAACAAATATTTTCAATAATGTGGTAATTAAAAATAACTCATTTATTGGAATGAGTTATGACCAGCTTTTACGTGAAAATGCAAATCTGGCATGGGCACCGAGTGTCGTTTGGAATGTCACTATTGAAAACAATACGTTTTTAAATGCATTTGCAATTACAAACGGCCGATTCCTCATACAACATCAGAATCCGCCTGCCAATAGCAAGTATACGATTAAGAAAAACCTCTTTATCGCCGTTAAAGCTGCCGGTGACGACAGGCCATTGTTTCTGAGCGGAATGGACTTCAGGACGTATCGCCCGGGTTTAAGCTTCGATATTGCCGATAACTATTCAACCTCAGCAAAGTCGGCAAATAATGCGATTACCTATTACTCGTCCGCTGAAATATTTAATAACCAGCCCTTTAGCCATAACAGTCGGGGTGCCGGATTTAACGGAGGAGCATTGAATGTCGGTGGTTTGGAAGCAACAAAGGTGATAACCGGCCCAACTCCAATAGCTCCGGAGAACCTGATGGTCGACCCTTATCCGAAAGGAAAAAAGGTAGGAGCGAATTGGGCTGTTGATGCTCATATTTATAACCTGAATGGCTTGTTTTTCAAGAATACTCCTGCGGTTCTAAACCATCCAATTTATACCAAAGGAATTGGAGATCCCCGTTGGAGGTAAATTTATTTGAGAGATCTCCTGTAAATTAACGGGAAAGTTAATTTCCCATATACTCTAACCTGAAGTCAGTTCACCGAAATAGTGGACGGCTTCAGGTTTTTTTCGAATGGCACATCTCTTTCCTCATTTATACCAGATATGAATAGAATCCTGATTTTCTTAGTCGCACTTTTCCTTACAAGTTGCGCATCCCACATCATAACATCTTCAGCAGAAAAAAACAATACTAAACCCATCGCCTTCCCCGGCGCCGAAGGCTTCGGTAAATACACCACCGGCGGGCGTGGAGGAGAAGTACTGTTTGTATCGAACCTTAACGACAGTGGAGCCGGTAGTTTAAGAAAGGCCATCCAGGCGAAAGGCCCGCGTATTATTGTGTTTAAAATTTCAGGTACGATTGCTTTGGAATCGCCTCTGGATATTAATAACCCCGATATTACAATTGCGGGGCAATCAGCACCCGGCGATGGTATCGCCATAAAAAATTACCCGATGAATGTAAAAGCCGATAATGTAATCATCCGCTATATGCGTTTTCGGCTGGGTGATGAATCAAAATTTCAGGGAGATGCATTTGGTGGAACAAAGGGCGTCAGTAATGTCATAATTGATCATTGCTCTGTAAGTTGGGCAACTGATGAGTGTGCGTCTTTTTACAATAACAAAGATTTCACTTTGCAGTGGTGCATTATATCGGAGAGCTTAAACCATTCGGTTCATGAGAAAGGAGATCACGGCTATGGCGGAATATGGGGCGGACGAGGAGCTTCTTTTCATCATAACTTAATTGCAAGTCATAATAGCAGGATGCCTCGTTTTAGTGGTTCCAGCAGTACGCCAAATTCTGCTGACGAGTTGGTAGACTTTCGCAATAATGTAATTTACAATTGGGCGAGTAACAACATCTACGGAGGTGAAAAAGGCCGATACAACATTGTAGGAAACTATTTTCGTCCGGGAAATGCAACGGAAAAATCTAAACGAGACCGCTTGCTTGAACCTTATAAGCCTTACGGCAGATTTTTTCTTTCTGATAACTATATCTCCGGATTTTCAGAGATAAGCAAGGATAACTGGAATGGTGGCGTTAAAACGAAAGATTTGGATTCGGTTAAGGCTGGTACGGCTTTTCAAGTGGAGCCAATTACTACACATACCGCCGCTAAGGCTTTCGATTTGGTATTGAAATTTGCGGGAGCGAGTTTAAAGCGCGATATCGTAGATTCAAGAGTTACGCAGGAAGTGCGAAACGGCGTATCAATTTCGGGGAAAGCCAATAACGGAATAATTGATTCTCAGAACGATGTTGGCGGTTGGCCCGAGTTAAAATCTTTACCCGCTCTGGTCGACTCTGACACAGACGGTATTCCGGATGACTGGGAAAAAGAAAACGGCTTGAACAGCAATGATCCGTCCGATTCAAAAGCAGTTTCTGCTAAAAGTTTTTACACAAATGTTGAGGTTTATTTAAATAGTCTGGTTAAATAAAGCTCACTATCAACAAGTCCCTAAGCAGATAAACTATTTAGGGGACTTGTTATTTCTACTCGTTCGCAGCTTTTCCCAGCGTCGCAAGAATTCCGCCATCAACGTATAAAATATGTCCGCTTACAAAGTCCGAAGCCTTTGATGAGAGGAATATGGTAGCTCCCTGTAAATCTTCCGGGTCGCCCCATCTTGCTGCAGGCGTACGACTTATAATGAAGTCGTTAAATGGATGACCATCTACACGGATTGGCGCAGTTTGCGTCGTTGCGAAATAGCCTGGTCCGATACCATTAACCTGGATATTGAATTTCGCCCATTCTGTAGCAAGGTTTTT
>CBIHLM010000101.1:0-10971 GCA_966210515.1 uncultured Pedobacter sp.
AAAAATCTATTTGACATTGATACATAAATATATCATTTGCAGTTAATCCACTAAACCGATACCAAATAACAGAGATTCTTTTCCTATCTATTATATTGCACAACCATTATTATAAATATGAGAGATTTTCTAACGAGTTACAATCTATACGATGCATACATTTTGAACGATGTTTTTAGTTTTAACGAAACAACTTACACTAATCCTTTCGATTTTATAGGGGAGACGTTTGAATATCATTGTGAATACGAAAACAAAAGCACATTGTTTGAACTAGACTTGGACGAACCGATTAAAAAATATCTGAGCGCATTACCTGCCTACGGCATATTGGACGAATGTTATACCAATGGCAGAGTCGATTTCACGTTTAAAGCAATAGGAAAATGCAAGTCCTGCAGAACGTATAATATTTATTTCCTACTCAGGGTGTATACCACAACAGAATCATCTCAATCGAAGGGAAAAGACCCTTTAAAAAACTCAACTTTCCCAGCAATCACACTCTGTCTTGAAAAAGTAGGTAGTTACCCTAAGCCACAAACAACAGTTAATAAAGCTGTTTTAAAGCACTTTGATCGGGAAGCCGGCACATGGTATTACAAAGCCAGCGCCTTACTATCTCAAGGGTATGGGATTGGCGCATTCGCATATTTTAGAAGAATTATTGAAAGAGATTTAATAAACATTATTCAAGAGATAAAAAAGCTACCTGATTCAGATGCAATTGGAATTTCCAAGCTGATAAATGAATACAATAAGAACTCTAAGAATTATGTAATCTATGATAACATCTTCCACTTACTACCCAACTCTTTAAAAGTCTTAGGGGAGAATCCCATTCAAATGCTTTACCAGCAGACATCCGAAGGATTACACTCGCTATCAGAAGAGGAATGCCTGGAGCGGTCGAAAAGCATACTCATGTTGTTGGATTTTACAATAATGAAGATTTATGAAGAACGGTCTACACTAAAAGACATTAAGGAAGCAATAAAGAAACTAAAATAGCTTCTTTTGAATACACCAATGCACAAAAGGCGAGTTACGGAACCAAGCATTTAGATATATTGAAAAAAGATAACAAAGCCTATCCTGACTTAGAGAGTCAAAAAAAACGTTTTGAATCAGAGCTGAAAGCATTATCTGATTCAAGACTTGAGTTAGATATTATTCTTATCTGCGGTCAATATTTTGAGTGTGAAACTTTGTGCAATAAGACGATGACGATCGATGAAGCTTTGGGATTGAAACTGTTTCCCTGTAATCACTCGCCTACAAATTATTGTTCAGCTACGTATGCAGGTAGAGCAAAACGGGATGAAAATGGCTTTCCCATACGTAAGAGTTAAAGACCCCTCGCGTGCGCGCGTATCGTTCCCTTTTCGCTGAATATTAGAACACGGCTTCTTCTTGACTGACTCGGAAAAATCAGCGTGAGTGCTTTATACGCGCACACGCGTAGTGACCGTGTTAAAATCTTGTATACACGCGTAATGACTGTCAGAAAACCTTCTATACACGCGTAGTGACTGTTAGAAAATCATTGAAATAGCAAATGCTACATACTTTGTTATAACTTAGCAATAGTAAATCTTACACCAAATGAAAAAAATACTACCCATTGTATTACTCTCAATACTTTTTACCGGATGCAAAAAACAAACATATTGTTATAAGTGCAAAACTTATGCGGTAACAACCGAGATTACAGGCACCTCAACAAAGACTATTAGCAGCGGCAACACTGAAAGCGAAGTTTGCGATAAAACCCCTGAAGAAGTTGAAGAACTTATTAGAGCTACTAAGACACTAACAACTGGAACGTCCGGCAATGTTACTTTAGAGCAAAAAACTTTTATGACTTGTATAAAGTAACAGTTGTCTCATCGGTTAAATTCACTTAAATGAAGGCTCTATGTCAATAACCTTAGAAATATACGAATTAAGAAATCTCATAGCCGATTGCATGGAAATAGCGATTAAGAGATACCAGGTAGAAAAGGGCGAAACTCCTTCCATGATAACTCTTTCGGAAGCTTACAGAAGATACACTCAAAGAAAGGTTGATTCTTGGATTCGAACAGGAGAATTACTTGCGGTAAAGCGCGGAGAAAGCAGGAATTCAAAAGTTGAAGTGAGTCTCATTCAGTGCGAGATTCTGAATAAAGAAGGCCAACATAGCTATTTAACACAGCAATTATAGACGCTCCACCTATGTAAGGTGGCGCACCGACACTCAGAAACCAGCTTTACAATACCTTAAATCGACATTTTTAAAACCAGAGGTAAAACAATGGTAAAACACACTGTCTTTTTGTGCTATACTGACTCAAAAAACTCAGAAATTCATCTTTCCAACTATTGAGGCCGGGCGACAAATGCTTACTATTGTTTATTGCTTCTTTCCCCTTCTTAACTGACTCCGAAAACTCAGGATGTTCTCTTTTAAAATTATTCTATCTTCTCGAAAATTAGTTAAGGTGGTTAAGTAAAGCCTCTTTAAGCAATCCCGATTGTCTTATCGGTCAAATTCAATGAAAGCAACATTCAAGTCTAGGCAGTAATATCCCCAAAGTGAAGATTCCCACTTTGGCTAGTTTTTAGGTCAAGGGGGGAAATCCCCTCTTGGATATCCCAAACTGACGATTTGCAGTTTGACTATTTACTGGGTTCAAAAGGATTATAATCCTTTTGGGAAACCAGTCCGCAAATCTATGGGAGCGCCCATAACGATTTAAATCGTTTTGCATTTATTGAAGCCAAAGCGGGAAATCCCGTTATGGGAAATCACATAACGAGCGGGAAAAAATGTTTGTTATTGTTTACTATTTCTTTCCCGCCCATGACCGACTGTAAAAACTCGGGAATTTTTAGATTAGTTAAGCGTAGTTAAGTACAACAAGATTCAATGTTCCTTTTTATGGACTCTAAAAACTCAGTAATAATTAGAACTCCAAACACTTAATTTGGAGTTCTTTTTCAGAAAACATCCTTAACGGCATCGGAAAGGCACTTTTTTAGCGATTTTAAAAAAGAGTGGTAAAACAATGGTAAAACAAGCAGTATTTTTGTCGTTATCTGGCCTAAAAAGCCCGGTTTATTGGATGTGTTGACTCTCTGAAATATTGTAAAGTCATACGAACATAGAAGTGTGAGTCTTTTTAATATGCGCGTATGACCGTATTAAAATCTTCTAATATGTCTAAATAATGCAGCTACACTCTTACACCTCCATTTAAAGTATCAATCGCTGTATTAACTAATTCGGTTTGAGCCTTATTTTCAAAATAGTCTTTAATTCCCGGCGTTGCCTTTTCTAGTTTATTAAGAAGCTCAATCAGTATCCTCCATGTGAATAAAATATCGCCATGATCCGTAGCAGTTAATGGCCTACATGCCTGGGGACAAATGAAAAATGCGAACATGGTTGCGAATTCCAGTCTAGTACTCTCCTCTCCAGCATGTGAGATTATTTCATCTAAAACCTCGTCAATAATAAAATGAGGCGTTCCATCAGTAAGTCCATCTATCTTATATCCAAAAGAAATTCCACGATTGCGACGGTCATACGCAAGAGATAAAAGCTTAGAAACAGCTCTCATAACTTCGGAACATTCCTTTATATCTTGTGCATCTAATATAAAATCGTTGCGCCCATAAAGAATCGTCTCAACCATTTTGTGAAACCTCTCATTAAACCATACTAAATCCCCTCCAAACGTCTGAAATATGTCTAAAACAGATTTATAGGACTCTTCGTAACTTAAGCCCCACACAAGCTTAAACTGCTGTTCTGTGGGATCTTCAATTGATTGCATGAATTCGGAATGCTTTTTTTTCGTGTTTCGCATTTAATGTTATAGTAAAAATCCCAAGCGCTGCGAAACACGCCGACTTAACGGAAGAATTACAGGGCTAACCTGCTCGCTTGGGGTATGTAAATAAAAATAATTGCTGACTTACGCCAACGTGTTTCGCACTGCTAAGATATGATTAAACAATAGAAAAACAATAGCTAACTAACTGATTTTCAATTATTCTAAATAGAATAAATATAATAAAATCGGAGCGAATAAAGCTTACTGAATGAACAGCAAAGGCTCTCCAAATGTTTACTATTGTTTACTCTGCCTTCTTTCCTCGAGCGTTAAATAAGTATGCCTGGTAGATGCTTTAGAAAGGACCTCTAATTTCATCCGATCTAATCGGATACTTGATGAGGTGCTCCCGTCTTTAACTGCCTTTAAATTGCCTTCTCTTATCCACCTATCTACAGTTCCCCGCCCATATTTTTTGTAAGCTTCCCTTTTAGAAAGAAAAGGTTTCAAAATATTCATTTCAACTAAAGTCTTCATTGTTCCTAACTCCACGCAATCGACCATAAGTTTCTGAAGCTGATCAAAATCCATTGTAATTTCCATAATTTTAATACACTCTATTTCTTTCTCAAAAACTTAAATAAATCATTATTAGGCGCTAAAAGCCCCCTAAACTCTTGTTCCTTATTTTTGGCTACATCAACCGATGCTTCTAATATAAACAACTGAAAATCACTACCCTTGTATGTGAATTTAATAAATCCGGTCGGGAATTTATCTAATAAACTCAAGATGTTTTTTGGAAATGCGGCGGTGATGGAAGCCATGTAAGGCAAAAATATGCTTTCCCTTAATTTGGTTACGGTAATACTATCTTTTTCCGCTGTTCGCACTCCGTTTAAGTCTACGGTAACCAGGTCCGTATTCTTGTCTGCAGACTCAAAAGTTACTTGCTTAGCTTCTAATCTATGTAAGATACTCCGCAAATAATCTCCGTGACGCTTTAGGCACTGCTTAGGGCTTAGTTTTAAGTTAAACACATTAGTAGGCGATAAAACGCCCGTAACGCTTGTATAAGATTCTGATCGCTCAGGCCTGTATACTGTTCTTGCTGGTTCAAGATCCGGCTTGATGTAAATAAAGAACGTATCATTATCCCCTTTTGAATCGGTGCTATCCTTTCCGCTTAAATTAATCCGCGTATACTCAATACCAAAGCAATCTGCCCGATACGGAGAAACTAGATTTAGTTCTTTTTGTATCCTGGTAACAGGCAGGCTGTAAACCTGAGTCGCGTTAAATTCATCTCTTCCGTTCAGCTCGTCGTAGTTCTGGTTCTGATAGCCTATTTTGACAGAGTTATACATGTACTCGTCTGCAGGCTCTAAAGAGAAGTTCTTTATTGTTCCGACATTGGCCGCCGGGAGGTTTGATTTATAGTAATAGGATTTTGCCTCTAAGGTTGGTTTCCCGTTCTCAACGCTGAACCCAATATTTAACGTACTGTTTATTGACTGGAAGAAATCGCGGAAAGAAGTTTTGAGCTTGGCGCCAACAATCCCCCTTATAGCATCTCCCGAGGTGATTGTTAATTGCTCCCATTCCTCCAGTAAAAAGCTTTGTGTTTCAATAGGAGATCCGTTCATTTTCTCCATTAGCTTATCAAATACGTATTTAGGTCGTAAGACTTTACATGTAGTAGCGGCAAAAGCTGAACCAAAAGAGCATTTAATTAAGCCTTCGTCTATTTTGAAAATAGCAACACTACCTGTCCCGTACCTGACATCATAAAAGATCCGTTCTCCTGGCGCCACGGAAAAAGAAACAGTATTTACTATTTCAGATTTTATCCCGGTTAATCCATTAAAGATATCACCAATCTTTACGTTGGAGTTATTATAGATCCCAACGATTAAGTTAAGCCCATTGAATGCACCTTTAATTTCAAAGTATAGGTTTATTGTAATTGCCGATGCGGAAATATTCTTTAAAAACCATTTACTGGAGCTTGTGTAATCAGGGCTCGCCCCAATGCCTGAAAAATGCTGATTCTCTACCTCTTGAATTTCTATTGAGCTGGTAGTTAAATCGTGAAGGATATTCGATAACCCAGGGATATAAGCATTAAATCCTAAACTTCCAGTAAACGGGATTTGAACGTCAGTAAACGTTTGCTGCAATGGGAGCCCCGGAAACTCCACCTCTATCGCTTCCGGCACATCTATATCAATTTCATAGGCGATGTTCTCATACGCCTTTATTTGCTGTGTAATGCCCCCTTCCATTACTGTAATGGTAACGATATGGTCCGAATCTTTAAACCTTGAAAAATCTAAAGCCCCTAATAATAGAGTTTCATACTGCCATGTGTCAGAGTTTAGCTCTTCGATAAGCAAATCAACCTTCGCTTCGATCCCGAATTGATAGAACTCGGCTCTCAGTAAATCTGCACCATCTTTGACAAAATCAAGTGACACTGTGAATGTTCTGGCCATACCAAAATACAGATCGCTTCTTTTCCAGGTTATCAATGATTCATCCCATCCACCCGGAGAGAAAGCAAGAACGTAGTCTGTCCCTCTTATCTTAAGCGTATAGCGAAAATCTTGAGGCTGAATCCGGTTTGTTGTTGACATAATTATCTATTGATTAAATGGCTTTAATTAAGTGTATTAGAACGCCGCTATCGATATCCTTAAACTTGGAGAAGTCTAACCCTCCGGAGTAGATATTATCCCCTTGATGCTTTACAGTTAGACATACATCCGCTTCAATCCCCTGGCGGTAAAAGGCGCCTCGTAGGAGCTTCGCACCTTCATTTTTAAACTGTAGCTGTGTTTCTCTTACTTTATCGAGTTGCTCCCATCCTGACGGCTGCTCTATTAAATTATAGTCAGTCCCTTCAATGGTTAAAATGTACTTTAAATTGCATTTAGTGTTTATCATTTTGTCTTTGATTTAATTGCTTGTTTTTAGAAAAAAGTAAAGTATAGTAAAGCTTATAGCTGTTAACCATTTCCAACAATACTTAAATGTGGAAATCGTGAATAGTAACCTGTTTTATAGTCTTGGAAATCGTGACCACTTTTATTATGATTCATAAGCTGTAAGTATTTCCGTTTCATGAGATCAAGAACAAGGGCCTTATCGTGGGATATTGAGTACTTTTTAATTAGTTGCGTGAATTGAATCTTCTTTTTACTTCTTTTTTCTTTAGTCCATTGCTTCCAGTATTGAGAATTAATACACTCTAAATAAATCCTCTCTTCGTTTCTGGTTAACTTACTTCTGTTTAAATCCTCATTGTACACCACCTCCTCCACCCTTTTAAATAAATCATTCGCTAGAGCATCAATTGAATGACTGTTTAGCACATCTTTAAAGGATTTAATGTCTGCGCTTTCAAATACTCTACTGCGTAAGTACTTAACCTCCAGTCTAAGGATATTTACAGGTTGTTTATACTGCTTCGACTTATTATAAATCTTAATTCTATAGTCTGTACTGTTAAAAGATATTCCTTTATCGTAGCCTTTAAGATCATCTCTAATTATCGGTGTACGTTCTTTGTTAAAGTGGCTTATACACCTCTCAGTAAACCTCTGAGGAGTAAATGGAGTATTGATATTAATTCCAAATTCGAGCCCTGTAACGGTCATATTTAAAATATCGGGACCAAACTTATCTTTCAAGTCATTTATCACGCCAATTAGCTGATTGTATCCGAAATCATTGTAATTATGATCCCCATTGTTGAAGTACTTATGTAGACTACCAAATATGACTATACGACCCGTTACAAAGAGCTCAAAGGTCAATCCCTGGTATTTTACCTTGATAGTGCCTAATACTTCAGCAGTGTCATGATTATAGCCGGAAACCTTATTTTTCAACAATGGCGCCTTTAACAAATCATGTAAAAAACTCAATGATTTGGTTTCAAGCCTGATGAAGTCATACATAAGCTTATCCTTTTTGATTAGGCCCCAGTTCACAGGCAAGCCTTAACACTTCCTTACAAAACCGCCTATTGATCTTGGCTTTGATTCTAACCACCTTTGCCTTTGGTTTTGGAAGAATTATTGGCCCTTCCATTAGTTTTGTTCAAATAGGCTTAATTGCTGAGGCTTAGAAAACAGAGCCGGATTAGTTGTGTAAAAACCTGCCCTGTGATTTGTATAAGGGCATCGCCCTACCTTGTAGAGCTGAATAAGTCCTGAGTCCTTTAGTGTCGCAACGTAGCGGCAGATATTGGGGCGGAGTATCCCAGTATAGACCTCTACCATTCGCATTGTGCAAGGCTGCTCAAAAAAGGCTTCTTTGGCCTGTAGTAATTGCCTGTGAAAATAGTTACCTTTAGGCTCTGAGTTTAAAGGATTTGAAGGAGTTATTGCTGTCATGGCTTAACTCCTTTCTTCTTTGATATCCCCTACTATCCATTTCTCCAAGTATTCCCTTTCAAAATAATGACGAGAACCTTTTTTGATAGATCTTAAATTACCCAGGGAGATCTGAACTCTTAAAGCGTTTGCTGACTTACTGGTTATTCTTTCAGCTTCTTTCATTGCCACGTATTTAGTCTGTGGCTGTTCATGGCTTATCGGATAGCTCGCAATAATTGTTTCAATCCGATCAATTTTCGCTAACAGTTGTCCGATATACTCAGGAAAATTACTGTGGGTTATTACTTCCATTACATTGTATTTTAAGTACATGCAATGGTACGAGGGGCATTTTGGGGCAGAAATATGGTAGTACTACCTTTCTTTAATGAAGTTTATTATAATCGTTTATAACTGTTTTTACATGCATCCATGACGTGTACCTGGCCTTACGATCTTCACTGGTCCCTGCGTTAGGAGTTAAAGTGTTTACTAAGTTTTTTGCGGTGTCAAAACTAACACCTAGAATTTTAGCCAATATTTCGTTACGCTTTGTATTTGAATTATTGGAATGATTTTTCCTGAGATAGTCATTAAAGCCTAGATATTCAAGCATCGCCACCTGATAAGGTGTTTTGCTATTCACTAATAAATTAATAAGCCCATCTGAGTTCTTGAGCTTTGCCACCTTTTCTAATTCAAAAAAATTATATCTCCTTAGCCGCTCACGGATAGTAGATGTATTTGTGCTTTCGACTTCATTTGAAACGGAAGCGATAAATCGCTGTGGATCATTTAAGTAATAGGCTAAAGCAGCCCCCTGTGCGACAGTCCGAACAATCACTTCCACATCAAAGGGCGCAGAGACTTTAATTAAGTTGTCTTCACCATCTACGTGTTGATATACCTCTTTAAGAACTAAATGACCTAAAGCAATAAGTGGGGGATTCTCGCCAGACAGGGATCTATTATAGCCTACATATCTTAGTTTGGCCAAATAGTTGTCATTCTCCTCTCCTTCTACATCACTACAATCAACAAGAGTTAGCAATTCAGCCTTAAATATATCCATCGCTATTTGCATTGACGGAGCATTATTCAATCTATGTGCCAGTACTCTATCCCACTCCTTTGTAACTGATAGTAATTTTGCTAATTCATCCAATTTTGTTTGAAGCGAGAGCTTTAGATGTACGCTTTTTAGTAAAGATTCATAATAAACCATTAATTCTTCGTCTCGAGAATAAACGTAGTAGTATTTCTCTTCATCAATCGGCTTAATAAAATTTAATGGCATATTCTTAATTCAATAATATTTAGGATAATAGCTAAGCCTTCTTTAGGAGTTTAGCTGTATACAACACTTCGCTCTCCTTGCTGAACTGTGATAAATAGCTTTGCGTTGTGGCTAAGTCGCTATGTCCAAGCTTCTTGGATATAAAGGCCAGTGGCGCTTCACTTTCCATAAGAATATTAGCAAACGAATGTCTAGCATAATAAGTAGAGATGGTTTCTGGTATTCCAATCTTCTTAGCAATGACTTTCAACGCCTGATTAATATTAGTAATCATCCGTCTGACAGCCTGATTCTCTTCCTGTAAGCTCATTCCGGGACCAAGTACATTAAATACATAGTCGTTGCCTATTTTGCGGATGCTATGACGCTCTATAATACTTCGTAGGTCATCATTTAATAGAACGGTTATCTTATCAGTCTTTTTGCTTTCAGTCTTTTTACGGATAAATGTAAAACGATCTTTGTCAAAATCTGAATGTTTTAATCTGAATACATCGTAGAGGTTCATGCCGCTTGCTAGATAGGAAAACATAAACATGTCTTTTGCGAACAAATGCAAATCAGATTTAGCATCATAGTTATAAAGCTCCATAATTTCAACCAGTGTTAAAGGCCGCTTTGCATTAGCCGCTTTAGGGATCGGATATAAGCCATGTTCTTTTTTTCCAAACGGATAATTTGCTTTATTAAGCTCACCAGTACGCATTAAAGTATTTAAAATAGCTTTAGTCCGAATAAGATACATCCCTACCGTAGTGAGGCTATAATCGTTTTTAACGGCCCATGATTCAAATGCCTTTAACCCTTCAGGAGTTAGCTCCTCAATTTTAAATATCGATTGCTTCTTTGCTTCTAACGTATACTTGGCAAATAGCTTCGATGCCTGCTTATAAAGATTACTATTTGCAAACTTATTTTCCTTTTCAAGTTGAGCAGACCTTTCGCTAAGCAACGTAATAATATCATTTCGGCCCGCTGTTTGATTATAGAAATTTTGGAATACTGAAAAATTGAAAGGATTTAAATCTTTTATAATGCTATTGGCCTTCGCTTCAGCCGCCTTAACCTCTTTTCTTATCTTCTGCAGGTCAGCGTTATTGTTCATATTTAAGCCGGTAACTACCTTCCGATAGTCCTTCTCATTCAAAGAATAAGGCAACTTGATGTAAATAGACTTTCTTTCGTGGCTTACCCGGAGACGAATGCGAAAAGTTTCATCAATTAACTTAAATCGCTTGTCCAGAAAGATGCTTGCATTTGCCATGCTTAAATATACCTACTTGCACACACATTTGCAAACAACTTGCACACATTGATAAATATTTATTAATCGTGGTAAATATTAAAAGCTGGATAATCAGAGCACAAGAAAGGATTTTTACAGAGGCAAATATTAGAAAACTATGTGATTTGTCCCTACTGATGACATAGTTTGTTTTTTAAAATGAACTACAAAAATACGGCATCGACC
>CBIHLM010000102.1:0-10970 GCA_966210515.1 uncultured Pedobacter sp.
CCAGCAATAAATAGCTTTACAGATTCGTAAAAACATTCACATTGCAATGTTACTGACTTTTAAGCGTTAGCTTAGTATCTCAAATATATATGACAAAAATTTCTTTCAATTGCCAAAACACTCTTTTCTTTAACACACTAAAAACCAGAGTTGATAATTATTTTACATCCAACAAAATCTGTGTTTCCGGCGGAAGGAAATTGTTTCTTAAAAGTTTCATTTTGCTTACATCTCTTGTTGGTTTGTACATTACACTTGTTTTTTTTACCCCCAGTCCCTGGATATCGATTTTACTTTGCTGTGTGCTCGGTTTAACCTTTGCGGCTATCGGTTTTAATGTAATGCACGAAGGCGGACATGGAACTTTTTCAAAAAATAAGATTTTAAATGCATTTAGTGCGTATTCACTTAATGCAATGGGAGGTACTATTTATTTCTGGAAGCAAAAACATAACATCAATCACCATACCTACACAAATATCGACGGTATGGATCACGATATTGATATAAAATTTATGCGGATGCATGAAGAGCAGGAAAAGCAAAGCTATCATAAATATCAGCATTTCTATTGGGTGTTTTTGTATGGGATATCCTATATGGCCTGGATTTTATATCAGGATTTTGAAAAATATTTCACTGGTAAAATGGGTCCGAAAGATATTCCTAAAACGATAGCTTTTAATGAGCATCTTATTTTTTGGACTACAAAAGCATTTTATATTACTGTTTATCTGATAGTTCCAATGATTATGGTCGGCGTAATTCCAACTTTGCTTGGTTTCTTAATTGCAGGTTTCGTTTGTGGCTATAGCATCAGTATTGTGTTTCAACTGGCTCATGTTGTTGAAGGTACGCAGTTTCCTGAACCTCATCCGCAAACAAATAAGATTGATCAAGAATGGGCCATTCATCAGATCAGCACAACAGCGAACTTCGCGACAAAAAGTAAATTGGTGTCATGGTTTGTAGGAGGTTTAAACTTTCAGGTGGAACATCATTTGTTTCCACGGATCAGCCATATACATTACCCCCAACTAAATGAAATTGTTAAACAAACCTGTCTGGATTTCAACGTGAACTATATTGAGCATCCAACCGTGTTTAAAGCATTCGCATCTCATTTAACTCACATTAAAAAACTGGGCGTTCAGCAGGAACGAGCTTTGACTCTAAGTGCCTGATGAAGATATTTTATAGAAAACAGAAAAAGGGGATTTGTTAAAATATCCCCTTTTTCTGTGCCCGAGACTGGATTCGAACCAGCACACCTTTCGGCGCCACCACCTCAAGGTGGTGCGTCTACCAATTTCGCCACCCGGGCATTGCGGTTGCAAATATAATGGGTTCCTGTCATCTTTTTCAAACAATTGTTTTATTTGAAGAATCAATGGTATAGATGGGAAATATTTATACAATTTGAGGCGTTTGTTGCATTCGGCAAATCTATCTCAGTCGATGGCAACGAAAAAGCAGCCTTTTATTGTGCTTTTGGCGGCCTATATTGATTAAAGAAAAATCTAAAAGCTTGGTAGACTTTTTGCTTTAGAAAGACAAATTAACAATCCCAAATGGCTAAAGTTCTTGTAATAGAAGACGAAGAGTTAATGATAAAGGCTCTGGAGTTCAGATTAAAAAAGGATGGATATGATGTTTCTTTAGCAAGAGACGGGGCTCAGGGAATTGAAATGCTGTCCAAAGCAACATATGATTTAGTTATTACTGATATAATGATGCCTTTTGTTAGTGGCCTGGAGGTCGTAAGCCATATTAAAGGTAATCCGGTACTCAAAAATATACCTGTAATAGTTCTTTCATCTATCGGTTTGGAACGAGTTGTTATGGAAGCCTTTAGTCTGGGTGTTGATGATTTTATAACCAAACCCTTTAATTTAGGCGAACTTGTAATACGAGTTAAAAAATTTGTGAATCAAACAAATGTTTTTAATTAAATCAACTGAATGGAGGATGCCTTTTTTTTAGTTACTAGCTATCTCCAAAATTTATTTATTTCCCGCCTTTCTACCTTCCCGGTTTTCATAATCATCCCTTTAATAGTTCTTGTTTTTAGCGTTATAGGGATTTTGGAAGTATACATCTATATTGCAGTCACTCGAGTCACCGCTTTTTATAAGAGAACTCGAGAAGCCGATTTAAAGGACAGGATTATTGCCATGTTGGCAAATGTATTAGTTTTCAGTGATAGCGATGATCCTCAAGCCATAGTTGCCCATTTTCTCCCGCGTTTTTCACGTCTTCCTTTGTATAGAGGTACTATCAGGAGGTTGTTGGTCTCTGAGTTGTTGAAAAGTCATTCAAGTTTCAATGGCCGGGCGGCAGAAGTTATTCAAGAACTTTACTTGCAATTAAAGCTTGACAGAAAAGCCAGGAAAAATCTTTCGAGCAGGCGCTGGGAAGAGCAGATAGAAGCTATTCGAGAGCTAACAGAAATGTCTGTCAAAGGAGAGAGTGAAAAGATCTTAAAATATACAAATGATCGCAATCCATCCCTTAGGTTAGAAGCCCAGGTGTCATTCATACGCTTGTGTATTGAAAACCCTTTTCGGTTCATGGATTTTGTTTGCGAGCCCATTTTAGAATGGCACCAAATAGTTTTATTTGAAGTTGTTACTAAAACCGAATCTATGGCCAGACCCAGATTTGCCATCTGGTTGAATTCCAAAAATGATTCAGTGGTATCGTTTTGTCTGAAACTTATTGAATATTACCAGCAGTTCGACGCTGTGCCGAATTTGATTTACCTGATCAATCATTATAACCCGGTAATACGGGAGGCGGCTATCGATATTCTTGGAAGGATGGGAGCGGAAGTGGCTGAGAGTCATTTAGTCAGAGCTTATACAGATCAACCACACCAAATTCAGCTTAAAATTATTAACGCACTTGGGATGATTGGTTCTGGGAAAAGTATTTCCTTTCTGAATTCTCAGGCCAAAAGTGAAGACTTTGCAATTCGCTTGTCAGCAATGCGAGCAATTAAAGCGCATCGGGATGACGGGCCCGAGCTTTTAAATAAACTGTTTAATGACGGTGTTTCACAGGATAGGGAGATCATTGAACTTGTATTAAATGAAAGGGTTATTGTATAGTGGAGGCGTTTTCATTTGAATCTTTTCTAAATTTCGGAATATTTGTATATGTGTGTTTGTTTATTTGTTTCTCTGTTGTTACGATAGTTTTATCATCTATTGAGATTAGTCGCTACAAAAGGAAAAATCGTTATGAAACATTCAAGCCTCTTTTGGTTTCTCCGTTTGCGCCTTCTGTTTCTGTAATCGTACCGGTCATCAATCTTCGAACATCAATTGTAGACACTGTAAGAGGTTTATTGGCGTTACAATACAACAACTTTGATATTATTGTTGTAATTGAGGGGAATTCAGATCTGCATTTAATCGAATTGACAAAGTTTTATCAGCTCCAGTCTGCTGGATATTCTGCGCTCACACACATAAAGAGTCAAGAGATCAATGGTTGTTATAGGTCCGCTAATCCGGTTTTTTCAAAGTTAACGGTGGTTGACAAAGCCTCTGGGGGGCGTGCAGACGCTTTAAACGCAGGTATAAATATTTCGAAGAGTGATCTGGTTTTATGTGTGGATCCCGATTGCTTTTTAGATCAGGATTCTTTGCTCAAATTGGTTAAACCGTTTTTAGAAGAAAGGGAGCAAGTGATTTCTGCCAGCTCGGTAGTGCATTTGGCCAACTCATCCGAGAAAAAGGATGGGCATCTCCTGAAGTTGAAATTTCCTAAAAACATATTGGCAGCTTTTCAGGCAATCGAATATTGGAAGATCTTTGTGATAAAGCGTATGGCTTGGAGTAACATAAACGGCATACCGCTTTTTTCGGGGACCGTAAATTTGTTTAATAGGGAAGTTTTAATTGAATCTGGGGCTTATAATTCTGAAGCATTAAGTCCGGATTTTGAACTTCTCATTAGAATGGGGCGGTATATGCACGATAATGCTAAGAGGTACAAGGTGGCCTGTATTGCTGAGCCAATTTGCCGGATAGACGTCCCCGAAAGTTTACAGATTTTGAGCCGGGAGAGAAGAACCTGGAATGGGGGAGTACTTCAAGCTCTGCGATTACATAAGAACCTGTTTCTTAATTTTAAATATGGTAAGCTTGGTTTATTAAACGTCCCTGTTTGCATGCTTTCGCTTTGTATACCTTACTTTATCATCCTTTTACTGATCCTAATTGTGGCAGGAGCATTTCTATCCAATATAAATTTGGAATTTGCTGGCGTCCTTTTATTCACCGGTTATTTTTTTTCAGTGTTAATGTCTGTAATAACTGTTCTATACGAGGAAAGTTCTTTTAGGTCGTATACATCGGGTAGAGACATCATAAAAATGCTGTTGCTTGGTTTCGTTGAACCGGTCATTTATCAGCCAATGGTTTTATATTGGCAAATAACCTCAGCTTTCGGTAAAAGAATTAAACAGACCTACTTAAAAAGCGATTTATTGTGATCTGGATCCGGCAATTTAGGGTTCTCTGCCAAGATTTCCATTTTAGGATTATCGATATAGTCGGCGTACCATCTTATTGATTCTATTACCAATAGAGGATCAGAGCCATCGTATCCTACGGTTTCAAATGCTAATATTTCTCCGTTATCATTTCCGAAGAACTGCAGTTCCGCAGGATCGGGTTCATAGGTGTCTTTACTTAAGCAATAGACTCTCACTTTTAAGTCTCCATCCCTATGACGAATTACATCTCTGCAATCATCCTTAGAATCTTTTACTAAAAAGAATATTGATTGGTCCATAGCAACTATATTACAATTAAACTGTCACAATTGGCAAATGTTTTCGATAAAAAGGCCAAATAGCTGTTTTTTTGTTTGTTTAAACATGTACCTGGAATATGGTTTCAATTCTTGAAGCGATGGTTGTGAATAGGAATGAATTTTCAACTGGAGTTAGTCTTATTAGAATTTCAAGCAAAAGCTACTCTATGCTTTTCGATTAGCGGTCGAAATATCCGCAAATGGGGGGTATCAAATCCGTCAGATATCTTTTCATGAAGTTTATGGAGAAAATCAAAAATGATATTAAATCTTTCGTTTTTCTATATCCGTAGTCAAAAGGAATTGGGTTTTCCGGTTAAATTGATACTCTGGGTTGGTCGTTTTTTGATAAACGGCAATAGTGTGGTTTTTGCTGTGTATGAAAATCCCCGCTTTGGGGTTCAGTTTCGAAGGTTATTGGGTAAAATAGTTTATATTTTAGCCATGAGAAGTACTTTTACGGTTGGCACTGCGTTTGTAAGATATTAGGTGCCCTCCCAAAGGGCATGTTTTTCATAGGTAGATGTAGGGTCGAATTTAATTATTCGGCCCTTTTTTTATTATGTACTACAAATCTTTTTGTAGAATGTTTTTTAATTGTTTCTGATTTTTACACTGTAAATCAATTAGTTGTAAAAAGTGGATGTTCAAGCGGGCATTTTTCTCTAAATAAATTTGCAGCATATAACTTTATATCTATATTTGTAGTGCCCTCCCAAAGGGCATGTTTTTCATAGGTAGATGTAGGGTCGAATTTAATTATTCGACCCTTTTTTTGTCTAACCTTTTCAATGTTGTTTTGTTAAGAATTCTGATGAGGAAAAAAAAGGTAGTTGTTGCAGTGTCCGGCGCCAGTGGAGCAGTTTATGCAAAGGTTTTGTTCGACAAGTTATTAAGCCTTCAATCTGACATTGATGCTGTCGGAATTGTAATGTCTGAAAATGCAAAAGATGTATGGAGATATGAATTGGACGAAGATTCCTATTTGAGATATCCTTTTAAATTTTATTCTAAGTCTGATTTTACTGCTCCTTTCGCTTCTGGCTCAGCCATGTTCGATACGATGATTATTTGTCCGTGTTCTATGGGCACTCTGGGGCGAATTGCTGCAGGAGTTTCGGATGACTTGACTACTAGAGCTGCTGACGTAATTTTAAAAGAGCGGAGGAAACTAATTCTTGTTGTGAGAGAAACCCCCTTAAACCTTATTCACATCAATAACATGAAAGCTGTAACAGAAGCCGGTGGAATAATTTGTCCGGCTAGTCCATCATTTTACAGTCGCCCTCCCAGCATCGAAGCAGTTGCGGCAACGGTTGTTGACCGAGTATTGGATTTGGCTGGCTTAAATAATAAATCATACAGATGGGGCGGGGAAATCAATGGCGAATAATCTCATAATGAGAGTGTAAAAACTCTTTTTCAAAGACCTTTTTCGGGCCAAATTCTTATCTTTGCGACTTGATCATGAGCAAAAAAGTTGCGTTTTATACATTAGGGTGTAAATTAAATTATTCCGAAACCTCAACTATCGGAAGGCAGTTTAATCAGGCGGGTTTTTCAACCGTTGACTTTACAGATACTCCGGATGTTTATTTAATCAACACATGTTCGGTTACTGATAATGCGGATAAAAAATGTCGCAAAGTCGTAAAAGAAGCTCTCAGGTATTCGCCCGGAGCTTATGTGTTAATCGTAGGCTGTTATGCTCAGTTAAAGCCGAAGGAGATTTCCGAGATCCCCGGCGTCGACATGGTTTTAGGAGCGGCCGAGAAATTTCAGATTATTGATTATCTTACTAATCTTACCAAAAATCCTAAAGCGGTAGTTCACAATCAGCCAATTGCAGAAGCTAAAGCATTTAATGCATCCTATTCTTTCGGAGACCGTACCCGAACCTTTTTGAAGGTCCAGGATGGTTGCGACTATTCGTGTACTTTTTGTACTATTCCTTTGGCAAGGGGGGCAAGCAGAAGCGATACCATTGAAAATATCGTTAAGCAAGCAGAAGAGATCGCTGAATCGGGTGTGAAAGAGATAGTTCTTACGGGTGTAAATATTGGTGATTTCGGAATCAGGGAAGGTAAAAGAGAGGATAAATTTTTGGACCTCGTAAAGGCTCTTGACGAAGTTCAGGGTATTAATCGGATTCGAATTTCTTCTATTGAGCCCAATTTATTGACAAATGAAATTATAGAATTTGTTTCGAGTTCCAAGCGTTTTGTGCCTCATTTTCATATTCCGCTGCAATCAGGCTCTGATAAAATTCTGTCCTTGATGCGTAGACGCTATAAAAGAGATTTATACGTAGAGCGGGTGGCTAAGATTAAAGAAATGATGCCTCATTGTTGCATTGGTGTAGATGTAATTGTGGGCTTTCCAGGTGAAACGCGGGAAGATTTTATTGATACCTACAACTTTTTGAACGAGTTAAACATCTCATATCTGCATGTTTTTACTTATTCGGAAAGAGAAAATACTTTGGCAGCAGAGATGCAGGGCTCTGTGCCAGGCGCTCAGCGGGCCGATAGAAGCAAGATGCTTCATATTCTTTCTGATAAAAAGCGCAGATCTTTTTATGAATCGCAGTTAGGAACGTCTGCCCAGGTACTGTTTGAAGGCGATCATAAAGATGGGTTTATGCATGGCTTTACTTCCAACTATGTTAAAGTTCAGGCCAAATATGATCCTGTTCTCGTTAATGAATTGAAATGGGTGAAGTTAGAGTCTGTTTCACCATCAGGAGAGGTCGAAATATCAGAGACATCAGAAGTTCTGGTTCATTAAGTTATATGTTTTTCCGAACATCCCATTATCTTTGGCCATGTTTCCAACTTTATCGTATCTAATCGAATATTTAACTGGTGTTAGTATTCCACTTCCGATTCAAACTTTTGGTTTTTTTGTGGCGCTGGCGTTTGTGGCCGCATATATCGCGTTTTCCGAAGAATTAAAACGTAAAGAAGCAGAAGGATTAATTCATCCTTTCAAAACTAAAACAACTATTGGAGAGGCTCCTTCTACCTGGGATTTGGTTATAAATGGATTTTTCGGGTTTTTAATAGGATACAAACTCCTTTATGCAGTTTTAAACTATACGGCATTTGTCGATAATCCCCAGGAGTTCATACTTTCAGCTAAAGGAAATTTCTTTGGAGGTCTAATAGTCGCCGGAATATTCGCTTATCTGGCTTATGCCGATAAAAAGAAACAACAACTACTTAAGCCAAAGGTGGTCGAGGAGACCGTCCATCCCCATGAACTGATGAGCAGTATAGTAGTTTGGGCCGCCGTTTGGGGTTTTGTCGGCGCTAAAGTTTTTCATAATCTCGAGTATATTGAAGATTTCATGCGTGATCCTATTGGCGGATTACTATCATTTAGTGGATTGACATTTTATGGAGGCTTAATTTGCGGTGGTGCAGCTGTAATTTATATCGCTAATAAGCACGGTATTAAACCAGCGAATATGTTTGACGTAGGAGGCCCGGGAATAATGATCGGCTATGCCGTCGGTCGTTTGGGTTGTCATATGTCCGGTGATGGCGATTGGGGAATTAATAATACTGCTCCAAAACCTTCCTGGTTAGGCTGGGCTCCAGATTGGATGTGGGCATTTAAATATCCGCATAACGTAATAAATGAAGGCGTTCCAATAAAAGATTGTATTGGAAAATACTGTTCCGAATTGCCTTTCCCTGTATATCCTACCGCTTTTTATGAGGTAGTTGCCGGATTTGTCCTATTTGCTTTCATGTGGTCAATTCGTAAAAAGGTTAAACCCGCCGGTATGATGTTTTCTATTTACCTCATACTGGCTGGTATTGAACGTTTTCTGATAGAAAAGATTCGCGTGAATTCATTGTATCATGCATTTGGATTAAAATTCACACAGGCCGAATTGATTTCGGTGATCATGGTTTTACTGGGAATTGCCGGGATTATTTGGTCCCTTAATAATCATAAGAAAGGTCATCCTGTAAAAGCATGAATTTAGAGACATTAACGAACGAAGTTATCAATCTTTCAAAAGAGGTTGGAGCGTT
The DNA here is from genome assembly GCA_966210515.1 of uncultured Pedobacter sp. Lineage (GTDB taxonomy): Bacteria > Bacteroidota > Bacteroidia > Sphingobacteriales > Sphingobacteriaceae > Paradesertivirga. The sequence goes on from CBIHLM010000102.1 coordinate 8,871, forward strand.
CATACGCGAGGAGGCTCAAAGATTTAAGGTTAGCGACATTCAGTATAAAGGACATAGCAACCTTGTATCTTATGTAGATAAAACTGCTGAAGAAAAGATCGTAAAACAACTTTTAGAGTTACTGCCTGAAGCGGGTTTTATTACCGAAGAGGAAACAATTAATAAGACTGGTGAGGTTTATAACTGGATAGTTGATCCGCTTGACGGAACTACTAATTTTATGCATGGTCTTCCAGTTTTTTCTGTAAGCATCGCTTTGGAGCAGAATAGTGAATTGGTTCTAGGTGTTGTTTACGAAGTCAATCTGGATGAATGCTTTTATGCATGGAAAGATGGCGGGGCCTATGTAAACGGTAAGCGAATCGGCGTATCTCCTCATGAGGAGTTTTCAAAAACTCTCATCGCAACCGGATTTCCCTATTATAATTTTGAGAAAGAAGATCAGTATCTTAATATCGTACGTGAATTGATGCAGCAGTGCCATGGAATTCGACGTATGGGTTCGGCCGCAGTAGATATGGCTTATGTCGCTTGTGGTAGGTTTGATGCATATTTTGAATATAATATCAACCTTTATGATATTGCCGCGGGGGTTGTGATAGTCAGGGAAGCAGGTGGAACTGCTTTTAACTTTGCGGGTGATAACGAGTTTTTTATCTCCAGAGAAATTATTGCTTCAAATGGAAGAATAGGTGAGGCGATGAAAGAGGTAATTCAAAGGCATTTCTTCAAATAGAGGGTCAATTTCACGCAAAGACCCCAAAAGAAAAAAACGCAAAGAGCGCAAGGTTAGTACTTTGCGCTCTTTGCGTTTTCTATTATTTGCTTTGCGTGAAATCTTACATTGCTTCCGCAACCACTTCCTGAACTTCAGGAACCATTCGTTTAAGCAAGCTTTCAATGCCAGCCTTAAGCGTAAAAGTTGAAGACGGACAGCCGCTACATGAGCCTCTAAGTTCTACCGTTACTAAACCTTCTGCAAATGATTTAAAGCTTATAGCTCCACCATCCTGTTCAACAGCAGGGCGTACATAATCGTGTAATATTTGCTGGATTTTTATTTCAGTTTCTGAACCTTCGAATGAAGGCGCTTCATCCGAATTTGCAACTTCTTGGATCTTTAGTTCGGATTCAACTGCTCCTTTTACAAATTCCTTCAAAATTGGCTCGATATCAGCCCACTCTGCATCTTCAGTTTTTGTAATGGTTACGAAATTGCTTGCGAAGAATACACCATTTACAAAATTGAATTTATATAATTCTTTAGCAAAAGGTGACGTTTCTGCACTTGCTTTAGTTGCATAATCAGCGCTTCCGTTTAATAAAAGCTTATTTACCAGAAACTTCATAGTTGCCGGGTTCGGCGTAGTTTCTGTATATACATTTATATTTCCTGTCATTATAGCTACTTCTGAGTTTTAACTATGCAAAAATACCAATTTTCGGGCCAGTTAAATAGTGTCTGCCGGCTTTTTACTTGTTTATGACTGCCTAGTTTATACCTGTGTATGACGTCGGGCTAATCCTTTTTATTTCTTCTTTCACGCTTTCAGAAACGTTCAGAGTTTCAACAAACTCAGAGATTGTTCCGGCATTTACTTTTTGGTTGGTCCTGGTAAGCTCTTTTAAAGCCTCATATGGATTTGGATAAGCTTCTCTGCGCAAAATTGTTTGAATTGCTTCTGCAACTACAGCCCAGTTGTCCTCCAAAACATTAGATATTACATTTTCATTTAATAACAGCTTTCCTAAACCTCTTTGAGTTGATTTTATTGCTATTAAAGTATGCGCAACCGGTACGCCGATATTTCTTAAAACAGTCGAATCTGTTAAATCTCTTTGCAACCGTGAAATCGGAAGTTTCGCTGCCAGGTGCTCAAATATCGCGTTAGCCAACCCTAAGTTGCCTTCAGAGTTTTCAAAATCTATCGGGTTTACTTTATGTGGCATGGCCGATGATCCAACTTCGCCTGCTTTAATTTTCTGACGGAAATAATTCATAGAAATATATGTCCACATATCGCGGTCAAGATCAAGAATGATATTATTGATTCGCTTTAAAGCATCGCATTGAGCTGCAAAATTGTCGTAATGCTCAAT
>CBIHLM010000103.1:0-10897 GCA_966210515.1 uncultured Pedobacter sp.
ACATTAAAGTTAAGCACTTTTTAAACCCTTGTCAAGAACTTTTTTATTTCTCTTTACCAGATATTCGGAGGAGGAAAACGCTGATATCTCCTTTATATACCTATTCTATGAAAGTGCTCCTTGGAGAAATACCCCTAATACGCCCCTAACCCGGACAATTATTGCCGTAAGGAAAAAACAATGGTTCTTTTCCGGATCGGCCTCCGGTTGCTAACCTAAATCTGTTCAAAGAACACCGGTGCTCATATCTATACCAGCGCCTGCATAAAACCGTTTTGGTACTATCCTATATATATAAGGTATAACTACTCGAAAAGGAATAGATGTTAAAGTATGTTAAAGGAACCATAGGAATCTAATTTTAAGATACTTTAGAGGCCGATTAATTTATTGAAATTAAATTGAAATTAACCTATCTTTGCGCAATGTTTAAAAACAAGCAATTTTTAACGTATTGTTTAATCCTTTTAATAACTATTGTTGCTGGCTGTAAAAGCAAGTTTGAAAAACTGCAGCAAAGCACCAATACAGCAAAAAAATACCAGGAGGCTTTGCGCTTATATAATAAGGGCGACTATAATAAAGCTCTGATATTATTTGATGATCTTATGCAGGCATATCGTGGGCGAGCCGAAGCTGAGGATCTGTCGTACTACTTTGCTTACACTAATTACAAATTAAAGGACTACGCAACAGCGCGCTACCAGTTTAAAGTTTTTGCTGACACCTACCCCAATAGTCCAAAAGCGGAAGAAAGCCGATTCATTTCTGCTTACTGCTTTTATCTTGAGTCTCCGAATTACACGCTGGATCAGGAAAACACTATACGGGCCATTGAAGCGTTGCAATTGTTTATTAACTTGTATCCAAAAAGCGAACGTGTTGCAGAGGCCAGTACTTTAATAGCTAACTTACGCGATAAGCTTGAGAAAAAATCATATGCGAACGCTAAGCTCTATTATGACATTGGTGATTTCAAATCAGCAGTGGTAGCATTTAAGAATTCATTGAGAGACTTCCCTGATACAAAATACGCCGAAGAGATGGAATATTTAACTGTAAAAGCACAGCAACAATATGCTGAAAACAGTTTAGAAACACGCCAGGAAGAGCGCTTTAATGAGGCCATCTTATTTGCAACCGAGTTCGAAGAGGATTATCCCAATAGCGTATATTTAAAAGAAGTTCAGGCGATCAAAAAGAATTCGGAACGAGATATAATTGCAGTAAAGAAATCGCTAGCGTCTATGATGGCGCCAAAAGATAAAGAGAAACAGGCAGATACAACACAAAATTGAAATTAATATGAATACTCCTAAAAATACAGTACCAACAAGTACCATCACACGTGATGTTCGTCAACTTGATGAGAAAACGGATAATATATATGAATCACTGGTTATCATTGCTAAGAGAGCAAATCAGATTTCAAATAACCTGAAGGAAGAACTGAATGGTAAATTATCTGAATTTGCATCTTCAAATGACAACCTTGAAGAAATTTTCGAAAACCGTGAACAGATAGAAATATCCAAACACTATGAGCGTTTACCAAAGCCAACGCTTATTGCTGTTGATGAGTTTTTGAACGACAAAATATACTTTAGAAATCCTTCTAAGGAACAAGCTTAGTCTTGTTAATCTTCTTAAAAAATTGCTTTTGAATTCTTACACATAAGATTTAAAGGCAATTTTTTATGTAAGTTTGGGCATATAATATGCTTAAAGGAAAAAATATATTACTTGGCGTTTGCGGCAGTATAGCAAGTTACAAATCAGCTTACCTAACCCGGTTACTTGTTAAATCGGGAGCAAATGTTAAAGTGATAATGACAAATGAGGCGAAAAGCTTTATTACCCCCCTTACTCTTTCTACCCTCTCTAAAAACCCGGTTTATTCTGATTATTTTAATGAAGCTACCGGCGAGTGGAATAACCATGTAGATTTTGGCTTGTGGGCAGATTATTTAATCCTCGCTCCTGCCACTGCCAATACTCTGGCTAAACTGGCAAACGGACTGTGCGATAATCTACTTGTGGCTACTTACCTTTCTGCAAAATGTCCCGTATACTTTGCTCCGGCGATGGATCTGGACATGTGGAAACATCCTTCGACGCAAGAAAGTATTTCGAGGTTAGAACAATACGGCAATATTCAAATAAACCCGGGATATGGCGAATTAGCAAGCGGCTTAGTTGGTGAAGGACGTATGGCCGAACCGGAAGAGATTGTATCATTTTTGGAAGCTCATATAAAAAAAACTCTTCCTTTATCGGGGAAACGGGCCTTGATTACTGCAGGTCCTACTTATGAGCCCATAGATCCCGTTCGTTTTATTGGGAATCATTCTTCCGGAAAAATGGGATTTGCCTTGGCAGAAGAATTGTCCAGGCAAGGTGCAGAGGTAGTGTTAATTTCCGGTCCAAGCTCAGAAAGAACAATAAGTAATAGTATTGTACGTATTGATGTAGGTTCGTCCGCCGAAATGCTGAATGAGGTGGTACAACACTTTAACGAGAGCAACATTACAATTATGAGTGCAGCTGTTGCTGATTACAGGCCTAAGGAAATCTCGACGGAAAAAATAAAGAAACAGAATTCCGAATTTAACCTCGAGCTGGTAAAAACTACAGACATCCTCTCGGAACTCGGAAAAAGAAAGCAAAGAAATCAGATTTTAGTAGGATTTGCACTTGAAACCGAAAATGAAGAGGAGAATGCAAAGGATAAATTACTAAGAAAAAATCTTGATTTTATAGTTTTGAATTCTTTAAAAGATAAAGGTGCGGGCTTTAAAGCTGATACTAATAAGGTGACCATCATTGACAAAAATTTAGAACTAACGACCTACTCGTTAAAAACCAAACAGGAGGTTGCTAAAGACATTTGCCAGAAAATTATAGACTTGATATAAATGTTAAAACGAATCTCCGTAATAATATTAGCTCTCATTGCACTTGCAAATTATGCTCATTCACAAGAATTGAATGCTCGCGTTCAAATCCTTTCCCAGCAAATTCAAAACACCAACAGGAGAGTATTGGATATGTTAGAAGTGTCGATGCGGGATTTCCTGAATACAAGACGATGGTCTGCAGACAATTTCCAGGCACAGGAACGAATAGATTGCAATTTCGTAATAAATATAACTGAGTGGGATGGCGGAGCCAATTTTAAAGCCGATGCGCAAATCCAGTCAAGCAGACCTGTTTATGGCAGCACTTTTAACAGCACTGTATTAAATTATAGCGACAAAGAATTCGCATTTAATTACACAGAAGGCCAACCACTTGATTATTCTGATCAGAACTACATCAATAACCTGAGTTCATTACTGGCTTTTTACGCCTATATAATTGTTGGCTTAGATTATGACACCTTTTCAAAGTTTGGCGGAAGTGCTTTATACGCTAAGGCACAAACAATTATAAACAACTCGCAAAATGCCCCGTTTCCGGGATGGAAGGCTTTCGAAAGCCTGAAAAACAGATATTGGCTCGCGGAGAACTTAACCAACAAGGCATATAATCCGATTAGGGAATCCCTGTATAACTACCATAGGTTGGGCCTGGATGTGATGTATGATAATCAATCAAAAGGAAGGAAGGAAATATTAGGCGTACTTCCACAACTCCAAAAGATAGACAAACTAAAACAGGGGGCTATGTTAAATCAATTATTCTTTACCGCCAAAGCGGATGAACTGGTGAATCTTTTAAGCCAATCCGATCCAAAGGAAAGAATGAATGCCTATAATATCTTATCCGTTCTGGATCCTGCCAATGTAACCAAATACGATGTTCTAAAACGTGCAGCTCGTTAATCTAAATGTGATACTTTTACTAAACTATGCTCAATCGTCTTATCATTCGCAATTATGCTTTAATAGAAGACCTTGATATTTCATTTTCAACGGGACTAAATATACTAACAGGTGAAACCGGTGCAGGTAAATCCATCATTATGGGCGCTTTGTCACTTATTTTGGGAAACCGGGCCGAAAGCCGGTACTTTTTCAACCAACAAAAAAAGTGCATTATTGAAGGTTACTTCAAAATACAAGGCTACAATCTTCAATCGTTTTTTGAAGAGAATGAACTTGACTATGAAGAAGAAACTGTTTTAAGAAGGGAAATATCTTCGGAGGGAAAATCGCGATCATTTATAAACGACACACCTGTAAATCTAACTACACTAAAACAGCTTGGCGAATTATTAATCGATATCCATTCGCAACATGCGACTTTTGAAATCAATGACGAAAGCTTTCAACGGCTGGTTGTTGATACTCTAGCCGCCAATGAAGCCCTGCTCTTCGAATATCAAAAAAAGTTCAGAACATATCAGGAGAGTCAGCGAAAGCTGAATGATTTGAAAGAGACTAGTCGGAAAGCAAAGTCCGAACTCGATTATCTTCAGTTCCAGGTGGATGAATTTGAGGAGGTAAACCTTGCTGATAATGAACAGGAAACACTTGAGCAAGAGCTTGAGACTTTAACTCATGCTGAAGAAATAAAGCGCAACCTTCTTTCCGCTGCCTATATTTTAAGTGAAGGGGACCAGGCAATGGTTATACAGCTAAAAGAATCGCTGTCTCACCTTCAGCAGGCTAGTAAGTATTTAAAGGAGGGCGAAATGCTTGCTGAGAGACTTCAGAGCTGTTTGATTGAGTTAAAAGACATCGCCGCGGAAGTATCGTATTTGGAACAGAGAACCGTAGTTAATGAAGCTCGGTCCATCGAAATCAGTAACAGGTTAAGTACCATTTACAATCTGCAGAAAAAACACCATGTAAATACGGTCGAAGAGTTATTGGGTATCTATCAGGAAATTAGAAACAGAATTGACTCGATCACAATTACGGACGACGAAATAGTTAACTTAGAAAAAGAGGTAAAGGATCTTTATGCTGAGTTAAATATCGTTTCGGAAACCCTTTCGGCGAGCAGAAACGAAATAATTCCCGGAATTGAGGAAAAAATACGAGAAACACTTGCGGAAGCAGGCATGCCCCATTCGGCACTGGAAATTCATAATGAGCTTTTGAATGAGGGCATGTTTAATGCGTTTGGGCGGAATAAACTGGAATTCCTTTTTTCTGCTAATAAAGGTCAGATGGTCGCTCCTATGAATAAGGTAGCTTCCGGCGGTGAACTTTCACGCTTAATGCTAACTATTAAATCTTTAATCTCCCGGCACATTGCATTGCCGACTATAATCTTCGATGAGATAGATACGGGCATCTCGGGAGAAGTAGCGTTAAAAGTAGGCGCTATTATGGAACGGCTCTCTGACACTATGCAGGTGATAGCCATAACACATCTACCCCAAATAGCCAGCAAAGGAGAAGCTCATTATTGGGTTTATAAAGACGATCAGCACGATAAGACTCACACGAATATTCGTCTGTTGACTTTGGAGGAAAGAGTCCTAGAAATCGGTAAAATGTTAAGCGGAGAAAACCCTGGTGAAGCGGCACTTCAGCATGCTAAGGAACTATTGAATTTAAATTTAAAAGTTAAATGATAGTTTACCAGATTGTGTCACACAAATCAATTAATTCGCTATTTTAGCGCAGAAATTTACAAATATGGCTTATAACTTACTGAAAGGTAAAAAAGGGATTATATTCGGTGCTCTGGATGAAAAATCTATTGCCTGGAAAACGGCATTACGTTGCGTTGAAGAAGGCGCTGAAATTGTTTTAACCAACGCCCCTATCGCTATGCGGATGGGTGAAATAAATAAACTTGCTGAGCTATGTAACGCTCCGGTGATTCCGGCTGACGTTACCAGTGAGGAGGATGTAGAAAACCTTTTGATAAAAACGAAAGAGCATTTCGGCGGAGGTGTAGACTTCATTTTACATTCTATTGGAATGAGTATAAATGTTAGAAAAGGTATCCATTATACTGAAAACAATTACGATTTCACTCATAAAGGCTTAGACATTTCGGCAATCAGTTTACATCGTGTGCTAAAATTAGCAATGAAACATGATGCTATTAATGAATGGGGATCAGTGGTAGCCTTATCCTACATCGCTGCTCAACGTGTATTCCCTGATTACAATGACATGGCGGATGGGAAAGCAATGTTAGAAAGTATCGCACGGAACTTCGGTTATCAGTATGGTGTTAAAAAGAATGTAAGGATTAATACTATTTCTCAATCACCTACACGTACAACTGCGGGATCAGGAGTAAAAGGGTTTGATGGGTTTGTGAATTATGCTGAGAAGATGTCGCCATTGGGTAATGCGTCTGCAGATCAATGTGCTGATTATACAGTTACATTATTCTCTGATTTGACTAAAATGGTAACAATGCAGAATCTATTCCATGATGGAGGTTTCTCTTTTACAGGAGTAACCCAGGCTGTGATTGAACAAATGGAAAAATAGGAATCATAAAAACATAACAAAAAAAGCCGGAGGATTCCGGCTTTTTTTGTTTCTATTCGGTTGTAAATTGAGTCAGCCTTCCCATCAGCCCCCCGTCACATTTGCTCGATCGAAATTGATGCCTGTTCAGCCCTGCTCTCTGTTCAGAAATATGATTAAATTCTAAACTTCATTAGCATGCATCATATTTGAAACCTAAAAAGGCCGGAAATTTCCGGCCTTTTTAAATCTAATCGAAATGTTTCAATTAAAAAGCGTAAACTACAGCTAAAGAGAATTGTGAAGCAGATTTGGTAGTATTACCATTCTCTTTAAAGAATAAATCTACACTTCCATTATCCAGCCTAAATTCTGGGATAAAAGTTAAACCGCCAGATTTTAAATTACCAGAGAATGTTAATGAGGTTACACTTTCATCAGCAGGAGCGCCAACAAGAACGCCATCATTCTTTTTAGTTTTAAAGTACTCGCCGCGAAGGCCTAAAGCAAACCCATCAGTTATAGCAAATGACGGATATAAGGCTGCGCCGTAATAACCAGTATCATCAGTACCCATCCCTGCAGACCAGTCAGCAGCATTTAAACCCAGTTTGAATTTATCTGTAATTTGATAAGCTGTAGTCAGGTCCAAAATAGTACCAGAATCGTAACCTGTTAACAAGTTAAGATAAGCGCTCCATCCTTCAACCGGAGATAAAGATAATTGCGCACCAAATGTGCTCACTCCAGAGATAGGATCTGCTTTATAGTTATTCCAGGAATTATTGAATAAACCTACCATTAACCCAACTTTGCTTGAAAGAGCATAATTAGCTTTAATACCCGCATTTTGGAATGGCCCATTAGTGAACAGATAAGAAGTTGAATAGTTAAAGTTTCCAACAGGAGAAATAACTTCGTATCCAACAAAAGTACCCATGTACCCTGCAGTCATTGAAAACTTATCTGTGAAGGCGTAAGTGGCATACAGATTCTGAATGTGGAAAGAATTAACATCAATACCATCACCGTTTGGAATTGATTGATATTGCCCTCTGGGACCAAAAGATACCTCCCCCACAAAAGATGCTTTTCCTGTAGTTTTTTTCAAAGCTACATCAATCATACCTAAGGATACTGAGTTTTGATCTGTTGCAAAACTGGTTCCGATATTAGGAACTTTTGCAAAATCATACTTGTAATACGTATCAACTGAACCTGAAATGGTTAGTGGCGTAGATGTTGAATCTTGAGCATTAGCATATGATACACCTGCTAATGCAATAAACGAAAGTACTTTTCTAAACATGTTGCTTTTTTTGATTGTTAAATAAGGTCTTTATATGCGTTTTTCCGATTAGTTTTCTATTACGTCTTTTTCAAATACTTTAATGTCCCGCTCAACGGTTTTACCATTATTATTTACCAACAAGGTACCTTGTAAGTATTTTTCGTTATGCTGAGAAGCATCCAATCCAAGTTCTTCATCTTCTAGTGAAACGCGAATTGGCTGAATCAAATTGATAAGCTTGAAAATGATAAAGGAAACAGTGAAGCTATATGCAACAACGATTACTAAACCTTTTAACTGGGTGAAGAAAAACTCAGCATTTCCATAAAATAATCCGTCTGCACCAGCGCCATTTACCGTTTTAGTAGCGAATACTCCAGTTAATATCATTCCGACAATACCTCCTAAGCCATGGCAAGGAAAAACATCTAAAGTATCATCAAGAGAAGATTTTTGCTTGTAGTGTACAGCGATATTTGAAATTATAGCAGCTATAAAGCCGATAAAGATACTTTGTGGTATTGCGACAAAACCTGCAGCAGGAGTTATAGCAACTAAACCTACTACTGCACCGATACAAAATCCAAGTACAGATGGCTTTTTACCTCTAATCACATCAAAAAACATCCATGATAAACCAGCAGCACCAGCAGCAGTATTTGTTGTTGCAAATGCAGAAACTGCTAAAGCGTTAGCTCCTAATGCAGATCCGGCATTGAAACCAAACCAGCCAAACCATAATAAACCAGTACCAATAAGTACGTACGGAATGTTAGCTGGTGGAATTTCTCTTTGCTCTAAGTGAGATGTACGACGTTTTAAAACCAGTGCTCCGGCTAAAGCAGCACATCCGGCAGAAATGTGAACAACTGTGCCCCCGGCAAAGTCAAGAACCCCCATTTGGAACAAAAATCCATCCGGATGCCAGCTCCAATGTGCAAGGGGAGCATATACAAATAAGCTGAACAATACGATAAATAAGATATAAGAAGTGAATCTAATACGTTCTGCCACAGCTCCTACAACCAATCCAGGTGTGATGATAGCAAACATCAGTTGAAATAAAGCAAAAAGAGTTAAAGGAATAGTAGGGGCAAGACTCCATGGAGCTCCTGAATTTACATCCTTAAAAAACAAGAAAGTTGATGGATCACCAATGAGCCCCCCAATTGAAGTTCCGAAAGCTAAACTGAAACCTACTGCAACCCATAGTACGCTTACGATCCCAGCAGCTACCACACTTTTAATCATGGTAGAAATTACATTTTTACGATGAACCATTCCACCGTAGAAAAATGCCAAGCCCGGGGTCATTAAAAAGACTAATGCTGTTGCCACCACTACCCATGCGATATCGGCTCCATTGTAAATTTTTCCTCCGTCGTCAAAGTTTGGCAGAACAGGAATAAAGATTGAGGCCAAAGCCACTGCAGTCAATACCAGGAACGGTATGATCTGTTTGATTGATAATTTACTCATTTTGTTTAGTTGTTTAGTGTTATTGAATAATATCTGCAATAAAGTTAGTCATTTTTTTAAAAATTCATAAATTCCTTATATTTTTTTTAAAAAAAATCGCCAAAACCACTATTAAACACAAAAAATGAGCAAACATGGTAGTTTTATTAATAAAAATAGCATTAAAATCACCTACATCAGTAAAGTTTATGATTTTTTAAAAAAAAGAGGGCCAACGAAACCGCTGAACCCTCCCAACACTAAACCAAATCGATAGGCAACGACAATAATGCAGTTTTTGCCTAATGCTTTTATCTATTTTAAAGACTAAAGTAAATCTTTAACTACTTTTTCCACTACAACTCTTCATCATGCTGACTCATATCCAACCCAAGTTCTTCATCATTGGCCGACACCCGAAGAGGACTTATTGTATTTGTTACCAACAGTAAAACATATGAACCAATAAAAGCAAAGGCTGAAACCGCAACCAAGGCAATTAAATGCACGAAAAACAGCTTGGTCTCCCCATAGTACAGTCCATTACCAGTTGTATTTGCTGAATTCACACCCTGGTTAGCAAAAATGCCGGTCATTAACATTCCGACCATTCCGCCAACACCGTGACATGGAAACACATCCAAGGTATCATCAATATTTGTACGAGTTCTCCATAAAACAACTAGATTACTAATAACTGCAGCAACCACCCCAATAATGACAGAGTGCGAAACACTAACAAAACCAGCGGCCGGAGTTATCGCAACCAAACCAACTACAGCTCCAATACAAGCACCCATTGCAGAAGGCTTCTTACCTCGCGCCATGTCAAAAAATATCCAGGCCATTGCAGCTGCTGCCGAAGCTGTGGTAGTAGTAGCCAAAGCGGTAGCAGCCAATGCACCTGCGCCTACTGCAGATCCTGCATTAAATCCAAACCAGCCAAACCATAATAAACCGGTTCCAAGAATGACATAACTTACGCGCGCAGGTGTATGCGCGGGCGTTGTACGCTTCTTTAAGAATAGAGCAGAAGCGAGTGCAGCCCAACCCGCCGACATGTGAACCACCGTGCCGCCGGCGAAATCTAGCACTCCTAGTTCAAATAATATTCCTTGAGGATGCCAGGTAGCATGCGCCAAAGGCACATATATACAAACCATAAACAAACAAAGGAAAATAAGATAAGAGTTAAAGCGAATTCGCTCCGCAAAAGCACCGGTAATTAACGCTGGTGTAATTACTGCAAACTTTAACTGGAACATTGCAAATAAAACCAAGGGTATTGTGGGCGCTAAAGGCCATACGGCATTGCCCACCATTCCCTTCATCATAAAAAAGGTACCCGGATTACCTATAACACCTCCAATATCCTCTCCGAAAGCAAGACTAAATCCAAACACGACCCACAAAACAGTTATAAGCCCCATACATACAAGACTTTGTAGCATAGTAGAAATAACATTTTTCTTTCTAACCATCCCTCCATAGAAATAGGCAAGACCAGGTGTCATTAATAAAACTAAGGCTGTCGCAACCAATAACCATGCGGTATCTCCGGTATCAATTTTGTTTTCCGCAACATTAATTACTTCTACTGAAGGATAAAAAAGGCCAAGCACGACGGCTACAACCAATAATAAAAAGGGTAATACTTTTTTCATCTTAATTGTTTAAAGTGTTGAGTAAGTAAATTAATCACGCATATGGACCTCGTCAATGCGATAGAAAATCGGCTTTTTAGCATCGGTGATTCATTTTTCCA
>CBIHLM010000104.1:0-10892 GCA_966210515.1 uncultured Pedobacter sp.
CCCCTAGCTACTTCGTATTAGCTTTATAGAATTGTTACTTAGCTTTCGAAGTGGCATCTTGAACATTTTATTTAAAGGCTTACCTTGTAAATAAGTAGTTTGAATATCTGCTAAGCCAATAGTCCTTTTTAAAATATTAAAATCTGATTTTGAAGATTATAACATGGAATTGTAATGGTGCACTAAGAAATAAGTTTGAGCATTTACAAAGCTTAGATGCTGACATCTACATCGTGCAAGAATGTGAAAACCCAGCAGAAATTCAACATGAGAAGTTCAATGAGTGGTCAAGGAATCATTTATGGATTGGAGATACTAAGAACAAAGGCTTAGGGGTATTTGCTTCGAAGGATATCAAACTTTCTATTTTAAATTGGAGTAATGGATTCAAAGATCATACAGTTAAACACTTCCTTCCTTGCTCGATAGATGATAAATTCAACCTATTGGCAGTTTGGACTCATCAAAACAATTCACCCAACTTTGGTTACATTGGTCAGTTCTGGAAGTACCTCCAGGTTAACAAGCAGAATTTTACAAAAACAATAATTGCTGGTGACTTCAATAGTAATGTAATTTGGGATGAATGGGATCGATGGTGGAATCATTCAGATGTTGTAAGAGAATTAGAAGAGATTGGGATTGAAAGCTGGTACCATAAATTTACAAGTGAAGTTCAAGGAAAAGAGATTAAACCAACCTTTTATATGCACAGAAAGTTAGAGAGGCCCTACCACATCGACTATATTTTTGGCAGTAAAGACTTAACAAATAAACTAAAAACTGTGGAATTAGGAGACTTCGAACACTGGATTAAACTTAGTGATCATTTACCCATGATTAGCATTGTGCATTTAGATGACTGATATCGGAAGGTTACCGAAAGATGTGAGGCCATGATTTACATGCATTATTTAAAAGCTAACCTTATAAATAAATAGGTTGAAGATTCCTACACTTACATAACAGGGTATAAAAACCCTAAAATTGAAGTGAAGTGTAGGAAACAACAATATGGAAAATATACCTTAGTTGCATCAACTAACTATGCGAACTCTAAGAACAAAAAAGATTATTTTTTTACTCTCTCTTAATTTCTTTATAAGTTCCAGTTTTGTTAACTCCACGCTCAACACTCGTGCTGATTGTTCGTTCAGCTTTGAGAAAGACCTAAAGGCTAATAAGGTTAAATTGTTCCTCATTGGTGGCATCGCTCCAACTCATGTCCAAGGGCAAGAAGAACATGAGAAGAAGTTCAACTTTGAATATTACGATTATGGTTGTATTCCAGAAGCTGATGAATGTAGCAAATTATACAGCGCTAAAGCTTTTAAATACCTAGACCAAAAGTATGGCAAGCTCTGGAGGAGTCTTATTAGACAGGATGTTCTATATCTTAGAGGTAGAAATCATCTTTAGCTTTTTATCTAAAAGGCTAACCTTGTAAATAAGTAGCTTTTACAAAGAATAGCTCTTTAAGTCCCGTACAATCTTTTCCAACGTTCTGTTAGCTTAGGAACGACTTAACTAACGTAACACCACTTCATCGGAAGACTTTTATTTTTTTAACAAAACCTCCAATCACTCCCTTTGTTGCTCATTTAGATATTTAACCTGCTCATTGTTAATGTATTCTACAATTCATAACGATTTGAGACATCTGTACTATTAATTCCTCTCATATGAAAACTAAAGCTACCCTTCGAATTGCATTATCCTCTGTATTGTTATTTTCTCTATTTCTAGTAATGTGTGGAAAGTCAGATGATGACCCAAACGATGAGCCCCAAGAGAATAAAATAACTCCACCAGACCCAGCACTCCCTTATGTAATTCTTAATGTAGGTAAGTCGACTCCCTCAGGTGAACTCATATTCCCAACTCCCGAAGATTTTGAATATAGAACATATCCTTTAACTAGTGGAGGTTTAGAAGTTTCTACTCGCGGTGGGGACACAGCTAGATGCTTTTGGCTATTTAGCCCTAGTAGAGATATCAAGAATCAATCATTCCCATTATGGAGATTCTGCGATGCGGACTATCAATTGCAAGGAAAAGATGAGTATGCAATTGATTTTTATTGGTCGAGTGCTGCTAACGGTGCAAACCTGCAACAAGGAAGGACATATAACTTGAATATGTTTCAGAACAGCCTGGTTAATACCCGTGGTATAGTATCTTATACTCATAAGAAAAACAATGATCTTATCAAGCACATGACAACCTTTGACTACGCTTTAGTCAAATCCTGGATAAAAATTGAAAGTATATCAGAAGGAAAAGCCTCTGGAAGTTTTGTTTTTGCATTTACGTGTGCATACGCGGGAGGTAATGGAGGCTCTGGAACAGAAGTTACGGGTAGATTCAACAAAATACCTATTTTATAAATACGCGACTCATTCTATCCATAGCAACTTGCTGGTGACGAGGTATAAACTAATAGTCTCCAAAATATACGTTTTAAGTTCTAAACACTTACAAATGGTCTACGGGAAGGTGAAAGCTATTAGTCTATCTTGAATTGTCAGTAAGTGACAAATTGAAACTCAGTAGGCAGTTGTCGAGTAAGTTTGGAGGAATGGCTAACTAACATTTGTTATCATTGAGTTCTGGTAAAATCTACTATAGTCCGTATTCTTTCATCAAGCTGATTTACTGCCTGATTCAATAAGGTTAGATATTCACTGTTTAGGTCTGTCTTTTCTTCATTAATAAGCTCCATCACGCCAAGTATAGAAGATACCGGTAACCTTAAGTCGTGCGATTGAATACGGGCGATTTCCGATAATGCATGATTTTGTTTTTGTAAGGATTTAAGCGCAAAATCCAGCTCCATAACATGGCTCACCTGGTTTGCCAATGCGGTTAGGCTGTATTGTTGTTCCAGACTTAAGGTTTTAGGCTGTAAATCGTATACACACAATGTTCCCACATTAAATCCATCGTGCGATTTGAGATTGGCGCTGGCATAAAAACGGATATGAGGATCATTAGCTACTACAGGAATATCTGAAAACCGACTGTCCAGAGATGCGTCCTCTACAATCATAATTTCATCATTCTGTATAGCATGCGTGCAAAACGAAGTCTTTCTCGGCATTTCACTTACATCTACCCCCAAATTAGCTTTTATCCACTGTACATCCTGGTCCATTAAAGTAATGAGTGAAATGGGCGTTCCACAAATTTGTGATGCCAGCATTACCAGTTCATTTAACTCTTTTTCCCTATTGATATTGAAATCTAAATAACGATGCGTAGCATTAAGCCTGGAAGCTTCTTTAACTATATCGAACGTGTTATTCTCCATGGGATTCTTAAGGTTAATGTACGCGAATTTGAATAGATAGATTCAGTTACAATCAATAAGTATTAACTGTTGTAAAATAGAAAATTGATTTTGATATAGAAGTATTGTAGCGGCTTATTTCCACTATTTTGTTAGTTGGTCGGTGTTGACACCATATCACCGTAATCACCAACTATGGGTCCTTGCGGTTTTGAAGGATTGTCAAATCGGGTATATAATTCGTTTTATAGTGGAAAGCTGGAATGGTTAAAATTGAATCTGATTATTTACACATTTATTTTTAAAAGGGTACAGCTTATAAAGAAGATGTTTTCATTGGATTTTTACAACTTCCGACACTTGTAAAACTGGGTATATAAACCATGAGTTTGAAGTCTAGTGTAGGAAAACCAGATGGTTTAGTGTTGTAAAAGAATTCTTCTATATTGCAATCACTAAACCAGCATCCAAATGATTTTATTCAAGATTAAGAAGCTAGAGGACAAATTGACAGCCGGGGAAGTCTCTGATAAAGAAGGTATGTATTACCTGACCACTAACACTCTGTTATATTCTCTTGGCTACTACATTGCATCTAAAGAAGATAAATCCGGATGGTTTTTCTATCTAGAAGTAATCTGTGTAACTGCTATAACACTTTTCGGAGTGTTTAAAAGCTTTGATATCAATAAAAAAGGAGATGGATTGGATTACTTCAAACGGTATCAAGCACTGGTATTCGTTGTAACCGTGAGAATACTAGCTCTCGCTATATTGGTTATGATTGTTGCAGCGATAATTTTGTATCAACAACCTGAACTGCTTACTTCACCTTTGTCAATGTTCGTTATTACTGTACTGACTATGGTTCTCTTTTACTATAGGTTGTGCGAATCCTTCAAGAGAATTAGCCACGCAAATGCCGATTTAAGTGCAATGGAAAACACTAAGGAATGACCATTTCATTTTAAAAGGCTTACCTTGTAAATAAGTAGCTTAATTAACAAGCTGCTTCTAATTACATCATATTAAATATCAAGTTATATGCTACTTTAGAACTTCACAATCATCATCAACCCATGGGCTTATTTTCCAATGAACCAACTAGCTATCAAATAAAAGATAGAGATTTAATTTGCCATAATTGCCAAAATCACCTATTCTGGTCACGAGAAGCCCAGCTAAATACTGCTGTAGCATCCTTTTTTAGTTTGGACTGGGCAAATAAAAGCGCGACTTGCTTAGTATGTTCTGAATGCTCTTATATTCATTGGTTTCTTGTTTAAAACTCAAAGCATATTCAAGAGCATAAATGAAAAGTTTATCTGCAATCTTCATACTATGCGCTTTAACCACTTTAGCTTGTAAAGTAATATATAAACAGCATAGCGTTAATGGCACTTATGAATTGGCAAGTAAAACGGTGAAGAAAGGTGATGATGTTTACGGTTATGCTGGAGAAATACAAGTGAAAGAATTACCAAACAACAGGATAGTTCTCTCATTTTTCATTACTAAAGGTGCACCGAGTTATAATCTAGGAGCTTTCATTGATACGTTGAACTACTCAAAGAATACTGCTGTGTACAAGCTTCAGCAAGATAGTGCCAGATGTGAAATATCTTTTTTATTTAATGATAAAGGTATCCAAGTTAATCAGGAAAGTAGCGATTACTTTTATGGATGTGGCTTTGGAAATGGAGTTGTTGCTCATGGATTCTTTAAAAGGGTATCTAATGAAGTGCCAATAATTAAAGACTTAGCGACTGGAGAGGAGATAAAATGAAAGCGTCATACTTGATTATTGGAGCTTTATTTATAATCGGGCCCTTTTTCTTTGCAAAAGACGAGTTAATAAACCTTAAAGTCCAGAATGAGGGGCAGAATATTAGCACTCCAATCCTCTCTAGAACAAATCACGGGTTTGGAACCAATAATTACTTTATCAAAGTAAAACCTGAAAATGATATAATATCTCACCGCGTGTCAAGTGGTTTTTATGAAAAGCATAGGACTGGCGATACAATCAGAGTGAAATATTTAAAAGGCTACAATCGTATTGTACTATCAGAAGAAAACATCGCTAGTGAATTTATTTCTACCATTTTATTTGCGTTGTTTGGATTGTACGTGGTTTACCTTGGATTTAAAAAGCCTACACACACACGTAGTTTTATAAAGAAATAGCTTGATATAGCTTTGCACATTTTCTTTTACAAGGGTATATAAGTATACAGTCAGTATGAAGATGTGCATTATCTAAGCAAAATCATCATCGGTTATAAGGATCTTCGCTCACCCAATTGAATGTTCTTTCCATTAGTTCAAAGTGCTGCCTTTTCAACTTTATATTTACTGCTTGGTCAAAATAAGTACCTTTTAAATCTAAGTGATCAGAATCAACTACCACATATTCGAAACGGTGCAATATTTTAGGATCTTCTTTGAACGCAATGGTTAATTGACGCGTTGTTGTATCAACCTTCATATCACAAAACTCCATATCATTACCTTCCAACACAACAGCCGAATACTGCTTCCGCTGCACAACTAACTTCTCCCATTTAGTTATCGCACGTTCCGATTCAAAAGACTCAACGTTATAGACTCCGTATAAAGGCAGCTTTGGTACACCATCTCCATAGTATTTGGCTTGTTCAGCAATAGCGTACAAGGAATATGTGATCGGAGCAATGATTATAATGTATTTTATGAAAGTCCTCGGAACAGTTAGCCATCTTCTATTCATTAAGGGCATCTCAATGGCTTTTAATTTAACAGTTTCTCCATTAATGAACAATTTGATAAGTCGTTGGAAGTTCGGAGCCAGTAGGAAAAGACTCATGAGTAGAAGCATCGTTGAGAGGATTTTCACCGGTACATCAAAGAAGTAGTTAATAGCCAAAACGTTCGCACATACAATTACACATATTAAAGCGCCTAATGTTGCTGTTCTTCTAAAAAACAATAGTCCAGCAGATAACTCTGCTATACCCATAAATATATTGTAGCCATCAGAAAACCCAAGAAAGGTCCAGGCTAAACCCATAGGCGAAGAATCTCCATAAGGCGTTAGCAATCGTATCAAGTCGGGTGACGTAAACTGCAGCTTGATAATTTTCACAAGGCCATAATGAATGAGAGTGAGTGCTAAATAGTATCTAACTAACACATTTAACCAGTAATTTAAATGGATATAATAGTTCTTCTTTCTTTCTAACAGCGACCATACCACACTTCCCGCTGTAGCGATTAGGACGATAAGCAACAGTATTAGGTAATGGTACAATGTATCTCCACTACCCGTTCCGCGTCCAATAGAGATATTATAATCAAAGCCGAGAACTTCATTTGCCAACCAAATAACTGCTTTATCAGTGAAGCTGGTTATGATTGGAGACCAGAGAAGTAGTGGATTGAATAGGAATGCGAAAAGAGTAAAAAAGATAAACGCGAAACGGAAACCGAGTCTCTCACCTATGATGCTTTTAACTTGTTCTTCTGACATATTATGATGCCATCAATATATTAAATATTCAGGAGTCTGTAATGAAGCTTAATTTTTCTGTTTGTCGCACATTTTCTTTTGCAAGGGTATATAGATATAAGAACTGAATAAAAAATGTGCACAGTATGATACTGCTATTTTATATCATCTTTATAAAAAACAGGCTTAGTGTCTTCAGGTAATCTTAAATTCTGATTAAAATTTGGAAGGAGTTGTGTAATCGTTTTATTGTTTATCTGGCTACTTACATTGATAAAGGTCCAGTTCAACCCGTTATCTCCGCTAATTGCTAACAGGTGAGACTTCGACAGAAGTTTGCCATTTGGTACCGTCATCAATAATCCCTCAGGAACTAGACAATGTAATTCGCTTCCAGCTTTAAAAATTTCTTCAGGAGTACCTATAACGACTGAGTCAATCATTATGCCTTGCTTTGACATTTTGTTCATCGAAGAACTGATAAGCTTAAACATTGCTTCACTTCCTCCCATCATTTTGATAAGTGAAGGATGAGTGTATTTTATGATAGTAGCATAATCTTGAGTAACAGTAGCTTTTGCAACGATAAGGGCTTGTTGCTTAATTACGTTCTTATCCTGAGCTACGGAGAGAAATGGAATAAATAAAAAAAGAAGAAAATATATTGACCGTTTCATCCTTAAAGATATAGAATCTTCCAGCATTGCACATTTTCTTTTACAAGGGTATATAGATAAACAAACAGGTAAGAAAATGTGCAGTGGAACGGTGAGGGTATGTTATCATTAATAGTTTACACAAAGTTAAGCTTTAGGCTGCTGAAGCGTCCAAAAGATTGCCGAGCATAAACCCACAAACCACCTACTCAATCCATTTATATCGTTTCCTTTTGGACTTGATTGCCTAAAGCTCAGAGGAGTTCCAAATTAACTCAAACTACAATGGAACAAACTACATGGAAAGTTGCTGAAGTGCAACTCATCTACAAATCGAAGGTAAAGGCATCGCAAAGACCTAAAATCACAACTAGTAAGGATGCATTTGAAGTGCTTAAGAAACATTGGAATCAAGACACCTTGGAATTTGTCGAGGAGTTTAAAGTGATGCTTCTGAATAGAGCTAATCGTGTCTTGGGCATCATTGAAATTAGTACTGGTGGAATGTCAGGTACAGTAGCTGATCCAAAAGTCATATTTGCTGCAGCTATCAAAAGTGCTGCGTCATCGATACTTTTAAGTCATAATCACCCATCTGGAAATCTAGCTCCAAGTCAGGCAGATATTAATCTGACCAGAAAGTTAAAGAGTGCAGGAGAACTGTTAGATATCGCAGTTCTTGATCATTTGATAATTTCTAATGAAGGCTTTTATAGTTTCGCTGATGAGGGGTTGATATAGGAGCTTTTGATTAAATTGCATTTTAATTCACTTAATTTTTAACAAGGTTATCTTGTTTGCATATAGTTTGCACAAGTGCATATAGATTGATTATTCTTTGCTTCATAGAGCTCTGAAGGCATATAATGCTTGTTTCTTACAAGCAGAGGGTCACTGGTTCGAACCCAGCATCTCCCACAAACGAAAGCCCTTCAGATTATTTCTGAGGGGTTTTTTGTTTAAAAGCTCTTATCCTTATAAAGCAAGAAACGGGGATCTGGGATCAAGTTGAAAGTTGGGGGAAATGAAGTTTAAGAATTCTGTATACTAAATAATTTTCTTTTTCCATAGATTAAGTTTAAGCCCAATCTGAAAATTACCACTGGAATACTCGCTTAAAGCCCGAGATGAAGTTGTATAGTTAGCACTTAGCAACCCAATGTTTTTAATAATTGCTCCCATGCCCAAAGTGGCACTTTGTGAGCTATGGTAAACCGACATAACACTTGCCTTTCCATTAGCCACCGTAAAATTTGCGCCTATATCTATGATATCACTGAAACCTGTTACCCCTCTGTATGCAAGTTTAGGTTCCACCCCAAATCCATCAAAGGCATCAGAGAAAAAAAACTTATAGCTTACGGTCGAAAGAAAAGAAGAACGGTCGGCTACCCCATTTATACCATCTTTTTTAAGAAAAACTTTCATGTTAGGGATAGCAGCCTGCATGGTTAGCTTAGAAGTGGTATAAGCTAACCCAATATCACCATCCATGTAGGTTTCTATTTCATTAAATTTACCTATAGAACCATCGTTCTGATCACCATTAATATTCTCATTTAATACCCGTTCGTCTGCAAACCCAAAGGAGATACCAAAACGCAACTTTTGATTTTCATTCCATAAAGGAAGATGATAAGAATAGGTTCCCATCACGCGTGTACGTTTAATTAATCCGGCTTCATCGGTATAAATATTTAATCCGAGACCCACTTTCTTTCCCGTCCCATAATCGGCAGTAAGTGATTGCGTTTTAGGTGCTCCCGGAATCGTAGACCATTGTTTGCGATAGCCCATGTTTAAAGTGAGTCCTTTTTCTATCCCGGCCATTGCAGGATTACCTAGATACTCGTTGCTGAAATAGATACCTGCAAGTGGATTTAATTGTGCTCTGCTTTGCTGGGTACCTGAAATGATAATTAGTACAAGAAATAGCTTCGGTATTCGGATTATAAGATGCTTTGTAAATAATTTCTTCATGCTATAATTCATATATACCGTTGCATTGATAAAACCACTTCTAAAATGATCGGATAGCCCGTACACTCAGTGCCCAGTCCTTGTGAGCTCCGGTGCCTGCCTGATTTCCATTTGAGAAATCCTGGAACCAGGCATAAATACTATTACTTTCGGTAGAACTAAAATACCAGCCGCTTGGATTAAACCCTCCTATCAGCACTCTATTAATATATAACTTATTCAATTCATCCTTGCTGGGCATGTACCAATCGCTATAACCGTTTGTAGTTAAGCTTCTGCAATTGCCAGCTGCAACTCCTAAGGCGTCACCAGCAATAATATCCAGCGTATTTTGATATCCTGTACCTATCGCAGTTCCATCTGCTCCCGGCACCGTTAGATTCTCCGTACCCCATCTCGCATTAAAATCACTGGTGTGGGCAATCAGTCCATGTGGTACATTGACGTCATAACCGGGATCTTCTGAAGTTAAAATATAAGCTAGTTTCCCACCCTGAAAGCTATCCCCAATCGCCAGTGCTATGAATGTTAGCTGAGTTCCGTAAGCAGTCCCGAAACTATTAACGGCATAGGCTCTCAAATAGTAAACAGTCTCTGATGTCAGACCAGTTACGCTACTGCTAAAATTCCCCAAACCGGCTCCATCGTCTGTTTTGGTACTTAATGCTATAGTTGGGTTTGGGTTTATATCCCAGCAAACGCCTTTTGAAGTAACAGGAGTACCTCCATCATTGGTAATATTTCCGCCGGAAGCGGCAGACGTGCCGGTTACCGATGTAGTCATTGTAGTTAATATGCTAGGTAGGGATATTGCTTTCGTTTGCACTGCCTGAAAAGAAGGTAACATTACCTGAGCATTAAGCAACTGACTAATAAAAAGAAATATGATAAGCAGGTAATTTTGCATAATTATTTAGTTAGACATATCGCCACTACTGATGAACGAGGTTCCGGTTAAAGCAATTAACGTAGCTATAGCATTGGTTCCGGCAGTTTTTGTATAGCTATTTCTGTTATTAATAGTTACACCAGAGGCGCTTATAGTAACCTGACCGGCTCCTGTTTGTACAATCATACAGTTAAATCCGGCATATAAAGTGGGTACAGTAAGGGTAATGGCGCCTGCATTACTGAGCGTAATTATTTTACCGTTATCAGCTGTAGTTAATGTGTAACTGGTACCTGTTTGGGTATTAATATTGGCACTAAAGCCTGCAAGTGTGGATGCTTCTGCATTCCCACCGGTTAGTGAACCGGAAACAGTTGTAATGCCAGTGAAAGTAGGCGATGCTAGATTGGCCTTTAAATCTAATGCAGTTTGGGTAGCTGTAGAAACTGGTTTTAATAAATCTGTTGTATTGTCAACATTTGCTAATCCCACCATCGATTTGCTGATACCTGAAACGGTGCCTGTAAACGTCGGTGATGCTAAGGGTGCCTTTAAAGCTACATCTGAGTTGCTGGCTTTTGCGTCTAATGC
>CBIHLM010000105.1:0-10841 GCA_966210515.1 uncultured Pedobacter sp.
GTTAATAAGACAAGCGATCGCTAAAAATAAGATATATGCGATCGGGGAGATTGGCATAGACTTATATTGGGATAAAACCACATTGACAATGCAGGAGGAGACTTTCCGTGAGCAAATTTCCTGGGCTAAAGAATTGAACCTGCCGATTGTTATCCATTGCAGGGAAGCTTTCGATGAGGTATATGAATTATTGCTTTCTGAAAAGGATGAGACGCTGAGGGGAATATTCCACTGCTTTACAGGAACAAAAGAGCAAGCTGATTTGATTATTGATCTCGGTTTTTACCTTGGTATCGGAGGGGTGGTTACTTATAAAAATTCAGGCCTGGATAAAGTCGTTCAGCAATTAGATTTAAAAAATATCGTTCTTGAAACGGATTCACCTTATTTAACGCCGGTGCCATTTAGAGGAAAACCGAACGAAAGTAGTTTTCTTACGTATATAGCACAAAAAGTTGCAGACATTAAGGAAGTTTCGATTGAGATTGTTGCCGACATTACCACAGAAAATTCAAAAAATATTTTTGGGGTTTGACAAAGACTTTCCTTTCATATCTTTAGAAAATAATTGAGTTTCGGAATGACAAAGGTTTTAATTATTTACACCGGGGGGACTATTGGGATGGTTCAGGACAAACTAACGGGTGTATTAAAGCCTCTGGATTTTGAACATATTACCGAAAACGTTCCTGAATTACAACGCCTTCCCTATCAGATAACCGTTCATTCTTTTGATGAAATTATTGATTCATCGAATATGTCGCCGGTTATTTGGATTGAATTGGCAGAGCTGATCGAAAAGAACTATGAAGCATACGATGGTTTCGTGATTCTTCATGGCTCTGATACCATGGCCTTTACTGCCTCAGCTTTGAGCTTTATGCTGGAAGGGTTAAACAAGCCTGTTATTTTTACCGGCTCCCAGTTGCCCATTGGCGAGATCCGGACAGATGCAAAAGAAAACCTGATTACCGCCCTTGAAATTGCATCGGCTAAAATGGCAAACGGTAAAGCGAGGGTTCCTGAAGTTTGCATTTATTTTGATTTTCAACTTTTCCGCGGTAATCGTTCATTTAAATACAACTCTGCTAAGTTTGAAGCCTTCAGGTCGCCAAATTATCCTGTTTTGGCTGAAGCCGGAGTGCATTTACGCTTTAATGATAGTAGCATTCGCAAATGCGATGAGTGTGTTTTCAGGGTTCATAAAAAATTAAATAATAAAATTGCTGTTTTAAAACTATATCCTGGTATCAGTAAAGAAACTGTTGGCGCAATAGTTAGTTCGGCAACAGATGCAATAATCTTAGAGTCTTTTGGGGCAGGCAATTCAACAACAGAAAAATGGTTTTTAGATTGCCTCGACACTGCCATTAAAAGTGGGAAGATAATCCTCGATATTTCTCAATGTAAAGTTGGCAGCGTTGAATTAGGGCGTTACGAAACAAGTCGTGATCTAAAGAATATGGGCGTTGTCAGCGGTTTTGACATGACTTATGAGGCCGCTGTTACAAAATTAATGTTTCTTTTAGCACGCGGATTTACCTATGACCGCATTTCTGCTCTTCTCGAAACAGATTTGCGTGGCGAGCTTAGTAAGGTGAATCCCATGAACTGGTCAAAGGCGGTTTTTTAGTTTATCGTTAATTGTTCGAATCTTTACTATGATAGTGACGGACTTAAGTCACTATTAATCTTTAAATCCCTCATAAATAATTATATGCATTCCAAATGGGCCTTTTTTAATGCATATGTTTTTTGTATCTTTAAAAGAAAGTAAGATTACCATTGAATTTAACCGGGATAAAAAGAAAACCATGGAAAATCAATCAAAATCTGACAAAGCCCTTGGAAATGATGAAGCAGAGCTTAAAAATGAACAAGGCGTAAAAACGGACTCGGAGACTAAAAAAGAGTCGACGGGTGTGGACCACCACGATTATGTGCCAAAGCACTCAAGTCACGGAAGATCGAATTCACGGACATTTGGTCCGGATCATGAGCCAGGCACTATTAGATGAGAGAAAAGCTCTCCGAAGCACGGTGAGCTTTTCTTTTTTACATAGCAAGCCTATTTTATAACAGATAACTCCTACACAGCAGTATGTTCCATACTTAACCGCTGCAGCTCCTCAGATACTAATTCCATCATGAAATCAGGCAGGCTCTTATCATTGATAATATGCCAGCCATGAGTGGATGGATACTTGTGAAAATCCTTTCCAAACCAATATTCCAGGCCTTTTGATTCCATAACATAGAACCCCTGCTTTTTAGATATAACTCTTTGGTAGACTCTGCCTTCGTGTTTAATTGTGATAATGGGCATGTTCGTAGATTAATTTGTACTCTAGTTAGTTTACATGTCTTAAGTTACGCGGATTACTAAATTGAAAATACTACGTGAATCGTATCATCAAGATGATTTTAATCAGGTTGGGGTCTAATTATCATCAGTTTTTGGTGTTGCCCCTTTTTAGATTATGCAATTCCGATAGAGCGTAGAAAGTGTGGAACTGGCGCAAAAAAGTGTGGACCTTTCCTGGGACCGCAACAGCCAATTCTCCCCGTTTCCCTGCTCTTTACCAGGTACACTAAGCAAAAATATTTTTGGTTTTTCTGTGAATTTTCCGAAGAGCTCCCGAACAAACTCCCTTTTTTAGTACTGCAGGAAAAAACCTCTTTAACAGCCAATGACAAATCTGTTTTTAGGAGACAATTGTTCATCTGATAAAAAACTTGCCTTTATGAGTATTTAAAATGCCTGTCCGTATCGACGCCCTACCCTTAGTGTATCACGTTCGAGACACGTTCGGAATTTTAGGCGGCTCCCCCGAAGCTGTCCCCTACAAGGCCAGGCAGTGTGTATAATTTGTCTCACCCTGAATCTATACAGATTAGGGGATTAATTGTAGATTAACTATACACTGCAAGGTGTTAATTGTAGTGGAGGTATACAAGTATTTTTTCATTTAATTTATAGCTCCGGTTCTTCCATCTCTTTTTGAGTATTCCTATTTTTAAGTGTGCCTGTTCAGGAGTGAGAAAGTCACAGCTGCTGTGTGGCCTCAAGCCGTTATATGCCTGAATGTTTTCCCTGATTTTTTTGCTGGCAAGCTGATTTCAGGGTGAGACAAAATGCGTTTCGAGCCAGCCCTTCTTCGGGACTTGTTCGAGACTGCTTCGGGACAGCTTCGGAAATTTCCGAACAAGTCCCCCCCTTTTTCCGAACAAGTCCCGAAGAAAGTACCTACAACTTCGCAATCTTCGGCAAGTTCTCGCAAATCCTCGCAAAGTTCGGCAAGCGCCTCAAAAACAGCTACTAATCCTTAAAAACGCCCTTATGTTTGCTTCAGCAGAACAAAATTTAGCGCTAATGAAGAACTGCAGAAACAGATTTTTTAACCTTTAAAATTTAAACATTATGGGAAAGTTTAGTAGAGGGATTTTAAGAAATTTATCCGGAAAAATTGATCAGATAGTAGGCAGTGCCTGGAGAGGCATCGACTACATGAGGGGTATGCCACGGATTAGAAAGAACAGGCAGCTATCACCCGCTCAGGTGGCGCAGCAGGCGAAGTTCCGAATGGTGACCGCCTTTTTAAACCCCTTGAGAACTGTGCTGGATGTTGGCTTCAGGAATAGGCCAAGTAAGGCCACCACCTACAACCATGCCTTGGCAGATAACATCAGCGTGGCCATTTCGGGAGTGTATCCCGCGCTCGTCCTTGAGTATTCGCTGGTGAAGCTAAGCCGCGGATTAATGCCTGGCGGTTCTAGTCCGGCCGTTATCTAACGCTCTAATGTACCTGAAGCAGATCCGTTGCCCACTAAGGCTTCTACCTAAAACATAACATGACTCTTTTTTTATTAAAACAAATATTCCTCCGTCATCATGTGATGGTCCAAGTATCAATCCCCCGTGAGTTCCATCTACGGCTAAATCTAATTTTAAAAACCTTTCTATTGTGTCAAAGGAAAATTCATCCTGGTAATTATACATAACCTCAAATAGTATATGGGAACTCGCAATCAAATTCAATTTTCAATTCCATTGCTCACTAATCCGGTTAGTGTGAATCCACGCGTTTCAAAATCTCGCCTTGTGAAAAGGAGCGCTGAGGAAATTAAATCTATCAGAAACCCAGCTTATAAGTATTTGGTGCTTTAATGTTTGATAGTGCCTATCACTTTAATAAAGTTGGTTTCCAAAACGCGCATCAAAAAAATATCTCGTTAGTGTTGCAACCTATAGCTTCAGAACAGAAAATCAATACTATTTAGTCGAGGTTGAAAGATACAAATACGATATTTTCATTATTAAATATTTCCTAAAAAAACATAAAAGCAATAAGAAGAGGTTTAACCTTTTATCGCATGAATTTAAATGCTCCAAAATTGTGGCAACCTGCGTGAATATTATGCTTTCAATATTGCGGAAGCACCCAATTGCAAATTTGGGGTTTCTCGGTGCACATACGATTGATCTGGCAAATCGATATGAAGAGAAGAAATCTAATACTAGACGATTTAAGATTTATAAGTATGCTATTAAGAGTTAATCGATACAGACTTCTTTATTCACTTCATGGACGACAAAATAGTACATACTTAATTGTCAATAAAAAAATTAGTAACCCTGATGAGTTAAGTTTGATAGCCACAGATATGTTTATTGATATCCATCCTGAATTAGCGGGCTTGTAAATAATATTATAAATATTGCACTTAAAAGCTTCAGAATTACACCACTAAATTTAAAAATTCATAAAAAAGCCTTCTACATATCGTAAAAGGCTTTATCCTTCATAAGGTTGCGGAGAAAGAGGGATTTGTTTTAGTCCCAAAAATCGCGCTTTTCGATATCATTGATGTGGTTTTGTTTCCGAACTCACCGAATTACTCACCACTTTGTTTTACTTAATCTAGCTGCAAAATGCTATCTGCAATTTCTGAATTTTATTTGACAAAAAGAAAAAATGAATGCGTTATTTGAGCGCCGAGACGAGATAAACTTACTGGATTTTTTCTCTCTTTGTTAAAGGTTCACATGGCGATTAGTGTGTTCGTCTCAGAGCACTCATGATTACCTAATTGAATCATTTCTAACTTACTTCATGTTTAATTACGGATTCTTTATCATCACTCTGCTTGCCCGATAAGGATCAAACGACGGATAGTAGATGATATAATCATATTCCACCAGCTCACCCATACATTTATGGTAAGTGGCTATTGATTTTATTCTTGAGAAGTACATTAGACGTTTGCGGCTCACTTTAAAAAGCCTTTCATCCTCATTGTTTCGGCTACAATGAATCATAGCCGTGAATAGACTCACATGGGTGGGAAAAAGACGATTATCCAATGCCGCTTTTTCCATAAAGTACTCCAGGCAGGTTATTGGTTTCATAGTTTACTGTTAGAGTCGTTATCATTTAATACTTTTAGTATGTCAGCATATTTATAATAAAGTATGCTGCCAACTCTCGTGTAGCACAGTGTTCCGTTTACTCGTAAATTTTGAAGGGTGCCTGGTGAAATATTTAAAAGTTTTCTGACTTCTGCACTTTTAAGCCATTTCTTTCCTTCCGGCGACTGCGGCTGAATTAGGATGCCGATTTCTTGCAGTAGATCTTTCTTAAATTCCTCCAGATCCGATTTAGTTAATAGTTCAATCTTTTCCATGTCATGTGTGCTTTTTTAATACAGAATCTTCGCGTTTCAATTGGAAGCAAAAATGCAAGGGAATTGAATATATAACTCGCAAGGGTGACGGTAGGTACGAGAGATAAATATGGCTCAACGTCGGGTTTAAATCATGGCATTTGAGCTTCGATTTTACTTAATATGAATTTTTTGAAAAGTGTACCCTCGTTTTTCTGGCCCTTAGTGTTGATTCATTATTTTTCGTACCTACCGTGCTTAATGCGAACTTCAATAAACTAAGCTTCTCACCTTTACTACCAATTCAGAAAGTCTGAACAAAATTCGCAGCAGCCGAACGGTAAGCACTGGCCCTCGTGTGGTGGGCAGCAAGATGTATTTTCGTATACGAAAATATCTTGCCGTCCTTGAGGCCGGGACTTCGCTGCGGAACTTGCGAAGTCATATAACTTTATAAAAATATTTTGTATGGACAGAAAGAAGCTGTCAAATCCAGAAGATATTTAGGAAAGCCGATTCGTCCATGCTTACCTAACCCGCTTTCCTGCAAAAAGAAAAGAACGGCTCATCTTCGCCGTACTTCTTAAGGCTTATAATTGAAATTTTCTTAAATCCCTTTAAGTACAACTCAAAAATCTCCCAGACTTTTTGTTTAGCAAATTTCTGAACAATTCTTTGACGTCAAGACCAGGCCTGCGGGTTTGAGGAAAAAATCTTCCTCTTACGCTGCGCTCCAGAGCGTATTTTGTCTCAAAGTCTTGCCTTTCAAAGGCATTGTATACAGGTGAGGGGGCTTAACAAAAAGCTTGGGGGCACTGCCGACTGACTTTCTAAACAGATAGCCATGAAATTAAAGAAACATTCACTCGTATTGATCATATAATTAAACAGGCCTAATAAAGTACTTGGAATATCGGTAGTCAACCGGGAGGTTTTATCGACACCGTTGCTGATCCTAAAGTATTCTGTTCAATTGCATTAAAATCTTGTGCATGTTCAATGATCCTTAGCCATCGAGTATACACACCTTTCTGTACGTTTACGCTGAAAATTAAAGACACATTAACATTTCCAGAAAATATAGTTATTATTGGAAGCATTAAGGATAATTAAACTTGGCTAGCTATAAATAAATCTTCTGATCAGGATTTAATAGAGTTTTTAAAAGGAGGTGTGGAAGCGGCGTTTGCTGAATTATATAACCGCTATAAAAGTCCTTTTTTATTTCTTCAAGCTGCAGACAGACAAATACTTAAATAACATGATAAGCAATATCAAATTATTAGTTATTTTAATTTTTATACCTAGTTATCTCCTTGGGAAAGCCGTTCAAATCGTAAACTTGAAGGTTGAATATGCAGAAACTCCCTTAGGTATTGATGTTGAACATCCTCGCTTCAGCTGGCAAATGCAGACTACAGAAAATAAGCCAGGGTATAAACAAATTGCTTATCAATTGGTGGTAAGTGATGAAGCCGGAAATGTCGTTTGGGATTCTGATAAAATTAAAAGTGATGTATCACTGAACCTGGAATATAGTGGTAAGCCTCTGCGGGCGTCTACCCGGTACCATTGGGTAATTAATGTTTGGGATCAAACGAATGCCCAACATGCTGCAAAATCATGGTTTGAAACTGGGTTAATGAATCCCGACCCTAAGCTTGCTGCCTGGAGTGGTGCCAAATGGATTGGCGGAGGCGATGAAGATATGGTACTGTATTCAGATTATCTTCCCGTGTTCAAGATCAACTTCTCTGTACAATTAGATAAAAAGTCGAAATCTACACGTGCAGGCTTTATCTACGGAGCCAATGATGATCGTTTAATGGATACCTATAAGAACCTCTATAAGCTCGAGAATAAAAAAGATGAATCCTATCTGATAGTCGAAATTGATATTGCCCCTTTATCATTAAAGGAAAATGCAAAACTAAACGTGTACAGAGTAGGATATCATCCAGATGATAAAAAGAAAGTTCCCTTCAAAAGTTTTTCTATTCCACTTGCCATCATTAATGATGCAAATAAGTATGACAAGCACACCGTCAGTCTCAGCTCTAACTTGGGCGATTCACGCATCTATATAAATGGTGCTGATAGAGATGAATTCGTGGGAGAAGTTAACTTAAACCCATTAGGAAGAGGCGGAGACTTTATCGCCTTTCCGGTTTTGGCAGATATTGGCTTTTCTCTTCGTCAAGGACAAAAAGCAGCTTTCTCCAACTTGGAAGTTCGCAACTTGAGAAGTCCGGCTAATGTGCTTTTTACTGAAAAATTAGATAAGGAGAACAATGGGATCTTTTCAGGTTCAGGCAGAAGTCTAACCGTTAGAGGCGGGTCGTACATCGTACAAGGTAATAAAACAGAAACTTTTGTAACTGCAAATCCGGGTGGAAATTCAATGCCCATGCTTCGTACCACATTTACATCTTCTCAGGCGAAAGTTGCGAAGGCTCGCTTGTACGTCACAGCCCGCGGAATCTATGATGTATATCTGAATGGTACCCGCATCGGTAATGACTATTTCAATCCGGGGCTCACCCAATACAATAAAACCCATCTATATCAAACATACGATGTTACACAACATATACACCCCGGAAAGAACGCACTTGGAGCCATTCTGGCCGAAGGCTGGTGGAGTGGAGGCGCGACTTATACTGGTGAAAACTGGAACTTCTTCGGTGATCAGCAATCACTCTTAACCAAATTAGTGATCACCTATCAGGATGGCAAACAGGATATTATAGTTAGTGACCCGGCAACCTGGTCTTATTTTGATAAGGGTCCGGTGCTGTATGGCAGCTTCTTCCAGGGAGAGGTCTATGATTCGTCAAAAGAATCCTTAATTAACGGCTGGAGCACCGCTTCATATAATGCTTCAGGCTGGAGCCCCGCTAAAGAAGTGAGCCTTAATGGGCATATTACTCCAGAAAATGTTGCTAAACGCGATAATATGGCTGCTGTTGACGACTATTCAAACGCGATATTGATCGGGCAGTTTGGACAAACGGCAAAACCAATAAAGGAGCTTACGGCTCAGTCGGTTCAAGAAGTTCGTCCCGGTGTATTTGTGTATGATATGGGGCAAAATATGGTTGGCGTTCCGAAAATCAGTTTGTCAGGGATGGAACCTGGTAAAAAGATTTATTTGCGTTTTGCGGAGGTTAAATATCCCGACTTGCCCCAATACAAAGGAAATGCAGGTATGATTATGCTCGAAAATATTCGTGCAGCCATGGCTCAGGATATCTATTTTACAAAAGGCGGAAATGAAACGATTGCACCTCGCTTTACTTTTCATGGGTACCGTTTCGTAGAAGTAACTGGTATAGAACAGCCATTGCCAGTTGAAGCAGTCAAAGGAACCGTGATCAGTTCTATCGATAAACTGGCTTCTCATTACGAAACTTCGAACAAGAAAATTAACAAGCTTTGGGAAAATATAACCTGGTCTACCTATAGTAACTTCTTGTCTATACCTACCGACTGCCCTCAGAGAAATGAACGCCTTGGCTGGAGCGGTGATATTTCGGTTTTTTCGCGTACAGCTACCTATTTGGCCGAAGTTCCTCAGTTTTTGAGACGGCATATGCTGGCCATGCGCGATGTGCAGCGGGAAGACGGACGCTTTACCGACGTTGCCCCCCTTGGAGGAGGATTTGGAGGAGTTTTATGGGGAAGCGCGGCACTTACTGTAGCTTGGGAGAGTTATCAGCAGTATGATGATAAACAACTGTTGGCCGAGCATTATAATGCAATGAAAAGGTATATCAAATATATTCTTGAAAAAAACATCGACCCTAAAACGAATCTGCTCATTCAGGAAAATCCGGCATCCTGGAGCAATCTGGGAGACTGGTTAGGCCCGGAACAGGAAAAGAACGACAACTCACTGTTGTGGGAAGCTTATTTTATATATGATTTAGAAATAATGAGAAAGGTTGCTTCTGTTTTAGGGAAAGCAGAAGATTCAAAAGAGTTTGATGTGCTTTATCAGCAAAGAAAGAAGTTTTTCAATGACACTTATGTAGATAAACAAAGTAAGAAGATGATTCACTCCGGATTCAAACAGCATAAAGTAGATGCTACTCTGAAACCGGGCGATGCGGTTGATACACAAATTTCTTACGTACTTCCTCTGGCTTTTGATATCTATCAGAAAAAAAATAAAGGAAAGGCAGTGGACAACCTGATAACCACCATTCTCCGGGAGAGTAAAGCAGATAACGGAACAGTTTGCCCAGCTTACTCCTTAATGACCGGTTTTATCGGCACCGCCTGGATTAACAAAGCGCTATCAGATAACGGTCGCTCTGATATAGCGTACAAGCTGTTACAGCAAACTACTTATCCATCATGGTTATATTCAGTTGAACAGGGAGCTACAACTATATGGGAACGCTTGAACTCGTATACCCATACCGAAGGTTTTGGAGGTAATAACCGGATGAATTCATTTAACCACTATTCTTTCGGGGCTGTCGGGGCATGGATGTATAATTATTCGTTG
Organism: uncultured Pedobacter sp.; assembly: GCA_966210515.1. Taxonomy (GTDB): domain Bacteria; phylum Bacteroidota; class Bacteroidia; order Sphingobacteriales; family Sphingobacteriaceae; genus Paradesertivirga. The sequence goes on from CBIHLM010000105.1 coordinate 10,178, forward strand.
GGAATAGAACGCGATGAAAATTCTCCCGGGTTTAAGCACTTTATCCTGCGTCCTGAACCAGACCCGACCGGAATGATGACCTATGCCAAAGGGTATTATGACTCAATGTATGGTAGGGTTGAAAGTAGCTGGGAGACCCGAAATGGTTCATTTCAATATTCTTTTGTGGTACCCGCAAATACCACAGCAACGGTTTACATTCCTGCTTTAAGAGAAAAGGATGTTACCGAAAGTGGAAAACGTACCACAAAAACTAATGCTGTTAAGTTTCTTAGGATGGAGAATGGCAAAGCATTGTACGAAGTGGCCTCAGGTTTTTACAAATTTGAATCTCCATTAAAGGGAATTCAATAGCTACTTTAACAATTGTGTTATTTTTTAAAGCAAATGTGTTATGCCTGTATGAGAGTCATTGATATTTTTGTTCATAAAATAACCTGTAATTTATTAACCCATTTACATTTGATTACTTTATGAACTGATGCGATCAACTGCATTGTTATTCCTTGAAGTGAACTTTGCCTCTTTTAGGCTTAAGCCTTGCGGCGAGGTTGACTGGTTAATGTGGAAGATGAAGCATTGAAATTCCTCGTCAACAGACATTTCGGCGGAGTAAAATAGTAATTAACTCTTATAACATTCAATATCTTGTATGGAATTGGAG
>CBIHLM010000106.1:0-10596 GCA_966210515.1 uncultured Pedobacter sp.
GTTTTAAAATGTTTATTTTAGTATAAACACTAAAGGGGATTTTTAACAAGCGGTTCTGCACGTTGAAAATACGTGTGAATTATTTTATGAGTTTTTAAAGTTTACAAAATGCATTTTGGGAAAATTGTGAAGAGGGTTGCGTATGACCAAGGTTTATCTGCAGATGATTTTGCGTCATTGGTGGGCCGCACAGAGAAGGAGATTTTAGAACTTTATGAGCAGGAGGAGTGGACATCGGGAACCATTAAGGCCGCTTCAGTTGCCCTTGAGCATAATTTCGGTAAGTATTTAGACAATACACTTCCGTTTGATTTTTTAACCTCCTCTTCGTCTGTTGACAAGAGCGAATATTTGATTACAGTTAAGTATCCCAAAGGGAAAGAGCAGTTGTTGAAAACATGGCTGAGCAAAATGGCTATGATCGCAAAGGCTATCGGATTGGAAATAGGTCGCTAACAAAGCTGAATAATCCTATTAAGTTCCAAACTTTATAGGATTATTTTTATCAGCAAATCTTATCCTTCCTCCGCAAAGCGGAATATTTCTATTATCTTCAAACTTCAATTTTATTAAATGTCTACAGAAGTAAAATGTCCGGGATGCGGTCATACTTTTCCTATTGAAGAGGCTATGACTGAGGAGTATAAGAAAGAGCTGCGTGAAAAGATGGTTTCCTTTACGAAGCAGAAGGAAGAAGAATACCAAAAGAAATTAGAAGAGTTCAGCAACCGCGAGCAATTACAACTACAAGAGTTTGATAAAAAGCTGCAACACGAAAAGCAATCTTTGAAGGCTGTGCTCGAAGAGAACCTTCGCAAAACCATTTCTCAGGATTTCCAAAATAAAGTACAGCTTTTAGAGGCGGCAAATAAGGATACTGAAGAAAAGCTGAAGCTGGCTCGTCAGCAGGAGCTTGAGTTTTTGAAAAAAGAACAACTTCTTAAAACACGCGAAGAGGAGCTCGAAATTCAGCTTCAGCGTAAACTGCAGGAACAGCGCAACGAACTGTCTGAGCAGATTAGAAAGCAGGAACAAGAGAAAAATACGCTCAAAGAAACCGAGTTCCAGCTAAAAGTTCGCGAATTAGAAAAGCAGCTGGATGATCAAAAAAAATTAGCTGAGGAAATGAAGCGCAAAGCCGAACAAGGTTCAATGCAGCTACAGGGAGAAGTTCAGGAGTTGATTCTGGAGGAGCTATTGAGAAGCAATTTTCCTTTTGATGTAATTTCTGAGGTTGGTAAGGGCGTGAGAGGCGCAGACTGCATTCAGACGGTCCGTAATCAATACGGACAGGAGTGTGGCCGCATTATTTTCGAAAGTAAGCGAACAAAGGATTTTTCAAATGATTGGATAGAAAAGCTAAAAAAAGATATGCGCGGCATCGGTGTTGATGTAGCTGTAATTGTCACTCAATGTTATCCGAAAGGAATGGATTGCTTCGGCGAGAAAGATGGTGTTTGGATTTGTTCTTTTGATGAAGTAAAGGCGGTTGCGTATGTGCTTCGCGATAGTATCGTTAAATTATTTAACGCATCCAAATCCCAGGATAATAAGGGCGACAAAATGCATATGATGTACGACTATCTTACCAGTACAGAGTTTAACGAACAATGGAAAGCCATACGCGAAGGTTTTATGAGTATGCGTCTATCTATTCAAAAAGAACGTGAAGCAATGGAACGATTATGGAAATCACGTGAAAAGCAGTTGGACAAAGTTTTGTTGAATGCAGCTCATATCCGTGGTTCTGTTGAAGGAATTGCAGGTAGTGATACGATACAAATGAATTTGTTGGACGAAACGGATTTGTTGCTGGATTGATAATTCGCTGAAGAGCAGGCAGATTAAAGTCGATTGTCAATTTTATTGCTGGCAGCATATTTTTAAGGGGAATGGGTCATGAATTGTTTTTTGAAGCTGTAGGCCGCAAAACAAGACTCATTATATAGAGTTGTATATTTAGAGATATCACCTCATTATGCGTATTGGGATTCCTGCCGAAGTTAAAAATAACGAGAATCGAGTTGCTATGACACCCGCTGGAGTTGTGCATCTTGTTCATTCCGGACATGAAGTTTTTATTCAGAAAGGAGCCGGACTTGGTTCTGGGTTTACAGATGCAACTTACATGCAGGCTGGTGCTTTTATTGTCGAAAACGCACACGAGGCATGGGACACGGAAATGGTGATGAAGGTGAAAGAGCCAATTGAATCCGAATATCAATTTTTCCACGAGGGACTTATTCTTTTTACCTACCTGCATTTAGCGGCCGAGCCGGAATTAACCAGAAGTCTCGTCGATAAGAAGGTCGTCGGTATCGCCTACGAAACCGTCCAGCTGGCCAACGGTTCGTTACCCTTACTAACGCCCATGAGCGAAGTAGCCGGACGAATGTCTGCCCAGGTTGGTGCTCAATTTCTGGAAAAGACAGATGGAGGAAAAGGAATTCTTTTATCCGGAGTTCCGGGAGTGCGAAGAGGTAAAGTTGCTATTATTGGAGGTGGTGTTGCCGGAACCAATGCCGCAAAAATTGCTCTTGGCTTAGGCGCCGAAGTAACCATATTGGATTCAAATCCTGATCGTTTGCGTCAAATAGATGATATTTTTGGTTATCAGATCTCAACATTAATGTCGAATCCGCTTAATATTGCTGAAGCCGTCAAAGAATCTGATCTGGTTATTGGAGCCGTTTTAATTCCTGGTGCAAAGGCTCCCAAACTAATTACAGAGGAGATGGTAAAAGAAATGGAACCCGGCTCTGTCATAGTCGACATAGCTATCGATCAGGGCGGAAGTGTTGAAACTATTGACAGAGCAACTACGCACGATAATCCCACTTATATCAAACATAATGTGGTGCATTATGCTGTGGCAAACATGCCGGGCGCAGTGCCCCGAACTTCAACCATCGCCTTGACAAACGTAACTGTCCCGTATACGCTGCAAATTGCCAACAAGGGATATAAACAAGCCTGCTTAGATAGTGAAGGTCTTTGCAAAGGAATCAACACCTTGGATGGTTACGTTACATATAAAGCTGTCGCGGTAGCCCATGGACTTAAATACACTGAAACTAAAACCTTACTGAACAAAGATTTTATGGAGATATAGCTTTCAGTACTATTTACCTCAGCTTTCCTTTCGTCTTTCGCCCATATCTTCTTAATTTCACCCTTTCTTTTTATTATGGCTTTATCTTACAAACGCGTAATCATAAAAATTGGTTCTAATGTGCTTACCAAAGAAAATGGCTTGCCAGATTTTGAACGAATGGCGGAGTTGGTGGAGCAAATATCTGAAATTAAAAGGCAGGGGAAAGAAGTAATCCTGGTTTCATCCGGCGCAGTTGCTTCAGGCCGGAGCCTTTTAAGTGTGTCGGATAAATACGATGCAGTGGCAACACGTCAGCTCTTCGCATCGATAGGTCAGGTTAAACTCATTAATAAGTATTCAGAGCTTTTCGAAAAGCAGGATTTAGTATGTGCACAGGTGTTGGTCACGAAAGAGGATTTTCGCGACAGACTTCATTATTTGAACATGAAAAACTGTTTTAATATTTTGCTGCAGCATAATGTCATTCCTGTGGTAAATGAAAATGACGTTATTTCGGTCACCGAGCTGATGTTCACAGATAATGATGAACTTGCGGGCTTAATAGCCTCAATGCTTAATGCTGATGCATTGATTATCTTAAGCAATGTAGATGGTATTTATAATGGTGATCCAAAAGATAGTAAATCAGAGGTTATCAGAGAGGTTAGTCCGGCGACCACCGGTTTTTCCTCTTTCATAACTACACATAAATCACAGTTTGGTAGGGGAGGAATGGTAACTAAATCTAATATGGCCCATAAAGTTGCTCAATTAGGAATAGCGGTTCACATTGCCAACGGAAAAAGAGCAAATATTATCCCTGATGTTCTGAAAGGGAAAGTAGTAAATACCCGCTTTGTTCCCCAAAAAACAGCTTCGGGGAAAAAGAAATGGCTCGCCCACTCTGAAAATTATGCCAAAGGCGTTGTTTTGATCAACGAAGGCGCAAAAGTGGCTTTAACCTCATCCAAGGCAAGCAGTTTGCTTCCTGTGGGAGTGATAAAAATTAAGGAGGATTTCCAAAAAGGGGATATTATTAAACTTGTTGATGAAAGCGGTAAGCAAGTGGGCTTAGGAATTGCTGAGTACGGTTCTGATAAAGCCGCTGAACGCATTGGTCAAAAAAAACAGAAAGCATTAGTTCATTACGATTATTTATTTTTAAACTCCGATATTGCTTAAAATGGAACTACAGGATATATTTAAAAATGTTCAGAGAGCGAGTCGTTCATTAGGGCTTCTTGATAAAGAGAAAGTCAATGCAATTCTTATTGATGTTGCTGATGAAGCCATTAATCAAATTCCAGCAATACTTGCCGAAAATCAGAAAGATCTGGATAGAATGGATGTTGATGATCCCAAGTATGATCGGTTAAAACTTACTGAAAAACGGATTCATGACATTGCTGCGGATATAAAAAATGTTGCAAATCTTCCATCACCGTTAGGAAAGATTCTTTTAGAAAAGAATCTTGAGAATGGTTTGAGGTTGAAAAAAGTAAGCGTTCCAATGGGAGTTATCGGTGTAATATACGAGGCTCGCCCAAATGTTAGTTTTGACGTTTTCTCTCTATGCTTTAAAACGGGCAATGCCTGTATATTAAAGGGTGGAAGCGATGCTTCCTTTTCTAACGAGGCTATTATTTCTGTAATTCACAAAGTATTAAAAAAACACGGTGTGGATACCGGGGTTGCAGCACTTCTTCCGCCGGACAGAGCGGCTACAGAAGCTCTGCTGAATGCTGTTGACTATGTGGATGTAATCATTCCTCGTGGAAGCCAGGGGTTAATAGATTTTGTACGGAAAAATGCCAAAGTTCCCGTTATCGAAACAGGCGCAGGAATTGTGCATACCTATTTTGATGAAAGCGGCGACCTTGGGAAAGGAAAGGCTATTGTAAATAATAGTAAAACCCGTCGGGTAAGTGTTTGTAATTCCCTCGACTGTCTTATTATACATGAAAGCCGGTTAAATGATTTGCCGGCAATTACAGAACTATTGATTAAGTCGGATGTTGAAATTTTTGCCGATGCGCAGGCATACGAAGCGTTGAAGCAAAGCTATCCTCAGAATTTATTGCAACAAGCCAGTGAAGAGCATTTTGGTACAGAGTTTCTAGCATATAAAATGTCTGTTAAAACGGTTAAAAGTCTTGATGAAGCTTTAGATCACATCTCTAATTTTAGTTCTAAGCATAGTGAAGCTATTATTTCTGAAGATGCGGATTCGATCGAAAAATTCTTGAATGCCGTTGATGCTGCCGCAGTTTATGCGAATGCGTCGACAGCTTTTACTGACGGTGCTCAGTTCGGGCTTGGCGCTGAAATTGGGATAAGTACACAAAAGCTTCATGCCCGCGGGCCCATGGGCTTAGAAGAACTTACCAGTTATAAATGGGTGGTACAGGGAGACGGACAAATAAGAGCTTAATTTCCCCAATTGTCAGGTTACCATACTTCAACTCAAGGCGGCTTGTTTAGCGCTGCTTTGAGTTTTTTTATTTATGTTGGTAATTCTCGTCTGTACGAGCAGTTAAAATCAGCTCCTGGAAAACTTTTTTTCTCGCATTGACTTTTATCATCAAAAGAAGGGAAAAACCCCTAAATTGTGTCTTCAAAACTATTCATATGAGAGAAATGCCCGTAACCGTTCGGCGGTCTATCGAACTATTGGGAATTGTACTACTTGGTTATTTGATTGTAATCGGAAGAGATATCATCATGCCGGTGCTCATGGCATTTTTCATAAGCATTATGTTGCTGCCTGTATATAATTTTTTAAAACGGCGGAAAATTCCCGAGGCACTTTCAATTTTTCTTTCAATACTTCTAATCGCAGTTGCCGTGGCCGGCGTAGTTTGGTTTTTCTCTTCGCAAGTGTCATCGTTAGTCGCAGATTTTCCTGAAATAAGGAAAAATGTAGCGAAACATTTGACCTCAATAAGTGGCTGGATTAATGACATAAGTGGTTTTTCGACCCAGGAACAAGCTAAATTGTTGGATGAACAAGCCAACAAGCTATTGAATTTTGGCGGTAACCTGCTCACCGGCGCGGCGGGTTCTGTAACATCTACAATTATCTTTGTTGGATTACTTCCGATTTATATATATCTGTTTCTTTTTTATAAGAATCTCTTGGTGCGTTTTGTCTTTTTATGGTTTCCCGAAGAAAATCATCCCAAAGTTCGTGAGGCAATGCTTGAAACCAAAGTGATCATTAAGAGCTATTTATTGGGTCTGCTAATACAGATAACATATATTACTGTTTTACTAGGAGGTATTTTATTGCTTATCGGTATTAAACACGCGCTATTAATTGCGGTGATTTTTGCCTTTCTAAATCTTATTCCTTATGTGGGTGCGTTGATAGGAAATGTAATTGGTGTATTGCTAACGCTAACTTCATCCGAGGAACTGTGGCCAATTCTTGCTGTACTGGGAACCATCGCATTTGTTCAGTTTCTGGATAATAATATCCTGATGCCTCGAATAGTTGGCGCAAAAGTTAAAATAAATGCGTTGGCGGCTATATTGGGGGTGTTTATAGGCGGTAGTATTGCGGGCATCTCTGGTATGTTCTTATCATTACCGTTGATTGCAATTGTGAAAGTTACTTTCGACAGATCTACTATATTTAAACATTGGGGAGTGCTCTTAGGTGATGAATTACCTCCTGAGAACCCAATGAATGTTCCCGAGTTTCGTGTCCAAACCGAAGAAGTAAAAGAGAAGCTGGAAATAGACAATGATATAGAACCTACTAAAGAATAGTTTTTTGGGGATGATTTGCTATATCTTTTTTCTAATATAAGTTTATAGTAACTGTTCTTTATCTCTTAAGAAAGAAATGCCCGGACATCCTAAAAGAATGCCGTTAAAATGATATGAAAGTAAGATCTGGGAATATAACAAAGCGGCGATATGCCGCTTTTGTTAATATTTAAATCATGACTTGTTGAATTTCCGGTTGTTGGAAGTGCAGGGCATCTAAAAGTGCCAGACAGGCAATGTAATCCTCTTTTTCTTCCAGAGATTTTAGTGCTTTTTCAACCATTTTAATTCTTCCGTTTTTTATGTCAGTATCAGCACCAATCCTAAATACAACATAGTGGTTTGTTTCTCTAATATCTTTTATGTTCATCGTAAACCTCCGTATGCTATTTTCTACGGAAACTCATTTAGGAATGTTGCCAAAAAAAAATAATATTATCAGGCTTAAGGAAATGCTTTTTAGGAGATTATATAAACAATAGGTACGGTTTTTGCTTCTCATGAAAACAAAAACTAACTGTATTAATGTCAACTGCTCTTATAAAACTCTAATGAAGCGAATTCTTGTGTGTGATGATGATTTAGATATACTGGATATACTGGAATACGCCTTAACGGATTCCGGTTGGGACGTAGTCAAAAGCTATAATGTGGATGATATCATCAATAAGGTTGAAAAGGCAAACCCATCGGTAATAATTATGGACAATTGGATTCCTGGAGTGGGAGGGATTGAAGCGACACAAACGATAAAAAGACATCCTGAATATCATAAAATTCCAGTGATATACTTAACTGCAAATAATGATATTGAAACTCTTGCCGGAAAAGCAGGGGCTGATCTGTCTTTGCCTAAACCTTTTGATCTTGATAATTTAACAAAACTGGTCGAACAGGCCTATAGTTTACAGTTAGTTGAATAGCAAAGGCTACAGCCTGTCTATGATTTGGATCAGATTACATCGAAATCTACATAATTGTAAATCTCAATATTTCTCACACGAAAATGAGATCTTAAAGCAGTTTATACGAACTTCTCATTACAATGCTCATGCTCCCCCCAGCATAGAAACCTGAATATTCACCGAAAATTTTTTGAATCCACCAATCTTGAATCTTTTTTTATTACTTTTCGTAATAAGCGAAGCTTGATTGTCGCATTTTGAGCATATAAAGTCGCCGTTCATTATCGAAGTTGTGTGCGCGTTTTGAGGGGTTAGCTCTAACTCCAGGATACAGAACCTTAGCTTTATAGACCTTTTATGAATAGAAACGTTTTAGCAGCTGAAATAAGCGTGGCAGGTATTAATGTCGGAATGGTTGATCGTGAAACTCATTTTGTGATACCTGGAAGCTGTTTATTCGAAGCCGTGGACACACTTGATACTGCCCGGAATATTATTAGCGGCTGGGCCACCACTATCCGGAAATGCGCAAATCTAAACGATGCATCCGTCTCTAAAGTCGGGATAGCGATGACCGGCCCGTGCGATTATGAACAGGGGGTAGCTTTAATGAAAAATCAAAACAAGTTCAATGCACTTTACGGACTCAATGTTAAAGATTTATTAGCTGCTGAATTGGGTATTTCCTCAAATAATATTCTGATGAAAAATAATAGCGCATGTTTTCTGCAGGGCGAAGTTTATTCGGGCTGCGCACAAGGTGGTTTTACACGTATACTCGGATACACATTAAATATTGGTTTCGGAACTGCATGGTATCACGATGGAGAAGTCGAAGATATGAAACTTTGGAACGTTCCGTTTAAAGATAGTATTGCGGAAGACTATTTAGGAGTAGGGTGGATCACACGACGTTATGAGGAATTTAAAGGGATAAAAGTCGACAATATTCAAGATGTGGCATATATGGCGAAGCAGGATGACGGAATCGGTCAATTGGTGTTTAATGAATATGGAGAGAATTTTGTTAAGTTTTTAATACAACAAATAAATATGCATAAGCCGCAGCTAATTGTTATCGGCGGCAAAAACCACGCATGGGATTTGTTTATACCACACGTCAAAGACCGCCTTAGTGACAAAAATATCAGCATTCCGATTAGACAAGCAATTTTAGGGTCGGATGCAACCCTGATAGGGGCAGCAGATTTATTGGCTTAAATAGAGGGTATAAAAAAAGACCGTCACAAAATGTAGCGGTCTTTTTAATTAAGCTCTATTAGCTTATTTCTTTTCAGGAGGCGTAGACGTTATTTCTCCGAATTCATTAACATAAGCCATCATGTTTTCCAAATCACCACCTGTTGAATTCTGTTGGCGATCTAATTTGCGCTGTTCTTTATCCTCTTTCTTTTTCTGCCTGTTTTTTTCGAGTTGCTTCTTCATGAAAGTCGCCTGGGATTTCGCCATGATATTTGATTTTTATTATTCTTCTTCCACTGATTTCTGAGTTCAGATATTTCCCGTTTAAAAGAGAAGATGAGCTGGATTTTGAAATAATTCCCGAGCGGCAACGGATTAGCGACGTGGTGAATTTTTAATCAAATTTGATTAGCAGCCAGAAGAATAGTGTTTATATTCCGTTATTACAAAGGTAAAAGAATTACTTAGCATAAACGAAGAGTGTCCCTTATTTTTTTGTATATGAGCTTTGTTTTTCACGAATTTGAGTTGCATATAGGGAGGTTAATTGTCGAAAAAATGCCTAATGTGACAGACTGTATGATGTTCGATTAGTACACTTATGCTAGAACCAGCACACTCATTTTTGAAAAGAAAACGGCTCAGGCAACCTGCTTTAAACAGAGATGAGGTTTTGGTTCAATTTTTGAACAATTTTTTATACACACGCGAGCATGTTGAGGTTGAATAATAAGCCTTAATTATGAACGTTATTTAATACACACACAGAATAATAATTAGTTAACTATGAAAAGAATCGTAATGCTTATTGCAATTGCTGCAACGTTTGCAGCCTGCAATAACGACTCAAAAACGAGTTCGCAATTAAGACAAGAGGCTTTCAGACAAATTCGCGATAGCTTGAAACTTGACAGTTTTCAGCGCGCAGAGGCTAAGGAGTTAGAGATAGCTGAAGAAAGAGAGCGCATATTGGCCCTTCAACGAGAGCAGCCAGTACGGGAGAGAGTTATTTATGCATCCAATTCCGCTCCAAGAAGGCGGACTTATGTTAAAGGAGTATCCGAAACCTATACTTACTCTCAACCACAAGCTACCAGGAAAAAAGGCTGGAGTCATGCTGCAAAAGGAGCTGCCATTGGTGCGGGTGCCGGTGCAGTAACTGGAATTCTGATTGATAAGAAGGATGCCAGGGGAGCGATAATCGGTGGTGTAATAGGCGCCGGAACCGGTTATGTAATCGGTCGGGATAAAGACAGAAGAACAGGACGCATACAGTAAGTAAATCGTTCATAAGCATCAAGGTAAAAAGATCCCTTTTCATCCGCGAAAAGGGATCTTTTCGTTTATTCAGGCTTACTTTTATCATGGGGAGAGGCCTGAATGGTTATTTATCATTATTTTGAATCGTCTGATTGGTTTTGTAGGAAAAATGTAACATTAGCTTTACATGGTTAAAAACTTGATGATATTCTTTAATATTCTTTGAGATTATGATAAAGTTCGTATATTTGTGACAGGTTTATAATTGGTTAGTTAAAAAGTCTTCATTCTCCCCGTTTGAAGACTTTTTTTTAGGCATTTCTCTTATGTTTAGCGATCTATAACTCAACCATATTATAAAAC
>CBIHLM010000107.1:0-10210 GCA_966210515.1 uncultured Pedobacter sp.
GTTTTTCACTTAGTTGGTCAAGGATTCTGCCCCACGGCATCGGCAAGATTAATCAGCAAGGGATAGACTTTTATAACCGGGTTATAGATTATTCTCTTGAATGCGGAATAACACCTTGGTCGACATTGTACCATTGGGATTTACCCAATGCGCTCGAACTTAAGGGCGGATGGACAAATAGAGATATTGTTCAATGGTTTTGTGAATATTCGGAGATATGCACTAAAAATTTCGGAGATCGGGTAAAGAATTGGATGGTTATGAATGAACCGTCTGCTTTTACTGGTGCAGGCTACTTTTTAGGTATACACGCCCCTGGCAAAACTGGTCTTAAAAACTTTCTTTCTGCAATTCATCATGTAACACTTTCTACAAGTGCGTCGGCTAAAATTTTAAGAGATACTTTGCCTCATGTTAACATAGGTTCAACCTTTTCGTGCTCACATATTGAACCCTATTCAGAACGCGAGAAACATATTTCCGCAGCAAAAAGAGTCGATGCCCTGCTAAATCGGACGTTTATTGAGCCTGCTTTAGGTTTGGGCTATCCGTATAAGGATTTGCCTGTTTTGCGAAAGATTGAAAAATATATGAAGCCCGGTGATGAAAATGAAATGTCGTTCGATTTTGATTTTATCGGACTGCAGAATTATACCAGGGAAATAGTGCGTTCATCGTTTTTTGCTCCATACATTGGCGCAAGCCTTGTTAAAGCTGAGAAGCGAGGAGTACCTCTCACAGAGATGAAGTGGGAAGTGTATCCTCAGGCAATGTATCATGTCATCAAAAAGTTTGATGCGTATCCCCAAATCAAAAAAATTCTTATAACAGAAAACGGAGCTGCTTTCCCTGATGAGGTCGTCGGGGGGCTTGTACATGATATTAAGAGAATAAATTATATCCGCGACAACATATCCCAGGTGTTAAAAGCGAAGAATGAGGGTTGCAAAGTTGATGGATATTTCGTGTGGACTCTGACAGATAATTTCGAGTGGGCCGAAGGTTATCATCCGCGCTTTGGGCTAATTTATGTTGATTTTGAAAGTCAGAAAAGATTAATAAAGGATTCGGGACTTTGGTATAAAGAATTTCTTTCTAAAGATTGACCTTGTCGCTTGTTTATTGTTTTCAGATAAAATGAGAAGTGAAATTATTTCTTTAAAATTCCGCGAAATTTCCTCTTAGAAGTTACGTTGAATTATTTATACAAGGTAAACAGATAGGGTTCTCATAAAGTCGATTTTTCAACACCTGCTCTGCCCAATCTTTTTTTTCTTAAATTAGATGCACTCTTTTTGGAACTTATCTGATGCCCGATTTCTCTCATTTACACGTACATACACAATTTTCACTCCTTGACGGAGCCGCAGATATTTCTAAGCTTTATAAGAAGGCGGCCGCCGATGGGATGAAAGCTTTAGCAATAACCGATCATGGAAACATGTTCGGAGTTTTCAAATTTGTTGCTGAAGCTGGAAAGCATAACGTGAAACCTATTGTAGGATGTGAGTTTTACGTGGTCGACGACAGACATAAAAAGCAGTTTACAAAAGAAAATAAGGATATTCGATGCCATCAGCTTTTCCTTGCTAAAAATCCAAAGGGATATCAGAATCTTGTAAAGCTATGCTCTTACGGATTCATGGAGGGACTTTATAGTAAGTGGCCACGTATCGATAAAGAGCTTATTCTGAAGTATCACGAGGGCTTAATAGCTACCACATGTTGTCTTGGCGCTTCCGTTCCCCAGGCAATCCTGAAATTGGGGGAAGAGGAGGGCGAGAAAGAGTTTAAATGGTGGCTGGATCTTTTTGGCGACGATTATTATATCGAACTGCAAAGGCATAACATTCCCGACCAGGAAAAAGTGAATCATGTTCTTTTAAAATTCGCAAAGAAATATGATGTTAAAATAATCTGTTCCAACGATTCTCATTATGTAGATCAGCAGGATTCCAATGCCCACGACATTCTGCTTTGTGTAAATACAGGAGATATGCAGAGTACTCCTATTGCTACTGATGAAGAAGGGGGTAAAGGCTATCGATTTGGTTTTCCCAACGACCAGTTTTATTTTAAAACACAGGCCGAGATGGCCAAGCTTTTTCATGATTTACCTCAGGCTCTGGATAATACCAATGAAATTGTTGACAAAGTCGAACATCTCAAGCTTAAGCGGGACATTCTTTTACCAAATTTCCCGATTCCAGCCGAATTTAAGGTTCATGCAAACGATACATTAAATCAATGGGAATTCCTTCGTCACCTAACGATGGAAGGCGCAAGGCAGCGCTATCAGGATATTACTCCGGAAATACAGGAACGTCTTGACTTCGAGTTGAACACCATTAAGATCATGGGATTCGCAGGGTATTTTCTTATCGTGTCAGATTTCATAAAAGCAGGACGGGATTTGGGAGTATTTATAGGTCCGGGTCGTGGTTCGGCTGCAGGGTCCGTGGTTGCCTATTGTATCGCGATTACCAATATAGATCCTATCAAATACAATCTCCTGTTCGAGCGTTTCTTAAATCCCGATAGAAAGTCAATGCCTGATATTGATACGGATTTCGACGATGAGGGAAGACAGAAAGTAATTGATTATGTAGTTGATAAGTATGGTAAGAATCAGGTTGCTCAGATCATTACCTACGGTTCGATGGCTGCGCGTACTAGTATCCAGGATGTAGCGCGGGTGCTTGATGTACCTCTTTCGGAAGTAAATGCGCTAAAAAAGTTGGTGCCCGACACTTTGGGCATCACATTAAAAGATGCTTTTGATCAGGTTCAGGAATTGAAAGATATCTTGAAGGGTGATGACATGAGAGCTAAAGTGCTCCGCGAAGCAGAGAAACTTGAAGGGTCAGTTCGAAATACCGGAATTCACGCTGCGGGGATCATTATCGCGCCTTATGATTTAACCGATATTATCCCAGTTACCACGATGAAGGACTCCGACCTACTGGTAACCCAGTTTGATGGGCGGGTGATTGAGGATGCAGGTGTTATAAAAATGGACTTTTTGGGTCTGAAGACGCTCACCATTATTAAGAATGCTCTTCAGCTGATTAAGGAAAATCATGGGGTTGAGATTGATATCGATTATATCCCGCTCGACGATCAAACAACTTTTGAACTTTACCAGCGTGGTGATACTAACGGAACTTTCCAGTTTGAAAGTGACGGAATGCAGATGTATTTGCGGGAGTTGAAGCCTGATAAGTTTGAGGATTTGATTGCAATGAATGCCCTGTATCGTCCGGGGCCGATAGAGTATATCCCCAAATTTATTTCGCGTAAGCATGGCAGGGAAGAGGTAACGTTCGACCTTGAGGACATGAAGGAGCATCTTGAAGAGACCTATGGTATCACGGTATATCAGGAGCAGGTGATGCTTTTATCTCAAAAGCTGGCAAACTTCACAAAAGGCGATGCGGATGTTCTTCGGAAGGCGATGGGTAAAAAGCAGATCGAGGTTCTGAACAAGATGAAAGCCCAGTTTATGGAGGGGTGTAAAGTCAATGGCCACGATACCAAGGTGGCAGAGAAAGTTTGGACCGATTGGGAAGCCTTTGCTCAGTACGCTTTCAATAAGTCACACTCAACCTGTTACGCTTTTGTAGCCTATCAAACAGCCTATTTAAAAGCGCATTACCCTGCGGAGTATATGGCAGCGGTATTAAACAACCAGAATAACATCGAGAAGATTTCTTTCTTTATGGAAGAAAGTAAAAAGATGGGAATCCCCGTACTTGGTCCTGATATAAACGAATCCAACCTAAGGTTTGCGGTAAATAAAAAAGGAGAGATTCGTTTTGGCATGTCGGGTATTAAGGGAGTAGGAGAGAAGGCTGTGGAAAGTATTGTGGAAGAGCGTATAGAAAATGGGCCATTTGCCAGCATTAATGATTTCGCAAAACGAGTGAATTCAAGAACTGTAAGTAAAAAAGTCTACGAAAATTTGGTGTATAGTGGAGCGTTTGATTGTTTTGGATTTCATCGCGCTCAATTCTTTTGTCGACCCGATAATACTTCTTATAATGGAATCGAGCGTCTTATAAAATATAACAATGATTATCAGAATAGTTTAAATTCATCTCAGGTTTCGCTTTTTGGAGGTACATCAGATGCTCATATTTCGGAGCCTCAAATGCCAGAATGTCCTGAGTGGGGTTTAATTGAAAGGCTTAAATATGAAAAGGATATGATCGGAATTTATCTCACCGGCCATCCTTTAGATAATTATAAGTTTGAGATGGAGCACTTTTGTACCTTTCAGGTAAAACATCTGGCTTTGATTAACCGGGCTAAAAGCGGCGAGTTAAATGATGCTGACACCGAGGAGTTCAACAAAATAAAAAATCGTGAGTTAGTAATTGGTGGGCTGGTTTCGAATGCACAACATCGCACAACTAAAAATGGAAAGCCCTTCGGTTCTATGATTTTGGAGGATTATAGTGATTCCTTTGAAGTTGTTCTGTTCGGAGAGGATTATGTAAAGCTAAAACAGTTTTTTACAGATGGATATTTTGTGCAGGTTAGAGGGACCGTTGGCGAACGTTTCAAACAGAAAGATAACTGGGAATTTAAAATTACCAGTATTAATCTTTTATCCGAGATCAGAGATAAAATGTCTAAATGTTTGACAATTCAGTTTCCGCTTCATCAATTATCCCAGGATTTTATTTCCCAGTTGGATGAATTGGTAAGAGCGAATTCGGAGCAGAATCCTCAGAGGAATTGCCAGCTTAAATTTACCGTTTTTGATGCAGAAGAAACCATTGCAGTCGAGATGCCTTCGAAGAGCCTGAAGATTTTTCCAAGCAATGAATTTCTTGAGCATCTTCATACTTTACAAAATATCACCTATAAGTTGAATTGAAATACTTAGACGAAAAAAAGCCGTCATTCTCGATCGTTTTAAAATAATCATCCCCCTGTCAGAATGTCTTGCAAAATTTGTGGTTAGGTTTTTGTTATGTAGTTTTGAATTCATAACATAATACATATATATCATGGCTTTAGAAATAACAGACGCAAATTTTGATGAATTAGTGTTGAAATCTGACAAACCGGTTCTAATAGACTTTTGGGCAGAATGGTGTGGTCCATGCCGCATGGTAGGTCCTTTAGTTGAAGAATTGGCTAAGGAGTACGAAGGTAAGGCCGTTGTTGGTAAAGTAAATGTTGATCATAATCCGGCAATTTCTATGAAATTTGGTATCCGCAATATTCCAGCTTTATTATTTTTCAAAAATGGAGAGATTGTAGATAAGCAAATAGGCGCTGTACCAAAATCAGTGCTAGCAGATAAATTAAGTAAGCAGATCGCTTAAAATTAATTGTAATACAGTATAAGTCCACTCGTTAAATATGAGTGGACTTTTTTTGTGCCTAAAATCGGCTAATCGTATTCTAAAAATGTAAATTGCATCATGCTGCCTGATCTAAATACTTATAAAGATTTACAAGATTTTGGAAATCTTGAATTGCTTGCCCGCCAGGTAGTTGAAGGATTTATCACTGGTTTACATAAAAGTCCTTTTCACGGGTTCTCAGTCGAATTTGCAGAACATAGGCAGTACAATAGCGGAGAGTCAGTAAAAAATATAGACTGGAAGTTATATGGTCGAACTGATAAGTTATTTGTAAAACGTTTTGAAGAAGAAACCAATCTGCGGTGTCATTTGGTTATGGATGTTTCTTCATCGATGTATTTCCCTGAGAAAAAATTTAACAAACTGCTTTTTTCTGTTTACTCGGCTGCATCACTTATGTATCTTTTTAAAAAACAACGTGACGCCTTTGGCCTCAGCTGTTTTTCTGATACATTGCATCTCTCAACTCCTGCAAAATCAACCTCAGTTCACCAAAAGTATTTATTTGCCGAGCTCGAAAGATTAATGCATCAGGAAAATAAACGAGCAAAAACATCCGTGGCGGATTCTTTACACGAGGTAGCCGAACTCATTCATAAGCGCTCAATGGTTATTATTTTTAGTGATATGTTCGAGACAGGAGTTAATGAGGAAGGCTTGAATGAAATTTTTTCAGCACTACAGCATCTCAAATATAACAAACACGAAGTTGTAATATTCAATGTGCTCGATCATAAAAAAGAGTTGAATTTTGACTTTGAGAACCGCCCCTATCATTTTATTGATATGGAAACGGGTGAGGAACTTAAGGTTCATCCTTCCCAAATTAAAGAAAGTTATACGAATTCAGTCGGAAATTTTCGTCAATCACTTCAACAAAGATGTACTCAGTATCACATAGATTTAGTTGACGCTGATATTAATGAAGGCTTTTATCCTGTTTTGCATTCCTACCTCATAAAGCGCAATAAAATGGTCTGATGCCTATTTTATAAAAAATAAATCACATATGGATTTTATATGTTAGTATAGTTCAACGATATAGACATGACTCATACAACAGATGTAATTCATGGGCATATAGCTACCCATATTTTTGAAGATGACGGACGTTTTCCTAATAACCCTAATTTGCCGGTGTTGGTCTATAAGGGAGCTTTACATCTTCATCCGGGCGATGAAATAGATACTATCCTTGAATTATTTAAGAAAAATAACTGGGAAAATAGTTGGAAAGACTCGGTGTTCGATTACGATCATTACCATAGCACAACGCACGAAGTATTAGGGGTTTTTTGTGGTACAGCTGATATCACTCTGGGAGGCCCCGAGGGGACATGCGTCGAATTGGTAAGAGGAGATGTCGTAATAATTCCTGCTGGGGTTGCACATAAAAACTTAAAATGCAGTCACGATTTTTTGTGCGTGGGTGCTTACCCTGAAGGTAAATCTTACGATATGAAGAACGGGAATGAAGAAGATCGGGAGAAGATTATCCGGGAAATTGCATCAGTACCTATTCCGTCTACCGACCCTGTATTTGGGAGTGAAGGTCCCCTGTTGGAATATTGGAGAAAGAAGCCGATTGATTTTACGTAATCCAGAGCTCATACCATTTTTAGCATCGCTAATGCATTATGGACTGCATACATATGTACGTCATTATTGAAATATATATAAGCTTCTTTTACGTGTTTCATCGATTTAATTTTATCAACCAGGTTTTGAAGCTGTGAGTTATCATAATTCGATGAATATAAGTCGCTTTCGCCATGCATTCTGTAATAAATTAAAAAGGTATTATTTATAACATCTTTAGGCAAGGTAGGATGACTCATTCCTGAGAAAGTAATGTTTTTCTTCTGTAATTCGCTAAAAACGTCATCAATCCACCAACTTTCGTGACGAAATTCAACCACATTTAAGAAAGAGCTATCAAGATTATCGATAATCCTTTGCAAGTGCTCTTCTGAATAGTGGAAGTTGGGCGGCAATTGAAATAATATGCATCCAAGTTTTTCCTGCAATCCATCTCTTGCAGTGTTGTAAAAACTGCTCATTAAGTCAACCACATCATTGAATTTTTTGTAATGTGTGATGGCTCTAGGGGCTTTAACGGCAAAGCGGAAATCGGCAGGACTTTTTACACGCCAGTTATCGAGGAAAGAAAGTTTGGGGAATCGATAAAAGGTTGCGTTTAGTTCCAGGGTGTTGAAAAATTGGCAGTAATAATCAAACCATTTACTTTGAGCCAGATCCTGCGGGTAAAAAGTTCCCTTCCAGTGCTTATAATGAAAACCCGAACATCCGATGTGCCAATTTATCATTAAAAATAAACATCACCTGAGCGGATTAGTTCAGCCGAAATCCTATGTTTAGGCCAGCTCTAAATTACTAAAGCCAATTCCTTTTCTTGAAGTATATTAGTGTGATGACTGAAGATGAGATCATTAGAAGTATTGCCAATATATAGCCATAATCCCATTGCAACTCGGGCATGAATTTAAAATTCATACCATATATGCTCGCAATTAAAGTAGGGGGCATAAATGCCACAGTTGCAACAGTAAATATTTTGATGATCCTGTTTTGTTCAATATTTACAAAGCCCATAAAGGTGTTTTGTAAATATTCCAGACGCTCAAATGCAAACTTATTATGCTCTAAAATAGAACTTATATCCCTGATCATAATTCGCAAAACGCTTTTATATTCCTCTGGAAAAATATAGCTCTTCATTAAAGATGAAATTAAACGTTGTTTATCAATGATGTTTTCTCTCAACGACATAGTTTCGTTTTGAAATAACGACAATTGAATCAGGATTTCTTCATCCGGCCGATTTTTTTTGAGTATTAATTGCTGATTCAAATCTGCGATTTGTTTAGCCAGTCCTTCAATTAGATCTGCATCCAGGTCAATTGAAGTTTCAAGAATTGTGAGCAAGATTTGATATCCGTTACTGAAAGACCCGGGACTCGCTTTAATTCTTTTAACTGATTCGCTGAAGGTTTTTAAATTATCATCCCGGTAGGTAAACAAAATACCCTTTTCAAGTATCACCGAAACGGGGCAATAGGAAAATCCTTTTTCGTGGAATGATAAGAAATTTGAGTTTATAATTATCTCATCTTCAACTTCGCTGAATCTCGATGAACTTTCGATCTCTTGCGATTCTTCCTCTGATGAGTATTTAATATCAAAGTATGTTTCAATGGTGACTTTCTCCTTTACTGTAGGGTTTTGGAGATCCACCCAAATTAAGCTCTCAATAGGAATCTCTCTAAGTAGCTCTAGCTCGGTTTCTTTAGCTAAACGGCGGTCCTTTTTATAATATATACGTAACATCTAATTCCTGCTAAACTTTCACCAAGTTGAATATGTATCTTTGCAAAGCTAGATAAATTAGAATTAAATTGATGAGTGACAATAAATGAACCCTCATGTCGCTTATTAATTGGCTAAACTGCAAATATTTATAACATGGGTACACCTTTAGATTTTGGACAGAAACCTTATAACCATTATGGTGCTTATTTAAAGCAGAAATACGATGGCAAGCGAGTGTTCAAAATTATTGTGGATGGTGGCTTTACCTGTCCGAACAGAGATGGCAGCAAAGGTTACGGAGGATGTTCGTATTGTAATGTAGATTCCTTTACGCCAGAGTTATCCCGCAGTACCCCCAATATTCGTGAGCAGATCGAGCGAGGAATAGATCGTGCTATCACCGGCTATGCTGCAGAAAAGTTTATTATTTATTTTCAGCCCAATACTAACACCTATGCACCCACCCATTACCTCAAAGCAATGTATGATGAAGCAATTAAGATTGCTAAAAGTATTTCGCCTGGCAATATAGTAGGTTTGTCTGTTGGTACCCGACCCGATTGCATCGATGAGGAGAAAATCAAATTATTAGAGAGCTATCTTGAGCTGGGTCTGGATGTGGATCTTGAAATGGGAATGGAATCCATATATAATGACACTCTTTTGCGAATAAACAGAGGCTGTTCTCATGAGGAGTTGGAACAAGCATTAACACTTGTAGAAAATTCACCTTTAGAAGTATGTGTGCATACTATTTTCGGTTTCCCCTGGGAAAGCAAAGAAATGATGCTGCGCTATGCTGACGAAATCAACCGCTTCTCGCAAATCAAATTTGTAAAACTCCATCATTTGCATATTGTAGAAGGCTCGATAATGGGTGTGCAATATAAAAGAGAGCCTTTTAAAGTGTTTACTCTCGAAGAGTATACCGATTTTTTGGCTGATTTTATTCCATTGTTAAGGCCAGACATAGTAATTCAACGTTTGTTTGGCATAGCTGATTTTGATTTACTGATCGCTCCGAACTGGGGAGTTAAGAAGTCGCAGATCCAAACTTTTATTGATAAAGCTCTTGAAAGTCGCGGAGTAATACAGGGCGGTAGTTATGTTTTAGCTTAAACTGATTAAGCGCCCGATTTTGTCTTCCGAGTTCTCACTTGTTGTTTTTTAGATATCAAAATCTTCCTTTTGTCGACCGATTCTTCGCAAATATTTCTCATGTCATCTTATGGAAATATTTCTGATTGATTTCTCAATAAGATTTCAATTTCCCTTTTGCTTGTTTTCTTAGTGATCTTGTTCTTTTAATCTCTGTTTACAGGATTTTTTACAAAACGATCGGGCTATTCCTGTTATCTTTAATTAGTGGTTTTCTTTATTGTGTGTTTTTTTTATCGCTTTGTGAGATTTTGTAGATATTGATCTATATAAGGCTTCATATTTTGCTTTTTTATGGCTTTTTTAAGTAAATAAAGATTTTTATTGTCTGATGTATATAAAAT
>CBIHLM010000108.1:0-9713 GCA_966210515.1 uncultured Pedobacter sp.
TTCTAATTGTGGTAGCTCTTCTGTAATAAAATTGATCTTTTGTTTAATCATTTCATTATGAAAAGTCAATGTTTCCTCAAAGGTCTTCTGAATGTTTGGTATTAGTACCCTCGCCCGTTCATACATTTTCCCAATTTGAGATGCATCTATGTTTGCATAGTCTTTTTCCAGGTCGCTTTTACTTTCAAGAATCAACTCTCGTCGTAGTTCAACTGTACTCAGATTATTTGAGAGGACATTAATCTCCTGTTTAATCTTATTTAGCTTACTTAAGTCAGCTTCATAGTCCTGGTTAAGATTGAAAGAATTTCTCTTGACAGTCAGTTCTGCAATTTCTTTATTAATCACTATTAAAGACTGATTAATTTGAGACAACGTACTTTCTTTCTTTAACCTTCCTTGAAGCTTTTCTTCAGCTATCTTGTCCCTAACTAACTTGTTTTTACGACTGTCGACAGATATTCCAAACCAGAATAGGAATAGCACCTCATAATCTGAATCCGAACTAAAAGGACTCAAAACTTTAAGAGTATTTACTAATTTATTCTTTTCGTCTCTTATGTTTTTGGAAACCAATTGGCGAATAGTCGGCTTTGGTTCGGTGGACTTAAAAATTAATTCTTTTAGCCTGTCTTGAAAATCATCATTGCTTAATGTCTGTCCATTTATTTCCTGAATCTTTTTTTTCTTATCTCCTTTAAATTTAAAATTCCTCCGAATTTCAATAGTATCGGAATCTAGATCGTCAATATTCTCAATAAGTGTCAGGCCGATTACAATGTTGTTATCCTTTAGGAAAGAGCCAATTTTCGTATCCACTCTCTTGAATTCAGGGTCATAATAAATGTTTTTACCATCGCTGTCTAAACAATAGTCTATTAACCGCAGGACCGTAGTCTTACCAACGCTATTTCCTGTCTCGGTTTTATTCCCCCCTAAAGTTTCATCGACAATAAGATTTATCCCTTTGTGGAAAGGGATTTCTCTAATCAGTTCGTCATTATTCTCGATTTTAAGTGTTTTTAGAAACATTTCCTTATTGAACCATTGGGTGCATTTACAATTGCACCTGCGATGAATAACCAATCGAGTGTTAAAGTATACAGGCTAAGAGAAACCTTTTCCTTTTTGTTTAACTTGGAAAACAATTCGAAGAAATCCACCTGTGTGCTTTTATAGGCACTCATAATCTCAATAACTTTGCCTCCCAAATAATATACGTCTCTTTCAGGATTTGTATCCTTACTAACTATCATTATCTGGCTCCTCCAATATCTTACATCTCATGAACGCATCCACTATTATAAGGTTTATAGCTAAAACGATATCTTCATCATAAAATATACTTTCATCGATCTTTGCATAAATTGCTTCATAAACATCATCGATAATATCATCAGAATTTTTCCTGATTTCTTCAATCGGATTATCTGAATCTAAAACATATGTCCCTTTCACCTGGGTATAAATTAGGCGGATGTTTGCAAGCAACTTCTCTTTTTTAAATGAGCCTTGCCGCTCAATTTCATCATAGAGCTTATTAATTTTTGAATGGTAACTCTTATACTCATTTATTAAAGACACCTTTCTTTTCAATGAGTTGTGTGTAATTTTTTCTTTTAGGTTAAAAGCCTTCAGCGATTCTTCCTCTTTAACGTCATCCCATCCAATATTTGAAATCGCATTAATAGCATCTTTCAGAAGTGATGGCTTATTTTTAAGTTTTTCGCCGAGCATTCGACTCTCATGATCCTTTTTCCACTGTTTTAAAAGAGAAACTGGAAATTTCGCTTCATTCTCTTTGTTATCAATTATAGAATGATCCTCATCGCAAAGTAGTATAAGATTATCAAAATCTCGACGTTCATCATCCGACATTATGGAGTTCCATCTAGGTCCGTCACTGCTTGCGGCTTCAATATGACAGATCTTTCCTATTACGGTTACACCATCCTTTCCAATTACAGTCCTAGTACAGTTGGGTTCAGCACATTCATTTCCTGACAATGCAAACAGCCTTTTAAGATGGCTCATTTTGTACTCCCTAGATTTGTCTCTTGCTTGTTGGCTCATTTTGAAGTTCAAAGATATTGTTAATAAAGTTAAAATATTTTTTAATCTAGGTACTTTATTCTCCTATAGCAAAAGGAAAAGCGGCAGCAAGGATGGTAAACTTGTTCCTAGATGAAAGTGACACTATTTGTACCTCCGTACAATACCCGAAATTACTTTGGCGGAAGATTTCCCGCTCAATGCCATTTTAATTAATCTTTCTTAGTTGGGGTTCTCGCCACTCATATTTCTCTTCCATACGTCTAATTAGCCCTGTTTTCAATTTATCCAGAAACACAGTACGTTCTTTTTTTCGGTTGGTGATGTCCGTATATTTACGGTAGTAATGGTGTAGGTCAACCTGAAACAGCGTCTGAAAGTTATCAATGAGGTGCTTAATTTCAATATTTCCATTATTTATAGCACCTGACTCTGCCAACGCATATATGAGCTCGATAAGGTCTGTTTGATTACTGGTCCAAATGATCGGACACTGGTTGCAAGACGCAGTTCCTTCCACGATATTGATTTGATGATGTAAATAATCTTGGTATCGTTCATTTGCAATAATCTTTGAAAGCTTGTAGTCATGGCTGGTTGAAAACATCTCATCAGCTTGGTAATCCTCCAAGTCAGCGCATAAATCTAACCCACACCGGGTGAAGTAGAAGTTGTCAAAATGTGAACCTCTCATTCTGTAGTATTGAAAAAATGATTGATTCTGATCGAAGAACCGCTTTACTGCCTCCAATTCAGTGGCAACATAGTTATGTAGATCGTCTTTGGCTCCAACAGGTTTCTTAATCTGGAAATTGTAAACACTGATGTAGTAAATGTACTGGCTGTAAAATAGCGGCTTTACATCTTTGAAAAAGAGTATCTCCTCCTCCAGCGTTGCAAAGAAATAAGAAGTTATGAATCGCTTAAGAATGGACATTGCCTTTCGGCAGATCTTGACCGCAGCTTTCAACTTCTCACTTTCAGATACAGGCTGACTAGAATTAGTATACAGTTCTCTTTCCAGAGCGTGGTACAAACGTTCGGTAAATATTTTCATAGAGCATTAGGGTAGATTCTAATGCAAAGGAGGGAAATAGAATACTGACTTTATATACGTGAATACTAGTATTTAGTAAACTACGTAAAAAGACGTACTCAAAAATTTATGGAGTATTCAGCTAGAAATGTCGAGCTTTTGACTCTGTTCCAACCTATGAATCAATTCCACCTTATTATTTACCGCAAGCTTTTCATAGATATTCTGAACATGTTTCGTGACTGTTCGCTCGGATATAAACAACTTTTCACCAATTTCCTTGTATTTAGTTCCCTGACGAATGAGGTTTACAATTTCAATCTCACGCAAGGTCAGTTGATACAGCTTGCAATTTGCATCAAACGAAGTTGCACCACTATCGTAATTATATAGTACCTGGAGTTGTTCATATTCAATCCTTGCCCTGGTGATATACCTGGATATGAATAAAACCGTAATCACAATAAAGCCTCCATTCGTGAAGATTACCTCAACCAATTGGCTAGCATGAAAGTAAGATAATACTGTCAGAGATGCCCATGGAAGAACAGCGCAATAAACAGCAATGATTTCCACTGTGTTGTGTTGGTTTGATCGCTCCTTGTATTTCGCATACACAGCCTTCGCAATGGCCCATAGAATGACGAACGAATAGAAGAACGGAATGATTACGCCATAGCGAATAGCAAAATCAAGATTGCCATTGAAAGAATAAGCGATCACAAAAAACACTACGTACGGAAGAATCAGAAAGAGCGGAACACCGTACAAAGCATGGAATCTGATTTTACTTAATTCAAAGGCTTTATAAAAATAATAAGGAAAGTAAGACGCCATTAAAAACCCGCTTCCGTAGGCGATTATATTTTGGGTTACTATTGGAATATCAAGATTTTTATCGGGAAACAAGCCTCCCGTAATGTTATAAACTATAAGCAGAAAAAGGAGAATGAGATACCACATCCGACTTTTCTCTTGAGGCCGGAATAAATAATAAAGCAATTGGTAAAAAAACATTACAATTTCGAGCAGAACGAAAACGAATGTTACCACATGCATTTCAGTTCCAAATACATTCATAGGTCAATGTATTTGAATCACGCAGCTTCCTTTTTCAGGAAAAACAGCTTGTAGGTCAGGTCGAGTTCATTGTAGACATCAAACCCAAATTTCTTATACCAAGGTATGTTCTTCAAAGTTGATGTCTCCAGGTAGATTGAACGTTTCTTATTGGCGCTGTCGGCAATTATCTCATTAAGTAGCTCAGTACCAATTCCGGAATTCTGGTGTGCCGGATCGACACCTATGAACCAGATATAATACATTGGCTCTTTCGGCTGAAGCTTCTTTATCTTGGATTCTCTTGAAAGCGCCTTTTTTATATTAGCAACTCCAACACATGAAAGAATCAGCTTGACGTCAAGCAGAATCGACTTCAATGTGGTTTTCTTCTTATCAGGGTAGAGAATCAGAGCACAGGCCCTTTTATCATCTGACAAATAAACTTCGCCAAAATCATAACAAACCTCGAATGAATAATCCATTAAGGCCTTTACGCGCTGAGCCCTTTTGCTGTCCTGCTGGACAATGTAATTTACACTCTGGTTGGTGTCGAAAGATTTAGTCAAAATATCAATGACCAAGTCCTTATCGTGGTAAGTAGCTTTAATCATAGGTTTTAAATAGATGTGCTAAAATAAACATCATCAGAAGAGAATTTGTTTAAAACTTAAAAAACTTACCAGAAAAAGTTAAAACAATAACTACATGTTGCAACATTTATCTCCTTCACCTATAATTGCATGGGCCTCATTAAGTTACCTCCGGCTGCCGTTTTCTCAACGATGTTAGAAGTTTGGCCATCATCAAAAGGCCGTTCTGAGGCAATTATTTCTTGAATATCTTGTTTAATCTGGAAGTAGTTAACCTGGATAGTCTCTTCATCTATACCTCTAATTTTAGGAATTTCTTTATAGTCCTGTTCTTGAGCTTTTATCAACGCGTGGTCGTTTACAATCTCATTGTGAAACACCTTCAAAGCTATTTTGCACGCCGGTTCGTCCGCAACCATTCCCACAAATTCCCCTGATGAGAGTGAAGATATCTTAGAGGCAGGTACAGCATAATCTAATTGCGTTGACCTACTCATTGAGGTATCAGTGCTATTAACGGACACGCTTTGTCGTTGCTGAAGTATCTTGCCGAATCGTTCGGATAGTTGCTTCGCCGTGTCGCCAGTGACTTGTCCGGAGATAATATTGCCAACAATATTGAGAATTACTTCTGCTTGTTCTTTTCCGTAGTCCTTTTTAAGCTGGCTATAATCTTGAACGGCTAAGGTTGTGGCTACCTTGTTAGATCTCGCGGTAGCAATCAAACTATCAATGTTGTTGAAGTAGATAGTCGGAAACTCATCGAAAATTAGACTGCATTTCACTTGCTCTTTCCGGTTAACGAGTTTAATCATCCTGGAGATGTACAGACTTAGAACGGCCCCGTAAACCTGTTGTTTCTGCGGATTGTTGCCCATGCAAATTACTTTTGGCTCATTTGGGTTGTTTAAATCAAGAGTGAAATCATTCCCGGAGAGAACATAGTACAGAGATGGTGAAGACAACCTCGCCATGCTAATCTTTGCACTAGCAACCTGACCCTCTAACTGGTCATAAGCTTCATTCTTCCAGGCTGAAATAAATGGGTTGATTAATACCTCGATTTCAGGCTCACGGCTAAGTATTGCGAACAGATATTTGTATTCGACTTGCATCAGTTCAATTACATGAGGTAGAGTGCACAATTCCCCATCTCGGTATTTCCGAAGGAACCAGATTATAGCTGTGACGAAGTTGATTGGAGATTCTACGAAGAAATCGCCTTGTTTCTTGATCCACTCCCGATTTAGTCCGAGCATGATTGTTCTTGACGCTTCAGTTGCATCTGTTATATCGTTCATGCTTACAGGATCCAGAGGGTTGCATCGATGAGTATTTGAAAGATCTTCAAAATTGATCACATAAAATTTTCTATCCACTCCGGACCTAACATTTAATAGTGTGTTGTAAGCAATCTTGGTCAGGTCATCATACTTAAAATCATAGATGAACATGCTAAATCCTTTATTCAGGTGTTGTGTTATAAAATGTCTAATCGCAAAATAGGATTTACCTGAGCCCGGTGTTCCCAAGATTAAGGAGCCGCGAAAGGGATTGATGATATTAATCCAGCTTTTTCGAACTCTTCCTTTCAGATAATATTGAGCAGGTAAATTGATTGAAAACTCATTTTCAAGATAGCGTTCTTCTTGGGGAAACGTTTCATTGTCTTTATTGAATACATCTCCAATTAAGTTGAGCTTGAAAAGCCTTGAAAGTCTAGTTCCACTAGTCAACACTAAAATATAACCAATTACGCTCAAGCCAATGTAAGGGAGAGCTGTTAATGAATATGGATTGATTAGTAGAGGACCAAAGAACATCATAAAACCGACACCCGCGTATATCATCAAAGGTCGAATATTAGTATTTTCATCTTTCCTGCCTTTCACGCCGAGAAGAGATATGAGCAACAACCCAATGCAACATGCCTTTGCGCTAAGGGCAGTTTTAAAAAGCGTCATCCTTGATAGTGAAAGCAAAATCCTGTCGGTAATCGTACTGGATAATTCCCATTCTTTAAAGAGACTGTAGCACGATAAATATATATGGATTGCTAAAATGGAAATGGACAACATACGGGTAAAGTCCATTATCTTTCTAAGTCCCTGTTCGTTTTCTCCTGTGCCCATTTTACTAATATTTATCTGGTTAATCTTCTTTTCTTTTTCCTTCGCTTATTCTGCGACATTTCTGGAATTGATAAGCCATCTTGATATTCCGGTTTCAATAAATCATCCAGGATTGATTTTGAAGAACCATCACTCGTGGGCGCTTGCAGGTACGAGGTGTTCGGTCCTGTATTAAGGGTTGAAGGTTTATAAATCGGCTGGTCATTAGCTGGTTTAGCAAAAAACTCATTTAGTGCTGCTGCACTATAAGCTTTCCCAAGATCACTTCCATTGAAGACGGTTCTCGTTTGATGATCGACAAACGTTACTCCATACAATCGCCCGTCATCATTCTTTCGGTAAATAACATCTATACCCTTAGACGCAAGAACCTGTTTAAAACCCGCCTCTGTGGCTTGCGTGAGAATCATATTTGAAAGTGAATTTCTTAGTCGCTCTTTGAAAGGGAGCCTAAGTGTCTCATTCGTCTTAAACTTCTCCTCAAGCTTTTTTAAGCCAGGGTTACTGTAGATACTGCTCGCCTTTATTGGGACACCAACCTTATTCCCTTTAGAATCTAAGCACCAATACAACAGACCGCTTTTAGCATACATCCTTGACTCTTTTGAGCCGCGATCAGCGATAACATTAAAGCGGTTAAGAACTGCATTGAATTCAGGGAGACTTGTATACTTATAGCTGGATAGCACGTGGTTTACGACATTTGTGATTGCTCGCTTTGAATCAACCTTGCCGTATTCCACCTTGCTTAATAATTGTAGATCTTGTCTAGTATTTAATTGAGATTTTTCAGCCTGAGTAAGTTGATATTTCTTCTCCAAAGACTTTCTTGCCTCTTCTGATTTTGTTTTTCCGAGGTTGTGAAGTCGGATATAGTCTCCGCATTTCTTAACATTAGTGCTGACGATGTGAATATGAGGGTGTCCCGCATCCCGATGCAGATAAACAAGATAGGGTTGCTCCCCAAATCCAATCTGACGCATATAGTCATTCGCGATATTATTTAGCTTTTCGGATGAAAGAGATTCACCGACAGCAAAGTTTAAGGATATATGTACTGTATTCGTAGTGATTCGTTCATTCATTGCAGCTAAAAGCTTCAATCTGCTAAGCTTCTCATAGTGAGTAAGTGTCTTAATGTCTGCTAGAAATCCATTTTCTCCAATCAATTCAGCTTTACCCTGTGCTACCTTTTTTTCGTTGTAATTTAAAGCACCGGTTATATTTTTTCCATTGATAATCTTTGCGACCATAACTTTGAATATTCAGTCATCTTTTCTTTTATCGCCCCGACTTGAGGCTCCAGTTGATCCCTTAATACAATCATCATTGCCTGCCATGTTTGGGACTCAGGCATTCCGCTGACACTGTTTAATTTTTTCACTGCTTGGTTGAAGTTATTTCCGACGAAGTTCAGTTCTTTGCGCAGCAGAATCAGCTCTTCCAAAACATCATCCAGAGAGCGGTCTCTATGGGTTACGGTTATCTTTTTTTGAAATAAAACTGACCGTGCGTAATCACTCATCTTTCTGCATGTCGTCTTTTTAAGCCGTCCATTCAGCACATCAAACTCTTCAGCATTCAATCTTATATGGAGCCACTTTGTGCGGTTGTTCGTTTTATTTTCCATAATGTATTTCTTCTGGAAATCCGACTTCGGAGGATTTCTCTGCAGCATTCCCGACTGACTTCGGAAGTAAGGGCAAGATTCCATTGTATCACAATGGTACATCTTGCTGACTGCTGCGACGCGATGGCAGTCTCCTAACCCTAACCTATTCTGATAAGATATTTTCTAGTTTTCTTTGAGCTAATTTTAAAGATTGGCGATGATCATATATCCAGTCTGTCGCCGCTACCTTCCAATTTCTGATTGGTGCACCAGTAGGTGACCTCCATTCACATTTCTGGAAATGATTAAAGAACTTACCAGCCAATTCAGACTCACACTTTTGACTAAAGTAGATCATCACATTTTCAAAATCCGGAGGAATATGATACCCGTATCCAGTTGAATTAGACTCCTTGGATTTGGGCTTTTCAAGGTAAACTATCCTCTTGGCTTTCCTCTTTTTCATGCGAGTTTCATTCTCTGTTGGAATGTCTCATTTTCCATAAGGTCTTGGATCTTTTCCAAATCGTAGTATGTGACATTACCCAACTTCTTAAAAGGGATGACTCCTTTATCTCTAAGATATTGCAGCTTACCAGATGACAGTCTCAGAAGCTTCTTGATCTCAAATGCTTTAAGCCACTGCTTCTCGAGTTTCGGAGGCGGCGGCGGTGGTTGTTGGGCGAGAATATCTTTGATTTCATTAAGTAATTGCTCTTTAAATGTTATGAGATCAGAAACAGTTAAGAGCTGGTCTCGAAAAACGGGAGTCGTTTTTGTCGAGACAGGGGCGTTAGTTGTGTTTTCCATAGATCGAAACTTTGCTTCGAAATTGGGAAAGTGGCAAATGCATTCTTCACACCTTGCACCGGAGGTGTGAGTTTTTTTTCTCCATCCTTTTGTGAAAGCAAAAGTCTTAAAGCCACTTCATCAGTCAAGAGCTTTCACGGCATAAAGTCTC
Source organism: uncultured Pedobacter sp. (assembly GCA_966210515.1). Classification (GTDB taxonomy): domain Bacteria; phylum Bacteroidota; class Bacteroidia; order Sphingobacteriales; family Sphingobacteriaceae; genus Paradesertivirga. The sequence goes on from CBIHLM010000108.1 coordinate 9,446, forward strand.
CTTTCAGTCGATTTATTCCATGTTCTCTTGACAGATTTGTTAGGCTTTTTGAGGAGGGGCTTAACAAATAGATGGAGGGTAACGGATTACAAATTATTAGCAGTTTGCAGATATAGCAGTCTTTTAAAAATTAGCTTAAGTCGATTAAATTCCCTACGTGCCGCTTCAGCTGCTTGAAAGTCAGTATAGTACTTCAAGACCGACTTCTGAAATTAGGACATCAATATTAGAGTCCTGTAAGTGTTAAAAACAGTAAATAGTATAAAAC
>CBIHLM010000109.1:0-9318 GCA_966210515.1 uncultured Pedobacter sp.
ATATAATAGCGCTCCGCGGAATATCAACTCCTCATAAATGACCGATATTAATACGTACCGCGTCGAGTTTGTAAATGCAGCGAAAGTATAATGCGGGTTTAAATGATAGGGGCTTTTTACCCACAATGATATACCCACCAAATGAACAACCAGGAAAGCCACCGGTATAAATAAAGCTATTATTATTGGTGTAAGTTGTTTGCTATTGATTTTAAACCCAAGCACCAAAAGGTTTTTATTAAGAATAAATTTGAGCAATAACCATGATATTATAAGTTCTACTACTAAGCCTGCCATTTGAGTAAGTTTTGATAAAAGTATTATATTTAGCCTTGTAACATTTACGCCTTTTAGCAATGACGTAAAATGACGTAATTGACATACCTTAGATAGTTGAATACCCAGCAAATTGGCCGCTTAATAAAGCAAAGCCGTATTAAAAAAGGATATACCCAGCAACAGGTGGCAGATATGACCCAACTAAGTTTGCGGTCGGTGCAGCGTATTGAAAAGGGCGAAGTAATGCCACGGCAATATTCATTAGATGTGTTAGCAAATCAACTGGAATTTGCACCAATAAGTATTGAGCAGGAATTGACCGTCTCAGAAAGCCAAACTGATATGGCCCATCAACCATTAAATAAGGCAAGGAAGTTAATACTGACTTTTGGTTTTGCCATTTTATTGATCTTGCTCACCGGTGCATATATATCCCAATCCCGAGGCTTCCCTGAAACTCATTTTGAAGCGTTCCTGTTGTGGACGGGTGTTGCCATTTTATATTTGGTTTTTACGTGGAAGATCTGGAAATAAAAATTCGCCATCTTATAGTTAAAGGCTTTGGTGCGGAAAAGAGACACGCCCCTGCTACCCCCTTCTGGCTTAAGCTTACGCGAAGACTGTGTAGAAGCCTAGCTTAATGCCTATTATAGAAAGAAGCTTGTAGCTGATAGAGACAAAGTAGACGGATTTACAAAATCCTTTTATTGGCAAAGCTTATTTACCCTGCTATTGCGAGCATAATGCACGAATCTGGTGGCGTTGGCTGGTTCGAGCTTGCAGCTCGGACCTTATTACACAAAGTCAATTTCCAGGATCCCTTTACCGCCTGAATAATCTATGGCGCTGCTGTATTTCCAATGATGAGCTTCTGTTACAAAACCCGCTACAACGGGATTGTTATGAATATAATCGACTTTTTGATCGATTACTTCCGGGCTCCGGAGTCCGAGACTCCTGTTCATAGTTGAATCCGTAGAGACGCTAACGCTTAACTCTCCGGACAGAGAGGGCTGGTTTCTTTTTTTCGCTATAATTTTAGCGAGTGCAATTGCCATCATAGGGAAAACCGTACTTATTCCATCTTCAATACTGCTGCTGTATAAAGCTATATCTGGCTTGAGGCGTTTTACTTAGGAAATAAATCGTTTACATCTATTCTTCCAAGTTACAAAGTTATTGCATGTCCGAGTCACAAACTCAAACCAGCAAAACTCAAATTCATCCGAGCACGCCTAATTTTTCTAATCTACTGTACATGAGAATATTACTTATTAACATTTGCCCTCGGTATGTTAGCAATTCGTGCGAATTATAATTGCGACAGCATTTAGCATTGGGTATCTTTATGGAAATAAAAACTAATTTTTATAGCACCATGTTAGAAAATGAACTTGAAGTAAAAGTTGCAAAGGTTGTAAAAGATCCAAAACTATCCCTTAAGCGGTTTTCACAATATATTATTGCCACAGAAAACGGCAAAAAAAGGATTTTAGTCGGCTCTAAGTACCCGGGCGATTACGTTCCACGATTTTACGAGAGGGCTCGAAAGCTTGTTTGCGATATATTTTCGGCGAACGTGGAGGATAACGACTTATACTTTGAAAAATTTAAAAGCCAGGCGAAAGTTTATCGAGATGAGGCTATAGCTTTTCCGATTAATAAAGATGATTACAAAAACAGAGTGTGTTCCGCCAACGGATTGGACGCAATTGTTGCTATGTCAAAGCTCTTAGAACCCATACTGGATAAGTATATAGTGAATAGCAATCTGACTCAAAGGAAGGATTCGATTACTAAAAACGATGTAAGGATTGGTGCAATGGCAGATATGTTATTATTTAAAGATGCCGGAGCCACTCAAATAGGCTTTCTAAAACTCAATTTTACTGCTCAAAAATTAAAAGAAGATGAAGCAAAGGCAACTCTTTTGATACTGAAAACGTTTTTTGAAAAACGCGGCATTAAGTTAGACCTGAAGAGCTGTTTCCTCATTGATGTTTTTGCTGGGAGATACTATACAGCCTCAGATAATCCAGAAATCGAAAGGCTTATTGACAAGTCAAGCTTGGAGATTAGAGATAATTGGGATTCAATTTAAGTCAACAATTCTTTTCTGTCTTCAACATGGCTGCGCCAGCGATGGGTTGAAAAAGAATTGTAGCTGAGTTAATTTTTCCTATCTTGCTAGCCATCTCGTGGCGGAATTGGTAGACGCGTCTATTTGTCAAATAGATGTCCTTCGGGACGTGTGGGTTCGATTCCCATCGGGTTTTTTCCCTCTAGGTAGCACAAGACTATTGATCCGTTAATCTCCCCTGCTAGCGCACGCGTGTCGCGTGTGCTTTACAAATATTCAATTTCTATTAATCCTTTGCCTCCTGAATAATCAATAGCACTTGAGTACTGCCAATGCCAGGCTTCAATTACAAAGCCAGCAGTTACCGGATTCATGTGAATGTATTCTGCTTTCTGCTCAATTAATCCGGACTCCACAATTCGATGGGCTTATTGTTGTGTTGCCAAAACTGGTTAGACTTTACGTTGCTGCTCTTTTGGCCAGCTCTGGAAAACATCCAGAGCATCCACTCCCGTCGTGACTCTTGCAAATTGGAATTAATGGCTTTAATGACTTGCTTGGAAGTGTGCTCTTTAAATCTACCCAAAATAATCTCAGGATTATTCTCCTTAGCACGATAGATAAGATGAACATGGCTTGGCATGATACACCAGCAAAATAATTCCATCCCAAGATTTGCTCTGCAATATTTAAGGCTTTCAAGAATAATATTATTGTATTGCGGACGAACAAATACATCAATCCAGTTTACAGTCGCAAAGCTTACAAAGTACAGTCCTTCTTTATTCAAGAATTTATATTTCCGGCTCAAGATATCAGTGATATAGGTTTAGACGATAAATCTAGGAAAAATTAAGAAAATGCACACGCGACACGCGTGCGCCAGCATGGGGAAAGGACGTGGCTTCTTATCGCCGTCTTCCCGAAATAAAGAAGTATACTCTGAGGAGGTGCGAAATTATAGAAAAAGAAGATGAACTGCAGGTTTATCAGCTGCCGGGTGGTGTAATGCTGGTTGATTTGTTATTTGAAGCATACTTAACCACTGTAACAAGTTTCTACAAAGAGGGAATGTGTAAGTTTAGTACGAAGAAAAAATATCACTCTTATATTCAGATTGAGGTTTTGGTAAAGGCAAAAATCATTTCAGATCTCATAATTAAAGGGATTAGACTTACCTCTAGAATACCTTAGACGTTATTTATCGAAGGTCGTAGCGAGACGCTACGACCAGTACGGGAGGACGCTTGCGCTATAAGGGAAAACTTAAGGGTAACCACAAAATATTTATAAAGCCCTTCATCGGTTTGTTGGTACAATACCAATAAGAGCAGAGATTATTACGATTTGAAAGGAATGATTGAGATAACGATGGTAGAACCGTTGGTAGTCTGAGGCACAAGTACTCAGCCCTCCGTCAGCGCTGCATACTTGCGCCAAACTGTGGAAGGAACTATTGAGTTATATAACTTAAATATCCTATATTAACCTATTATGACAAAGGAAACATTAAACGTAAAGGTAAATTTCGCTTCTGAAGAACGAATCTTGCACATCCAATCTCATCAAGGCGAACGGGAAGATGTCACATTATTTTCAGTATCTAGCGGTAGTGAAACGCTAGGTGTACTTCACAAAAGCGATGATAGATGGCAGTGGGCGGAAGGCACGAGATCATACGAAGAGGCAAGCGCCATTGGAGCTGAGATAGACTCACATTTTAATCGATAATATTATTTAATAAGGCCTAAAGTCACCATTTAAGGCTCTTTTCGATTTGGTGAATCAACTTCATCCTAGCTCAATCTAGAAGAAATAATCCAGGATAAGAAATCACCCCTCTAGTCTTAGCGTCTCTCTAAGACTTTTATTGGTAACTCGTGACTGCCTGTCTAATTAGTTACTGGTCTTAGCGAGACGCTAAGACCAGTAAGGGGGATTTGAGATAAGACCTATCATCTAGGTAAAAGGTCCGAGCTGCAAGCTCGAACCAGCAAGCGCTTTATGCAAAATGCTTATGCTCGCGGTAGCAGGGATACAAATCTACTTTTACCTAAAGAAGTCATCACAATTAATGGTTATTTTGAAATATTTGATAATATTTATTGAATTAATGCATCTGAATGACTCCTAGGTTAGACTTTAAGGAAATTAGCAATAGAGATGCCTGGAGCACTATCCGCGGTTTTGTCTATCAGGTAGATTTTACCATTCTACGATGGTTAGAACTTAAAGAACACGACCTTCTTGAGTTAGAGCGAGGTGAAGATATAGACTTGGTGCAACGTGACCTAGCTCAACAGGAAATCTCAAGAGAATTGGAACAGGTCAAGTATAGAGAAGGGAAAGTCACCTTAAACACCGATCTGACACTCGAACTCCTCAAAAATTTCTATGACCATAAAATCAATAACCCTGGTAGAGCGGTCAGTTTTAGATTCTTAACTAACGCCGAATACGCACAGGAACGGCCAGCCCTGTTTACAAATGGCGATAAGGGAATTGAAAGATGGATCAAACTTTATGATCCATCCACTAGCTGGGAAAATAATGAAACGGTCTCAGTTTTGCAAAAACACATTCAAAAAAAGATAACTGAACAGTTCATACCCCTAACGAGCAAGTTATTAGATGAACAAATAAAAAAGGACGCTGAATGGAAAGCATTCCATAGCTACCTTGATGATCCTGGAAACCTTAAAGATTTCATTTTGACCTTCGAATGGGCTGGGCAGAAAGAAGATCAAATCAGCATCGTAGAAACTGTTCTAGATAAGATACGCACCGAGTTTAAGACTGAAGAACCAAAAACCTTCTATGAGCGTCTATTCGTATTTGTATTCAAGCTGCTTAGTTCAAAAGGAATCAAGCAACTAGACGCTAAGACACTTAGAACTCAGGGACTGGAAAGCACCAAGTCTCCGCAAGACCGGGAACTAGTGGGCCTATTGCGATCACTTCTTAGTCAGGTAGACCAGCGGCTGCGAAATTTAGAGCAACAGAGTGACGCTCAATCAAAAGCTCTAAATACTGTATTCAAAGATGTCGAGGCGTTGAAATATGATGCGATATTTAGTTATCGACTGCAGAACATCTCTACCAGTGCGCCCGGAACAATTCTTAATGGAACCGTGAGAGCAGAGAAGGTGAAGGAAATCCTAGATTTATTAAATTTGCTGCCTTGGCTTGCTTTCCATGGGATAAACGGTTCTGGAAAAACACAAATGGCATCGCTGGTAAGCAAAGAGTTTCAAGATGTATATTGGTTAGACCTGCGTGAATATCAATCAGACCTTAGGCTCACAGCCCTGGCTATTGAATTCTTTTTAGCTACTATTTCTAACTGCCATCCACAAACAGACAAAAAGGAATGGGTGGCTCAAGTGATTGCAAACTTACCCGAAGGAAGTTTATTGATTTTCAACGACGTACCACGCTTAGATGACTCAGTGCCTGGTTTGATCGAATTGTTTCGGATTCTGATCAATTTACTCGAAACCAGTTCTACGAAGCTCATCACCACTTCAAATTTTCACTTTCCTAACTCTATCACTCACAGATGTTCGGAGGATTCGGTTTTCGTCTACGAAGATTTCGAATTCAATGATAAAGAAATCACTGAATATTTGGTTAACCAAGGTGCCACAGATGATTTTCTGAGAATGGTTCCATTTATTGCTGCAAGAGCACATCGGAATCCCCAGTTAACCACGGCAATGATCCAACACCTCAAATCAATCAACTGGGGAGCTGACAGGGACGAAGTTCTTGACGTTGTAATGAGTACTGAATTTGCTGTAGGAGTTTTAGAAAATGCTCAACAGGCAATTATCAAATATATCGTGGATCAGAGCGCGAAAGAATTGCTGTATCGGCTTAGCCTAATCAGCTGGACCTTCGGCATGGAACAGGTACAGGCAGTAAGTAAAGTAGAACAAGAAATTATCCATCCTAACGAAAAACTACAGTCGCTTCTTAACCTTTGGATTCAGCTCAGAGGTCAAGGCAAATATGAAATATCACCACTGATCCAAAATATAGGTGTAAATAATCTGGATCAAGAGTCTGTCAAAAATATCCATAGAGCCATTGGTGAAAGTATATTAGCCAGTAAGTCGCTTAATCAATTCAGCGCGAACCGGGCTTTTATGGCTTTCCTGAGTGGGAAAGATTTCGATAACGCAGGTATGGTGCTGTTAAAAATGTATGAGGCAACAACTTCAAAAGAGGAAGGAAAGATATTAGATAGTTCAGGTATGCTATTGTACTGGACCAGTACCGACTTTCCAACAGAAATGGGCATCGGTATGAAAGTCATGATCAGGCGTGAACAACTCCGGTTATACAAATTAATTGATAGAGACATTTCAAAACTACTGGAAAAAACTAACAGGATCTTTGAAGATGGAAATGCCACGGTTCCTGAAGAAGGCATATCTCGTTTAGTGCTAGTAATAACCTATTTTGAAGACCTTCCGGTGGCAGACTTTTTTGATCATATGTCGTTTGTGCTCAAAAATCTAACTGAGATTGAAGAAGTTACCCGAATTTTTGACGACTTCACTATGTTGTCTAACTTGATCTGGTTGCCGGTAATGAAGATCAACACACTCAAGAACGTTGACTCGTGGATCGAAATTGCCACATTGGCCGTGAATTCAGGCTTAAACATATTTGAGTCAGAAATAAGTGGTATGACGCTGAATGTATTTTGCCGTGCGATTGTCAATCGCGAAGCGCAGATTGAAAGTGACGATCTTGGAGTTCAAAAGCTTAATAAAGTACTTGAATTTCTTACGAAGGCAAACCAAGAACACTTGAGTGCGAGTATCCTGCGAGGGTTAATTGACATTGAGTCGAAGTGGTATAATGATCCAAATAACGCCATTCAGCTTGCTGCGCATCATCTGAAGGAATCCGAGGGCACCCGTGCTAAATTTATTCTAAGTGCTCAGCTGGGTAGACTATATCAGGAGCTGGGCGATAAACAGCAGGAAATCGACTGGTTTAAAAAGGCCCTGGCTTACAAAGGAGATGATCATGTTGATCGCATCGACGTGCTGCTTCAGACCGCTACATCCATAGCGATGATGTCTCCACAGGAAGCAGTTATCTATTGCCTCGAGGCAGTTGAGCTCGCAGAAACTATTAAGAGTTATGCAAAACTGGATCTTATCCTTCTGTTAGATGAGCTGGCTGTGTCCTATTGGCTAAATGGCGAGCACATTCAAACCTTCCTAACACTGGAAGACATAGTCGCAAAGCTGTTCGAAATCAGAAAATCCGATTTTGGACCGATATGGATCAGGCTATTTTCTTTGACCGGTCACTTGACTGGTTACTGCAGCGCGATGATGACTGATGGCAAACCTCCTCAGATCGAAGGCGAGGATTTTTTTGCTCCATACCAAGGAATGTTTAATAATAACCATAATGATTTCACCCAGCGGTATAATGCTAAGCATGATAGTTTCATCCTTGTGCAATTAGCTTATATGGCGAGTGCATTAGGTGAGCCTAAGAAGGCCTACGGGTGGGCACTTAAGGCTTTCGATGAGGCGAGGAAATGTGGTTCCAAGGAAATTTTCCATACCATTAGTTCGGTGTCAGCTCATTTTGCAATCATCAACTTTAAACCCACTGAAGCATTTGAAGCGTATCTATATAATGGAGCAATTTTTTCACACTTCAGAGGAACAGCAAAAGAAAGAAGTGAGCATCTGAAAGCGCTCGATACTGATGAAATATTCTCAGATAAGCCAAGCGAACAATGGTCCGACGCAGAAGATACAGCAACTACGTTTGCAACAGTTCCACTTTTCATGATGCTTCTAACTGCGGTCATGACTAATCGCCACGAGAAAAATCAGATGCGTGCACACTACTTTTCCATGTTGTCGACTTTTCATTCCAGCGCGTCAGATCCTCTATTGTTTGAACTTGTTACCGAAATATCATCGAACATTTTGAATAACACTATTTCAGTAGAAAGACTTGGTGTGAGAGCGAACACGTTTGGACAACAAGAAAAGAGAAACCTACAAACACTTTGTCTTTTAGGAGTCATACACCTCACCAGAAAAGACACAGAGCGCTTGACGCAGCTAATCAATATTGTCCCCTTTCTGCAAAAACTACTTTCCGTAACAAGAAATAGCTTAGAGTACACTTTGGCTCCTTTTGTTCAAGCACATGCAATTGACATCGTTAGAAGCCACTTCGTCGGAGACAGGAGTGAGCTTGAACAAATTGAAAGTGAAATTTCGAGCGTTGACAAGCAAGATATTCATTGGGTAAGAACGATCATAAATACAATACGAAAGGTGGTTGAGGTTGACATCCCAAGCGATCGTCAGCGATGGTTAGATGGAGCTGATATTTAACAGGCTTTTGGCCTTCTCTTTGACCATGTGAACATGCAGCTACGGCTTACGTTGAGTACTTGTACTGCCATGTTATTAACTCGGAAGGTAACGACACACGCTTGCTTTAAATATTTGAACCGTTATTCCAACAAGCTTTCCTAGAAAGTACCTACGCCCCCGCACAAACCTGTTGCAGTTAAAAGTTGGCCATGAATCCTCAGTCAGCGCGCTGCACGAGGAGCCCTATGCTCGGAATGAGATTTGCGAGGAAAGCAGAATTACAGCATATTCGAAGTTCTTCGTTCATTTCTAAACCTGACAGACGCGGATACCGGCCTTCGTGGCTAATGCCTGTGCAGTATTAGCAAATGGCAGGGCCCCAGCACCTACGAAGACCATCAGTACCTTTTCCAAACCTTTAAAAAATTCATTATCCTTTAACAGGCCAATGCACGGAGCAGATGCTGATCCGCCAGTGGCCGGACAGGATGACGCACGGCCTACCCTAACCCTTCCTCTTCACCCCTCTTACCGCCTCCGCTTCGAGCGGGTTTTCGGGCCATGAATGTTTGGGGTATCGGCGTTTGAGTTCTT
>CBIHLM010000110.1:0-9246 GCA_966210515.1 uncultured Pedobacter sp.
CACCGCTTAACACAAACACTTCAAACTATTTCGGTTTCTGCTCTGCAGCCAGGCACTTATGTGGTTCAGATTATCAACGGAACTCAGATAGCCAGTGAAAAGATTATTAAAGAGTAATCTATCTAACAAGACTTATTAGTTCTAACATAAGGAGGCCGCAAGGCCTTTTTGTGTTAATAAAAGCATTGGAAGTTTTAAGAGGCAATTTTCGTATTGCACGCTTCTGCTTTTGTAATAGGAAATGGTTGGTTTGGGAAGACACCGTTGTTTTTTAGAAATAAATTCTAGTTCCCCTCACTCTTTATTAATAGCGTAAACTATGATGACTTAATTATGCTAAATGAAAGTTTCAAATAAGCGGGAGAATTGTCGAAACGATGCTAATGAGGATCGCTCATCGTTGCGGAAACAACATGACGAGTCTGTTTTTTGCTAAACCGATTAATGTAAATTATTAAATCGGTTTAGTAAAGTCCATTTGTTAAGGAAAAAATAAATTTTAGTGAGTATCTGCATGCCATTATTGGTGTCATAATAATATAAAAAGGTCATACTGCCCAGGGCAGCGAATAGAAAACCAATTAAATAATCAAAAAGCATGAACAATTATTTAGACGCAAAATTTAAACTGCTTTTACTATTGTTTCTTGGATTAAGTGTTTCGTTTCAATCGTATTCACAACAAGGTACTGTAAAAGGAAAGGTTGTAGATGCTACAACTAACGAAGCTGTTATCGGGGCAACAGTTAAAGTGAAAAATGGCAAGCAGGGGACAACAACTGATGTTAATGGAGAATTTTCTCTGGCAGTTCCAACCGGATCGGAAATATTAACTGTTTCTTTTCTTGGTTACAAAAGCCTGGAGGTACAGGTAAACACCAGTTCGGTGATGAATATCAGGCTATCACCGGGCGACATGCAATTAAATGAAGTTGTTGTTGTGGGTTATGGTACACAAAAGAAAGCAACTGTCACCGGTGCGGTCGAAACTGTTGATAGTAAGGTTTTCGAAGACAGAGCTATTACTAACGTTGGCCTTGCCCTTCAAGGGCAGACACCTGGATTGGTGGTTACCCGTTCTTCTCCTCGCCCGGGTAATGAAGGTATATCTTTCAGGATTCGTGGTAATTCGTCGGTTAATGGAAGTGAGCCGCTGATTATCGTGGATGGGGTACCCATCGTGAACTATTATTCTTTTCAGAATATGAATCCAGACGATATTGAAAGTGTCTCTGTTTTGAAAGATGGAGCTGCGGCTATTTACGGGTCCAGGGCTTCTAACGGTGTGGTTTTAGTTACAACCAAAAGAGGGAAAGGTAAAGTTAGAGTAGATTACAGCGGCAATTTTCGCTTTAATACCAATGGGATTACCAGTTATTCACCTACGATGCAGGAGTATGCCACCATATGGTTAGAAGCAAACAAAGAGGAAACGACTCCAAATTATTGGGTATGGGGTAATAAGGAGAATCTGGAAAAGATGCAGCAAGGTGTTGAAGGGGCTTATCCATTATTCGGTACCGATTTTTACATCTTCAATTCCAATCGTTTAGCCGAGATGTTCGCTACCAGATATTCCTATCAACATAATTTGAGTATTTCAAATAGTACTGATAAATCAGGATATAGAATGTCTTTCGGTTATGCAAATAACAAAGGGAATTTAGCTACGGCCTACGATGGCCAAAAGCAATATAATGCCCGTTTTAATTTCGATTACAAGCTTACAGACAAATTGAAAGTAGAATCAGGAGTTAGCATAATCAATGCAAACACCAGTGAGCCATCTGTTGGTTTAGATAATACGCTTTATGCCTATGATATGCCATTCTATCCGGCTAAGAACCCCTTCGGGCAATGGTTTGCCACCTTTAATGGAATAGATGGCGGGGCTATAAGAAACGCTGCAGCAATGACTTCTGATGGTGGTCGAAACGATAAAAATTCTATGACCGGACGAGTTGATTTGAAAGCTACCTATCAGATATTGAAAGATTTATCGGTAGAGGGCTTAGCATCCTTACAGAATGAAAGGTTCAACCGGGAGAGATATGTGGTGCCGGTGCAATTATATAACTGGTACGGTGTGAAAGGGGGCATTGGATTGAATACAGGTGGCACAAATAACACGTATTCCGCTGAAGCTTACCAGCAGCTTTATCAATACTATTCAGCTTTGTTACGTTACGAGAAATCCTTTAACCAGCATACTTTCTCAGCCGTAGCCGGCCTCAATGCCGAGAAAAATAATTCTCAGGAAGTTTCCGCTAGTCGGGTAGGCTTTGAAGATCTGGGGGTTTATGATATCAGTGTAGCGAGTGCAGCAATACCTGGAAATGGAGGTTCAAAATCTTTAAATGGCAGGTATTCTTACCTGTCGAGGTTTAACTACAATTACGCGGAGAAATATTTATTTGAATTGGTGGGCAGGAGAGATGGTAACTCTCGTTTTGCTTCAGGATTTAAATTTAAAAACTTTGGATCAGTACAAGCTGGATGGGTATTCAGTAATGAAGGGTTTTTTAAGAATTTATCATCTGTTGTTAACTTCGGAAAGTTGAGGGCAACTTATGGTATTACCGGTAATGAAGCTTCAGGTTTAGGAGCGTTCGACTATCTTTCGACGGTCAATATTGGTACCGTAGTTTTAGGCTCGCCTGCCGCACCTCAATCGTCGAGCGGCTTGAATAATAATGGTTTAATAAGTTTTACCAGGACCTGGGAAAAAGTTAAGCAAAAGAACTTGGGGATCGATCTCAATTTTCTTAACAGCCGCCTGACTACTAGCTTCGATATTTTTGAGAAAGATAATATCGGGATGTTGATCAATGTAAGCTATCCTTCGGTATTGGGTGGAAATGCACCTAAAACCAATAGCGGGAAATTTAACACTAAAGGTTGGGAAGCCGTAGTAGGATGGAAGGATAGAAAACGCGACTTTGCATACAATGTAGGTTTTAACATTGGCGACACAAGAACGCTGGTTTCCGGTGTAGAAGGTGCCGACAATTATGGGGCCGGAAGAAATGGTATCGTTAACGGTTATCCTTGGCAATCCTGGTTCGTTTACAAAACCGACGGATATTTTAAAGACCAGGCAGAGGTAGATGCTTATTACGCTGCGTACGGAACCAGTACTGATTTGGCTAATCTTCAGCAGAATAACCAATCCGTAGCATTGCGTCCGGGCGATACTAAAAAAGTCGATGTGGCTGGTACGAGTAATATTACAAGTCTGGGTAACGAAAAGAGTTCTCTTGTATATGCAGGCGACGGAACGGCTCACTACGTGTTCGGTATTAATTTAGGTGGCTCATGGAAGGGATTTGATCTAAATACTTTCTTTCAGGGACATTTGGAGCAAAATATTATGCGCAATGGTTATATGTCCTATCCTTTTGGTGCAATATGGACAAATCAGAATCCTGCCTTTTTAGGTCAAACATGGACCGAAACTAATACTGATGCTTTGTTTCCTCGTTTGACTGTTAACAATAGAAGAGCTGGTTGGAATTATGCGAATAATGATTTTATGCTGCAGAACAATCGTTATATACGATTGAAGAGCCTGGTTCTTGGATATACTATACCAAAGCAATTCTCTGACAGAATTCATATGTCAAAGCTAAGAGTTTATTTCTCTGGAAATGATTTGTGGGAGTCGACAACTGTTAAAGACGGATTTGACCCTGAGATGGGCGAAGCATCCATAAACAGCGGTTATCCTTTTGCAAGGACCTTCTCGTTTGGATTAAACGTTGGATTTTAAAACCTGAAATGATTAAAGAAATGAATAGAGCATTTAAATATATAATGATGAGCGGGATTTGCCTTAGTGTAGCCGCTTGTCAGAAAGACTTCATCGATCTTGAGCCAAACGCGCAATTTACAGATGCAGTATACTTTAGTAAATCCGCTGACTTTAAGGCTTATAGTGCTGGTTTCTACAACCAGCTTCAGGGATGGAGTTTTGGAAATATGGACAATGGATCCGATTTATCCGCTAACGGTAATGGAAGCGGTACCGACATTGGCACCGGAACCATAGCGGTTGGAAGCACCAACTGGGATTATTCCGGCATACGTAGTTGTAATATTTTACTTTCTAAAGCCGCTGCGTATTCCGGCGGAGATATAGATCAATATGTTGGCGAGGCCTATTTCTTTAGGGCTTATAAATATTTTGATCTGTTAAAGACCTTTGGAGGAGTACCTATTGTGACCTCTGTTCTGGATGTTAATTCGCCTGAGCTATTTGCGCAGAGAAGTAGCAGATATGAAGTTGTTAACTTGATCCTAAGTGATTTAGATAATGCGATAGCAAAGTTGCCCGTAGAGCAGAACATAACTGCATCAGATAAGGGAAGAGTGAGTAAGTGGGCTGCTAAAGCGTTTAAAGCGCAAGTAGAATTGTATGAGGCTACCTGGGAAAAGTATGTTGGTAAAGAAACTGACGGCGATGGTATCAGTGTTGGAGCTGGAAGTGCCGGATATGATGCTGCTAATGTAAATAAATACCTTGCCGATGCAGTAGCTCAATGTAAGGATGTGATCGATAATGGAGGATATGAAATATGGAACAAGAATTCGGATCCCAAAATGAAGAATGCCAGCTCCTGGTATCTGTTTAACCTGGAAGATGCCGGGTCAAACCCCGGTGGGTATGATAAAACCTCGAACAAGGAGTTTATTCTTTACAGAACTTATGATTTTACATATAGACAGTCGAATTTAAACATCAGCTGGACATCATGGCAGCTTTACCCAAGTCGTAAGTATGTAGATCTGGCAGTTTGTACCGATGGTTTACCTCCCGCGAAATCGCCGCTCTTTCAAGGATACCACACATTTACTTCCGAGTTTCAGAATAGAGACCGTCGTTTATTGAATTACCTATATGGCGATGGCACTCCTCCGGCCTCTGTCACATTGGAGTATGGTAGCCTGGGTGCTAGTGGTTATGGAAACAGTAAATATGCAGTTTATGGCTTTGGTACGCGGAGAACCGACAGGACAGAATCCGCTAACTGGCCTATCATCCGGCTTGCCGACGTATATCTTATGTATGCCGAGGCATTGGTTGAGTTGAATGGTGCTATTACCGACGCGCAGCTCGATATTTCTATCAACAAATTAAGAGATCGCGGAGGGGTAGCTCATCTTACCAATGCTCTTGCTACAGCTAACGGACTGGATATGAAAGAGGAAATTAGAAGAGAAAGAGCTGTTGAACTATATCGCGAAGGTAAACGCTTTGATGATTTAAAAAGATGGGGAATTTTAGAAGCGTCATTAAATCCCTCCCGTCTAGGAAGAGTTGTTGGTGATCCGAGTTACACTACACCTTTCAAAGATGCAACTGGAGCGCCTACAACTGCTTACAAAGCGGGCTCGTATTTATGGGGTGAAGAAGCGGCAGCAACCCCTGACGGCTCTTTGAATAGCGTAATTGTTTCAAGTTCTCTGAATCACTCCGTTACAGACAAGCATTATCTATATCCGATACCTACTAATCAAATTCAACTTAATAATAAGTTGCTTCAAAATCCGGGTTATTAGAGAGAAGGATTATCAGTATGTGTTATAGAATATCAAAAAATTAAAAAAATAGAAAATGAGACAGATATTTAAAAAAATTGGGCTGTTTGCTATCTTGGCAATCCTCTGTTCTGCCTGTGAAAAAAGCGCCGAGTTCAGGGAGTTTATCTATCCTGTGCCTGCGGTAACAGGTATGACCCCAACAAGTGGTTATCCGAATACTTATGCTACAATTACCGGATCAAACTTTGGCACTGTAACTGGCGCCGTAAAAGTGTTTTTTGGTGGTATAAAGGCCGATTCGGTAATTTCCTGTGTTGATAACCAAATTGTAGTAAAAGTGCCAGGAGGAGCCGTTACCGGAAAAGTTACTTTAAAAGTTTGGACACATACCCTGGATTCTATTGCTACTTATACTGTTGTTCCTGCACCGGTAATTTCCTCAATAGCTTCGAGTAATAAAATTGGCGCAAACCTTGCATTACCGGGGATTGATACTATAACCATTAAGGGTATTCGTTTCGGTACTGATGCGTCAAAACTTTCAATACGTTTCAAAGGCACGGAAGCTACCATCCTCTCTTTGACGGACAATACCATTAAAATGATAGCCCCAACTGATTTTAGTTCGGGCTTCGTTACCCTTAGCATGGGCGGATTAACCTTATCGGCGACACCTGCTATTATAAATCCTTCAGCGCCGGGTGATGTTACTCCTTACTTTTTAGGAAACTATGGTCCAGGCTTTGCCCGGGATAAGTATGATGGCAAAAGATGGGGAACTCTTGCAGCTCCATGGATTACAAACGCAGCTGGCTTAAATAAGGGAGCCTATGGTGGCTATGCTGCCGAAGCTTGGAATGGTGTTACCGGATTTATTAATTGGGAAACCTGGGGAAATACTCCAGTTACAAATGGAATGGTGTATCAGGTAACCACACTTCCAGCTGGAACTTATACTTTTTCATTTAACGATTATTCGGAAATTCAAACGAACTCTTCTGTTTATGGTGTAGTTGCCGCAGGTGGAGCAGGTTTACCCGTCCTTGCTAATCTTTCTACGGCAATAGCATCCGTTGCTCTTACAAATAATACAGTAGTAGGTACTACCAAACCAAGTATTACCGAAACAAAAAGTGTTCAGTTTACGCTTCCAACTACGCAAACTGTTTCTATAGGGTTTTTAGGAAATATGGTCGGAAGTGCCACAGGTAGTTATTTTATTGTGAAATGGATAAAATTAGTTAAAAACTAAGTGGGTAATCAGAATAGAGGGGTTCTTGTAAAGAGCTCCTCTTATATTCTGTTGCAAGTATGTTAGGAGTGGAGTTTTTGTTGCGCCATTGACGTAAGAGTCTGATAAAGGCAAACATCTAAAATGAACCAAAACTATAATCTTAAAGTATCATGAAATATCCAGGTATTTATCTTGGTCTGATTGTTTGCTGCAGCTTTTTGTCTGCATCTTGTTCGAAGAAGGGTATTGCCAACCCCGAAGCAGTTGTAACTGCCCCGGCAAGCAACATAAAATATATTGACACCCTGCCACTTAACACACCAATGGTACATTCCGGAGGCCTTCATACAGCTGAAGATTTTATCCGCATTAAAGCTAAAATTGCTGCCAATGCCGAGCCATGGGTTTCAGGTTGGAACAAGTTAATCGCCAATTCTCATGCACAGACCTCTTACGTTGCTGCTCCGGTAGTTAAGCTAGTGCGTGGGGGGCGAAGCGCAGAAGAACCTGATCCTGATAATTATTCCAGAGCATTTAATGACGCTGCGGCGGCCTATCAACTCGCCTTGAGGTGGAAAATAAGTGGAGAGAGCCAATATGCTCAAGCTGCGGTTAATATTCTAAATGCATGGGCTTCAACCTGCGAAAAAATAAGTGGAGATTCCAATACCGCTTTAGCAGGAGGGATATATGGTTATCAGTTTGCGGTTGCTGCGGAACTTTTAAGAGATTATGAAGGTTGGACGCAACAGGACTTTGTGGCGTATAAGCAGTGGATGCTAAAGGTTTTTTATAGCCTCAATATGGCTTTCTTAACAACTCATTGGGGCACCTGCGATTCACACTATTGGGCTAACTGGGATTTGGCGAACCTAGCCTCTGTAATGGCTATTGGCATTCTGACCGACAATAGATCGATGTATAACTACGCTGTTAATTATTTGCAAAGAGGGAGGGGGAATGGAAATTGGTTTAAAGCCATTAATTACGTTTTTGAAGGCGAGAATTCGGGCTTGGCTCAACTTCAGGAAAGTGGTCGTGATCAGGGACATTCTACTTTAGTCATCGCTTTGCTGGGCACGATTTGCCAGTTAGCTTGGACACAGGGAGATGATTTTTACGGATTTGACGATAACCGCTTTTTAAAGGCCTGTGAGTATTCTGCTAAATATAATGTAGCCCGACTAAATGTGCCTTTTCAGGAATACATAAGAAGGTGGTCTCACGATTGTCGAACAGAAACTCATACCCAAATTAGTGAGGCGGGAAGGGGAACCGCTCGCCCGATGTGGTCAGCTCCTTTCTACCATTATACAAAGGTTAAGAACCTTACTGCAAAATTTACCGGTTTGGGCGTCCAATCTACGTTTCCTGAAGGTGGCGGTGGAGATTACGGAGGCAATAGTGGAGGGTATGATCAACTTGGGTTCGGTACCTTGTTGTATGCAAGAGATTAGGTCTTTCGCTGAAGTTTCATTATTTAGCAAATGACAACAAATGGGGCGTCCTCTTCACAGGGTTGTCTCATTTGAAAAAGCTACACATTAATAGATCGGGCTGCTCATAATGGGCAGCCTAATCTATTTAAAGGAAATAAACACTGACTTCCTTTCGATCATTTCAAGGTTTCTGGTTTTATGCCCTTTACCCGTTGTATCTTCCATCTGCAGAACATCGCCTCCGGTAAAAACACGTTTCTCTCCTAATGATGTTTCAATCTCGATTTTACCGTCGAGCAGAATAATAAATTGTCTGGCAGGAGCGGTATGAAAGTCGTAATCGTAGGCAGGTAGCACCTTGCGAAATACAAGGCTTTCTACTTCATACTTTTCAGATAAATATCCAATAGTTCCGGCCGGGTTTAGGGGTACTCTAATTTCTTCAAATTGTGAATCTCCGTTAATATCAGAATATACTTTGGTGATCATAAACTCCTCCATAATTACTTTGCCCTTTCTATAACTAAACGATTCCATTCTGGATGTCTTTTAAGAAAGCTCTGTACATACACACAAAGCGGAACAAGCTTTAACTGGTTCTCTTCCAGGTATCGGAGCGTCTTTTCAACTAAGGCGGCGGCGATTCCGTTGCCCTCCAGTTCCTTTGGAACTTCTGTGTGCAGAAGATATACCCTATTGCCATGACTTTTATAGTCGATAAACGAACGCCGTCCGTCTACCCATAGTTCAAAATTATGCTGTTCTTTGTTATCAATTAATGCAATCTCGTCGTATTTCATCCTAACTCTTTATTATACAAGTACTAACTTATTTGCCAGATCAATTTCCTGGAACTGAATAGTGTGTGGCCGCCCGTTATAAACTTTTAAACTAACTTCGGCGTTCAATTTCTCAAGAATTGCCACACTTTCCTGAACTCTTTCCAAAGGCACATGCGGGTCTGGATTGCCCGTGCTGATGAAAATTGGAGTATGAGCAAAGTCGCCGGAGTAATTGGAAAGATCAAGCTTT
>CBIHLM010000111.1:0-9118 GCA_966210515.1 uncultured Pedobacter sp.
GTAAAAAAGATGACAAGCTAATCAATTTAGGTCCTCAGGAGGCGTTCAGAATTTCAAGTTTAAACCCGGAGCAAACTTTCGCGATGCATGCTTTGCTTAACCCGGATATTCAATTAATAACTATTCAGGGCAATGCTGGAACGGGCAAAACCTTGCTCGCGCTGGCATGTGCATTGGAACAAAGAAGAGATTACAGGCAAATTCTCGTATCCCGACCTATCGTTCCTTTAAGTAATAAAGATATCGGGTTTTTGCCCGGAGATATAAAGTCGAAGGTTGATCCCTATATGACGCCTATTTGGGATAATTTAAAGTTTATCAGAGATCAGTTTGCCGATGATCCGAAGATTCAGTTGAAACTGGATGAGCTTGTTAATAATGAGAAAATCGCCATCTCGCCGCTGGCATTTATTAGGGGAAGAACTTTAACCAAATTGTTTTTTATTGTAGACGAAGCACAAAATCTTACCCCCCATGAGGTGAAAACAATAATCTCAAGAGCAGGGGAGGGCACAAAGGTGGTATTTACCGGAGATATTTATCAAATTGATACACCGTATCTGGATTCGGAAAGTAATGGTTTATCTTTTCTCATCGATAAAGCGAAGTCACACCCATTATATGCCCATATAACTTTACAAAAAGGCGAAAGAAGTGAATTGGCTAACCTGGCTAATGAGCTTTTGTAAGAGTATAATTAGTTGAAACTGATCATTGAATCTGAAAAAACACCAATTAGTGCTGACAGTCTGAATGGCTTTTCTATGAAACCCGATACCTCTTTATTGGCAATCGCCCTTTTGACGTCACTTTCAATGATAGAGGATGATACTACATATACTTTGATATTTTTTTTGGTTTTCGACTTGATCACAGCAAATTGTTGCAAAAATTGCCATCCGCTTATGACAGGCATATTCAGGTCTAAGAAAATGATATCTGGTAATATTTCAGGACAATCTAAATTTTCGTGAAGAAAATTCAGAGCATCATATCCATTATGAAAAGATATCACGTGTTTTGAGAATCCATGGCGCTGAATAGTTCTTTCTATCGTAAAATGTTGAATCTGGTCGTCATCAATAATAAGTACTGTTTCCATTTTTTTAATATTTAAGGTATATAAGCTTATATACAAAAAACATGCAAGCAGGTGTAAGCTCTGTTTTCGGGGATAGAGGACTTTTTTAAGTAAAAAAATCCTCAGATAATACGGGAAGTGTAGAAATTTATCTCCTGTTCGGGGAATGCAACAATCTGTGGGCTAAAATATATCGATGCTGTACTTTATGGCTTCTAAATGATCCTCCTCGCGACCTTCCATAAAAAGCACCACTTTGTACTCAGTTAAATTATCATTAAAGCCTAAAAACATTCTTCTGAAGCATCTTTTTAGGATAGGAGTAAGCAGGGTACTTAGTACTTCGCAGTAATGCGGGAAGTCCTTCTTTAATACTGTATCATAGAAATCATTGCGGTTAAAATCGGACATGTTTATCGTCAAAATCCCCGCATTAAAAAAGCCACTCACTAATTCGCCCCTTACATCAGACGACAGTCTGTCTAACCATTCTTCTGATAACTCTTCAAAGATTGTATTATTGAGATTGATGGTTATTAACTGTCTGTACAGATTTAACATACAAATACTTCTAGTAATAGATAACTCATATTAGTAGGGCCTCAATTTTAATTCCAAAAACTTTTTCTGAAGGGAGAATTGGAAGCATACAACAAAAGGCGATGCTAAGCGCTTTGGAATGAATTAGATATGTTTTTACTTTTTTCACTTATTAATGCTCGCAAAAATCTGCCTTGTTTATTGTACGATTAATTGTAGGTTAATAAAGTCAGTTTTGCTTTCGTATGGATTAAATAGAATCGAGGTGTCGACGTTGGTTTAATCCCTTTGCTTT
The DNA here is from genome assembly GCA_966210515.1 of uncultured Pedobacter sp. Taxonomy (GTDB): domain Bacteria; phylum Bacteroidota; class Bacteroidia; order Sphingobacteriales; family Sphingobacteriaceae; genus Paradesertivirga. The sequence continues at coordinate 1,917 of CBIHLM010000111.1, forward strand.
AAAGTCTTTGGGTGTCAGACCGGTTATTTTTTTGAATTGCGACGATAAATGTGCTACACTGCTATACCCGTTTTTGTACGCAATTTCACTTAAACTAAGCTCGTCATATATAAGCATTTCTTTAACCCGTTCAATTCGCTGGTTGATAAGAAACTTTTCGATTGTGATGCCTTCGACTTCAGAAAAAAGATTACTTAACTGCGAATAATCTTTGTTTAGCTGATGAGAAAGTATATCTGATAACTTGTGCTTTACTTTATCATCCGAATGATGTACCTGGGTGATGATTATATTCTTTATTTTTTCAATAGTTTTCTGCTTTTGATCATCAAGTAATTCAAAACCCAGTTCTTTCAACTCATTATTTAGGATTTTGGATTGTTCTTTTGTGAGGTTATCGGCTAGGATAACCTCGCCTAACTGGATATGCAAAGGTTCAATTCCATTTTTCTTTAGTTGATTCTCAACAGCTGAAATACAGCGTCTGCAAACCATGTTTTTTATGTAGAGCTTTTGCATCCTGTAAATATTATGTTTTCTTACAGCTTTTCGCCATGCTGACTCATATCTAAACCGATGCGTTCCTCATCTCCAGAAACTCGCAACGGCGAAATTATATCAGTTATTTTCAACAACAACAGTGAACCCAAAAAAGCGAAAATCGATACACAGATTAGGGCAAGTGTCTGAACCGCAAATAATCTGAATTCTCCAAAGATAAGGCCATTTACGGTTACAACGTCAGGATTAATAGCCTTGGTTGCAAAAACACCCGTCAGTAACATTCCGACCATCCCGCCCACGCCGTGGCACGGAAATACATCAAGAGTGTCATCAATTGATGTTCTGGTGCGCCAATCCACAATGATATTGCTTATGATAGATGCTATAATACCTATTGCCAGCGAGTGAGGAATAGTAACAAAGCCGGCGGCGGGAGTGATGGCGACCAGGCCCACCACAGCTCCGATACAGGTGCCCATGGCTGAAGGTTTCCTGCCTTTGAAAGCATCAAAGAATATCCATGCTAAGGCCGCTGCCGATGATGCCGCCATTGTAGTGCTCAAGGCAATTACCGAAAGTTTCCCTGATCCGAAGGCGGAACCTGCGTTAAATCCAAACCATCCAAACCAAAGTAGGCCGGTTCCTAGTAATACATAGGTGATTCTGGCTGGATTATGATTCGGCTCATTTCGACGTTTTAAATAAAGTGCTGATGCGAGGGCCGCCCATCCGGCCGACATATGAACCACCGTTCCTCCGGCAAAATCTAAGACCCCTAATTTTGCTAATATGCCATCGGGATGCCAGGTTGCATGTGCGAGCGGTGCGTATATAAATATGAAGAACAAGCAAATGAAGAACACATAAGAAATAAACCTGATTCTTTCTGCAAAAGCACCGGTGATTAAGGCCGGCGTAATGATTGCGAACTTTAACTGATACATCGCAAATAATGCAAATGGAATTGTGGGAGCTAATTCCCACGGTGCTCCGTCAATCACACCGTCCATCATGAAAAAATCAAGTGGGTTTCCGATAAAGCCGCCAAAACTTTTTCCAAAAACCAGACTGAAACCAAATATGAACCATATTACAGTTATGACAGCCAGGCATATATAGCTTTGTAGCATGGTAGAAATTACATTTTTCTTGTTAACCATACCTCCATAAAAAAAAGCAAGACCCGGTGTCATAATAAATACAAGAGCGGTTGCTGTGAGCATCCAGGCTGTGTCTGTTGAATTAATACCTTCGTGCTGAATATCAGATCTAGGTATTGAAGGGAAGAAAAAACATAAGCCAAGGATAACTAAAAGGAAGATGAAAGGAAATTTATAAAAATTTTTTGCCATTTGTTGGTGTTGATTCAGGCGGCAAATATATTTCAAATAATAGCAATAAGCGAAATGCTTCGCATCATTGTTTGATGATTATGCGACTTTCTGGTTATGTGTTGAAACCATCAATGTGTTTTAAAGAAAATGGTATTGAGAAAAAAGCTATTCGAAAATTATCGTTCGGTTGCCCGAGATAAAAACCCGGTCTTGAAATACCAGTCGCATTGCTTTGCTTAACACCGACTTTTCTATCTCTTTTCCCGCGATAACCATTTCTTGCGGACCAAAAGTATGATTCACAGGTATCGTTTGTTGTACAATAATTGGTCCTTCATCTAAATCGTTGGTTACAAAATGGGCAGTCGCTCCAAGCAGTTTTACGCCTCTTTCGTAGGCTTGCCGGTATGGGTTGGCTCCGATAAAAGCCGGTAGAAAGGAATGATGAATATTTATTATTTTGTTTGTAAAGTGCTCGACAAAGGTAGGAGACAAAATTCTCATGAATTTTGCCAGTACTATGTAATCTATATCATAAGTATCCAAGGTTTGCATTAGTTCCTGCTCAAAACTTTCTTTGGACTTGTTTTCATGGGATATATGGTGGTAGGGAATGTCGAATCGTTCGGTGAATGATTGAAGGCTATTATAATTCCCAACCACGCAACATACCCTGGCGTTTAAAGTATTGAAAAAGTGACGTACAAGCGTATCTCCCAGGCAGTGGTATTCTTTGGTTACAAGTACGGCAATCCGCTTTTCATCTTTCGGATTTATACTTAATTCGGTGTTCTCTGGTAATCCTTCTAAAAGTTCTTTTCGAAGTTTTTCCTCGTTGATTATTTTCCCTGCAAATTCTATACGCGCGAAAAACCGGTTCGCGGTTTCATCGACAAATTCACGCATTGCAGTGATATTTAAATCGTGATCGGCTAAAACTTTGGTTATTAATGCTACAAGGCCTACTTCATCTTTACATTGAATACGAATTAATGATTTACTCATAGACAAAGATAAATTTCATTTTTAGCTTTTAAGAAATTTTTAGTTGTATACGGGCCTGATTTTTCTTTTAAGCAAACAGTTTTTCGTTAGTTGTGTTACAAAGGTAAAATCACTTTAAATAATTAAATCATGAAAAAGTTAATCTATACACTTACAGCAGTTATCTTGTTGGGTTTATCAGTGAATACTTCAGTGGCGGCTGATAAGGCACCAGCGAAAGAATTAACCGAACAACAGCAAATTCAGTTGCAGCAGGTTCAGCGCAGAGTTGAAGAAATAAAAGCAATGGATAAATCTGACTTGACCCGTCAGGAGCGTAAAGAATTAAGAAAGGAACTGAAAGAAATGAAATCTCAGGCTCAAGCGATAACCGGTGGTGGTGTTTATCTTTCAGTAGGAGCTATCATCATCATTATTTTGCTTTTGATCCTTATACTATAGTAAATCCATCTATCACGAGCAATAACATTCGGAGACCGGCTGAACAGCGCCGGGTGTTCTGCAAATTGAATAATAAAGTAAATGCCGACGATGAGGGAGTTTTTAGGGATTAATTTCCTCAGAACCGAATTGAATTTCCTTGATCGGATGAAAATAGATGGGAGACCATACGTCCCTGATTCGTCTTAAATAATAAGTTTGTAAAAGCTGCTTTCGGGCAGCTTTTATATTATGTAAAGGTTATTATTTAGTTGGTGCTCTGCCCTGGATTTTGATAGGCTGATAGAATTTTTCTTAGATCATCAGGAGTATCAATAGCCTGATTTTCAATGTCGGTAATGGCCACTTTGATTTTATAGCCATTTTCAATCCAGCGTAGCTGTTCTAAGGCTTCGGCTTTTTCTAAACTTGATACATGCAATTTAGTAATGGTTTTCAGAGTGTTTATTCTGTAGCCGTATATGCCAATATGCTTGTAAAACGTATGTGAACTAATCCAGTCGGGAAGCTCAATGTTGCGAAGATAGGGAATGGCGGCTCTGCTGAAATAAATAGCCTCAGAGCTCGAATTGAGTATTACTTTGGGTGAGTTGGGATTATGCAGCTCTTCCGATGTATTGATTTTTTTTACAAGGGTAGCCAGCTCTGTTCCTTCCGATTCGAAGCAAGTGCATAACATGTCGATTTGTTGAGGATCAATAAAAGGCTCATCGCCCTGAATGTTGATCAATATATCGAAGCCTGGAAGCTTCTCGGCTACTTCAGCGCATCTGTCTGTACCGCTTTGGTGATCAGGTGACGTTAGTATCGCACGCCCTCCAAAAGTCCTTACATGTAGCAGGATGCGTTCATCATCCGTTGCAACAACCACTTCATCTAATTTAGTCGATTGCAGAGCTTGTTCATATACCAGTTGTATCATGGTTTTGCCATTGATATCTATCAATGGTTTGCCGGGAAATCGGGTAGAGGCGTATCGGGCCGGAATAATTCCAAGAATGCGCATTTTGTGTTCGTCTTTAATTAAAACAGTCCGTTAGTTTCTCGTTGAACTTTTTCCACGATTGCGCCTAAATCTTCGGGTTTATTTGCAAAATCCAGGCTGTCTTTATCAAGAATCAGTAGTTTACCTTCTTTATATCCATTGATCCACTTCTGATATTTATCATTTAATTTAGAAAGATAATCCAAGCGGATCCCGGCTTCATATTCCCGTCCTCTCCGTTGAATGTTATTAACTAAAGTGGGCACCGATGCTTTAAGGTAAATAAGGAGGTCAGGTGGTTTGATAAAAGATGTCATATTATCAAAAATCGCCCGGTAATTTTCGTAATCACGGGAAGTCATTAATCCCATGTCATGCAAGTTCTCTGCAAAGATGTATGCATCCTCATAAATGGTTCTGTCTTGCACGATATTGTGGGAGGCAGTCTGGATCTCTCGGATTTGTTGAAAGCGACTGTTAAGGAAATAAATCTGAAGGTTGAAGCTCCATCGCTTCATGTCATTATAAAAATCCTCAAGATAGGGATTGTTGTCGATGGCTTCATATTGAGCCTCCCAGCCAAGATGTTTTGATAATAATTCAGTTAAGGTAGTTTTTCCGGCTCCTATATTTCCTACAATGGCAATGTGCATCCTATAAATGTATAATTCAAATTTGAAATACGAAAGGCTAGCGGTTAAAAACTTTTGAATCCAATTATTTCACGCACCTCCTTTATCGTTTTTAAAGCACTCGTATTTGCTTTATCTGCACCATACCTGGAAACCTCACGTAAGTATGTGGTGTTTGCTGCAATGTCGTTTATGCGCTCACGAACCGGCTGGGTAGCAATAATCATATCTTCGGCGAGCTGTTTTTTTAAATCTCCGTAACGAATCTGGCAGTTATTATATAAGTTATTGAAGTGATCAAATGTATCTTGGGAAGATACAACCTTGATTAAATCAAATAGATTTTGGATCGCATCCGGCTTTTCTGAATTTGGCTCAGTAGGTCCGCTATCTGTTACAGCACGCATCACTTTCTTCCGGATCACTTCAGGGCTATCTGATAAATAAACCGCATTGGCTTCACCTTCCGATTTTCCCATTTTTCCTTTTCCATCCAAGCCGGGGATTTTTACAAGTTTTTCTGTAAAATTAAAAGCATACGGCTCCGGGAAGTATTCGGTATTATACATCCTGTTAAAGCGATTTCCAAAAGTTCTGGCCATTTCGAGATGTTGCTCCTGATCCTTGCCTACAGGTACCTTTGTGGCTTTATGAATTAAAATATCCGCCGTCATTAACACAGGGTAAGTAAGTAGGCCTGCATTCACATTATCCGGTTGAGCTCTTACTTTGTCTTTAAACGATGTGCTTCTTTCCAGCTCTCCCATATAAGCATTCATATTTAAATACAGGTATAACTCAGCTATTGCCGGAATATCCGATTGTACATAGATTGTTGCTTTTTCGGGATCAATACCCGCTGCCAAATATTCTATAAGAACCTGTTTTACGTTAGCATGCAGATTTTCGGGAGTAGGATGCGTGGTTAACGAATGATAATCAGCGATAAAGAAAAAGCAATTATATTCATGCTGCATCTTGACGAAGTTTTGAACAGCTCCGTAATAATTCCCTAAATGCAATTTTCCGGTACTTCTAATACCGCTTACAACAGTTTCCATACATGGGCGAAAGTAAGGAATTTTTATATTTTTGAGCTCAATGAAGCTGATGTTGAAAAAGTGCCACAGATTATGGTACCTAGCAGGTGTGGTTTTTTTCTTTTTACTGTTATATCCCCTAATCTTTTTTTATTCCCGAAAGATTTCAAGATACAGTACCTTAAACCATATCCGCAGGTTGTTCGCCCACTTAACTTCGTCTTTAGGTGGATTTGTGTTTAGATTTAAGAAAGAAACGGCAATTGACTGGTCTCGGACATACATAATCTGTGCAAACCATAGTTCGAACCTTGATATTCCCGCAATAACTCTTGCTGTAAATGCAAACTTTGCTTTTATGGGGAAGCATGAACTGCTTCAAAATCATGTTTTAAAGATGTTTTTCGAAACCATCGATATTCCTTTGAATCGTGATAGTCGAATCTCTGCCTTTAGGGCTTTTAAAAAGGGAGAGGAATATTTAAAAAATGGTATTAGTCTGATTATCTTCCCTGAAGGAAAAATAGGGGATGAGTATCCGCCCGTATTAAACGAATTTAAAAACGGCCCCTTCAGACTGGCTATTGAGCAGCAAATCCCCATTATCCCGGTTAGCATGATAAATATTTGGAAGAAAATGTGGGATGATGGATCAAAATATGGAACAAGACCGGGAATTTGCGATATTTGCATCCATCAGCCGGTTGAAACTATTGGTTTAACTTTGGATGATACAGAGGATTTAAAAAATAAAATATATAAAATAATACATTCAGACTTAAAACATGAATATAGATAACGAAACGATTGCAAAGATGGCGCATCTGGCCAGGTTAGATGTTAATGAGAATGAGCAAGAATCGTTATTGAAAGACATGAATAACATTTTACATTTCATGGAGAAATTAAATGAGCTAGATACTACTGAGGTGGAGCCGTTAATTTATCTCACCGACGAAGAAAATGTTTTTAGAGAGGATGTAGTGCACAGAGAAATTACTCCTGCCGAAGCTTTAAAAAATGCGCCAATGCAAGACGGAACATATTTTCAAGTGGCCAAGGTTATTGACAAAGGATAATACCTGTTTTTCATCTTCGTAGGTAAACTTCTTCCTCAATATATCTTCAGGTTCTTTTTTTTATGCCAGAGCGGATATGTCATCCGCGTTTTATACGAACGTATACGACTTTGATGTTCGTGGCTTTTGTAATATGCCATAAATAGCCGTTCCTCATCATCAGCGATTAAACTCCCTTCTCA
>CBIHLM010000112.1:0-9109 GCA_966210515.1 uncultured Pedobacter sp.
GGATATATAGTCGGAATTGCTTTTTATCTACTTTTTTCTACGACCTTGTTAGTAATGATAAGCCGAGGCAGCGTTTTTTTTAATGTTATGGAGCCTCTGCTTCTTGGCTTACAATTGTGCCTGTTCAATCGTATCGATAAAATAGCTGTGATTCTTTTATTCACAGGATTTTCGATTTTATTCTTCTTTCAATCGATAGCGACCTATCCTGATCTTTTTCTTCCTTATAAAGGTCTTTTTATTAATTCGGATTTTGAGAGAACTATGCATTAGGCCACTTAAAAGGGTTTGTTTCGTGCATTTTTGTAAAATATTTGTCCCGCTGGATTTTGGTAATGGTATTAGGTATATTTGTCCGAAATAAACTGACGGGTAGTTCATATTAATATAAAATGATTATAGTAATCAATGCTACAGCATTAGGAACGAGTGGCGCGTTAACAATTTTAAAGCAGTTTATAGAGGCTATTCCTAATGATGAATTTCAGTATATTGTTTTTATTGATAACTGATTGAACTTTCAGTTAATACAGAAAAATATTAAGGTAATTGAAGTATGTATAAAATCGAAGAGTCAGCGGTTTTTGTGGGATACATTTAATTTGAAACGTTGGTTGAAAACTAATAATATTAAACCTGCGGCGACGATTTCTCTGCAGAATACAAATTTCAGAACAAATAGAAATCTGCCCAATTTTATTTACTATCACAACTCTATTCCTTTTTCAAAAGCAAAATGGAGCCTTTTTTCACGTCATGAAAGGGGGCTTTGGTTTTATAAGCATATCTATCCATTCTTTGTGCGCCTGTTCATTAATAGGAACACTGAAGTTTTTGTTCAGACTGACATTATTAAAGAGGATTTCGCAAATTTTTACGGCTTTTCAAAGGATCGAATCCATGTCATTACTCCCGAGGTTAAATTTCCAGATTTAGCACAAGCAGAAAAATGCTTATTAGACAAAAATCATCTGAATTTATTTTATCCTGCAACAGGTTTTATTTATAAAAATCACAAAATACTCATTCAGGCTTTGAATAACCTTGAAGTATTATGCCAAAAGCAAGTTACGCTTCATCTAACTTGCGAACGGCACGATTTAGCCAAGTTGAATGTAGATTCCAGTGCATCTTTTCGAATTAATTTTATGGGTAAAATATCGTTCAGCAAGGTTTTAGGAATGTACAAACATGCCGATGCGTTGGTTTTTCCAAGTTACATTGAAACTTTAGGCTTACCTCTTCTGGAAGCGGGCTATGTAGGAATGCCAATAGTTGTTGCAGATCTTGCATATTCTCATGAAGTTTTGGACTGCTATGAGGGTGCAAGGTTTGCTAAGCATGATGATGTGATGCAATGGACTGAAGAAATTGTGAAGCTATTTCCACTAAAAGGATTTCGATTTAAACCTTTAGATACTAAAAAGTCGAATTCCTGGCCCGAATTATTTAATATTGTTAAAGCTAGAATTGGATGATCTACTTTTCGCTATAGTGGGCAAATTTTTTTTGAAAAGAGATAGTGGTTTTTAATGAGAGAATATAGGATTTGTATTCTGTTTGATAAGGTTACAGACTTAATTTAGTTTTTGATTGTTGGGTCTTGTCTGATTGTATGAGTTCCGGTTATCGAAAACGATAATTTATTAAGTATCAGTCGGTTGCGTGCTTATGTGATCATTTGGTTATTGAAGTAAATAAAGGTGGTTTAAAAAATTTTAATAGGTAGTAATCAGTTTATGTTTAAAAATAAAATATTATTAATAACGGGTGGTACAGGATCTTTTGGTAATGCTGTATTAAATCGCTTTCTACATACAGATATAGGAGAAATTCGAATTTTTAGCCGCGATGAGAAGAAACAACACGACATGCGGGTAAGTTTAAATAACTCAAAACTGAAGTTTTATATTGGCGATGTAAGAGATTATAACAGCATTGAGAGAGCGATGCGTGGGGTTGACTATGTATTTCATGCTGCCGCTTTGAAACAGGTTCCTTCATGTGAGTTCTTTCCAATAGAGGCGACTAAAACAAATGTTTTTGGAACACAAAATACTATCGACGCCGCAATTGCAAATAAAGTCTCTAAAGTTATCTGTTTAAGTACAGATAAGGCTGCTTATCCTATCAACGCTATGGGGATTTCGAAAGCACTTATGGAAAAAGTTGCTATTGCGGCGTCGCGAAATATCCCTAAGAATTTAACCACTGTCTGTCTGACCCGCTACGGTAACGTAATGGGTTCAAGAGGATCGGTGATTCCTTTATTTCTTCAACAAATTCAAAATGGCGAAGCCGTTACCATTACTGATCCGAATATGACTCGTTTTTTGATGTCATTAGAAGAAGCGGTAGATTTGGTGTTATTTGCATTCGAACATGCTAATCAGGGCGACTTGTTTGTAAATAAGGCTCCTGCGGGCACCATTGGTGATTTAGCTCAAGCATTGAAGGAGCTCTGCAAGGCTTCTAATAAAATTAATATTATTGGAACCCGTCATGGGGAGAAATTGTATGAAACATTATGTACCCGCGAAGAAATGCTAAAAGCAGAAGACATGGGAAGTTTTTATAGAATTCCAGCCGACAACAGAGATTTAAATTATAATCAATACTTCTCTGAAGGGGAGCAAGACATTTCAAAAATAGACGATTATCATTCTCACAATACCAAGCGGGAGGATGTCGAAGGAATGAAAAAATTACTTATGAAGTTACCACTAATACGTAAAGAGGTTTTACTCGAGACTAATATTGTCGAATACACTGGCTAAAAATTATGGAAGGAATTTTAACGGCCGAATTAATCATAGGAGCAAAACATGTTGATAAGCGAGGTACACTAATTTTTTTTAATGAATTAAGTTTAGAACCGGTGAAGCGTTTCTATGTCGTTGAACCTGACAATAAAGATACAGTTAGAGCCTGGCAGGGTCATAAAAAAGAGCAGAAATGGTTTTATGTTCTTTCAGGATCTTTTAAAGTAGTTTTATTGAAGCCTGATAATTGGGAAATTCCTGGCGAAAATCTGGATCTACAAGAATTTAACCTTTCAAAGGATATCAATCAAATTCTGCACATTCCAGGTGGTTTTGTTAATGGTTTTCAAGCTCTTGAGCTGAATTCGAGATTGATGGTTTTTTCTGATTCCACGCTTTCAAAATCGATTGCGGATGATTTTAGGTTCGATAAGAGTCTTTGGTATGAATGGAGAAATTAATCTCCCAAGAGCAAATTAGCGAGATATGAGCAAATTGAAGGTAGCCACAATAGTTGGTACCAGGCCGGAAATCATCAGATTGGCCGAATGTATAAAAAAGTGCGATATGTTTTTTGATCATATATTGATCCATACCGGACAGAATTATGATTATGAACTTAATGAGATCTTCTTTGAAGATCTAGAACTGAGAAAACCCGATTATTTTTTGAGTGTGGCAGGTAATCACCTCGGTGAAACTATCGGCAATGTAATTGCGAAATCTTATGAGGTTTTGTTGAATGAAATGCCTGATGCTCTATTGGTTCTTGGTGATACAAATAGTGTTCTGTGTACGATAGCTGCAAAGCGTTTGAAAATTCCAATTTTCCACATGGAAGCTGGAAACAGGTGCTTTGATCAAAATGTACCAGAGGAAATTAACAGAAGGATTTCCGATCATATTAGTGATATTAATTTAACTTACACAGAACATAGCCGCCGATATTTATTGAGTGAAGGATTTAGAAAGGATCATGTGTTTGTGATCGGCTCACCGTTGAATGAGGTACTAAAAAAATACTCATCCCAAATCGAGGGTTCTGAAGTTTTAAGTAAGCTGGATTTACAGCCAAATAAGTTTATTGTAGTTAGTGCACACCGGGAAGAAAATATTGATTTAAAGAATCATTTTGACATTCTTGTCAAAAGTTTAAATTCGGTGGCAGAAAAATATCAAATGTCTATTATATTTTCCACTCACCCAAGAACTCAAAAGCGGATAAAGGAGAAGGACATTCAATTTCATCCTTTGATAAAAAATATTCAGCCTTTAGGATTTTTCGATTATGTGAATTTACAAAAACAAGCCTTTGTCGTTTTATCGGATAGCGGAACTATTAGTGAAGAATCGGCTATGATGGGATTTCCTGCGATTAGCATCCGAACTAGTACTGAGCGACCTGAGGCTATTGATGCTGGAAGTATTGTCTTAGGAGGAATTAGTACGAATCAGATATTGCAATCTATTGAAATTGTAAAGGGAACTCAAAGCACTAAATCTGAACTTCCATGGGAATATAAGGTAGAAAATACCTCCGATAGGGTATTAAGGTTAATTCAAAGCTATACATCAATTGTAAATAGAGTAACCTGGAATAAATGAAAAAAGTTCTGATAATTGGGTCCAAAGGCATGGCTGGTCATGTAATTTATCATTTTTTAAGAAATGAAACAGACTTTGAAATTATTGACATAGCCCGTGATAATGATTTGCATGCACCCACGTATCAGTTGGACGTATCGGAGTTCAAAAGAATGACTAGTGTCCTGATTGAAGAAATGCCGGACGTGGTTATAAATTGCATTGGCGTGTTGAATAAAGATGCAGAAGATCATCCCGATAAATCGGTTTTATTAAATACCTATCTACCCCATTTTCTTGCTCAAAGAGGTAACGAAATCGGATTTAAACTTATTCATATTAGTACAGACTGTGTATTCAGTGGCCAAAGAGGAAGTTATACTGAATCGAGCGAAAAAGATGGGAAAGGGTTTTATGCACAAACAAAATCCTTAGGCGAGGTCTGTTATGGTAGACATTTAACGCTAAGAACATCTATAATTGGACCGGAATTGAAAGATAATGGAATTGGCCTGTTTCATTGGTTCATGAGACAACGGGGTAAGCTTAAAGGCTATACAAAGGCCTATTGGACAGGGGTTACCACTTTAGAGCTGGCAAAAGCTATTATTGCTGCTATCAGACAAGATATATCCGGTTTACATCACTTGGTTAATGATAGTAAAATTAATAAGTACAATTTGATTTTATTGTTTAAAACTGTATTTTCAAAAAGAGAGATCGAGATCGAACCTTTCGATGATTATACAGTGGATAAATCTTTAATAAGAACGAATAGAGATTTCAATTATAGTGTATCTTCATATGAAGTAATGGTCGAGGAAATGAAAAATTGGATTGCGAAATATCCTGAATTGTATAAATATTCGTAACGGTGTTTTTTTCTATGTATAACTTACCTTTTTTAGAAGTCAACGAGTGAGGATCCTTATTGTTACTCAATACTTTTGGCCCGAAAATTTTAGAATAAATGATCTTTCAATAGCCTTGACGGAACGAGGACATGAAGTAGTTGTGCTGACTGGTAAGCCTAATTACCCCCAGGGGAAATTCTATAAAAATTATTCGTTTTTTTCAAATAGGACTGAAGTTTGGAAAAATATTAAGATATATCGTTCCCCAATAATTCCCCGGGGCAAGGCTGGTCGCTTAAGATTACTGCTTAATTATTTTTCATTTGCATTTTTTAACTCTATTAGGGGACTTTCAATAAAAGGTAATTTTGACAAGATACTGGTGTATGAGCCTTCTCCGATCACGGTAGGGCTTCCTGCTATAGTAATGAAATGGCGTAAAAATGCTCCTATTTACTTTTGGGTACAAGACCTGTGGCCACAAAGTGTAACAGCCGCAGGGGGGATGAATAACAAAACTGTTATTACTCTTTTAGATAAGCTTACCCGATGGATTTACAAAAAGAGTGATAAAGTTTTAATCCAATCAGAGGGATTCAGAGATATTATTAAAGAACAGGGCGTAAAGAACGACGATATTGAATTTTATCCTAACTCTGTTGAAGGTCTGTTTTCTGTTACCATGCCTAAGCCAGATACGCTTTCCAAACTGCCAAAGGGCTTTAAAATAATGTTCGCCGGGAATATTGGCGAATCACAAGATTTTGAAACTATTGTAGAAGCAGCTAAAATAGTCGCTTTAACGAATCGTGACATTCAATGGATAATATTGGGTAATGGAAGGAAATATCATTATGTAGAATCGAAGATTAAAGAATATGGTTTAAATGACAACTTTCATTTGCTAGGATCTCACCCTGTGGAATCAATGCCTGATTTTTTTGCTTGTGCTGATTGTCTATTAGTAAGTCTTAAACGAGATTATATATTTAGTTTAACGATTCCTTCTAAAATTCAGTCTTACCTGGCTTGTGGTAAACCTATCTTAGCCTCGTTAGATGGCGAAGGCGGCCGGATAGTTAATGAGGCCAAGGCAGGTTTAATCGTTGAGGCTGAGAATCCTGACAAATTAGCTATGAAAGCCTTGGAATTCTTTGATTTAGCGGAGGGAGAGCGAAAGCAAATGGGGAATAATGGCAGGAAGTATTTCGAAGAAAATTTTGAGAGGGAGCTATTAGTTAGTCGTTTGGAGGATATTTTCACTAAAGGATGAAGAAAGTATTTGTAACTGGTTTCACAGGTTTTGTGGGAACAAATCTTTTAGGCTTCTTAGAGAGTTATACGGAGTCGCTTCAGCCGGAGGGTTTAGACTTAAGAACACAACCGGATCTTTTCAAACACTCCGGGGGGGTGATTGTCCATCTTGCAGGTAAAGCGCATGATATCAAAAAGGTTTCTAAACCCGAGGAATATTATCAAGTTAATTATGAATTAACAAAGAGCCTTTATGATGCTTTTTTGCAGTCAACCGCATCTAAATTCATTTTTGTAAGCTCGGTAAAAGCAGCAGCAGACTCGATAAATGATATTTTGTCGGAAAATACGATCGCAAATCCTCAGACTCATTATGGTAAGTCAAAGCTTTTCGCTGAAGATTATATCCAAAGTCAACCTTTGCCTGCTGGTAAATCATATTACATCCTTCGTCCTTGTATGATCCATGGTCCAGGCAACAAGGGAAACTTGAATCTCTTGTATAGTTTTGTTTCCCAGGGAATTCCATATCCATTAGCCTCCTTTTCAAATAAACGTTCATTTTTAAGCGTAGAAAACCTTTGCTTTATCATCAAAGAAATTCTCGAAAGAGATGATATTTCATCAGGAGTTTATAACGTAGCAGATGATGAGCCGCTGTCGACAAATGAAGTAGTAACGCTTTTGGCAGAGGCTCAAAACAGGTCGCCTCGTTTGTTAAATATTCCTCAAAATATAATTTTAGCACTCGCTAAAATTGGAGACAAACTGCGTTTACCACTGACTACGGAACGGCTTCAAAAACTAACAGAGAATTTTGTTGTAAGCAACGATAAAATTAAGTCAGTTTTAAAAAAGGATTTACCTCTGTCGGCCCGGGAGGGAATTTTAAGAACAGCTCATTCCTTTAAAGATAGAGGATAACATCCTCTTACGAAGATCAATGAAAGTAACAGAAACAAAATTAAAGGGTTGTTATATTATAGAACCTAAAGTATTCAAAGATTCCCGCGGATATTTTTTCGAGAGCTTTAATGCCGAAAAATTTGAAGAACTCACAGGCCAGAATGGACACTTTGTACAGGATAATCAGTCCGCCTCTACTTACGGTGTAGTTCGTGGACTTCATTTTCAAAGGGGAGAGCATGCACAAGCAAAATTAGTTAGGGTTTTGGAGGGCATGGTGCTGGATGTAGCAGTTGATATCAGAGAAGGATCAGGGACTTATGGGCAATATGTGAGTTTAAAACTTTCCGCAGAAAATAATTTGCAGCTGTATATTCCAAGGGGCTTTGCCCATGGTTTTTCGGTATTAAGTGAAAGGGCTGTATTTTCGTATAAGTGTGATAATGGCTACAATAAAGAATCGGAAGGTGGAATTCGTTTTGATGATCCTTTGTTAAATATAGATTGGGGGATACCTCAGGATAAGATGCAGCTTTCTGATAAGGATTTGATTTTGCCGTTTTTAAGGGAAGGACATTTGATTTGAGGTTTTCGTGAGAGGAAGTGGGTGGTTGATGTTGTTAGGTTTTATTTTGCTCAGCATTAGGATTCCTGCGTTCGCAGGACTGACGTTGGAAGAAGATTGTTGGTAAAAGACGATCCGGGTTCAGGGTTTATTTTGCTGAGCATTAAGATTCCCGCCTTCGCGGGAATGACGAGAGATTGGAGGAATGATGAGGGTTTCGCAATGACCGGGGGCCGGGCGACGGGGAGTGGTTATTTATTTGGAAAGAATTACCTTTGTCGGCTCGGGAAGGAATTTAGTCCACCCGTTCATTCAAAAATGCCTGAAGTACTTATCTATTTAATTATTTTAATTTCCCTTTTCTTCCTGGAACTGGTTTATTTCCGTATTGCCTTCCAGTATAAAATCATAGACAAACCCAATGACCGCAGTTCACACAAGAAAATCACCATCCGTGGGGGTGGAGTGATTTTCAGTATAGCTGCCTTGTTATGGTTTTTTTATTCTGGGTTTTCCTATCCTTACTTTCTTTCAGGCCTGCTGCTTATCGCTTTCATCAGCTTTTTGGATGATCTGCATACGCTGAAAAGTGGCTTACGCTCATTAGTTCATATTGTGGCTGTTAGTTTATTGTTGTATCAGTTGAGGCTGGATCTGGCCTGGTACTGGCTGCCGATGATCTTAATTCTAATTGTGGGTACGATTAATGCCTATAATTTTATGGATGGGATTAATGGAATTACAGGAGGTTACAGTTTGATATTGCTGGGTAGTTTGTTTTACATCAACCGCTATGTAGAAGCTTTTACCTCAGAAAGTCTGTTAATCTTTAGTATTCTTTCCTTGCTGGTGTTCAACTTTTTTAATTTCCGCAGGAAAGCTAAATGCTTTGCCGGTGATGTGGGGAGTGTGACTATTGCCTTTATAATCTGCTTTTTATTGATTCAATTGATTGTGCAGACGCAAAATGTGCTGTTTGTTGGCTTTCTCTTAATCTACGGATTGGATGCTGTTACAACCATAGGGTTTCGACTGATCAGGAAGGAGAATATTTTCGAGGCGCATCGTACGCATTTTTACCAGTATCTGGCTAATGAAAGGAAATGGCTGCATTTATGGGTGTCGGGGATGTATGCAGCATTACAATTGATTGTTAATGGTTTGGTGATAGTGGGTTATAAGTA
>CBIHLM010000113.1:0-9056 GCA_966210515.1 uncultured Pedobacter sp.
TTAGCAAAGATAGAACTAAAGTATCTGGTCCGACGGTTCAGAGATGTCAATTACAAAGTTATAACCTTTTTTACTCTTTACTGGCTTAAGCTTGCGGGCTGAAGAGCCAAAGCCTAGCTTAACGCCCACAATAAACAGAAGCTTGCAGCATCGTTATATAAAGTCAATTTCAAGCAGCCCCTTCCCACCTGAATAATCTGAAGCGCTACTATAAATATAATGATGCGCTTCAGTCACAAGCTGTTCGTGAACAGGATCCCGATGGTTATTAGGTGGCAAGCCGGACGGAGTCCTGGTTTTCATGGTACGATTTAAGTCGCCCTGTCGGAAGACTTAAACCAGAGGGGGGCAATCTTATAAAGCTGTTCGACATCTTTACGAGTCGACCCCAAGCCAGTCGAGTCGTTTAAAATTGATTATTATCGCTTACATTCCCAGGAAAATCCAGATTAAACGGCACCATGCCCTACTCGCGATGGCAGCAAGGGATATATACTCCTAAATGTCTCATTTTATTAAGCCCAGTTCCTTTCCTATGTCCTGGTATATTTTTGCCAATGGCCTCAGGTGAACATCGTTAGATCTGCTATAATTCCCTAATATCATCCTGTCGATCTCATGATCAGTCAGTACAAGTCCTTTATCTGCGTAACCCTGCAGATACTTTCTATATGTATCCGAGTACTTTATTTTACTCTTTATAATGAGTTCCAGTACATGATCGGCATGTTGAGCGTATAAAAGATCGAGTTTAAAAACTGTTAAATGTCCCGGAATATTTTTTTTAAGCTTTACCTCTATACTTTTTTTATCCAGCACAGTGCTTAGTACATGCCCTGTCACGGGCTCATAGGTGAACTGGAAATCATCAAACTTCGTTAAGTAAGGATTGATCAAGCCTGCATCAAGAGGGTCTTGTTCACTTTTTGCGCTGAATCCGTTACAGGTCTGACATGTCGGAATCAGATTATAAAAAGACATGCCGAGGTATGGATAAACATTCTTTGGATAGAAATGATCCAGCTCGGGCTTTATCTTTTTATCCTTTGACAAATAGTATATGTAGCTTCTGTTGCAATACGTGCAGGTGTCGATATCTATCTGTTTGATAAATTCCAGTTTGTCGAAGCGTGCATCAAGATCATAAATACTGTCTATAAATATATTGTAGACAATATGGTAGAACTTAGAGGAATCGTCTCTAAGGTCCGGAAACTTTTTATCTATAACTTTAATGGCCTTTCCCATCCGCTCCGGGCGAATAGTAATAAGCTTCTCAAGATTGTCTGCAGCTAGCAGATATTCAAGAAAATCATGGTCGCTACCAGACGGATAATAGAGACGTTTGCCAATACTAATGCCTTTCTCCAATACATTGCTAATTCGTTGGGACATAGATGCCTCGATAGTTCGGAAATGCTTCAAAGCAGCAGTGTCATTGTAGATTAAGTTAATCATCCTCTCAATGTTTTAAGTTCTGCTTCTAATTGATTTATCCTTTTCTGCTTATCATACTTAGCATAATACATGTCAAGTAATTTTTCCCTTAAAAAAGGCTCACCAATGAGATTGATTAAGGCCAGAACCTCCCGATCCTCTGATCTATTGTCCACGTCACGGTTATCTTTCCGTACTGCTTCAATTATCTTGTTAATCTTCTCAAACGCAAATTGACCTATCGTTCCTTTTTCAAGAAAAAAGCTATTAGCCAGCAAGTCGTGGATATTTCCCCCAAAGGTCTTCATTCGACTCTCTTTTGGCAAGGGTTGGCCATTGCTTTCCAGAAAAAGTATGTTGTTCTCTGGAATATCCGAAAGTATAAATGGTGAATGAGTTACAAACATAATGTTCAGCTCGGCGGTATCATGCAGCTTCAGTTCTCTAAAGCTTTCAAGAATGTTGTTGAGAAACACGCGCTGCATTTCAGGGTGAGCATACAATTCAACTTCCTCCAAGATGACGTTGTAATAGCGATAGGCGGTTCTTTTCAAACTACTCCGCCTAACAGAGTCCAGATTTACAAGGTGATACATCAGAGAGTGCACAGAATAAATCATCTGTTTCTCACCCGAACTTAGCATACTGAAAGGTATTTGCCTCTCAGGCCTTTCCTTCTCGCATATGATAATCTCAGTATGATAAATTGGAGGTGGAATAAGCTCAATACCCTCCAGGGCAGAGTTCTTCCGTTTCAAAATAGCGTGGTTGAATTTAGCCAGCTCCTCAATTTTTATAGGCGTTTCAGTTTGAATAATTTGAGGCTTATAACGCAGGTAATTAAGTGTTTGACGCAACTTAAGCGTAATATGTGATTGGTCTCTATAGAGGTCCCTCAGGTAAGACCCCAGCGTGACAGAATTGAAGCTTTTAGTGTCTTTGATAAAAATTACTTCTTCAAAATTGTAATATTTAATTGCAATGCTAATGATCTTATAGACGATATAATCAAGTGCCAACTTATTCTTTTTCTTTTGCTGGTCAGACATAGACCGGTAGCCGAAACGGAAAATCCCATTAACATGGAGAAGAAAGCTGTTGCGGGCCTGATCGTCAAAAATATCTTTTAGAGTAACATCGTGAAGCTTATTTTCTTTATCAGTTAATTCATATAAAACGGCATCTTCTTTATTAGGCTTCAAACTCAATTTAAGCGAATGTGCGTCAAAGGCTGTAGTGAGAGATTTAAAATGGTTCTTTTCCTGATCTGGAAAGCGCAAAAGGTTGGCGATCAGCCGTCCTTTGAGTAATTCATTTTCTGAATTGATATCAATCACACCTTTTTTTCGATACGGATTTAAGACTAAGGGAGTTTGATATCCATCATTTTTGTGAAAAACGCCGGTCAACCAATCGCCTTCCACAATCATATCGTTAGAATTATAGGCATAATGCGAATAATTGACCGCTATGGTGTAAAAAAAGTTCTGAGGAGCAAACTTGTCCTTTATAGGCAAAAATTTTTTCTCTTTCTGATTGTATTGATAATAGGTAATGCGCTTATCAAATACTCTGATCTTGTAAACATAATTGGTCTGAAAAAAGATCTCTACCCGCAAACCGGGAATCTCAATCAGGTCGGCCGAGACTCGCTCTTGCTTAAATGAGATATTATTGATTGCACGAAGTAACAATTCCACTGCCGTGCTTTTACCTGATCCATTTTTTCCGACAACTGCCGAGATATTTACACTTGGAGTTGATTGGTTAAAGAAATTTGTGGGCAATGCCGGACCGATTTTAAAATCGTCGCCATCGATCGTATAGTTGTTATAAAAGATATACGACAGGTCTGGGGTAAGGTTTTTTAGATAGGCTTCGTGACATCCTTTTAGAGGACGAATGGCAATAACTTTCATGATAAGATTTAAGGTTCACTAATTATGGTCAAATTAGTCGATAAATTCAAATCCCGCGCAAGAGTTAATAAAAATTTGAATATCGGAACTCGGCACCAGCGAAAAGAATGAACTATCCTGCTCCATCGGCGGTTTGATACAGTATCCATACTTGAACTTGAACCATACTGATACTATGCTTGAACTAAACCGAAAAACGTTGCCCTATCCGATACACCTATCATCCCAGTTGCTTCCATGCAATTATCCATTCTTTAAAGAAAAGCTTAAGTACTTCTTCCCTCTCCTGCCGGGTAAAATTTTTTGTGCTGATGAGCAGGCGCTCGTAGGACGCGTTTTTGATTAAGGAAGTCTTGCTGCTGCGGGGTGTATGGGTTGTTTGGGGATGTTTTGATTGCGGCGTATTCTAAAAAAGTAATCGGTGGCGAGAAGGGTTTGAGGGCTGGGATGAATGTGGTCTGAGGGGATGATGATGTTGGAGATGAGGTCTTGGATGAAGTGCGTTGGTGGAATTTGGAGGAGGAGCGAATATATTCTTCCATTTTTGTCTGGACAGTTATGACTAATCCTAACTGTTTACTGGCAACACCAAAATTTGTAAATTTACGAGAATAGAAAGTCATGAATGGAACCATCATCAACCTGATTGAAAACGAAAGTGAAAACACCAAGTTAGATTTTAAACTAGAGCAGTATCCTATTGAAAAAGGCAATAATAGGAAGGGTGAGTTTCTAAAAGATATGTGCGCATTTGCAAACCTTGTTAGCAAAGAGGACAAGTTTATTATTATAGGAGCTGAAGAAAAAAATGGTGTTGCAATTAGTTTTAAACCTATTGTCGAATTGCACGACCAAGCATTTTATCAGCAATTTTTAAATCAATATATAGAACCTGAAATAAATTTTGAGTACAAAGAGATTATACACCTAGGAAACCGTTTGGCTTACTTCAGGTTATTTGACAACAATAAAAGGCCTTATTTATTTAAAAAAGAATACAAGGATATCGAGTCGAAAGGAACTCAATACCGAGTCGGTACAGGCTTCTTAGGACAGGAACTTCAACACGAGAATTAAAACGAGATGATTTTGAAAAAATTTACTCAGAGCGTTTTGGCACTAAAGATCGTAGTAATGAAATAGATTTCAAGATAACACTTGGCGGATTCAGATCTTCAGAATTCAAGAGTACTATGTATAGAAATCTACAAGTTGATGTGACAAACTTATCAAATACATCTATCGATTTGGATGTTGAAGCCAAAATCTATAATAACAAAGGTGTCAGCGCTCGCTGTACACAAGATGTTGAACGTGAAATTCTAGAAAATAGACGTCACAACAGTACGTTCGCTTACACATCTTACTTAGACAAAATGGTTCCCCAACATGTATTTTTTGATATGAATGTGGAATTTAAAAATCATGTAGCTTATTCCACTTATCAAATTACTCCTAAAAAAGGCACACATACAGCGCTTCGTGTAAAACAGAAAGGAACCGAACCCGACATCTTTAATGGTCAAATTGCGCTGGTTTTTTCACAGCCAGCAGAGCTTAAAATTGAGCTCATTGTACGGAGCAATGATTTCCCCGATGGACCGAAAACCTTTACATATGGCTTCTCAGAAGACGAGACTCGACAAGTGCTAGACCCTTGGGACTTGTAATACCCCCAATTTGGCGCAAGCATGCAGCCTTAGCTCTGGCGAATGGGTGCTTGTGCCTTCGAATATCAAATTCGCATTCTCGTTCGATTGTTGTTTTTATTTGAAGCAGAAGTACCCTCTGCTATTGCCGACCCTGCATACTTGCGCTAATGGGGGGCAGATAGGTTTGACATGCCCTGTGGAATATTAAAGGAACAGCAAATTTTAATCATATCCGCAACATTGTTTATATTTTTTCCCACTTTCACACGGACACTGATCGTTTCGTCCAACTGTACCAAAATACTTTGTTTTCCGGTCTTGTTTTTGTTCCTCACTACTCTTTACAGTTCTCTTATTTAAGTAATTCCCTAGTGATTCATTTAGATACAGACTAGGATTCCATCCCGTCATTAACTTGTTTAGAATAAAAGTATCTATTGCAGAATATATTGTTCCGCTAATGGGCTCAATCACGCCGATAGCACTTGAAAAAGACCATCTTAAAAAGGTTAATATTTTGTTTTTATTTTTAATATTGGGAGTTTGAGAAATTAAAGCTTTGATTGCCATCTCCCTACTATGCTCTAATTGATAAAACCAATCCCTAAATTTTGCAGAACCTCGTTTTTGTCTTAACTCTAAGAATTCTTCTATTGTTAGAATATCATTCAATATTAAATCAGTGAAATCTGGAATACCAAACTTGTTTATTAGATAATTGAATGATTCGACACTTTCGTTTTGGTTAATGTTGTATAAGTTTTTAAATTTATTTCTAAAGTTGCTTGAAGCATTCGCTTCACATATCAAATTATCGACGTTTAAGATTGCACTATATAAAAGACTTTGATTACTCTTTGCTAGTCTTATGACCTTATTTATATTTTCTGTTTCGATGCTTTCAATGTTACCATTTTCAATACCTAATGCGTCTGTTATATTCCTATTTAAAAAATCATAATTAAGTTCTTTTTTTATCTTGGATATTGTATCATTCACATCAAGCTTTAATGTTCTTTTCTCAACATTATATAGTATCGCAGATCTAATTTCTTTCGATAAGGCGGCTCTTTCAATTTTAAAAGTTAAGTAGTCAAAGCTTGACTCAAATCTTTTATGTTTTGGTTGAGTAGAAGCGCTACAGCTAATTGTAAAAAAACCTATATGTTTTTTATTTTCCTTGTCAACGAAAAGTCCCGTATCTAACCCACTATCGTCCACCAGTTTTATGCAGTCAGATTGAATAATTCTTAAGGTTCGTTTAATTCCCAAAAATTTAAATAGAATAAAAAGGTCAGTTGTTTTTATGTAAGTTATGTTATGAATAAATATTGATACAAATAAGTTTCTAATTAACTCGTGGGCGCCTACTTTATCCCTCAATGAAAGGTTATCAAGATATCCTATCTGGTTAACATGCGGTTTTGTTTGATCGTACCCTTCTTTAAATATGCACGATCCGTCTAGGAAATATGAGTTTATAAAAGCATCATTCATTGTCTTTAATTAATTATTAGTTATTAAACTCAATTCTATTCAATGTCAAGTTTTGTAGTAAACTCCTATTCCGGTTTAAGTGTTCCTGCCGGTCACCATCTAAATATTTGAACTTCAACCATAGCTGCATTAAATACACGTAACTATATCTCCGGACAGAGTCCTGAATGCTCTTAATGATTTAAGACCACTGTGCTATACACCCCTAAACAGTTTACTTTGCAACATGATTACTGTTTACCTGCTAGAACAGCGATCCTAACTATGACGTGGCTGATAAAAAGTACCTTTCAGTCTCTTCGTCCACAAAATACACGTAACAACCTTTCATCCCTCTTGTCATCAAAGTCCTGTATGTATTTTTAATGATCCTATCTAGCCGTTCGGATGCTCCTAGAGCATCCTTCTTCATCAAAGCCTTATATCCCTTAACTGAAGAATCATTTTTCGACCGTTTGGACGCATCCGTAATTACTTCTTCACCTCTCACAATAAAGTCTTCTCCCACTATAACTCCTATATAATCCACTTCCAATCCTTGACAAGTATGAATACATCCAACTTCATTTACAGAGTCAGGACTTACAATCCACAAACTCCCATCCGTCTCTAAGTTCCAGCGCATTTTAAAGTCAGTTTCAGGGAAAATAATGTCAAAAGTTTTAGGGTCTTTTTTACTTTCCCAGTCCCAGCAATACCCTGCAACCAATCGTGCTTTGTTGTTATGTTTATTTTTCTCAAAAATTGCATCGCGCAATTTTGAAGGACAATCGAATACCTGAAAATCATATTCCTTTTTATCCAGCTTTTCATTTGCTGTTTCCTTAATCTGCAAGGTGTTATCTAACCATGCCAGATAACCGTCGGAACCATTGCATCGAAATTGAGAGCTAAGACTTAATAAATGAACTTTAGCTTCTTCCTGAGTAATATGCTTTAAAAGCTCCTGTTCATCTCCAATATCCTTCAATGTAACTTTCTGATCCTCATCAATAAAAAACACCGAAAAGGCACTTGCCTTAATGATTTCCTTAACCTGGTTCTCACCAAGATTGCTAAACATCCCGGACTTTGCGTTAAGTCTGTGTGCCTCATCTACTATCAGGGCATCAAATACATTTTCCTCACAATCAATAAATGCTCCTGAGCCAGTAAAAAGATTAGATATTACTGATTTTTTAAGAGTGCCGGTAAGCTTAGCCTGATAGACTGCTCTCGGAGCAGCGTTTTTGGTAACATATCTTGCGTTTAAACCTTTTTTTAACAGCTCTACTAAAAGGTTTACAGCAACCACGGACTTGCCAGTTCCTGGTCCTCCTTCGACAATAAGAACATTCTTGTTGGTTGGGCTTGATTGTCGTGCTAAAGCAAGAGCAGTTTCATAAACCACTTTCTGATCATCAACCAAAACAAATTCTTTATTGCCTTTTAGCATTGAGGCAATGCTATCGGAAAGACTTTTGGACGGTTTGATTTTCCCGCAGTCAATACGATACATGATATTTGACTCGTCACCATACTTGACAAACTGTTTGATGAACCCGCGGAGCTTCAGTGCATCAGATTTTAAAAACAGCGGTGCCTTTTCAATATACTCGCTGTAAAAGTTGTTTGTTATTATCCCGTCGTCTTCATAGTTATGGAGGTAAGCGCATGGCTTCAGTTGGATATTATCTTCGTAAACAGTTTGGTTAAAGCCGTTTAAAAGTGCGGCATAAGACCATGCTTGATAAGAGGGGTGAGGTGTCAATGCATTTCCGGCTTTAAATCTTGTTCTTACCAGACTGTCTTTATCGGTAAGTTCAGCATCCTGCCACTGTTTAAGTTCAATTAAAACCGCATGATCTTGCTTTTCTTTGTTTTGACCTGTAATTATAAAATCAAGGCGTTTAGAAGTCTGAGGTATGTGATATTCAATAGCGATGTTACAATCATTAGGAATTTCAGGGTCATGCATGATATTACTCATGTATTGCAAAGAATTCTTCCAGGAAGATAACTCGCTTAATCCGACTCTTTTGTTCCCATATGTTTCCATGTCCTCCCGAACAATGTTTTCTATATCATTAGAAAGAATGTCCGAAAGGAATTTGCCTTTTGTGGCTTGGTAGATTATCATTTATAGCTCGTCATACTTTTTAGCTGTACCCTTCGCCTTATCTACGGGATATTTCACAGCGTTTGACTTTATTTTTTCAAGCACTATTTCGTTGATGTCTAGATCGTATTTATGAGCGAGCAATATTGCATATCCGATTACGTCCGCTAACTCTTGTTTCACCTTTTCGGGGTTAGCCTGTTCGGCTTTTTTCCAGAGAAACAATTCATTTAGTTCAGATGCTTCAATTGAAAGGGCTAAAGCCAGATCTTTTGCATTATGAAATTGCTCCCAATCCCTTTCTTCTCTGAATTTCAATAGAGCATCAAGCAAAACCTTCCAGCTATTTTTATTTGTATCAGAACTTTCACTCATCACGTGATTTCAGTATGGTTTCACCCTGTGATATTAGAAAAAATAATCCACATACCCAATAATTAGCGACAATGTTCT
>CBIHLM010000114.1:0-8971 GCA_966210515.1 uncultured Pedobacter sp.
CGTTATTCTAACAAATTATAGATGCGATTACTTCAATTAAACTATTTTATTTTTCTGACTTTAATTTTTCTGATTACTGCTTGCAAAAACGACACAGAGAAGGAATTAAAAAAGCGAGAGAAAGAACTTGAAAAAAAAGAGCAGGCATTACGTGCCTGGGAGCAACGACTCAGTTTAAAAGAGCAAACGCTAATAAAACGAGAGCAGCATACAGATAGCATAAGTAACTATTCAGATACCATCGGTGTATTTAATCCGAAACTTATCGGTAACTGGAAAATAACAATGGTATGCACCGAAACTACCTGCGAGGGTTCTGCAATTGGAGACACAAAGACCGAACATTGGAATATTTCGTACCAAAACAATAAGGTGGTTGCAAGAGTGCTGGCAAACAAGCAGTTAATCAGAACTTATAGCGGCTTGTTTAAAGAAAACACACTGGAACTATCCATAGAGCAGGCTTCGGACTCTGAAACCCAAATGCAGGTAGTGCTAAATCCAAGCTCGACAATTGAGAACTTAATGGAAGGAGAACGAGTGATCAATCAGAGCGGCAAATGCAAAATTATCTACCAGCTTAAAGCAGAAAAACTATAATCTTTCGATTGATATGATCTTATTATCTGCTTTAGATTTCTCGCTGCCTTTAAAAAACCCTGTGATTATCTTTTCGCTGGTGTTATTTATTATACTGTTTGCGCCGATTTTATTCAATAAACTTAAAATACCTCACATCATTGGATTGATTATAGCCGGTATCATTATCGGCCCGTATGGGTTTAATCTTCTGCTTCGCGATAGCAGTATTGTGTTGTTTGGGACCGTAGGGCTTTTATACATAATGTTTATTGCAGGTTTAGAGATCGACATTGAGGAATTTAAGAAGACCCGATTCAAAAGCTTTGTGTTTGGAATGTTCACATTTGCGATTCCTTTGGTTGTTGGTAGCCTTGCAGCCTATTACGTCTTAAGCTTCAGCATTTTTCCAGCCATATTGCTAGGCAGTATGATGTCCACTCACACCTTATTGGCCTATCCAATAGTAAGCAAATACGGAATCGCCCGAATAAGAGCGGTGACTTTAACAATTGGAGGAACGATCGTAACCGATATTTTGTCGTTATTGGTACTAGCAACCGTAACAGGTATGACAAAAGGAGATATCGGACCAGACTTCTGGATACGCCTGGTTGTAGGCTGCATTATCTTTGGATGCATTGTTTTTTTCCTGTTTCCAGTAATTGCCCGCTGGTTCTTCAAACGATTCGACGACCATATCTCACAATACATCTTTGTGCTTGCTATGGTATTTCTGGGCGCATTTCTTGCTGAAGTTGCGGGACTTGAAGCAATCATCGGAGCGTTTTTATCAGGTCTGGCCTTAAACCGCTTCATCCCTCACCTTTCACCATTGATGAATCGCATTGATTTTGTTGGAAATGCTTTTTTCATTCCGTTTTTCCTGATCAGCGTCGGGATGCTTGTGGATGTTAGTGTACTTTTTAAGGGTTGGGGTGCAATACAGGTGGCGGCGGTGATGATAGTCATTGCTGTAATTTCGAAGTTTCTGGCGGCCTTATTCACGCAAAAATCCTTTCGGCTATCTAAAGAGGAGCGACAACTTATTTTTGGACTTAGCAATGCGAGGGTTGGTGCCACCCTGGCTATTGTTTTGGTAGGATACAATATCATTCTTGCCGAAACTGCTTCGGGCGAACCTATCCGCTTGTTGAGCGAAGATGTTTTGAATGGAACAATTCTGATGATATTAGTTACCTGTACATTAAGCTCGTTTACAGTCGAAAAAGCATCACAAAAATTAGCTTTAAAAGAAGATCAGCTCAAGGGAGGAGATACAGAATCAGGCGAAAAGATTTTAATATCGCTCGCATATCCCGAAACAGTCTCTGAACTCGTCGACCTGGGATTAATGCTTAAACCCCATAACAGTTCTATACCTGTTTATGCCCTGCATGTCACGCATGATGAAAAAGCTAGTGAGTCGCCCGCCAGCGGAAAAAAAATCATAGAAAAGGCGGTAAAACACGCGGCAGCCACCGAGAACATCCTGATTCCGATCACAAGATTTGATGTAAATATCACCAATGGAATTATTTATACCATTAAAGAACACAATATAACTGATATCCTTATCGGATTGCATCACGATTCGAAGCAGCAGGATTTTTTCGGACTCACTGCTGAAAATATTTTTAAACGAGTTGCTGATACCGTTTATATTTACAAGCCTTCTCAGCCATTCAACACGTTAAAAAGGATGGTTGTAGCTGTGCCGCCGAAAGCTGAACTTGAACCAGGCTTCCTGCACTGGTTTTTAAAACTGGTAACATTGGCAAAAGAAGCAGGAATGCCGATCGTATTTTACGCGAATGATAAAACCAATTACGAACTGGAAAAAGCGCATCAAAATCTGGCAAGCTCAGCGAAGATTCAGTTAAATAACTTCAGCAATTGGGATGATTTTTTAATTTTCGCCAGTCAGCTTAAGAACAATGATCTGTTTGTTATTATAACCTCAAGAAAAGATCATATATCGTTTATTGATCAGCTGGAAAAGCTCCCGTATTACTTAAGCAACTATTTCAACAACAATAGTTTTATCATTCTTTATCCTAAGCAACTCGATCAAAACACGAACATGGAAGACATTCAGCAATCAGAGCATTCTTTGTTAGACACGTTTGCAGGCCGGGAGGCTATCGGCAAGGTGGGCAGCTCTTTAAAAAGGATATTTAATATTAAATAGTGCGAATTATTCGATGTTCCGCCTTTTGGTCTCATACAGTCGCTAAACAATAACAAGTTCTTTGCTTTTAGCATCAAAAAAGAGATCCTGACTCAATTAAATAGACGTCTAATAATAAAAAAACGACAGAGCTTTGAATCTCTGTCGTTTTAATAGGTTAGCGGACGATTGTCCGGATAGCCTCAATCAACCAATCTTTATAACGAACGCTTTTTATCTACCTAATTATATCCGGGATTTTGACCCAAGTCTGCATCTTTATTTAATTGAATTTCCCTTAAAGGAATTGGAAGGAGAAGATGAGTGTTTGTCAAACCGCTTATTGGCTTGTTCGGATCATTTGAATTAAGTCTTAAAGCGCGTTCTACCAAAGTTCCTGTTCTCATTAAAGTCATCCGTCTGTTCTCTTCTCCAATCAACTCTCGTGCTCTTTCATCAAGAATAAAATTCAGGTTTATTTGTGAAGCAAGCACCATTCCTTCTGCCGGATAGTTCGCAAAGGCACGTTTTCTTAATTCATTAATTGCATCGGCGGCCCCCTGCAAATTGCCATTTTTAAACTTTGCCTCGGCTAAAAGCAAATAGGTCTCGCCTAATCGCATTAAAATAAAATCTTTAATCATTGCGAAACCAAAAGTATCGTTCGGATCAAATTGGTTCCATTTGGTTATATGTGGCGCAATCTTATGTAAGGTATCCGGACCTGTATAAGGAACCTGTTTACCAAATTTTGCCGCATATTGCGGATCAGGATTGTTATAATAAAATTTTCGCCTGATATTATGCTTCGAATTTCGCACATCATTAGCAGAGTACAGGCCATATATTACCCAATTACTTAATCGCAAACGTCCGAGCCCGCGTCCACCAAGCGAATCGGCAAGCGACATTCCTCCTCCGGTAACATCGTAATATTGAGGTACCCATACGCGCCTATGCTGAGCATTATCTGTCCGTCCGCCTGGTACTTTACTTTCATATTCCTGCTCCAGCACCCAGATAGCCTCGGTATTGCCCTGCTTTCTGCGTTGATTTCCATAAACGAACATATCAGAATAATGATCGCCGGGAAGATTTATGTTGACACCATACCTACTTTTTATCAAACTAAATCTGTTGTCGGTGATAATCTTTTGAGCCTGTGGCTCGGCGAGATCTGGCTTACCCATTCTTAAATATGCCTCTGTCAGCAAATGCATTGCTGCGTACTTATTAATCCTGCCAGGCTTCGCAGTTGTTACATCCGGCAAGTTAGCAACGGCAAAAAGTAAGTCGTCTTCTATAACCTTATTCACATCAGCCAGCGGAGCCCGTACAAAATCGGTTTTCGGAGCGGTTAGCGCCTGAGTAAGAAGCGGGACGCCTCCGAATAAGGTTGCAAGGCTGTTGTAGGCAAAAGCCCTGAAGAACCGTGCTTCGGCAGCAATACTGTTTCTCTGAGCTTCGGTTACCGTAGCAGACGGATCTGCCAGACCATCCAAAATTGTATTGGTAAAATTAATCATAATGTAATTTCGGTCCCATATACGTCCTGCGGCACCGTCATCCGGAGTCAGCAAAGAATAATTATAATAGGGAATTTCTATGCCTTGTTGGTTGGCTGTCGCATTAGCTACATCCGTTCCGACCTGCCACACACTCAACCAACCCTGCGCACCCGACCATGTATGATACGTGCTTAAATGATTATACAAACCCACAAGCGATGCTTCAAAACCCAGAGCATCTTTTAAGGTAACAGGTGTTAAGGACGAATAGGGCTCTTCATCGAGGTAGTCTTTTTTACAAGCTGCCAACACTGAAACCATGAGCATCAAGAATATTATATACTTTTTCATATCAATATTTTAAATATTAATTAGCGAAGAGAGATATTGGCGCCAAAAACGAACGTGCGGTTTACAGGGTAATTATTCACCCAATCGCCTGACCCTCTGGAAGAATAATTTGCTTCCGGATCCCATCCAATCCATTTCGTGAAAGTGGCCAGGTTACGCCCGCTTGCATACAATGTTAAACCGTGTAGTTTGAACTTCTCCAAAACAGTCGGGTTAACAACATAACTAAGGGTGATGTCCTTAATTCTGGTGTAGCTTGCGTCCGACGCATATCCATAACCTCGTGTATTATTGTATGACAACGCTGGTCTGGTATTACTGCGATTCTCAGGAGTCCAGTAACCAACTTCCGAAGGGGTATTCCTCCGCCCTGTTTCATCTGCATAAGTCAGATCAGGATTATTCCGTGTCATGCCTTGTGCGGTCTGGATGAAAACATTTAGATGCAGGTTTTTATAATAGAAGGTATTCGTTAGTCCTCCTGTCCATTTCGGATTCGGCTGTCCCAGAATCTCCCTGTCACCATCAGCTGTAATTCTACCATCACCGTTAAGATCCGCAAACTTTAAGTCGCCTGGTTTGGCACCCGGATCTTGCTTTGAGGGATCTTCTCCCACCTGCCAAACACCCTGCATCCTGAAATCGTAGATCACATTAATTGGTTGACCTATAAACCAGCGGTTACCCACGTCGCTTTGTTTGTCTCCATAAAGGTCGACGATCTTGTTTTTGTTGGTGGAGAAAACAATTCCGCTTTCCCACCTGAAATCAGTAAGCTCTAAATTTTTCGTATTTAAATTAAGTTCGAACCCTTGGTTAGATGTTTTCCCAAGATTATAAAAAACGCTTCCGTAACCCGTCGTAATCGGCAGGCTTCTTCGCAGCAGCAAATCGCTGGTTTTATTGCTATAAAAGTCCATAGATCCCGAAATCTTGCTTTTCAATAGACTGAAATCCAATCCGATATTTGACCCCAATGTTGTTTCCCAGTGAAGATCGGCATTGCCCAGAACGCTGGGAGCTGTGCCAATATAAGTTACTCCGTCAAAAGGATAACGATTTGTACTATTTCTGGTAATTGTCTCATAAACACCAATCGCCTCATTACCTGATTTACCATAGGATAGCCGTAATTTCAAGTTGTCAACAAAGCTAATCTCCTTCATAAAGGGCTCGTTGCTTATATTCCAACCAATCGCGGCTGATGGAAACACCCCATATTTACTAGTATTGGCACCAAACACCGACGAGCCATCCCGACGGGCAGTTAGTGTAAATAAGTATTTACTGTCGTAAGAATAATTAACCCTTCCCATCTGCGAGTTCAAAGCATATCTGTCTGCATACGACTCGCTGGTACGGGTATTTCCTGCACCCAAATTATTAAAGCTCAATTCATCATTAACAAATCCACTGGCATTTGCATTAGTTTGGGAATATTTTCTCTGTTGAGCACTATACAAGGCTGTAACATCAATATGGTGTTTCTCCCAATTTTTGTTATATGACAAAATATTTTCTATAGTGTAGCTGTTCGTTTCTGACGACTGAGTAGTTGCCGTTCCAATCATATCGTTTGCCGCCCTTCCTATGTAATTAGCGTTCCTTGCCGGGATATAAGAGTAACCCGCGTTTAAACGAAACTTAAAGCCGTCTAATTTGCCGGAAAATTTCACCTCGCCATATGCATTTCCATTCAGGTTCGTACTTCTGTCTTCGCGATCTGTTGTTAAACCAAGCAATGGATTCGCAAATAACTGCTCAGGGAACATGGGGAAAATGGTATAGGTTCCATCAGCATTATAAAGTTGTCCATACGGACTCATCGCTGTGGCATTTAATAAATTAGCCCTTCCCCCATCATAGTTATTATTAGTGACAAAAAGTGATGTACCTAAAGTTAAAAATCGGGTAACATTTACATCCACATTTGAACGAATGCTTGCCCTTTTATATTGATAACCCCTTATTACTCCTTTTTGACTCAAGTAGTCCCCGGAAATAAAATATTTCACATCCTCTGATCCACCAGAGATGTTTAAATTATGATCCTGTAAGACACCCTGTTGGG
Source organism: uncultured Pedobacter sp. (assembly GCA_966210515.1). GTDB lineage: Bacteria > Bacteroidota > Bacteroidia > Sphingobacteriales > Sphingobacteriaceae > Paradesertivirga. The sequence goes on from CBIHLM010000114.1 coordinate 6,680, forward strand.
TCGCCTCATCCATCCAGTCGAGTGTTCGCCCGGCGTTATAATTATCCAATTCATTTAAATTAGGAACGGGCTGGGTCTGAGTTTGTCCTGTTTGCTTCAACCAATCCGCATACTTTTGTACATATTCCGGCCCTGAGCGCGGTGTAAGCGTATTTGCCATTCCCTCTACTCCGGCGTAGGCGTTATACCTTATCACCGGCTTGCCTGTAGTTCCTCTTTTCGTGGTAATGAGGATAACACCATTGGCTCCGTTTGTACCATAAATCGCCACCGCAGAAGCATCCTTAAGGATTTCCATAGAGGCAATATCGTTAGGATTGATATCATTTAATGATCCACCGGTTTTACTTAAAGGGATACCATCAACGACTATATAAGGACCGGTGCCAGCGTTAATAGAATTTTGTCCACGAATGAGCGCCGAGGGTTGAGCTCCGGGGACCGAGGATCCCTGGGTTATGGTTATACCCGGTGCCGCTCCCTGCACAGCCTGCAAAATATTTGTTACCGGAAGCTGAGTGAAGCGTTCTTTAGGCACAGATGTTACAGATCCGGTTATATCGGAGCGTTTTTGGGTTCCGTAACCAACTACAACCACCTCGCTTAACTGTGTATCTGAAGCCTTCATCACTACGTTAAGTGTGCCTTCACGGGCGGGCAATACCTGGGTTTCAAATCCTATATAAGAGAAAACCAGAGAACTGCCTTCCTCTGCGGAAATAGAGTATAATCCATCGATGTCGGTCACAGTTCCACCAGTGGCGCCTTGAACTTTTATGCTCACTCCCACCAGAGGTTCACCCTTTTCGTCAGTAACCTTACCTGTAATTTTCACCACAGCAAAGGTGGTTTCTCCTTTTTGGTGCCTTTTTATAAGAACCACATCTCCGGCAACATGATAGGTCAGCTGTAATGTCGGTAACAGCATATCCAACACATCTCCCAAAGACTTTTTGTTAACAGAAAAAGAGACTTTTCTGTCCGAATTGATAATTGCAGAGCTATTGATAAATTTTATATCGGTTTGCTTTTCGAGAGAATTTAATACATTGTAAAACTTTTCCGACTCTGCATTCAAAGTCACATTGGTATTTAATGCTCCCTGCGCTTTGCTGTCCTTAGCAATAGCACTTCCTATTAACGAAAGAATTATGGCAAATTGAAAGCTAATATGCATAACTACATGTAATACCCTCTTTTTCATAATTTTAAATTGGTAAGATGAATTGATTCGTTGATTCGACAAAAGCCCCATTTATAATTGGGTAATTAATTAAGAAATGGGATCTGGTAGTGCTACGACAATGTCAGATTTGTTCGATGCTTGTTTTTTCCATAATCAGTGATCTAGTTTTTAATTAATTTCATTACATCTCCTCCTTTGATCACAATTCCACTATTTATGATCTCAGAAAAAATCGACTGAAACGAACGAGGTTCGCTGGTGATTATTTCAGCATTAATGGTTTTATTATTTATCTGAGTTATTAAATCCGAAAGCTCTAAATGTGTCAAACCTCCTACCGACTCTATTTTAAAACTTGATGCTATTTCCAGTGACTGATAATATACCCTCTCTTTATGAGGGAATTCTTTTGGCCATGAGGTCCAGAAACTGTGATTACGTAAAGATTCCCCTATTGCCCATTCTATAAACGAACCGTCCAATAGAAAATCAACCACGTTATAGTTGGAATAATTTTTCAAAACTTAGTTCATTGGTACTATTAAAAGTATTATTCCAAAACCGGGAAAATCTACTGGAAAAACTGAAACTATTTTCTTGTGTAAAACTCTATAAAACAACAAATTAACCCTCACGAAACAAAGAATTAAAAAGCTGAAAGTTCAGATAATTTAATGGCTGAAAGAACTATGAAATGCAGCACACGGCTATCCTTTTATTAGCGCCTACAGATGAAAATTTGTTCAGGAATGGATCCTCCCGGTTTATGCTAAATTAAAATAAGTAAAAATCGGCCGGGGCTTTTAATTTATGATTTGGCGAGGGCATGGAAGGTCGTCGAATCGAGAGAACGAGCAAAATAAGGTTAAAGAAGTCAACTTAGGCCTTACCGCAACAATGGAACGGATTGTCAGGCAGAGATTTCCTAAAGCCAATCTTGTTAAAGACCGCATTCATGTACAGCAGGTAATTGATGCCGTCCAGCAGATCAGGAGCCCTATCAATTGTAAAGGCTGCAGGACGGGCGTCCTAACAGCCTTTTATTAACCAATTATATGGGAGGGAGCTATTATTGATTATATCCAGTATTTTGCTCAATAACGGCG
>CBIHLM010000115.1:0-8947 GCA_966210515.1 uncultured Pedobacter sp.
CCAACCCCCGCCAGCGGGGGACAGTATAACGCCGAGGCATTGTAGTGGCATAACATGGTCTGTTAAAAGATAATTGTTCTACTATCTGGATGCCCCCATTTGGCTTAAGTTTAAGCATAGCCATGAGCATAGCCTAAATAAGCTTGGCTAATAAAGGAAAGTTTGTAACTTTCAGCAAGCTATGACACGAAATATCCTGATCCTCCTGACTATTATTCTTTCATTTTCTAATTGCAAGCAAGCCTCAACAAAAGAGGTAAGCAGCCCGTATATTATAGAAAAGCCTAAAGCTTTAACAACTCCAAAAGCAAAAGAAATCTCTCCCGAACAGACCGCTGATACTGTGCGGCTAGAATTTGGTGATTTTACTCTATTGATGCCTGGCATAGAAGTTTATAGAAATGATTCTATCCAAGGAAAAGATACTATTGAAATATCACCGGAACTAGGTTTTGATTTAGATTCTCAAGTTGTCATATTGCGATCGAAAGCAAACATAAAAAGTATAGAAGTTTTCGAGTGTCACAAAACAGTTCTATCTATCCCAGATGAAGGGCCACATTTAGATTTATATGACTGGAAAGGATTTGAATCGAACTGGACCAGATTAAAGCCACTTCAGAAAAACCAATTCATGATGAGCTTCATTTCTGAAAAAGAAGCATCAAAGTTTCCCGAATTTACGAAAGAAGAGCTGATAGAGGAGGCTGATAGAGTAGAAAAAGGATGGGGAGATTTGATAAAGAGACCTTCTTCAGGGACTTGGAAAGATAACTTTTGGACAGGTGTTGGGATAAGAAGGCTTAAGTTCGTGTTAACTGACTATGACGGGAAAGTATTCGAGAAGTATTTAGTGGCATATATGCCCATGGGTTGTTAGTCCTCCCTCGCTGGCATACGCGTGTCGCGTATGCATTTTCAAGCTGGACTGATTATAAACCCGATAGATTTTAAATTTCCTTCGAAAGCTTATCAATCGCTTGTTGACTCATCAATCTCACATTCGTCTCATACTCGTCAAGATATTTCCATGTAAACTTCTTTGTGGACTTCCAGACGTTCTTTACAGGCATACTTGTATCGAGTATAGTAATTTCACCTTTCTTCAAAACCGCATTTGAACTGTCCACCAAGTTATATGAGAGCTTAAGGTCACTAAATTCTGGTTTGATAGTCTCTTGAACTGCAGTAACATAAGCAATAAACAAGTACATAAAATAACCTTTATTGGTGTATGTAAAGTTGGCGGGTGCGCTCTCTATTGAAATTTGAAGTTTATTACCTTTTAATTTATCTCCTAGACGCAATGAATCTGCATATCTGGCCATGTATGTCTGGACCTTATTTGCCTGATGTTTTTCGGCTAAGGTTGTTGCAATAGATTTTTCCCATTGCCAAAATATTATTGCAGGAACAAACTGAGATTTTTTGTTTTTAGCCATCGATACTGTGTCAGTTATCAATTGGTTTTGGCTGAAGATAATATCAGGGTTGGAATGGTTCAAAGCATCTGTAGTTTTTTTGTAACCTTCGGCTAAATATCGATTATATCTTTTAGTCCCAATGCAGCCAGATAAGCCAATAACAATGGCTATTAAAAAAATGAATCTCATTATAAAAGTTTAGGTAAAGCGAACATAATACTTTTTGATGAACTTCAAAAGTTATCTCATGCTGGCGCACGGTGTGTCGCGTGTGTATCTTATTAATTTTCGCTGCTTTCGTACTCTCAGCAATCAAGTACTATGATTTTCGGTGGCAAAGGATTGATCGAAATTGCATATTTGAAAAAGCACACGCGACACACCGTGCGCTAGCAGCGACAAGACCACCTGTAAACTTATTTTAGAATACAGCATTATGCCTAACCACCCCCACCCCCCGCCAGCGGGGCACAGTATAACGCCGAGGCATTGTAGTGAAATAACAATGGTCGGTTAAAAGATACTTGTTCTATTTCCCGGATGCCTAAGCACCCAGTCTCCCCCGCTGGCGGGGGAATTAAAGGGGGTGGTTAACCTATTAAACATTTCCTGAATTTATTTACTTTAGCCTCCACCTATGTCCAACGCCACAAAATCCAACCTCTGGCATTACAACGCCAACCTCCGTGAATTTGCCAACCAAAACCGCAAATCCATGACCAAAGCCGAAGCTTGCATCTGGAAACTCGCTCTCAGTAAAAGACAAATGAGAGGCTACCAGTTCAGGCGGCAGCGACCCGTGCTTAACTACATCGCCGATTTTATGTGCAAAGAACTTATGCTGATTATCGAAGTAGACGGACTAACCCATCAATGGCCCGAGGTTGCGGAAAAAGATATCCGGCGTCAGCAAGAATTGGAGAAGATCGGGTTTACTGTACTACGCTTTACCGATGACGAAGTACTGGAACAGATTAACCGGGTGATTGATAACATTGAGGAGTACATCAGCAGATTTAACCGGGAAGCGATAAACAAAGGCTAGATAAAATAAAGATTTCTCTACATCGCCGACAGAGTCTTGATTTTCATAGATGATTTAAGAGCGCTGCGCTGAACTCCTGCCACACGTTTAAGTTACGCCTATGGCTAACCACCCCCTACCCCCGCCAGCGGGGGACAGCATAACACCCAGGCATTGTAGTGGCATAACAATGGTCGGTTAAAAGATAATTGTTCTATTTCCCGGATGCCTAAAGCGCCCAGTGTCCCCCGCTGGCGGGGGAATTAAAGGGGGTGGTTAACGCTTTATATCGCCAAAAAAGTCATAGGTTTTAGATAATCCTGCTACACGTTTACATTTATTATAACATTATGCCTAACCACCCCCAACCCCCGCCAGCGGGGGACAGTATAACGCCCAGGCATTGTAGTGGCATAACAATAGTCGGTTAAAAGATAATTGTTCTATTTCCCTGGAGCCTAAAGCACCCAGTCTCCCCCGCTGGCGGGGGAATTAAAGGGGGTGGTTAACCCATTAAACATTCCTGAATTTATTCACTTTAGCCCCTGGAGCCATAAACAAAGCCCAACGGACGGAGTCCTGATTTTCAAAAGAATAATTTAAGAGCGCTGCGCTGAACACCTTAAGCAGCCAACGTCAAAGATTGGTCATTATGTAAAAGAAAATTATGGATTAAACCAATTCCATACATCTTAGTTAAATAAACAAACACTACGATTATGAAAACAACACATGCACTTTTAGTCATCTTATTCTGGTTGACTCTGATGCAGGTTTCTGCCCAGACAGATAAGACGGCCACCGAAAAATTAATTGCTTCCAAAAATTTCGTTTTCAATGCAACGAGAGCAAATCCAATGTCTGAATCTTCGATTTATCAAATATTGGGACCGAATGCCGTGAATAACGTGCTGGATCTTTCAGATGGCAGGTATCACTTACGGATTACAAAAGACAGTATTGTTGCTGACTTACCTTTTTTCGGCAGATCCTTCAGCGCTCCGATGAATACGGATAATACCGGTACAAGATTTACTTCGAAAGATTTTAAGTATTCAACTTCGAAAAAGAAAAAGAACTGGATTATTACTATCGAACCGAAAGATGTTCAGGATAGCCAGAAGCTCATTCTTAGAATTTCTGAATCCGGCTCTGCTATATTGAGTGTTAATAATTATAACCGACAAAATATTTCTTTTGATGGCTACATCAATGCAATTCAAACGGCAAATAAAAATTAAAGACTAAAACTTCAGGGCTTCGCTCGGTTTTTTATAAACTTCAACTTTAGGGGCCGGGCTTCCTACGTCCCTGCCTATGCTTGCCCTACGCCAAATACCCTCTAACGGGCCTTGTTTGTGCTTACTTAGCCACCACCGGCAGAAGTAGTATTGAAAGAAGAACAAGACCAGTCCTATAAGAAGGCAGTATGTTGCGCCGGTATATTGATACATCCCCAGGCCGTACCCATAATATATAAAAGTGCCCAGGATGGATTGCATAATATAGTTTGTAAGGCTCATACGGCCGAAGGTGGCCAGCGTCGGTACAATTTTTTGTAGCGCACCTCTAAAATACAGAATGGCGAAACCTGAAACCAGTACTATCATAAATGCAAAGTTCCACCAGGTTCTGATAACCAGGCTGAATGTGTTTGATAGTGCCGTTTCCGAAATCCACTGACCGATATTATCTTTAATGAAAAACAGAGGAATGCAGAGAAGAACTGTGACAATGAATACCCTGAACCAAAACTTCTTATTCGGGCTGCTTGTGTAAAAGCGCCCTTGTCGCCCCAGTAACATTCCAATCATAAAATAGGCAGGAGTTTGAAAAATCCGGCCGTTTTCCCAGGTCCAGTGTAAAACAGCGAGCCGCCCGTTTATCAGGTTCCCTTTAACGAGCTCGAAAAATGAGTCGCCCGCCAAATACACGCCTGTTTTTTCGAAGTATGCGTTGGATGGGTTCGGTTGAGCAATATAGTCTGGATGAGCGAAATAGAAAATTGCCTTAGCAAGTTCCAGAGGTTGGAGTAGTAAGAATATAGCAATGATTAATACAGTTTTATTACTTAAGCTGCTTACAGGCAACAGTGCTACTCCAAGTATTGCGTAGAAGGTAAGGATATCGCCTTCATAAAACATCGAGTTGATAATTCCGAACAGGAGCAGAATAAACAAACGCCATAAAAACCGCAGTTTAAAGTTGCCTGCTTTATTTTGTGCGCTATTAAGTTGCAGATAGAACGTAAATCCAAACAGCAAAGCAAATACTCCATAAGCCTTGCCTGCAAACAGAAAAAAGAGCGAATCCCATATCCATTTATCCGACACTAACATCCATTTCGGGAGATTGCCGGGCATATAGTAGAAATCAAAATGTTCAATATTATGGAGTAAAAGAATAGCCAGAATTGCGAAGCCGCGAAGAGCGTCTACAAGTTGAATACGCGAAGAAGCAGTGCCAGATGTCATAATTTGAAGTTATATAAAAATGTTTACATAACTATCCAGATACATAAAGTACCCTGTGTCCCCCGCTGGCCGGAATTAAAGGGGGGTGTTAACGCTTTATATGGTCCCAAAAAAAGTCGTAGGCTTTAGAATAATCCTGCTATACGTTTACATTTGTTATAGTATTATGTCTAACCGCCACCGGGGGAGATTACAAGGCCAGGCATTATAGTGGTATAAGAATAGTCTGTTAATTCTTCTGCTACTCAGATGTCTAGAACACCTTGTGTCCCCCGCTGGCGGGAAATAAAAGGGGGTGGTTAGCCCCTTGAACATTTCTAATTTTATTTACTTCAGCCACCACCGAACTCTAATATTTTCAGCTAAGCTCTAAAAGAACACGTTCTTCTCTGCAGCTGCTTCCTGAATGCGGCAGCAATATCACAGATTTTTATACTTCGATCAAGCAGGCGTCTTAATATATCGCCCGTGAGGCGACTTAACATAAATGCAAATGCAAGGAATATATAAAATGAAGCTAAAAAAGACTGTTCGAACTCCGCATTTTTCAACAGCAAAGCACCGAGGAAGAGAATTGTGTAAAAAATAATGCTTTTCCAGGTTGCCGCTTTCATATAATAGGGTCGGGCGACTGATTTGATAGAGTACAAGCCAAATACAGCGGTGCTGACGAGCCAGCAAAAACCGGAAACTATTATGTTCTCATTATAAAAGCTTTGATCTATTACGAATCCATACTTATTAAATATGCTGTAGCATAGTAGAAAACAGAAATTAATCAGTAGCAGATCAGTTATCGCTAATGCGAATCGCAAATAATTAAGGGTTATGTTTTGCATGATATGCAAACAGACAAGATCTGTTCCAGCTCATTATGCCGCTCAACAGTATTGCTACAAGGTATGCGGGAAAATCAGTGAGCAACTTTATCGCACTATGGGGTATAAGCTCCTGCAACTCAAGTATTAATTTTTGAACTATAGTGTTAAATATAAAAGATATAACAGCAAACAACCCACCAGGTTGGCGAAGATAAACGCAGAAATAGTTAAAAGAGCTGACCTTAGATAGTTTCTTGGATTTCCAGGCCTAATATGATCCTCGTGAACAGGGGCGGCAGACTCAATGTTCTTCATGGGGCCTTGTACGAAAAATACATCAATGGAGTTACACACCCGCCTTAGAAGGATGTCTTGGTTTTCTTTAGTTTTTATTAAGATGCTTATAGCATTCCGTTTTAAAACCCTTAACATCTGAACCCCTATTTATTTACATAGCTGATTATCAGTTTTTTTATCATTGCTTACGATCGTGCCTTGTTGCCCAAACAACACATCGACTAAAACTAATTATAACCGTATGAAAAAGAATCAATGCTATCTGTTGTGTCGTTCAAGTCAAATTAATGCGCTATCGTTTTATAAGTACAGGCAACGGTTAGTTTCTGACTAAACCTCGTATTCACTTATAATTGACATATTTCCTAAACCTCTCATAATAAGGCTATCAAACATTTTTAGACCCAATTTTTAAAAACCATTATGATGAAAACATTAAAGTACATTTTAGGCGTTCTGGCGATTGTTGTATTTACGCGATGCGGTAAAGAAGATCTTGTGAATCCTGAGTTGCAAACCGGCAGTTCAAGCAAGACAGAGGCTACAATCTCCGCCAAACGAATAACGTATCCGAGTTATAATACTTCACCGCTTCCGCCCAACCAAACAGGGGTTACAAGCACAGCCGTTCAGCTGGCGGCAAATATCCGGCTGGGATGGAATGTTGGCAACTCGCTGGAGGCGATAGGTGGCGAAACCGCCTGGGGTAATCCTGAGGTTACCAAGGCCCTTATTGATCTTGCGAAATTGAAGGGTTTTAATGCAGTGCGTATTCCGTGTTCATGGAATCAGTATATGGCTAACAGCCGCACCGCAGAGCTTAAATTGGAATGGCTTAATCGTGTTAAAACGGTGGTGCAGTATTGTGTTGACAATGGAATGTATGCGATAATAAATATCCACTGGGATGGCGGATGGCTGGAAAATAACTGTACCCCTACCCGTCAGAGCGCAAATAATGCAATGCAAAAAGCGTTTTGGGAGCAAATTGCGACCCATATGCGTGATTTTGATGAGCATTTACTCTTCGCCAGTGCGAACGAGCCCAACGTAGAGACTGCCACCCAGATGAGTGTCTTGTTATCTTATCATCAAACCTTCATTGACGCTGTACGATCAACCGGTGGACGCAACAGCTACAGAGTATTGATTATTCAGGGCCCTTCAACAGATATTGTAAAAACCAATAATCTGATGAACACTCTTCCAACCGATCAGGTGCCCAATCGCATGATGGTTGAAGTACATTATTATACACCATGGAACTTTTGCGGCATGAACCAGGATGAGACATGGGGTAATATGTTCTATTACTGGGGTTCAGGATATCATTCAACCACTGATCCTACCCGAAATGCAACCTATGGAGAAGAGGCGGATGTGATGCAATATTTTCAGATGATGAAAACCAAATTTGTTGATAAGGGAATACCCGTAGTACTTGGAGAATACGGAGCAATAAGACGCTCTTCCCTAACAGGAGATGCATTAACCCTGCACCTGGCCTCACGGGCGTATTATCTGAAGTATATTACACAGCAGGCAAGGGCACACGGAATGCTTCCGTTTTATTGGGATAATGGTAATCTGGGTGACGGTACATTTGCCATCTTTAACAGACAAACGAACACTGTATACGATCAGCAGGCCCTAGATGCCCTTGTTCAGGGCGCACAATAATAGGATTATTCAATTATGCAGCTCGTATGGGCCACATCTGCTTTACCGATGTGGCCCATGTTTGATAATTTTTTCGATTTGATTTTCCTGCGGAAATAATAGCTCTTTAAAGCTCCCGAACCCAGATGTTACGAAAGCTTATAGGTTCGCTGGGATCTCCATGCGACTGCAGCTTAATAGGCGCCCTGTCGTATTTTTTGTAAACCGGCTTTCCAATGTATTTCGTTTCGCCCAACAATTCTACATTATTTTGAATCAAAACTCCATTAAAAAACACCGTGACTTTGGCAGGTGATTTTAAAGTACCGTCGTCATTAAATACCGGTGCTGTCCATGCAATATCATAAACATTCCATTCGCCAGGCTTTTTTGCAGGGTTGGATAATGGAATATATTGCTTATAAACACTTCCCACCATTCCATTCACATAAGTTTTGTTCTCATTATTGTAACCATCCAGTATCTGTATTTCATAGCCTCTGTCACCACCCCCCGTAGAAGCCAGAAAAACGCCACTATTTCCCCGTGCCTGATTAGTACCTGTAATATTTGCCGGGATGCGCCATTCAATATGTAACTGGAAGTTTCTAAAAGTTTTTTTGGTTTCGATATTTCCTGACGGTTTGTTTACGGTAATAATTCCATCGGCAACAAGCCACTTTGCAGGCGATTTATCTTTTACGGCGACCCACTCATTCAAATCTTTCCCGTTGAACAAGATCAAAGCGTCAGAAGGAGCATCACTAAAAACTTCCCCCGCCTTCACCGTTTTAGGTAAAGGTTCCCATACTTCTGTATCCTCGGGCCTTGGCCCAGTAGGTTTATTTGCCGAAGGTGCCGCTGTGGGGTTTTGTGCGTGTAGCTGTGTAACCCATACAAAAGCTACTATAAATAAATTGAGTAAGAATAGGCTAGGTTTCATAATAATTATCAACAAAAAAACAATATAGTAATCATTCCTAAAGCATGCACATTCTCTACTCATACAATCCACAGCATGCATACTTATAAGACTGTCGCAAACATAAGCCGGATTTTGAGAATTAGAACCTGCGTGTAAGGCGATTGCCGGATTTGCGAGCTGTCTCACCCTGAAAGCTACCAATTCTCAAATCGAAGTAGACGGACTAACCCGTCAATAATGGCGGGGCTGAGTTTAATTTAAAAACATCTAAAGCCCTACTAATGAGCAGGATGGAACAGGTTGCGTAACAGAAAATTTACTTA
>CBIHLM010000116.1:0-8823 GCA_966210515.1 uncultured Pedobacter sp.
TTGTTGAGGATTTAACTTAAAAACTATGAAAAAATTAGTAATTATTATCACCTTGGCTCTTGTAACCTCCAGCTCATTTGCAATTGACAAGACTGATTTAACTGATGATGTTAAGAAAGTCTCTTACTCCACTCTGAAGCAATTTGAAGATGAATTTAAATCAGCAAAAGACATTTCCTGGAAAATAAACCAGCAATACATTAAAGCCTCCTTCACTTCAGATGGAAGAAAGATGGCAGCTTTATACGATTTACAAGGAAGCTATCTAGGATCTGTAGAATATTTAACTTACGAGCAATTACCAGAGAAAGCACGCTTCGAAATGGAAAAAAGATTTAAAAACTCTACTTTTTCTTCCGCTCTAAAGATCGTAAGCAGGCCGGAAGGGAACAGTGATTTTAACGATGTTGGTACCTATTGGGTTGATTTAATTAACGAGACTAAACAATTATATGTAAGTGTGTCTCCCTCACTATCAGTTGCACTTTTTAAAACGATAAATTTAGAAACCCTTGCTAAAAAATAAAATCTTACATCTACTAAAAAGAAATCGCCACATACCTGGCGATTTCTTTTTTTTAAAGCAATTTCGATTTGGTACTTAATAATTAGGAGCAACAAACCTTCAATATTTTATCTTCATAAAAAAATGCGCGTCAATTTAAGGTGCTTTAGTTCAAAATCTATATTACTGCTAAAAAATTATTATAATTTAGCCGATTCATTTAAAGCATTATGTCAGAACGTTTAAAAGAACAATTCAAAGAGCTATTTAATCAGGAAAATACAAATATTTTTTTTGCTCCCGGCAGAGTTAATCTTATCGGTGAACACATAGATTATAACGGCGGCCTGGTGATGCCATGCGCTATTACTTATGGAACTACTCTTTTAACGGCACCCAATAATGAAGGTGTATTCAGATTCAGAAGCACAAACTTTAACGAAATACTAGATATACCAGTAAAAGATTCCTACGAGAAATCCGGAGAAACCTGGTTCAACTACCCTCTTGGAGTTATACATAATTTCATAAAAGACGGCAAGCAGGTTCAAGGTCTTGACATGCTTTTTTTCGGCAATCTTCCAATCGGTGCAGGGCTGTCGTCGTCAGCTTCCATTGAAATAGTTACGGCATATGCCTTCAACTCTCTATTTAATGCCGGATATTCCAAACTTGATATCGTGCTATTAAGCAAAAAAGTCGAAAATGAATTTATTGGTGTAAATTCAGGCATTATGGATCAATTTGCTGTAACGTTTGGCGAAAAAGAAAAAGCGCTAAAGCTAAACTGCGAAACTCTGGACTATCAAGCTGTCGATTGCAATCTGGGTGATCACCTGCTTGCTATCATTAATACAAATAAACCGAGAAAACTTGCTGAGTCTAAATATAACGAACGTGTTAATGAGTGCGAAACAGCGTTGAAAGCTTTACAGCAAGAGCTCGCGATTAATAATCTATGCGATATTAATTCTGAAACCTTTGAAAAACACAAACATTTAATTGATAACATAACCATACAGAATCGCGCAAAACACGTTATTGAGGAAAATGACCGAGTTGAACTAGCCGCTGTTGCGCTGGCGGAGAACCGTTTAAAAGACTTTGGCGACTTAATGTACTCATCCCACGACTCACTAAAAAACCTCTACGAAGTGTCAGGAAAAGAACTGGATACTTTAGTCGAATTTTGTCTGAGCTATCCGGAAGTTACAGGAGCACGTATGACGGGTGCAGGATTCGGAGGCTGTGCCATCGCCCTGGTAAAAAAGGCATATTTTGACGATTTCAGTTCTAAAATTACAGAGTATTACACACAAAAAATAGGGTATGCACCTTCTGTTTATAGCTCTGAAATAGGTGCGGGTGTTCGAGAAATATAACACATTCATTATTATTATAGAATATTTCAAGAATCCGATCCTCACCAGGGATCGGATTTTAATTTTTAATAAATTCCATTCAGGAGAGAGGTTCTAAAAACGTTTAAAGTACTTTTATGTCTGCTTATTAAATATCCGTTACAAATCATGAAATTAAAACTCGATGAATTAAATCGCGTAAGTGTTGAGGAATTTAAAAGTCAGCAAAAACTTCCGGTCGTTGTTGTATTAGATAACGTTAGAAGTTTACACAATGTCGGGTCAATTTTTCGGACTTCAGACGGCTTTGCTGTTGAGCAAGTTATTCTATGCGGAATAACGGGTCAGCCCCCTCACCGCGAAATAGAAAAAACAGCCCTCGGTGCAACGCAGTCTATCGACTGGGCTTATTACGACAGCACGGTTACAGCGATAAAAGATCTTCGTGAAAAAGGTTATCAAATTATTGCTATCGAGCAAGCGAAAAACAGCATTGCACTTAATAACTTTAAAACATCATCAAATAAAAAATATGCTTTAATATTTGGCAATGAAGTAAATGGGGTTTCGGATGAGGCTATGGCTTTAATAGATGAGTGTATCGAAATTCCGCAGTTCGGAACCAAACATTCTTTCAATATTGTGGTATCGGCAGGGATTGTATTATGGGATATTTTTGCGAAACTGAACTTCAAATACTAATAAGCCGAAAAAGTACATAAAACAAGAAATCCCGCCAAAAGACGGGATTTCTTGTTTTATGTTAGCATCAACGCTTATTAATAAGCATACATACTCTCAGCATCTTTGCTTTCCAGGGCTGTGCTGCCAGTTAAAAACTGATCAACTCTTCTGGCTGCCTCACGACCTTCTGAAATGGCCCAAACCACTAAAGACTGACCTCGTCTCATATCTCCTGCAGCAAACACCTTATTAACGCTAGTTTGATAAGAACCTTCTTTAGCCTTAACATTTCCGCGCTCATCCAAATCAACACCTAACTGCTCTAACAAGCCCGTTTTTTGAGGATGAAGAAAACCCATTGCCAGAAATACCCGCTCTGCCGGAAGTTCACGCTCAGATCCGGCAACTTCGGAAAACTTAAGTGGACGGCCTAAAAAGTCTGTTTCCCATTCAACATCAACAACTTTGATTGCCTTCAGGTTACCTTTACCATCACCGATAAATTCCTTCGTATTTATAAACCACTTCCTTTCAGCACCTTCCTCGTGTGAACTTGTTGTTTTCAATAACATTGGATAGGTTGGCCAGGGCATTGCCTCTGTACGTTCTGCCGGAGGTGTAGGCATCAACTCAAATTGAGTTATAGATTTTGCTTTCTGACGATTCGAAGTTCCAACACAATCAGAACCTGTATCACCACCACCAATAACTATAACGTTCTTTCCTTCAGCAAGAATTTCTTCTTCAGGAAAAGAAATATTGCTTACGCGCTTATTGCTTTGCTTTAAGAATTCCATCGCAAAGTATACGCCTTTTAAATCACGACCGGGAACAGGAAGATCGCGCGGAATTGTAGAGCCGCCGGAAAGAACAATAGCGTCAAAATTACGCATGATTTCATCTCCGCTTATGTCTTTACCGACTTCAGTGTTATACTTAAAAATAACACCATCCTCCTCCATCAGTTGCACTCTGCGTTCAACAACCCACTTTTCTAATTTGAAATCGGGAATGCCGTAACGCAACAAACCACCAGCTTTATCGTCGCGTTCAAAAACGGTGACTGTGTGCCCTGCTTTATTCAGTTGGGCCGCTGCTGCTAATCCGGCAGGACCTGAACCTATAACTGCTACTGTTTTTCCGGAACGGATAAACGGAGCCTTTGATTTTACCAATCCCTTTGCAAAGGCAATTTCAATAATATGCTTTTCAATTTCCTCGATAGCAACAGCCGGTTTGTTTATTCCCAAAACGCAGGCCGATTCGCAAGGTGCCGGACAAATTCTTCCAGTAAACTCCGGAAAGTTGTTTGTAGACGTTAGGATGCGATAAGCTTCTTCCCAGTTTTCTTTGTAAACAGCATCGTTGAACTCCGGAATTATATTCCCAAGGGGACAACCATTATGACAAAATGGAATTCCGCAGTTCATACAGCGTGCGGATTGCTGATTTAACTTTTCGTCTGTATAACTTCCAACAAACTCATTATAATCCTTAACACGCTCCTCAGGAGATCTCTTTTGAGGAAGCTCTCTTGCGTATTCCTTAAATCCTGTAACTTTTCCCATAATTAATTAACCGGCTGAAATTGTGCGTGTTGCAATACTTTTTTATACTCTTTAGGGAACACCTTAATAAATTTACTTCTTTCGTCATTCCAATTACTCAATAAATATAATGCCAGATGGCTTTGAGTTAACTGCATGTGCGTACGTAATAAAGCTGTGATTTGTTCTTCATCTGCGGTAGTAAGCGGATCAAGATCCACCATTTCCGGGTTGCAGTTGTCTGCAAAACTACCATCCACATCATAAATCCAGGCAATTCCACCACTCATACCCGCTGCGAAGTTTCTTCCTGTTTTACCAAGAATCAGGGCTCTTCCACCGGTCATGTACTCACAACCATGGTCACCTACACCTTCAACAACCGCGGTAGCTCCTGAATTACGTACTGCAAATCGCTCTCCTGCCTGTCCACGAACAAATAATTCTCCGGAAGTTGCACCATAAAGCGCCACGTTTCCAATGATGATATTATCCTCTGGAACAAGTGTACTTAGTGATGACGGATAAATTGCGAGTCTGGCTCCGGATAAACCTTTACCTACATAATCATTTGCTTCACCTTCTAATTCGAAGGAAAGACCTTTAGCACAAAATGCTCCGAAACTTTGTCCGGCGGAGCCGCTAAACTTGAAGTTAATAGTATTGTCGGGTAAACCTGCAGACTGATAAACTTTAGAAACCTCGTTTGAAAGCAATGTTCCAATAGTACGGTCGGTATTCTTAACCTCAAAAGTTGCGAATACAGGGGTTTTATTTTCTAAAGCCTGTTGAGCATGCTCCAGTAATTTCCAATCAAGAATGTCAGCCATTCCATGATCCTGTGACTCACTATTGTAAAGAGTGCGTTTAGATGGATTGGTAACAGGATAAAGAATTGCAGATAAATCTACTGTTTTTGCTTTCCAGTGCTTATTACCCTCCCTTGCTTTCAGGAACTGCGCACGACCAACCATGTCGTTTATAGTTCTAAAGCCAAGGTCAGCCATAATTTCACGTAACTCTTCAACAATAAAGTGGAAAAGGTTAACTATATGTTCAGGTTTTCCGCTAAATAATTTCCTCAAATCAGGATCTTGAGTAGCAACACCAACAGGACATGTATTTAAATGACACTTACGCATCATTATACAACCACCTGCCACAAGCGCCGCAGTCGCTACCCCCCATTCCTCGGCTCCCAATAAAGTAGCAATCGCGATATCTCTTCCAGTTTTCAACTGTCCGTCTGCTTGTAAAACAACACGACTTCTAAGTTGATTTCTAACAAGAGTTTGATGTGCTTCGGCTAAACCAAGTTCAAACGGCAAACCTGCATGTTTTATAGAACTGATCGGCGATGCTCCGGTTCCACCATCATAACCTGCGATAAGAATAACATCAGCGTGTGCTTTAGCTACACCAGCAGCGATAGTACCAACGCCAGCTTTAGACACCAATTTAACGTTGATTCTCGCATCACGATTTGCATTCTTCAAATCGAAAATAAGCTGTGCTAAATCCTCGATTGAATAAATATCGTGGTGCGGAGGTGGAGATATTAACCCAACGCCCGGAGTAGAGTGACGAACTTTTGCAATCCAATCATCCACTTTATGTCCCGGTAACTGACCACCCTCGCCTGGTTTCGCACCCTGAGCCATTTTTATCTGTAGCTCATCAGCATTAGTCAGGTAATAAGAGGTAACACCAAAACGGCCCGATGCAACCTGCTTAATAGCAGAACGCATAGAATCTCCATTAGGTAATTTCTCGTAGCGCATTTCGTCCTCACCGCCTTCGCCTGTATTACTTTTGCCACCTACTCTGTTCATGGCAATAGCTAACGTACTGTGGGCTTCGTGAGAAATTGATCCGAAAGACATTGCTCCGGTTGCGAAACGCTTTAATATAGATTCTGCAGGTTCAACTTCAGATAATGCGATAGGTTCACGATGATGAGCAAAGTCTAATAAACCACGTAAGGTGTACATTTTCTCAGACTGATCATTTATAAGCTTCGCATAGTTCTTATAAATGGAGTAATCACCCGTACGCGCAGCTTGCTGCAATAAATGAACCGTCTGAGGATTGAATAAATGAGCTTCTCCACGGCGCTTCCACTGATAGATACCGCCCTCAGGTAATAATTGCTCTTCAGGTTTTGCATGGATAAAACCATGGTTATGCTTGAAAAGTGTTTCCTTAGCTATTTCATTAAGGCCCAAACCTCCGATTCTGGTTACAGCGCCGGTGAAATATTTATCAACAACACTCTTATTTATACCTAAGATTTCAAATATCTGAGCTCCATGATATGATTGCAATGTTGAGATTCCCATTTTCGAGAATATCTTAAGCAAACCATCGCAAATTGCTTTGATGTAGTTCTTTGAAAGGTATTTATACTCAAGTGAAGTTTCTAACTTCCCTTCCTCTTTAAGTGTATGTATTGTTTCAAGTGCCAGATAAGGATTGATTGCACTCGCGCCAAATGCCAGTAAACACGCAAAATGATGTACTTCCCACACGTCTCCTGCTTCAACTACGATACCAACCTGGCCACGGAATCCTTTCTTTATAAGGTGATGATGTACCGCAGAACAAGCCAATAACGAAGGTATTGGGGCATGCTGTGAATCTACCGCACGGTCAGAAAGAATTAATACTTCAAATCCATCATTTACAGCATCCTCTGCATAGCGACACAATCTATCTAATGCGCTTTGTAAAGATCCGGCTTGCCCGTCGGCTTTAAAATAAGTTTGAAGTGTTTTGGCATTAAACATGCCGGTATCAATACTTCTTAATTTTTCAAGTTCAAGA
Source organism: uncultured Pedobacter sp. (assembly GCA_966210515.1). GTDB lineage: Bacteria > Bacteroidota > Bacteroidia > Sphingobacteriales > Sphingobacteriaceae > Paradesertivirga. The sequence continues at coordinate 6,921 of CBIHLM010000116.1, forward strand.
TTTGTAAGAATAGGCTGTTGCAATGCCACGCAATGACAATGCATTTTATCTTCATCAAACAAATTACCATTGCTGCCGATGAAAGTCGAAAGACTCATTACCATTCGCTCACGAATAGGGTCAATCGGCGGATTAGTTACCTGTGCAAAAAATTGCTTGAAGTAACTCGATATGTGCTGTGGTCTGTCTGATAAAACCGCCAAAGGAACGTCGGTACCCATAGACCCTATAGGCTCCTTTCCTTCTACAGCCATTGGCTTAATAATAGTTTCAATATCCTCGCGGCTGTATCCAAACACTTGCTGATACTTCAGAACCGCTGATTTTGAAAGATTAGTAAAGGCTAATCTTGGCTCAGGCAATTCTTCAAGGCGGATTTTATAGTTTTCAAGCCATTGGCCGTAAGGCTGACTGGAAGCTATTCTATTTTTTATTTCTTCGTCTTTAATGATTTTACCTTCAACCAAATCAACCAGGAACATTTTACCAGGTTGCAGACGTCCTTTTTGAATAATTATATCTTCTGGAATAGGTAAAGCACCTGCTTCAGACGCAACGATAACGCGACTATCATTGGTCACGGCATATCGCAACGGACGAAGACCATTTCTATCCAATAATGCACCTATTTGCGATCCGTCTGTAAAAGTTAATGCAGCAGGACCATCCCAAGGCTCCATTAAAGTAGCATGGAACTCATAAAATGCTTTTTTAACAGGATCCATCTGCTCATTTCCATCCCAGGCTTCAGGCACAAGCATCATCATTACATGAGGAAGAGAACGACCTGTATGAACCAATACTTCCACTACATTATCCAGGCAAGCGGAATCGGACTGATTGCTATCAATAACAGGGAGAATGATATCCATCTCTTCACTGCTGAAAAAGGATGAGGCATAGGATTTTATTCCTGAATAGAACCAGTTAAGGTTTCCGGTCAAAGTGTTAATTTCTCCATTATGCGCCATAAACCTGAACGGCTGCGCCAATTTCCACGACGGAAATGTATTGGTTGAAAACCTGCTATGTACTAGACCAAATGCTGATGTAAGTCTGGTATCCTGAAGATCTGTATAATAAGTACGTAACTGGTAAGTAGTTAACTGACCTTTATATACTATAATACGGCTTGAAAGAGAAGCAATATAAAAGTCGCTGCCATTCTTAACAGTTTCGTTAATAGTTTTGGTGATCAAGCGTCTGAAAACAAATAGTTTTCTCTCGAAATCATCACTATTATTGATACCATCTGGCATACCAACAAATACCTGTTCTACTTCTGGCTCTACAGAAAGAGAAGTTGGGCCAACCACAGAAGGATTAACAGGCAGTTTCCTAAATCCAAGCAATGGTAGTCCAAGTTTTTCAGCCGAGCTCGCTATAATAGAGCGGCATGTTTCTCTTGTAGTCGCATTCTTTGGAAAGAAAATCATACCCACACCGTAATGTCCGGGCTCAGTAAGATGAATATCTAAAGCGATACATTCCTCCATGAGAAACTCATGAGGAACCTGCAATAATATTCCTGCACCATCACCACTTTCAGGGTCACATCCGCATGCTCCCCTGTGCTCCATATTCTCAAGAATAGTTAAAGCATCAGAGACATTTTGATGTGATCGCTGGCCATTAATGTGTGTAATAAAACCTACTCCACAAGAGTCGTGTTCAAATTCAGGGCGATATAATCCCTGCTGGTCGTTTTCGGTTTGCTTCATTATTATAATAATGGGAATGTACGAAAGTACGGATTTCGCACTAAAATTACGGACTGGATAATAATTTTTAACTATTTTTCAAAAACCTTTGGATTTCCACCACTCAAATTATCAATTTCACATTCAACATCGCTTGATATTAACATTATATTAATGTTAGTTTTATATAAAATAGCTTTATT
>CBIHLM010000117.1:0-8677 GCA_966210515.1 uncultured Pedobacter sp.
GAATTTTGCATGGTTACATCGAAAACATCTCCGTGAAAAATCCATGCTTTGCGTCCATCCAGGTTTAAAACAAGCTTGTTTAACAATTTAAAACTGCCAACTTCCATATTGGCGAATTTTCTGAGCATCTCATCGTGGTTGCCGGTAAGATAGTAAACCGGAATATTCTCGGTGACAAATTTCATTATCCTTCTCACCACTTTCATGTGGCTTTCCGGCCAGTATGATTTACTGAATTGCCAGATATCTATAATATCCCCGTTCAGGACAATAGCCTTTGGATTGATGCTCTTAAGATATTGAAGTAATTCCCGGGAGTGGCAACCATAGGTTCCCAGATGTATATCAGATAGGATGACTAAATCAACATCTCTTTTGGACATATCCAAGTATCAACATCTACATTAATTTGAGCGTTAATTTTATGTTATTTTATCGGTACTGAGAAACTGTGTACGTGATCTTAAATAAATTGGTGTTCAAAAAAAAGCGCCTATTTTTTACTTGTAAGGAAAACTACTTTCATGCAACGACTTAAAGGTGTGATTGACTGAAATAAAAAAAAATACCACCATTTAATTGTGTACCATTACACATAATCATAAAGAATGGAATACAATATCCCTAAGCTGTTACAGAAGAAAAAGAAGAATATAATTGAATTATGGATTAAGAATCAGCTTTCGGAAGCCGGTTTAAGGGAAGATCTGATTTCGAATGCTGAAATCAGACAGCAATCTGAGGAACTTGTTGACTCTTTTGTTTTAAATTTGACTCTGGAAAATATTGACGACGTAAACTCCGGCGATTTTGATGATGTCATTGAAATTCTTTCCGGCATATCAATTACCAGAGCCAGACAAGGCTTTACACCCCGCGAAACCGGCGCTTTTATTTTTGGATTGAAAGAAGCATTATTACAATTGCTTCAACAAGAGATAAAAGACGATAAAGAGACTCTTTATCAAGCTACTTTACAACTAAATCGCCTACTTGACAGCTTCAGTATCGTAACTTTCGAAACCTTTATTAAGGGTCGCGAGGAAGTTATTCTACGTCAAACAGATGAAATAACCGAAATCTCAACTCCCGTGATCCGGGTATGGGATGGTATCCTTGCTTTACCGATTATCGGAACATTAGACAGTGCCCGTACGCAGGTGGTTATGGAAAATCTTTTACAGGAAATTGTCGAAACAGGCAGCAGTATTGCTATCCTGGATATATCAGGAGTTCCGGCTGTCGATTCGCTTGTTGCGCAACATCTGATAAAAACCGTGAGTGCCACACGTTTAATGGGTGCCGAATGTATTATCAGCGGAATTCGTCCCGAAATTGCACAAACTATCGTTCATCTGGGAATCGATCTTTCTAATATCATTACCAAGGCTACGCTTGCCAGTGCTTTAAAGTTTTCTTTTCAGTCGCTAAAGTTGGAGGTAAAAAAAGTTCAGGTAGTTAAAGCTGCATTATAATGGAGAAGATTCCTATTCTTAAAATGGGGCCATTTTTATTGGTTACCATTCAGGTTGATCTCTACGACCGGCTGGCTTTGTCATTAGAAGCAGATCTTGTTCAGATGGTAAATAAGACCGCCGCTAAAGGTGTTCTTATTGATATCTCAGCTGTTTCCATTGTAGATTCTTTCATGGGAAGGATCTTTGGAAACATTGCAGGAATGTGCAGAATACTCGACGCAGAAACTGTAGTGGTTGGAATGCAGCCTGCTGTGGCTATTACACTGATCGAGCTTGGTCTTCCTTTAACAGGTGTTCATACAGCTCTTGATGTAGAAAAGGGAATGATGTTATTATCCTCTAAGGTAGATATTGAAACAGATGGCAATGAAGACCTGGACGATGATAATAACACTATCTAAGGATGTGATGCGCATTATAGCTGATCAGGATGTGGTACCATTCAGAAACCGTGTAAAAGAATGCGCAGTTAAAATAAAAATGGGGCTTGTTAATCAAACAAAGCTGATTACTGCTGCAAGCGAATTGGGCAGAAACATGCTTAAATACGCCAATGGCGGAGAAACTTTGATTGAAATAGTCACACGTGGTCGTGATAACGGAGTTAGACTTACCTTCAAAGACAAGGGTCCTGGTATAGCCGATCTGAGTTTAGCAATGAAAGACGGCTATTCGACCGGCAAAAGTCTCGGCTTAGGCTTGCCCGGTGCAAAACGTCTGGTAAACGAATTCGATATCAAAAGTGAGCCTGGAAAAGGGACTACAGTCGTAGTAATTAAATGGGCAAATGGATAATGCAACACACACAAGTTATTGTGCAGAAGATAGAAGTTATTTTTCTTTATTAAAGAAAGATATTCATAAGAAAGCTACTGAAGCTGGTTTTGATTCGAAAAAATTAAGTGCGCTCGATATCATCGTCGCCGAAATGACTTCTAACCTTCTTAAGCACGCAGAAAAAGGTGAGCTTTTGATGTGCATCACCGGAGAGACCGATCATGAATATATTGAGTTGATTTGCATCGACAGTGGCCCGGGAATTTCTGATCCCGAAAGGATGAAACTTGATGGTGTATCTACTACGAGTACATCAGGAAACGGTCTTGGAAGTATAAAAAGATTGTCGGACTATTTCGAAATATACAGTATTTTGGGATGGGGAACCATTCTATTATGCAGGGTTTATAAAAATTCCGAGCATCGTGCAAAAGCGAAAAATATTTCAGTTAGATCGGTTATTGTGGCTAAACCCGGCGAAATCCTTAGCGGTGATGGCGGGATGTTTATCCAGACCCCTCATTTTTTCAAATTGCTGGTGGCGGATGGATTGGGCCATGGCCCTGAAGCTCATCAGGCTATTATCGAGGCCAGAGATGCTTTTAAAATTTGCAGGGACGATGACCCGGTAGAGATTATCAGGTTCATACATCAATCAATAAAAAAGACTCGTGGAGCCGTTGGGACGGTAGTAGTGTACGACTTTAAAAGAAAAGTTTGGAAGATAGCGGGAGTTGGGAATATTACCACCGGTATGATGAACTATCAGAGCGTGCGTAACCTGATGTCTTACAATGGAATTATTGGACATAATATCCCGAATACGATGTCAAGCCAGGAAATATCCTCGGATGATTTTCATCAGATAACATTGTGTTCTGACGGCTTAAAAACAAGATGGGATAGCACCAAATATCCTGGTATCAATAAATACGATCTGTCATTTCTTGCGGCCGCCTTATATAAAGATTATGGACGAAGAACAGATGATATGTCTGTAGTAGTTTGCAATGTTCATTAATATGTTAGAATTAATAACCCTTACATTAGAAAATGAAATGGACCTGGTTTTGGCCCAGAAAAAGGCGTCAAAATTATCCGAGATACTGAAATTAAGTCTCTCAACCCAAGCAACCTTTGTAACTGCAATCGCAGAACTCAGCAGGGTGGTGATCGATTTTACCGATACAGGTATTCTTTCTCTCGGCCTTGTACAGAACGCAAATCGCTATACTTTATCCGGCATTATCCAATACGACGATATAAAAGGCTCCGCTATTACCGAGGAGAGCTTTTTCTATGCCAAGAAGCTAGTTCCTTTGTTTCAAAATTATACATTGGCCGAAAAAGTGCTTGTTGAAATTGGTATTAATTTACCACGTTCGATAAGCTTAGACCAGGTTAGATTAAAGTTCCTTAAAGACTACTTTGAAACGGAACCACCTATTTCAGCCTATGAAGAGGTTAAAAGAAAAAATCTTGAACTATTTATCATTGCAGCGGATAGAGACGCACAATTAAGGCAATCAAAATATATTGATGAAAAGCGCAATGAATTTATATCCATCGCCAGTCATGAATTGAAAACACCGATAACCATAATTAAAGCCTATACACAGTTGGCGCTAATGGGAAAAGAAGCCTGCAGTCAACAGGTGAAAGATTTCCTTTTAAAAATTGATGCCCAGTCAACCAAGCTGGGCAACCTGGTTCAGCAGTTGCTAGATACATCTAAAATTGAGAACGGCAAACTTGAATATAATTACGAAGAAGTCGACTTCAATGTTTTTATCGATGATTCAGCATTTTTACTCACCCATTTACTGCCTAACCACGAGTTAACAGTAGAGCTTGGCCCAAAAGTGAGGGTAAAGCTTGACCGGGAGCGGATGGATCAGGTGTTTACGAATCTCGTAAGTAATGCCGGAAAGTATTCAAAAACAGGATCCCGGGTTGTTATTAAAACCAAGGTATGCGACAAGGGGATCCTAACGGTGTCTATTACGGATGAAGGGATAGGAATGTCTGCGGATAGCGTCGAAAAAATATTTCAAAAATTTCATCGGGATAAGCAAGTAATAAAAGGATATTCCGGTTTAGGCATGGGATTATATATCGCATCAGAAATCGTTAATGATCATGGCGGGAAAATTTGGGTTAAGAGTGTGGAGAATGTGGGTTCAACATTTTTCTTTTCACTGCCAGGCATTGATTCAACTAATGAATCTGTACTTGAATCGGATCCGATTTAAAAAAAAAACATACGATCCTCATAAGTTTTGCTTGGAAATTCTCCTTCGTTATCCCTCGACGAACGCAAAATACTCTCTCCATGATATTTGTAATTGCTTAATCGCCGGGACATAAATTTTCATTTGTGAAAATTTGCGTCGATCATGATGAGATTTTCTCAGGGTTTGTTCGGCTTATTACAACCTTACGTTTATCTGTGAATAAATTCCCATGTTGAGAAATCAATTCTACGAATTTTTTTTTATTTCAGCCTAATAATAGTCCTATGCTAGTTAAAATGCACTTGGCACATTAAATGTTTATACGCTCGTGAGTTTTAGACATCTTAATTTTGACGCGGGAAAAATCTACTATTATTCGTTTTTTTTTACTTGTTGGTATATTAACTTTTTGGGGATTAAAAAGTTACGGACAGACACCAGGTTTAATTTATAAACCTGCTACCGGTGCAGGGAAGTTAGTTTTAGATCCTAATGGTGACGGATATGTATCTGCTACCTCTTCAGGGTTTTCCATCACCGATCATGGTGCTCAAAGTGAACTGAAAATGATCGCTATACCTCAACTAGCGGTCGAGCCGAATAGTGATCTTGCAACCGGCGCTAATGGTGGGCATACCGATATTGTTGATGACGGCACTCGTAAGTCGGTTTTTGTTTTATCAGACGGTACAAATCTAATTATTCGCTTCAGAATTGGGGGTGCTTCTACAGCAGCTAAGGGATACAGTATTTTAATTGATACGGATAATACCTTCGCTGGTTCAGGAAGTAACCCTGGTTTTGAACAGGAGGTTGTTCTTGAAACAGGCAAGCGGGTTGTGGTTTATAACCATACCAATTCTAATTTTGTTGCTTATGATATTGATCAGCATCATCAGCGCTCGGTTGCTGTTTCTACAAATAATGGAGATGCGGATTATTTCTATGATTTTTATGTTCCCTTAAGCGTCTTAAGTGGTAATCCGCTTCGGTTCGCAGCGACGACAATAACCAGCGCATCAAGTGGTATCACGGGTACAATCTCTGATGTTGGTGGTGTGAACGATTTGGCATACAGCGGCAACGTTTTGGCTATGCTGAAAAATGTTATTACATCTTTTCCCTTAACCAGCTTGTCAAGTTTATCAGCCGGAGGGTCCTTCGCTGCGGTAAAAACTGCGGCACCATATATTTCCGGAACTATTTCAACCACCAGTACTTCCATTTCTGGTACAAGTACCGAACCAAACGGAACTACTATAACAGTTTACAAAAATGGTGTTTCTATCGGGACTACAACGGTTAGCAATAATGCATGGACCTTATCAGGTATCTCTGCTGGTACTTTGACTTCGGGTAGTACAATTACGGCGAAAGCTGAGGATATCTCGGGTGGTAAGTCTTTGTCGGATGCTTCTAACTCTATTGTGGTAGGGCAGGTTTGTACAACGGCGCCCACTTTAGGAGTAACTTCAAGTGGAACGAAAGGTTGGCTCGGAACATGGACTACTGGCTCAACGGCAATTGCTGCAAATCAGATCAGAATTACCTTGTATCATCTTTCCACTGCAGGCGTTATCACAGTATATACAACAAATTATCAGGGAACAGTAATTTATGCACCCGCAACTGCGGCGAATACAACAAGTGCCAATTGGACTTTTGACTTTAGCAACTCCGGAAATTCTGTACCAACTGGTACTTTTTGGGCCACTGCGACAGATGTTATAAATGGAACGTGCGAATCGGTGCCTTCGAATACTGGCCTTCATGGAAATGGAATAACCGCAACCGCTACACCAGTAATTACATCAACATCCCTCTTTAATACCACTACTGTTGTTTCTGGTACGAAAGTAGCCAATGCTGCAATTTACCTGTATGTTAACGGAGTGCAGGTATCAACGCTGGCTGCGGATGCATCTACAAGTTGGTCTATTTCTGGTTTGACCTTAGCGGTGGGCGATGTTGTAACTGCAAAAGCTATTGTTTCAGGATCTGGTTTATCTGCGGTCTCAAATTCTGTTACAGTTCAACAGGTAGTAAGTGGTACCAGTGATGCACCTGTAATTACAGGAACGTATACCGCTTCACAGACATCTGTATCCGGAACTTCTACTGAAGCCGCGGGAACTGTGATTACTGTTTATAGAACTGGTGTATCAATTGGAACTACTACAGTAACTGTTTTTGGAACCTGGACTCTTTCTGGAATTACACTTATAGCAGGCAATGTTCTTACCGCCACAGCGCAGGCTACAGGCGAGAATGTAAGTGTATCCTCCAACTCTGTAACAGTTACGGGTCGTACAGCATTAATACCAACTGTTACTTCTCCAATCTTAGCCGGTGCTACGAGTATTGGAGGAGGAAGTGCATCGGGTACGTTGACCGTATATATAGATGGTTCTCCTATAAGTCCTACCTTAAGTTCACAATCCGGAGCTTGGGCGTATAGTACTACAAATTTGGCTACCCTTTCCAGCGAATTATATAAAGGCGCTAAAGTGAAGGCTACCAATACAGCATCTGGTCAGTTAGAAAGTGATTTTTCAACTGAAGTTATAGTTCAGGGCGTAGACAATTTCTTCATTGAAGCTGCTGCGGGCGGCAATATTGGAACTCAAACTGCAGGTGTTGCTTTCCCTGTTAAAATTACAGCCCGAAATTCTAGTAATGCCACCTTTACTACCTATACAGGTACTAACGTTATTTCATCTGGATCAACAGTATTTGCAGGTTCTGGTCCAACGGTTGCCTTTTCTGCAGGTGTATTATCTAGTCACAACGTAACATTAACAAAAGCCGGAACCTATACTTTGACTACAGTAGGCACTGCAGATCCGACTGTTACCGGCACTTCGAATTCCTTTGTAATTAACCCGGGAGTTGCTAGTAGTTTGACGATATTTCAGCAGCCATCTGCAAACGCGACAAGCAATACAGCCTTTGCACAACAGCCTGTAATTTATATTTATGATGCGTATGGAAATCATAAAACCAATGATAATAGTACCGAGATAACGGTAGCGATTGCTTCAGGCACAGGAAACTTAGGCGGTACTGCGACCGTAACTGCAGTAAACGGGGTAGTTACTTTTTCGGGATTATCAATTACGGGGGGAGGCGCTTATACCTTAAGCTTTAGCTCAACTGGCCTCAACAGCGTCACATCATCTACAATTACCTTACCTGCTATTACTGCTCCTTCGGCGTTAAGCTATACTACTCCTAACGTATATACGGTTTTCGGTACAATAACTTCATTAAATCCTGCAGTAACAGGTACAGTAACAAGTTATAGCGTAAATCCATCTTTACCTGGGGGACTTACTTTAAATACAACCACGGGTGTGATAAGTGGAACACCTACAACAGTAGCTGGTCAATCCACATATACAGTTACGGCTTCCAATAGCGGGGGCAGTACAACATTCGACGTAGTGATTACCGTAAATAAAGCCACACTAACAGTTACCGCTGTTGATGCAAGTAAGACTTACGGTGCAGCGAATCCTGGTTTTACTTATTCAATGACTGGCTTTTTGAATGGCGATACACAGGCTACTGCCGTAACTGGTACCCCTTCACTCACTACCACGGCATCTACAACCAGCGCTGCAGGAACCTATGCGATCACTCCAGCAGTGGGAACACTGACTTCAACAAATTATCAGTTCAGCTATGTTTCAGGAACGCTAACGATCAATCAGGCATCTTTAACGGTAACTGCCACGGGTCCTGCTAAGACCTATGGGACGGCCCTGACAGGGGGAACCAGTACAATGGACTTTAGTGCAACGGGAGCTATCAGTGGGGAGTCGGTAACGGGAGTAACATTGACGCCAGATGCAGCAGGGCTTTCAGCAAGTACGACAGCCGGCGCTTCTTATACAGTTACCCCATCCCTTGCTACAGGCAGCGGAGGGTTTCTGGCAAGTAACTATAACATTACTTATGTAGCTTTTAACGGCGTTGTATCGACTAAAGCCCTAACGGTAAACAGCGTATCAGCGAACAATAAAGTGTATGACGGTACGACCACAGCAACGATCAGTGGAACACTGAGCGGAGTAGTGAGCGGTGATGAGGTAACCTTCAACGGAACAGGAACCTTCAATACAGCATCAGTAGGTACCGGCAAGACCGTTACTTCGACCAGCACTCTTAGCGGAGCAGCAGCGGGGA
>CBIHLM010000118.1:0-8588 GCA_966210515.1 uncultured Pedobacter sp.
TAAAGCCCTACTAATGAGCAGGATGGAACAGGTTGCGTAACAGAAAATTTACTTATAAAATTGTTACGCCAGTCATTTACATTAAACCTATTAGAATGAAACACCTATTTACCTTCTTTATTCTTACCGTGTTTTTGGGGGGACAAAAACCTAATCTTAACAGATAGTAGCCTTAAAAAAGCCCAGTCAGCGTCTGTAAAACGTCATCTATCCAATATTTTATTATAGAAATGTTTTTTGTTTAACCAATTATAAACCACAATGAAACACAAGTACAATCAACAAATCCAACAACACAGGTATTCAAACCGGAATACGAATTTTCTGAAAAATTTTTTTTCGTTTATATGCATGGGGTTTCTATTCCTGGGCATACAAGCAACTTCTGCTAACAAAGCACTCGCTTACGTAAACGAAGTGAGAGCTTCTGGCAGCAACTACATATGGCGTACCAACGACGTCGATCAGGGCAGCACCAGCAGTCTTGCGACAGCGATTAATAACTGTATCGGTACCGGTAACCGCGAAGTTCACATTTTATCCGGCGGAACTTTATCGGAGCGGATTAATCTCCAACCCGGCCTCACCTTATATTGCCATAACGTTACCTTCAATAAAAACCACACCGCGGATGCGTTTTTCAGAGATGGTTCAGGCCCGATCAGGATTTACGATATGACCCTGAACAACAATGCAGCCATGGGGATCCGGATTAGCAGGGCGAGCGATGTGTACATTCAAAATGTCAAGATCTACGGAGGCGGAATTGGCATCCGGGTCGACAGTCATCCGAGCCGCCCTTATGAAGAAGGCCGCTGGGTTTCAAACCTGCATGTACAGGACTGCCGCTTTGAGAACGGAAGCAGCCACGGATTGGAAACATACGGGCGTGGACGGCTTTAAAGCATACGGAATTATTGCCAGGAACATGGGCGAATGCGGAGTGCTGCTCAACAAAACCATAAACGGAACACTCGGCACAGTAGATGCCTATAGGTGTTCGTACGGAGGCGGATACGCTGGGCTTCGGCTAGCGAATAACTGCAGCAATGTTACAACCGAAAAGTTGATTGCCCGTGAATGCGGTAGAGGATATTTCGTACTTACCGGTAGCAATAACAGCCACTTGAACAATGCCCAGATCACTGATTGCACTGATATCGGAATATGGCTTGAAAACGTTATCAATTGTAGCGTCAAAGCCGGATGCACCAACGATGGTGTTGCGGTTTCCGGTTCAGGCAGCTATGCTAATGTAAGCAACAGCTGTTCAACCAGTTCAACTTATTACCAGATTAGAAATCGGGGTACAGGATTGTATTTGGATGGTATGGGCAGAACCACCAATGGAAGCGCTTGCGGACAGTATGCCAATACTACTCATGTAAATTCACAATGGGAAAGGATAAGCACGGGAAGTTATTATCAATTCCGGAATCGGGGAACAGGGTTATTTCTGGATGGCATGGGTTTAACAGCTAACGGTGCCGACCTTGGTCAGTGGGCCAATACAACACACGTAAATTCACAATGGAGTGTGCTGCAATACAGTGGCAGTTATAACAGGATTCAGAACCGGGGTACCGGATTGTTTATTGACGGCATGGGACGAACCACTAATGGAAGTGCCACCGGCCAGTGGGCTAACACTACTTCTGTAAACGCCCAATGGGAATTAATTCCTGTTTCCGGATCAAGTATAGCATTTTCTGCCGCTGGTGAAGAGTTGAAATTAATAGAGAATGAAGCGAGTGGTGACCTGAAGGCATATCCTAATCCTGTGTCGGATGTACTAAATATTTCTCTGCCTTCTGCATCTAAAAATGGAGCGGCAGTTACGCTTCTGGATGCGGCCGGAAGAATGGTTCATAAAGGTTCTATTTCCGGTACAAGTCATGAACTCAGCGTGAAATCTTTGGGTGCGGGTTTTTATTTTCTCATCGTAGAAGATGGTACAAAAGTGTTCAAAGAAAAAATAGTGGTTCAATAGGTTACCCGCTATTATAAAAAGAGAGGCTGCGAAACAAGAAAAAGCGGCCTCTCTTTTAAACGCAAAACCTTAACAAGGAAGCATTATTTTGTCATTTACAAAGCTCAAAAGCAGTAGCGAACTTTATTAATTCCGCAAATTTGCTGATGCCCAGTTTTTTCGAAATGTTTTTACGATGGGTGCCAACTGTATGTCTGGATATAAATAAAATATCTGAAATTTCATTCGTGGATTTTCCCTCGGCTAAAAAAGCAATTATTTCCTTTTCACGCTTGGTAAGCATCACGAACTTTTTATAGTTTTTAGCTACAAACACATTTTCATCCAGTAGTTTATTTACCTTTTTAGCCATCACTCCCATACCCGATACAGGATTAGCAATTAATAAAAGACCATCTGGCTTTTGATTCTCCGGATCTGTTCTTAGAAATTTGCATACCGCGTAGTACCAGCTTGGTTGCATAGCAATGCCGGTTCTGACCCGGTGGAAAAAACTATAGATTTCAGAATGATCTTCTCTTTTATAATAGTCGAACATGCCCTGAATAAACCATTTTGTTTCCTCGGGAAAAAAGAATTTTTCATAATACAAGTCTCCCATCGCATTAATCTCATCCATAGAATGATTTAAAGTCTCGCAGCCCCAACTATTCATATAGGTTATTTTCAATTCCTGAATGTTGTGTACCATAATTGCGCCGGGTAACAACTCTCCTATATCATTAAGGTCGAAATGTCCTTTGGATAGACCATTTTCAAGTGAGTATAGCTGCCTGTTAGATAATTCTGCTGTTTGCTTTGGAGTAATGTAGCTTGTGCTCATTCTTTATCAATAATAAATATTTTCGACTTAATTACTCCAAAACGCCACCCCGGTGCTCAAATTCAATTATACGATAATTATATAAGCAAATAAAAAAGTCTATCCTTAACAAAGGCTTAATTTGTGATTGAGATATACAGGGAGTTATTAGAAAAATATATGAGTGCCTCTATCGTGAACGGCGGTTATCGCCTATAATAAGGGTCTCGTTCAAATTTAAAAATAAAACAAGTGTGAACATTTGTAAAATGTTGTGTATCAGACTTTACAATAAATTAAATGTATAAACTTTCAAAATGTTTTTAGTGTAGTATGTGTAATTCTTTATAAGATTCACTAAACCAAAACATCATGAAAAAGACATTTATTAAGATTTTCATTGCAATGTCAGCAATTGCGACCGTATTCTATGCCTGTAATAAAGAGAACGAGGACGATCCGGGCTTAGAAGCGGAAAAATTACTTGCCCAAGCCTGTTTACAGCAATCAAAAGGAGCATTTGTCTCCAATGCATCGCCCTATAATGTGTACTTGTTTCGCATAACCGATAATAATGATGGTACTTACACCTGGGAATGGAGAGTGCGAAACCTGACTCCGGGTAACGGCAATCCTGGGACTGGAACAGTACAGGATCTGAGTCATTGGGGTATAACCCTAGGCAATTGCGTAAAACCTGAGAATATTGTAAGTGGTGCAACCAGTACAAACGGCACTACCTGGAATGCTTTTACTCCGGAATTTAAGGTTGATCCGAGTCAGGATTGCTATACTCAATCTGTAATTAAATTTGGTTTAGGTACCAGCGGCACTAATATCTCTTATTACAGATTAACAATTAACAAAAATGTTTCTCATACAAGCACGGTGGCGATTTACAAATCAGGAAGCAACACAGGCTGTGGAACTTTAGAAACCTGCGGTTTCGGATGCGATTAAACTGGATTAATACCCGGGGAGATTTTTGGTTCCCGGGTATTAAAATTTTAAACATGTTGTAATTTAAAATACTGCACTAATCTCCAATATTCGATATATTCCGCAAAGCATGTCGAACAACAACTTAGTCGTATAAAAATCGGTCTTCAAGATGTTACATAAAAAACGCTCCTAAAATGTTGTTTCGGTTAATCTCACACATCATTGTTACAGATGAACACGCCGGGTCAAAAATTAAATTTCCTAGCTTAGAACATGAGAAAACCGATTCTTTACCTGCTCTTTATTCTTTCATTTACATCGCTTTATGGTCAGCGTGTCATGGAAAACCTCGACCGCGGTGTGGTAGCTGTCCGTCATAAACCGGATTCTGTTTTTATCAGCTGGCGTCTCCTGGGTACTGAGCCCGAGAACTTACTCTTCAATATTTACCGTACATCGGGCAACGGTACTCCGGTAAAAATAAATTCGAAGCCCATAAGTACCGGCACTAATTTTATAGACACCAAAGCAGATCTGACGCAGATTACATCTTATACTGTAAAAGCCATTATTAACGGCAAGGAATCTGACAGGAGCAAGCCTTTTATTATCCCCGCCAATTCTCCCGTACGTCAATATCTTTCCATCCCGCTTCAGACACCAACGGGCTACAGGCCTCACGATGCTTCTGCCGGTGATCTCGATGGCGACGGCGAGTACGAACTGGTGCTGCATCAGGTAGGTAAAGGTCTCGATAATTCATTTAATGGCCTGACCGATAAGCCCGTTTTACAAGCATATAAATTAGACGGAACCTTACTCTGGACCATCAACCTCGGCAGGAATATCCGAGAAGGCGAGCACTACACCCAATTTATTGTCATAGACATGGATGGCGATGGCAAAGCTGAAGTGGCCATGAAAACTGCTGATGGAACTATTGACGGTAAAGGAAAAGTGATTGGCGATTCGACCAAAGATTACAGAAGTAAAGAAGCCAGAACGCTGGGCAAAGTACTCGAGGGACCAGAGTTCTTCACCGTATTCAATGGTGAAACAGGTGCGGCGCTTGCCACTACAGATTATATCCCATCGCGCTATCCTACAGATGGCTGGGGCGGGCCCGGAGGCAATGGCGGCAACGACAATACTGGTAACCGCGTAGACCGTTTCCTGGCTTGTGCAGCCTATCTCGACGGCAAATTACCAAGTGTTGTTATGTGTCGTGGTTATTATGGCAGAACTGTGTTGGCTGCATGGGATTACAGAAACGGGAAATTAACATCGCGTTGGGTGTTTGATACTAAAGATGGTAAAAATCCATTTTCCGGGCAGGGGAATCACAACCTTTCGGTTGTTGACGTGGATGCCGACGGGAAAGACGAAATTGTATATGGCGCCATGGTGGTCGACGATAATGGAAAGGGATTATTTTCTACAGGCTTCAGGCACGGTGATGCTCTGCATGTAAGCGACCTTGATCTCTCAAAACCCGGCCTCGAAGTTTTTGGTCCTCATGAAATAGAAGATCATTCCAAAGGCGACTCGGGTTATGTTAAAGATGCGGGCCCGGGAGTGGCAGTTTATAGTGCCCGTACAGGAGAGGTATATTTTAAAGGTGCGATTGACACAGACGTTGGCAGAGGCGTAGCAGAAAATATAGACGGTGATAATCCAGGTGCCGAAATGTGGTGGTCAGGTTCTAATGGACTTCACAATATGAAGGGCGAAAAAGTTGGACCAAATCCTACTTCGAATGGATTTGTAATATGGTGGGACGCTGATTTTACTCGTGAGCTGGTGAGTGGTGGCAGAATCGAAAAATATAAAGCAGGCACGATCTTTAACGCACAGGAAGGAACCTCCGCCCGCTTCAGAAATCCGAATTTAACTGCCGATCTTTTTGGCGACTGGAGGGAAGAAATCATCTTCAGCAACGGACCCGACGAATTACGTATTTACACGACAACTATTCCCACAGCTCACCGTCTTTATACGCTAATGCACGACCCTCAATACAGACTTAGCATTGCCTGGCAAAACGTTTCTTACAATCAGCCGCCTCATTTAAGCTTTTACCTTGGCGAGGATATGAAGAAAGCTCCCCGGCCTGATATTGTGCTTACAAAACCAGGAAAAACGCAAATTCATAAGTAGAGGTACGGTGTTCAGGCTTTAATAGCAATTTAACGCACTTCGCGAACTCAAATTTAGAGGGGACCCATCAGACTGAGTTCGTAAGTATACTGAAAGCAGATTAAGGGGAAAATAAGTCGCAGGATGTGGTCATGAATTCTCAATATGAGGCTATTACCTGATAAAAAATAGCCTGAAAGACAACAATGGCACTGGCATTCAGTTTGTAATATAATATATGTCCTTCCCAAAAGGACGTTTTTCATAGGTAGATGTAGGGTCGGGATTCATTTTCCGACCCTTTTTTTTAGCGAGGAGTTTAAACCTTCCATCCATCTCAGATGTGTAACGCTTTACTTTCCGCCATACCGCTTCTTTCTGAAGAGATCCTTGAATAACGTAAAAACCTTGCTGTTAAATTCATACTTCATACGAATGCTGGAGGCTGGAAGATTAAGGGGAAATTAAGTCGCAGGATGTGGCGATGAATTCTCAATATGAGGCTATTCTCTGATAAAAAACGGCCTTAAAGGCACCAATGGCACTGGCATTCAGTTTGTATTATTGTATGTGTCCTTCCCAAAAGGACGTTTTTCATAGGTAGATGTAGGGTCGGGATTCATTTTCCGACCCTTTTTTTATAGAGGTCTAAAACTTCAACCCAAGGATCTCCCGCCAGTTCGAATAAGCCATTCAAAATAATTTAAAAAAATTTAGGCATTTTGTCCAATCTGAAGAATTCGATTGTAATTAGGTTTTAACGATTAAATTAAAACACAATGGAACAAAGAATCAACATCCACGCAAAAGGACAAAGTGCATTGAAATCTCTTTATGGAATGACAGGTTATCTGAAGAAATCACCTGTTGAAGACTCTCTTTTAGAGCTGGTTTATTTTAGAGTATCACAAATTAACAAGTGTGCTTATTGTCTTGATATGCATTCTAAAGATGCACGTCACAAAGGAGAAACTGAACAGCGTATATATGGCTTGAGTGCCTGGCAGGAAACACCTTATTACACTGAACGTGAAAGAGCGGCACTGGGATGGGCAGAAGCAGTTACCAACTGTTCTGTGCCGGATACCATTTATAATGAAGTTAAAAATCAATTCTCCGAAGAGGAACTAATTGACTTAACGCTTGCAGTAACAACCGTAAACACATGGAATCGTATTAACCTTGCGTTTCCTTACGAAATAGGAACTTACAGAGTTGGACAGTTTGGTTAGTACAGCATTTAATAACGTTTAAATCAAATAAAAATGAACGATTTTCTTTTAATATTCCGGCGAGATTTTACCAGTAAAGAAGCACAGCCCTCTCCAGAACAAATGCAAAGCTCTGTTAACGAATGGAAAAACTGGTTTGGAGGAATTGCTGCTCAAAACAAACTTGCCCGGCCGCTGCAACGCTGGGATTTGGATGGCAAGGTGGTGAAGCCCAACAAACACGTAACTAACGGACCTTTTGTGGAAATTAAAGAGTCGATTGGAGGCTTGGTTATAATCAAAGCCAACGACTATGATGAAGCTGTAGAAATTGCACAAGGGTGTCCGATATTAAAGTTGGGTGGCACTGTGGAAGTGCGCATGGCGACTTCTTCAGAAGAACCTTAATTTTTATCAAATAATGCCTTTGTTAAGGCAAAGGCATTATCATTAAATCTATGGAAGAAAGAGAGCTTTTACCTCATTTATTCAGAACTGAGTATCAGAAAATTGTTTCTGTACTCAGTTATTTGTTTGGCATCGAACATATTGAAATTGCCGAAGACATTGTTAGCGACACCTTTCTGGCAGCGACCGAATTATGGAGCATTAAAGGTCTGCCCGAAAACCCCACAGCCTGGCTGTATACAGTTGCAAAAAATAAAACAAAGAATTACTTAAAGCGAAATTCGCTATTTGAACAAAAACTGTCGGCCGATATACGATACAGTACAACTAATTCGGAAGAAATTGAAATTGACCTATCGAATAAAAACATTGCCGATAGTCAGCTAGCAATGATTTTTACCGTCTGCAATCCGGTCATTTCCAGCGAATCGCAGGTTGCCTTAGCACTGAACTTACTTTGCGGATTTGGAGTCCAGGAAATCGCAGATGCCTATCTAACCAACAAAGAGGTGGTTTACAAACGGATAAACCGGGCTAAAGAAAAATTGAAAGAAGCCAATATAAAGATCGAACAACCCAAAATAGCTGACATCAATAACCGGCTGGAGACTGTGTTGACCACTTTGTATCTATTGTTTTCTGAAGGATATTATTCTACTTCTCAAAACTCTATTCTTCGCAAAGATCTTTGTGCGGAAGCAATGAGATTAAATTATCTGCTTGTTGAAAACCCGGCTACTAACAGTCCTTCTGTAAATGCCTTGTTGGCTTTAATGTGTTTTCATTCCTCGCGATTTGAAGCCCGGACAAATCAAGACGGTGAAGTAATTTTATATGAAGACCAGGACGAATCGTTATGGAACACAGAGTTGATTGAAAAGGGAGAATATTATTTGAATAAGGCCTCTGCGGGAGAAAGACTAAGCAAATATCATTTGGAAGCAGGAATTGCCTATTGGCATACCCAAAAGGCAGATACTGCGGAGAAGTGGGAGAGTATCTTGCAACTTTATAACAACCTGTTGATTTTAGAGTATTCGCCAATTGCGGCCTTGAACCGGACCTTTGCACTCGCAAAAACCCATGGAAAAGAAGAGGC
>CBIHLM010000119.1:0-8583 GCA_966210515.1 uncultured Pedobacter sp.
ATAAAAAATTAAATAAATTAAATATTTTAATTAAAATGCAATATATTTACCCAAATGTAGCTTGTCGTTTTTCCAGAAAAGCAGAGATTCCTTCTCGAAAATCTTCTGTCCCAAAACAATTCGCAAACTCCTGAATCTCGTATTGAAAACCGGTATCATTATACCCCGCGTTTACAGCCCTTATTGCTGCCGCCACAGCTAATGGTGACCTTGTCAGGATTTTTTGCAGCAATACAATGGCAGTATTTAACAGAAATTCCGCGGGAACAACATGATTTACCAATCCCAACTTGTGCGCAATTCCAGCTTCTATCATGTCTCCTGTCAGGATCAGTTCCAGCGCCTTCGCTTTTCCAATTAATCTTGGTAAGCGTTGTGTTCCCCCATAGCCAGGAATCAATCCCAAAGAAACCTCGGGCAAGCCCATTTTTGCATTTTCAGACGCAATCCTAATATGGCAAGCGAGAGCCAATTCCATTCCTCCGCCCAGTGCAAACCCATTTATTGCAGCAATTATTGGCTTTTGACCGAGTTCAATTAAATTGAATACCTTCGACTGTGCTTCAGTTGCCAGATTCAGCCCGCCAACTTCATCAAGCTCGCTCAACTCCTTAATATCCGCACCTGCCACAAAAGCTTTAGAACCGGCTCCGGTAAGAATTATGCCGCCCACCGCCGGATCTTTGAAACCATTACTGAAAGCAAGATGAAGCTCATGCAGTGTTTCATTGTTAAGCGCGTTTAATTTGCTTTCGCGATTAATGGTAATTGTAAGAATTTTATTCTCGACAGATGTAAGCAGGTTTTTATACATAGGTGATTGACTTCATTTAAAAGTTTCTGTTTTCCGATGCCCATTCTCTGATATAATCGGCAATTTCTTTGGTCGGCGTTCCGGGCGGAAACAGTCTGCCTACCCCCATTTCATTCAAGATCTCCTGATCTTTAGCCGGTATGATACCTCCCCCTGTTAAAAGAACGTCATTGAGCTCCAGTTCTTTCATCAATTGGATGATTTTTGGAAAAACGGTCATGTGTGCTCCAGACAGAATGGATACCCCTATGGCATCGACATCTTCCTGCAGAGCAGTATGCACAACCATCTCCGGAGTTTGCCTCAATCCTGTATAAATAACTTCCATTCCAGCATCCCGCAAGGACGTAGCAATAACTTTTGCTCCGCGATCGTGCCCATCCAGACCAACTTTTGCAACCAATACACGAACAGGCCGGTTTAACGTTTTCATACTTATAAAAGTAGTAAGAAGTTTTTTATTAATCCCTCAAAGATACTTTACTGTAGGGCTTTGAATTTTGCTACTTTTGTAACCTTTATTTTAAATATGAGCGAAGAACGATCATTAAATTTTATCGAAGAGATAATTGAAGAAGATATAAAAAATGGAAAGCATCAGGGACGGGTACATACACGTTTCCCGCCAGAGCCAAATGGGTATTTACATATTGGCCATGCTAAATCTATTTGCTTAAACTTTGGTCTTGCTCAGAAATATAATGGTAAAACCAATTTAAGGTTTGATGATACAAATCCGGAAACGGAAGACACTGAATACGTTGAAAGTATAAAGGAGGACGTTAAGTGGCTGGGTTTTGAGTGGCAAAATGAGCTGTTCGCATCCAATTACTTTGATCATCTATATGAATTCGCTGTCAAACTGATCGAAAGAGGTTTGGCCTACGTCGATGACGGTACTCCTGAAGAAATAGCGGAACAAAAAGGAACCCCGACAGAACCGGGAACTGCTTCTCCGTATCGATCGCGAAGTGTTGAAGAGAATTTAAGGCTCTTCTCCGAAATGAAGGACGGAAAATATAAAGACGGCGAAAAAGTTCTCAGGGCAAAAATCGACATGTCGTCGCCAAACATGCACATGCGCGATCCGCTAATGTATCGGATACGTCATGCTCATCATCACCGCACAGGCGATAAGTGGTGCATTTATCCGATGTATGATTTTGCCCATGGACAATCAGATTCGATCGAAGGAATTACACATTCGCTTTGTACACTTGAATTCGTGAGTCACCGCGAATTGTACGACTGGTTCATCAATGAACTTGATATTTTCCCTTCGAAACAATATGAATTTGCTCGTTTAAATATGACTTATACGGTTACCAGCAAGCGCAAACTGCTTCAACTGGTAAACGAAGGTTTTGTAAATGGTTGGGATGATCCAAGGATGACCACCATTAGCGGTTTGCGCCGTCGCGGATTCACTGCGCTTTCTATCAGAGATTTTTGTGAAAGAATTGGCGTAGCGAAACGGGAAAATATAATTGATATCAACTTACTTGAATTTTGCGTTCGCGAAGATTTAAATAAAACTGCATGGAGACGGATGGGCGTTCTTGATCCGATAAAACTGATTATCACCAACTACCCGGAAGGTAAAGACGAAATACTTTACGGAGAAAATAATCCTGAAGTTGAAGGCGGCGAAGGCATGAGAGAAATACCATTCGGTAGAGAGCTTTGGATTGAACGTGATGATTTCATGGAAAATCCGGCGAAGAAATATTTTCGTTTAGGCCCTGGTTTAATGGTCCGCTTAAAACATGCTTACATTGTTAAATGCGAAGACTTTGTAAAAGACGAAGCTGGTAATATTACTGAGGTTCATTGTACCTATATCCCTGAGTCAAAGTCGGGTGAAGATACCTCCGGCATACATGTAAAAGGAACAATCCATTGGGTAAGTGTGCAGCATGCGGCTACAGCAGAAGTAAGATTATACGACCGACTTTTCCGGGTTGAAGATCCGGGGAATGAGGAACGTGACTTCAAAGAATATATTAATACAGATAGCTTACAGGTTATACCGACTGCATACATTGAAAAAGACCTTGCATCAGCTGAATTGGGCAGAGGATATCAATTTTTAAGGAAAGGATATTTTACCCTGGATAAAGAGTCCAGTTCAGAAAAACTTGTCTTTAACAGAACCGTTACCTTAAAAGATACCTGGGCGAAGGAAGTAAAGAAAGGATAGCAGGATTTCAAGCAAAGAACGCAAGGTTATCACGTACGAAAACAGCCTTAGCCATCTTTGTGCATTGTTTTATCTGCTCTGCGTGAAATTTACTTTCTTGAACCAGTCGGATAACACATTTAATCTATGGCAACCATTGCTCCATTAGCAGAACGTATGCGTCCAGCCAGTCTGGATGATTATGTAGGACAACAGCATTTAGTTGGCCAGAATGCCATATTGCGCAGGGCGATCGAAAGTGGAAACCTCCCTTCTCTTATTTTGTGGGGGCCGCCTGGCGTAGGTAAAACTACCCTGGCATATATTATCTCTCGTCAGCTCGACCGGCCTTTTTTTAGTTTAAGTGCAATAAATTCTGGCGTTAAAGATATCAGGGAAGTTATTGAGAAGGCTACGGCACTTAAAGAGTCAGAAGAAAATCTACCGGTATTATTTATTGATGAAATTCATCGCTTTTCAAAATCACAACAGGATTCGCTGTTAGGTGCGGTTGAACGCGGTTTGGTTACCTTGATTGGCGCCACAACAGAAAACCCCTCGTTCGAAGTTATTTCTGCCTTGCTATCGCGATGCCAGGTGTATATTCTTAAACATCTTACGGAAGAAGATTTAACACAATTAATAGATCGGGCCTTAAAAGAAGATAAACATTTATCGCGTAAGCAGATTGAAATAGAAGAATACGAAGCATTGTTCCGTCTTTCGGGTGGCGATGCCCGAAGGCTTTTAAATGTTCTTGAGCTAGTAATTAATGCAATCGGCGCAGACAAGCTCATAATTACCAACCAGCTGGTGCTAGATAATGTGCAGCAGAATATGGCTTTATATGATAAGGCCGGGGAGAATCATTACGACATCATTTCAGCGTTTATAAAATCCATCCGCGGAAGCGACCCCAACGCTGCAGTTTATTGGCTGGCAAGAATGATTGCTGGCGGAGAAGATCCGCTTTTTATAGCCAGGAGGTTGCTAATATTAGCTTCAGAAGATGTGGGCAATGCCAATCCGAACGCTCTGCTTTTAGCAAATAACTGTTTTCAGGCCGTGAATGCAATTGGCTGGCCCGAATCGAGGATAATTTTATCACAAACGGTGACTTATCTGGCATCTTCACCAAAAAGTAATGCAAGTTATGAAGCCATCAATGCAGCTCAGGAGTTGGTTTCACGCACAGGAGATTTGCCTGTTCCTTTACACATTCGCAATGCTCCCACAAAACTGATGAAAAATATTGGGTACGGTAAGGATTATAAATATTCTCATGCTTACGAGGGCAGTTTCGAAGAGCAGGAATATTTTCCTGATGCACTAAAAGGCAGCACCTTATATCAACCGGGCAATAATGCCGCGGAGCAAAAATTGAGGGAAAGATTGAAGTCTTTATGGAAGAATAAATACAAGTACTGAGTGAGTTGACTTAAAGTTTATTTTAAAAAAGGAAACGCTGGCGGATAAAATACAGAACGATTATTGCCGCACCGGATGGAATTAACTACTATTACAATGCCGTTAAAAATATACATTAAGGCTATCATAAGAATTATACTCTCCACTCGGATATGGATAAATCTAAAGTTCCCCAATATCGAACCAAACACGGTCAGGTAAATTATGAATAGAAATATCGACCAGGAAATCTGGAAATTAATCAATTTTTTAGCCGTGTAATCCAGATTTTTTACTTTGCCTTTTTTAAGTAACCAAATTGCCAGGGGAACAACGATGCCCAGAATTGGAAACGCGATGTAACTTAAAGCCGAAAGGTTTAAAAGAACTAATATGCTACTATCCTCTTGTTCAGCCCAATCTACTAATTCATCCGGAGCAACTCCAAACGCAAGTGCGAGACGTTGCAAAGTATCACCTCTTGGTTCGGTTTCTCCATTTTCTATTCGTTGAATCGTACGAAGGCTTAATCCGCAGGTCGTTGCTAATTCGTCCTGACTTAAACCTTTGCGTGTACTCAGTTCTTTAATCCTTATCGCTAAATCTGAATTTTTCATGTTTTAATTGTCTGGGACAAAAGTAATTTAAGATTCGATTTCAGGCTACGACATGTTTAAGTCATTTATACGACATACATGTCTGGATGGCAATTGCTACAAAAAAGGTGATTGGATTTCTTTATATTGGGAGCATGAACCGAGCATTTTTACAGCATCAATGGTTAGCATTCTGGCGCTCAAAAAATACCGGAAAAAGTATGGCAATAAGCATGTTACTTGGTTTAACGATGCTCTATTTGTTTGCCAACCTCCTGATTGCCTCTTTTTTTCTTGATAAAATCCTTGATAAAGTATTCCCGGAAAAAGATGTGATAGATGCGTTTAACGGATTACTTCTTTATTATTTTCTAGCGGATCTGCTAATGCGTTTTCAATTTCAGGAATTGCCGACTTTGAGTGTTAAGCCATATTTAAATCTGCCGGTTCAACGGAACAAAATTGTCAATTATTTATCGCTCACTTCCCTCTGGTCGGGTTTTAACCTGGCACCCTTTCTTTTAACAATTCCGTTTTTGATAAAGGTGCTAGCGCTTGAAGATGAAGGACTGGCGTTTATTGGATTATTCATTTCCATTATTGGACTAACTCTTTTCAATCACTTTTTCAGCCTTTGGCTAAAACGAAAAGTTAATATGAATGCGTGGTTTATGCTTGCATTTCTTTTTTCAATCGCAGGTATTGTAGTTATTGATTTCTATTCAGATTCTATTTCGATTTTAACTTTTTCCGGATATCTCTTTAATTCGGTTATACGTTTTCCCTTCCTTTCTACACTGTTCGTCTTATGGGGCGTTTTGATGTATTTCCTCAATAAAGAATTTCTAAAAAACAATCTTTATCTGGACGAACTTCGCAAGGAAGGCCCTCGCCAAAATACTCTAAATGATGTTCCTGTTCTCAATCGTCTTGGTATACCGGGCGAACTCGCATCGCTGGAAATTAAATTAATACTCAGAAATAAACGTCCAAAATCCACCCTTATCATGAGCGGAATTTTCATGCTGTACGGACTTATTTTCTACCGAAACCCTGAACCGGATGAAATGCTGATAATTGTTGCAGGGATGATGATGACCGGCATTTTTATTATTAATTATGGCCAGTTTATGTTCAGCTGGCAAAGCGCACACTTTGACGGGATATTGGCGAACAAAATCTCTGCGGAAGATTTTTACAAGTCAAAATTTGTTCTCTTTACCCTGTTTTCCACATTAACTCTAATACTCACGGCACCGTACGTATATTTCGGATGGAAGATATTATTAACACACATCATGCTTTATCTTTGGAATATTGGAGTAAGCAGTCTGATAATTCTTGTCTTTGCCAATTGGAATTATAAATTTATCGATCTTTCAAAGGGTTCGTCGTTTAACTGGGAGGGAGTTGGAGCGTCTCAATTCATAATTGGGATCCCTTTATTTGTTACGCCAATGCTTATTTATTTCGTGGTAAGTTGGCTTTCAAATCCCATCGCAGCTATCATTGCCTTGGGATTTATCGGATTAATCTTCATTTTAACACGTCCGTTTTGGATTGATAAACTGGTGGGTAGTTTCAAAAACAAACGCTACAAAATAGCAGAAGGATTTAGACAACACTAAATGCACATCCAATGATTGAACTCAAAGAACTTAAAAAAGCCTACAATGACATTACGGTAGTGGATATTCCTCAATTGCTAATTAATAAAGGCGAAACTATTGGTTTGGTGGGAAATAACGGCGCCGGTAAAACCACACTATTCCGATTAATACTTGATTTGATAAGACCTGACAGCGGGAAGGTTCTGTTAAATGGCGAAAATGTTGCTGCGGGCGAGCGCTGGAAAAACTATACTGCCTCTTTTCTCGATGAAGGTTTTTTAATCGAATATCTCACGCCCGAAGAATACTTTTATTTCATCGGGTCGCTTCATGGATTAAGCAAAGGGCATATTGATTCGGAACTCAAAAAGTATGAGGAGTTTTTCAATGGAGAGGTTTTGAACCGGAAAAAGTATATACGCGATCTATCGAAAGGGAATCAATGCAAGGTCGGTGTAATCGCCTGCTTGTTGCAAAATCCTGAGATTCTGCTATTAGATGAGCCCTTTGCGAATATTGACCCAAGTACTCAAATCCGTTTAAAAAACATTATTAAAGAAACTACTCGCGAAAAGCAGATAACTTCGATAGTTTCGAGTCATGATTTAAGCCATGTAACCGAAGTCTCTCAACGAATTTTGCTCATGGAAAAAGGGAAAATAATAAAGGATATCCAAACGAATACCAATACTCTTTCAGAACTTGAAGCGTACTTTTCTGTTATGCAATAAACCCGTTTACAAATGAATATAGATTTAACCGGAAAGCGAGCTTTAGTTTGCGGCAGTACCCAGGGTATTGGCAGGGCGGTTGCTATGGAACTTGCTCTTTTAGGCGCAAGTATTACCGTGGTGGCCAGAAATGAAGAAAAACTACGGGATGTTATAAATCACCTGCCCGCAGATGATACTGAATCACATCATTTCCTGGTGGCGGATTTTACTGAACCAGAGCACCTAAAAGCTGAATTAGATACCTATTTAAAAGATCACACAATCGATATTTTAGTGAACAATACCGGCGGTCCACCGGCAGGACCAGCCCTGGATGCGAAACCTGAAGAATATTTAGCGGCCTTTTCTCAGCATATTATCTGTAACCAGATAATAACTCAGGCAGTTGTGCCCGGCATGAAAGAGGCCGGCTGGGGTAAAATTATAAATGTCATATCTACTTCCGTGAAAGCCCCTTTAAAAGGATTGGGGGTTTCTAATACGATACGAGGGGCGGTTGCCAATTGGGCTAAAACACTATCTTTTGAATTAGGTCCTTTCGGGATAACTGTAAATAATGTTTTGCCAAGTACGGCTATGACCGGCAGACTACAATCGATTATTATTTCTCGTGCCGAGAGAGAGGAAAAAACGCTGCAACAAGTAGAACGAGATATGATTTCGGAAATACCCCTTGGAAAAATTGGAACACCTGAAGATGTGGCTGCTGCCATTGCCTTTTTGGCCAGCCCTGCCGCAGATTATATTAATGGAATAAATCTTCCCGTTGATGGAGGAAAAACACCAAATCTGTAAAAACAATTTCGCGAAAAAACTATTGTAGATATTATAACGTTAATTGTTTTTAAACCAATAAAACAACCTTGAGTCTAAAAAAATAAAGGCCAAAATTTGGGATACCGATTGTAGAAAATGGTATTAAATTTGAATAATTAAACACACACAAAAATTAGAAATTATGAAAGTAATGAGGATTAAAATCGCTACGTATTGTATAGCTTTAGCGACAGCATCTATGGTAACAGTAGGCTGCAGTCAGATGACTAAAACGCAAAAAGGTGCAGTTATAGGTTCTGCAGCTGGTGGCACAATCGGCGCAATTATTGGAAAAAAAGCCGGTAACACTGCTGTAGGAGCAGTTATTGGCGGCGCAATAGGCGGAGTGGCCGGTGCTTATATCGGTCGTAAAATGGACAGACAAGCCGAGGAAATCAGAAGAACTGTTCCTGGTGCAGAAGTAATT
>CBIHLM010000120.1:0-8293 GCA_966210515.1 uncultured Pedobacter sp.
GGAAGGGCTCCGAATGGTGAATAACCAAACAGGGGAAAAAGAGGAGATTGCCATAACCGGACTCTTTATAGCTATTGGGCACAAACCGAACACCGAGATATTCAAGGGACAACTCGAAATGGACAGCACCGGGTATCTCGTCACCCATGGCAAATCTACCAAGACCAACATTCCTGGAGTATTTGCTTCTGGGGATGTGCAGGATAAGGAGTATCGTCAGGCCATAACGGCTGCAGGCACGGGCTGTATGGCCGCTCTGGATGCAGAGAAATATTTGGCAGCAATCGAAAGCAACAAGGAAGTTACTGTCTGATCGATCCAGAAATTTGATCCAACAAAAAGAGCCGTCGGTTTTGAAGTGCCCCCAAATAGTTAGACATTATTTGGGGGTTTTTTATGTCCAGGAAAATTAAGTACAGTAAATGTATGAAGTTGAGAGCTGTTAAGGCAGTACTTCAAAAAAACAGAACCATCCGTAGCGTCAGTAGGGAGATAGGCGCTAGCGACAGTCAATTGGAAAAATGGATTAAATTTTACAGATATCATGGTCCTGCGGGATTAGATCCTAGACCATCTAATGCCACTTACACTTTAGAATTCAAATTAAAAGTCATTCGGAGTATTGATGAAAACGGTTTATCTTTCAAGGCAGCAAGTGTAAAATTTAATGTTCCCAGTGATTCTACCGTCCGTAAATGGTACCTAACTTATCTTGCTGAAGGGGTTGAAGGTATCGGTAAGGAAAGAAGGGGAAGAGCCAAACCCATGAAGAAAAAGCCTAAAAAAACTTCCGAAAAGCCACTTTCTCGAGAAGAAGAACTTCTAAAAGAAAACGAATCCTTGAAAGCAGAATTAGCTCTGCTAAAAAAGTTGCATGCCTTAGCTCAAGCCAAAAAGAAAAAGCAATAGCCATTGAGGAGTTAAGGCCTAAGCACAAGCTGTCGTTATTGCTGCAGCATGCACCAATGGCCAGGAGTAGTTTTTACTACCATCAAAGGGTTCTAAAGAAGAAAGACAAGTACCAACAAGTGAAAAGTGAAATCCAGAGAATATATCATAAACATAGAGGCAGGTATGGATATCGTAGAATTACTTGTGAATTGAAGAAATCCGGATTTACTATTAATCACAAAACTGTCCGTAGACTGATGGGGACCATGGGTTTGAAATCTCTGATCAGGGTGAAAAAATATAAATCCTACAGGGGGCAACAGGGAAGAATAGCTCCAAATCTCCTAGGTCGGCAATTTAGGGCTAACAGAATGTACGAAAAATGGGTGACGGATATTACTGAATTTAAAGTAGCGGGAAAGAAGTTATTTCTGTCTCCGATTATCGATCTCTACAATCGAGAAATAATTAGTTATCAACTCTCTGAATCTCCAAACTTTAATCAGGTTCATAAAATGCTAGAAAAGGCGCTAAAAAAACTGCCACCAAAAACAGATCTAGTACTACATTCTGATCAAGGTTGGCAGTACCAAATGGCTCAATATCAGAGAATATTAGAAAAAAAGGAAATCAATCAAAGTATGTCCAGAAAAGGAAATTGTTTAGATAATGCAGTGGTGGAGAACTTCTTTGGAACTCTAAAGTCCGAGTTATTCTACCTAAAAAAATACAAAAGTATCCAGGAATTAAAAACAGATATTGATTTGGTTTTCAGATTACTTATAAATTTTTAGCGATTCTCCTTAAACAATGAAGGATCAATGTGGTTATATCTCATAATTGAAAACTAAATTAAAATAAAAGATAAACCTTTTTAATATTGTTATGTTTAGCAAAATAAATAGGAATGGTATTTGACAAATATTTGGTGATATCAAACTTATAATTAATTTTGTGAAAAATTACGCAATTAAAATTGTTTAACCTTAAAAAAAACAAAGCATGAATTATTCTACAATTAAAAAAGTTGTTGCTTGCTCTATGGTAACGCTGGTAGGTCTAGCTGCCACGGCTCAGGAGACAACTACAACAACGAGCTCGACTGCCACAGTGTTTGGCGGAAGAGGACAGTACAGAACATGGTCTATTGGTGTTAATGCTGGAGTTTTATCTCCTATTATCCCTTTTGGTACAAATGATTATGGCGATTGGAATGCAGAATTAGGTTATGGAGCTTTCTTGAAAAAGCAACTTGCACCTTCTTTTGCTTTAAAATTGGATTTCCACAGAGGAAATATTTCTGGCAATTACGCAACTAACGAAGGAAGAACTCCACTTCCAGCTGGAGTACCTGCAAGCTTTAACACAGAACTTCACTATGCTCTTGCATTAAAAGGAGTTGTAAATGTTGGAACTATTGATTTCTTAAGAAGAGAGAATGCAGTTAACTTCTTCGTACAAGGTGGTGCTGGATTAGCAAAATACAAAGCATATCCTAACGCTGCTAATGAGGATGATCAAAACGTTCGCGAGTTATACATCCCTATCGGAGCTGGCGTTAACTTTAAATTGAGCAATAGAGTTGCTTTAAATTTAGGTTACGATGCTAACTTCTTAGATGCAGATAACCTTGACGGACAGTGGAGAAATGGTTCTTCTAACAAAGACAAATGGTCTTACGGTTACGCTGGTCTTGAGTTTTCTCTTGGAAGCTCTGCTAAACCTAGCTTAGAGTGGACTAACCCTGTTGCTTTAATGTATGATGAATTAAAAGATCCTACATTACGTCAGGAAGTTGAAGCTTTAAAAACTCGTGTAAGCACTTTAGAAAACACTGTAAATCAATTATCAGCTGATGCTGACGGTGATGGTGTTGCTGACAGATTCGACAAATGCCCAGGAACTCCTGCTGGTACTGTAGTTGATGGATCAGGTTGTCCTTTAACTCACCCTGAAGGTATGGGTATGTCAACTGGTGCAACTGGTTCAGTTATCCAGTTTGAATTTGACAGTTCAGTATTAAAAACTTCATCTTACCCAGTTTTAGATGCTGTTTCTGCTGACTTAAGAGCTAACTCTTCTGCTAAAGCTAGCTTAGAAGGTCACGCTTCTGCAGAAGGTACTGACGCTTACAACATGAATCTTTCTAGAGACAGAGCTAATTCAGTTAAAACTTACTTAGTTAACTCTGGTGTTGATGCAAACCGTCTTACTGTTAAAGCTTTCGGTGAGAGCCGTCCAGTAGCTTCTAACGAAACTGAAGAAGGTCGCATTCAAAACCGTCGTGTTGAGATTAAAAAATAAGATAATATAGTTTTAAGCATATTATCCACGAGAGGGCTTCCTATACAGAAGCCCTCTTTTTTTGTAAAAATTTCTTTATCTGCGTTTTTAATCCACTCACAAAATGTTTTCCTAAATTTGTGTATGTACTTCTTTAGAAAAAAGGACCCTAACCGTCCGGTGAGTTTCAACCTGAAGGTGATGCATATTATTAATGCAACTGCAATTCTGGTTTTTTTAGCAGGAATAATTTACAAGCTCATTGAATGGTTAACATAATAATCTATGCACATCATGCGTATGACTCTCACAAGCGTTCTCTTGAACACAGCTAATAAAATCTAAAAAAGTGAAAAACACATGAATGATAGATTCATCTCTATTAAAAAAACAATTATATTCTGATGAAAAAAGTAATAAACACGATACAAGCACCCACACCAATCGGCCCATATAACCAAGCCATTGAGATAAATGGCGTTCTATATGCATCGGGTCAAATAGCAATCAATCCAGAAACCAATGAATTAGTTTTAGGCTCTATCGAAGATGAAACCCACCAGGTTATGAAAAACTTGTCGGCGGTTCTTTCCGAAGCAGGTTATACCTTTAACAACGTTGTTAAAACAACCATATTCCTGTCAGACATGTTGCTTTTTCCAAAAGTTAACGAAATATATGGATCCTATTTCACCAAAGATTTTCCTGCTCGGGAAACTGTTGCCGTAGCCGGCTTGCCAAAAGGGGTGAACGTTGAGATTTCAGTGATCGCCTATAGAGATTAAAAAACAGTGCACTAATGGGAGATCCGAATCCGCTCCCTGACTTTGTCCTCGTGGAATGCTTCCAATTTTTGGAGCAGGCGAATTAATTGCATTTTCTCCTTTTCACTTAAATTACCGACAACTATCTTACTTGCTTGTCGTATTTTATCCATATTTTTTTCCAGAGCCTTCTTTCCCTCTTCGGTAATTGAAATATGCTTGCTCCGTCGATCCCTTTCATTAATTACTTCGGCAACGAAACCTGAATCCAAAAGTCTGTTGATTATCTGAATTCCTGTCGACTTTTCATGGATATTCATTTCGATTAGCTGAGTCTTTGTCATACCGCCCCGATGAAGCAGATTAATTAGAAAAATCACATCATCGATTGTGGAAAATGGAGAATCTGTAATGGCCAACTTGCTGTAAATTTTTGCATACCGATACAAATGAATTAAAGAAGTATTGATAATACTTTCCGCCGACCGTCCCTTACTTTTTCCCTCCCAATCCAGATCATCTTCTGTTAAGTACTTTTTTGAGTTGACCTTTTTACCGAGCCAATCAGCAAAGTTCGAAAGGTGATGATACCCTCCAGGATAATCCTGTTCAAATTCTTCAGTTAATGCTATTAATTGGCGATATAGCGATTTCATACACAATTATACAACTTTTAAGATCTATTTTATAACTATTATGTTCTATTTTAAAGAATTAAAACTAATTTAGGTGCATCTTAGTTTATCTAACGACCTGTATTATGAATACGATAGCCCAATTTGATTTTTTTTCATCTGTATGCAGCAAATCGGTAACTCAGTTGTACAGTACCTCATTTCATTCTGCAATTCAACTCTTAAGGACAGACATACGGAAACCTATATGTGCTATCTACGGAATGGTTCGGTTGGCGGATGAAATTGTTGACACTTTCCACGCATTCGACAAAAAATTATTGCTAAAAAAATTCAGAGAGGATACTTTTGCAGCAATTAATGACGGAATAAGTCTTAATCCCATTCTGCAAAGTTTCCAACAAACTGTAAAAAAATATAATATTGCACCTGACCTGATCGAGGCTTTTTTCCAAAGTATGGAAAAGGACCTGGACAAAAATGTGTATGTACACGACAGCGATTTTAAAGAATATATTTACGGATCTGCAGAAGTTGTTGGTTTAATGTGCCTGTATGTATTTTGCGAGGGTAATAAAGCGATATTTGATTCTCTTAAAGAGTATGCCCGGGCTTTGGGTTCGGCATTTCAAAAAATTAACTTTTTACGTGATTTGCAATCGGATGTTGAAGATCTCAATCGCAGTTATTTCCCCGGATTTGCAACTTCTTCTTTTAATAATAATTTGAAACGGTCTATTGAAGATGATATCGAAAAGGATTTCAAAAAAGGATATGAAGGCATTAAGCGATTACCCTTAAATTCGCGTCTGGGCGTGTACGTTGCATACCGATACTACCTGGCTTTATTTATGAAAGTTAAAAGGTCGAGCTCAAGCGCAATTTTAGAAAAAAGGGTGCGTATTCCAAATTATATGAAAATGTGTATTGTATTGAAAGCAGGTCTTCGGAACCAACTAAATTTAATTTAATGTCTTTCTCACACGTAATTCTTGTTGACGAAAACGACCGGGAAATTGGTGCAATGGAAAAAATGCAGGCTCACGAAGAGGGATTACTTCATCGCGCTTTTTCAATTTTTATAATTAACGACCATAGTGAAATGCTACTGCAAAAAAGAGCATCCTCAAAGTACCATTCACCAGGCTTATGGACTAACGCGTGCTGCAGTCACCCTGGTCCGAATCAAAACACTTTAACAGCAGCTATTATCAGATTAAAGGAAGAAATGGGGTTCGATTGTGCATTGACTGAAGTCGGCTCGTTTACATATCGTACACAATTCGATAATGGCTTGACAGAGTTTGAATATGATCATGTATTTGTTGGCACTTATAACAGCTTGGTCAATCCGAATCCAATGGAAGTTGATGAGTACAAATGGCTATCATATAGCGCGATAGATAACTTGCTGAAAACAAATAACGAAGAATTTACTTCGTGGTTTAAAATAGCTTATCCGTTAGCTAAAAACTGGATACAAACTAAACCCGGGCCGTAATTGCTCATTAAACTAATCTAAAATCATATTTTGATGTTATTCTTTAAACGATGGTCAGATGGCTAGCTTTAAAGATTTTAACAATCCTCAGGTTGCTTCACTTCCCAATCATCTGAAGCAATTCATCGTCGACCAGCAATATGAACATTATACCCCAATTGACCAGGCTGTATGGCGCTATGTAATGCGTCAAAATTACAGCTATCTTAAAGATGTAGCCTATTATCCCTATATCCCCGGGCTTAAAAAAGCTGGCCTTACGATAGAACGTATTCCGAACTTACAGGAAATGAACAATGCTTTAGCAAAAATTGGTTGGGGCGCCGTTACTGTTGATGGTTTTATTCCTCCGG
The DNA here is from genome assembly GCA_966210515.1 of uncultured Pedobacter sp. GTDB lineage: Bacteria > Bacteroidota > Bacteroidia > Sphingobacteriales > Sphingobacteriaceae > Paradesertivirga. The sequence continues at coordinate 6,428 of CBIHLM010000120.1, forward strand.
CTGCGTTTATGGAGTACCAGGCATACAAAGTCTTAGTTATCGCAGCGGATATCCGTCAATTAAAGCACATTGAATATACACCCGCACCAGACATTATACACGAATCTGCCGGGCACGCACCAATCATTGCCGATGAAAAATATCAGGAATACTTAAGCTATTTTGGTTCAATCGGTGCAAAAGCAATGTTCTCCGCTCAAGACTTTGACCTCTATGAAGCAATCAGAACGTTGTCTATTTTGAAAGAGATGGCAGATGTTGAGCCAGAAAAAATTCAACAAGCAGAAGAGATGGTGGAATATTGCCAGCAAAACATTGGCGAACCATCGGAAATGGCATTATTAAGTCGCCTTCACTGGTGGACAGTAGAGTATGGACTCATTGGCACTTTGAAAAACCCGAAGATCTACGGAGCCGGATTGTTGTCATCTATCGGCGAAAGCGTGACCTGCATGCAACCGGAGGTGGAAAAGCTTTGGTATACTATAGATGCGATACATTACCCTTACGATATTACTAAACCGCAGCCTCAATTATTTGTGACGCCGGATTTCCAGAATCTGATTAATGTTCTCGAAAGTTTCGCTGATACTATGTCGTTTAGAGTTGGCGGGGTGTTTGGATTGAATAAAGCAATCGCTTCAGGCAACACTTGCACGGCTGTTTACAGCTCCGGTATTCAAGTGTCGGGAACCTTTACTGACATACACTTGTCAGAAGATAATGAACCTCATTTTATTAGAACGGCGGGCGCTTCGGCATTATCAGTTAATGATAAACAGCTCCCAGGACATGGGAAAGATGATTATTCTGACGGATTCAGCTCGCCTATTGGAAAGCTAAAATACTATTCAAAACCGCTTGAAGATTTTAAACTTGCAGACTTAAAAGACCTGAAAATTGAAATTGGTAAAAATGCTTTTCTCGAATTCGAAAGCGGAATTACGGTGTCAGGAATTGTAAACGATATAATTTCCACGGACAAAAAGATCCAAATGATAGGTTTCCATGATTGTACTCTGAAGAGCAAAACCGGGGAAATTTTAGTTCAGCCGGCTTCGGGAAAATATAACATGGCTGTCGGGGCTAAAATTATTTCTGTATTCGGCGGAGCCGCAGATAAAGAAGCTTTCGAAGAAATTATATATAAATCGAGCAGAGAAACCTATCATCCTCAATATGACAGTAAAACCATTGCCCTGAACGATATCTACAAGAAAGTAAGAGATGCCCGGGAGAATAAAGGTGGAATTGAATACCTTCCCAGTTTATTTAATTTAGTCTCCAATGAGCATAAAGACGATTGGCTATGCCCTTTAGAAATTTTGGAAATACTCAAATCCCTGAACATTTATCGGGATACAGCCATTGAAATCCGGAGCTTTTTAGAACAAAAAGCCCTTTCTGAGCCAGACTTTAAGAAATTAATCGGTGATGGGCTATATCTTATTGATAACCCTGTTAGGGAATAATATTTTACTCGTAAAACTAGAGATTTCCTCTTCTCTCTTGCTCCCGCTCAATCGCCTCGAATAGGGCTTTAAAGTTACCCGCACCGAAAGATTTTGCACCTTTGCGCTGTATTATTTCAAAAAACACTGTTGGCCTATCTTCCAAAGGTTTTGTAAATATCTGCAGCAAGTATCCTTCATCGTCACGATCTACCAAAATACCCAGCTTTTTTAACGGCACGATATCCTCATCGATATGCCCAACCCGGCTCAGTAAATCATCATAATAATTGCCGGGAACGTCTAAAAACTCTATGCCCCGGTTTTTCAGCTCAGTGACCGTTTTCACGATATCATCGGTAGCAAGAGCCATATGTTGCACGCCTTCGCCTTCGTAAAATTCCAAATATTCTTC
>CBIHLM010000121.1:0-7894 GCA_966210515.1 uncultured Pedobacter sp.
TACCATGTGTATGGCCACTAAATGTGACGTCAATATCCGGATGGTTCAGAATCTGAGCCCGCCAATGCGATGGGTCGTGAGACAGAAGAAGCTTAGTCTGAAGGTCTTCTGTTCCCAGGAGTGTTTTTTCTAAATCTCCTTTTTGTATAAACCGACCTGCACCCCAGTTTTGGCAGCCTAAAACTCCAATCTCTTCATTATCTATCTTTATTCGGCGATGTTCATCCAGCAGTAAATCCCAACCCATGAGGCCATGAATTTTCTTTACTACTTCAAGGTTTTTTGCTTTAGCGGTAGAAGGTTCTTTCCCGTAATAATAGTCTCCATAGTCATGATTTCCAAGAATTGAAAATACTCCTAAGGGAGCTTTTACTTTTGAAAATATATCCTGGTAATCTTTCATTTCGGAAGCCAGATTATTTACAAGATCGCCGGTAAAAAAAATCAAGTCGGGTTTTTCGGCAAGCATCATCTCGACACCGCCGAGCACGGCTTTTTTATTATAGAAACTTCCGGAGTGAACATCGGAGATTTGGGCTAACTTCAGTCCGTGAAAAGCTTTCGGGAGATTTTTTAAGTATAACTTTCTTCTCTTGAGCTGGTAATCATAAGCGCCCGACGCAATTCCCCAACTTAACGAAGCTAATGGGATTGCCGCCACTAGTAACCCCGATTTAATGATGAACTCGGAGCGAGGTATTTTGGTCTCATCCCTTTTTTGTTCTTGCGTAACGATTTTTGATTTTTTTCGGCTCAGCCAGATTATTCCTCGTCTGACATCGTCAATAAAAAGAAAAGGTAAAAAGAATATTTTAGTTACAAAACTTAGGAAAAAGGCTACCAAAATAACGGCTCTGGCAGTTAGCTTAATATTGAAGTAGATTCCAATAAATACGCCCAGAATAAGCACAATACTGTAGCCCCAGTACAAATAGGAAAAGCTTTTTCTTCGTTTTTCTATTGCTTTAATTTTTAGAGCGAGAAGAGCCTTTAAAATATACCAGTCGATTATCAATAACAAAGAACTGATGAAAAATAAAATAAGTAACCTGTCGGACATGAAGTTTGTGTGTGTGATTTTAGTTCTTTTCTGCGGCTTCTCAAATTTAGAGACAAGCTCTGTAAACTGGTTACGGCGATTCTAAGGGTAAGAGAGTTCGTTATCGTTCGTCATCAAAGTCGTCTTCATCTCCATCATCAAATTTAGCATTGAATAAGCTGCCAAGCATGTCTTTAAACGCGTAGCCATTATCCAGGAACGATTTGCTAACCTGCGAGTATTCTGATAGACCATGTAGCAAAAATTCCATCAATAGTAATTGTTGGGTGTCAATCATTGTTGGATGAAATAGTTTCACCAGATCTCTCAGGCCCGGAACCGAATTTAAAACATTACTATACTCTTTTTCAGAAAGATCATCTACAATACTTATGCTGTTTCCCATGCCGAACCAGCCCGTGATTTCGATATAAGGATTTGTCGCTTTCGACCGTTTCAACTTTTCAGGATCAGGAAAATACTGCGACATCAGGGTTTTTATGGCTTTGCCAACCAGAATATTCGCAACTTTCGCCGGGCCTTCTTGTTCGCCCTCGTAAACCAGTTCGATTTTACCGGTGATTGCAGGGATTACTCCTAGAAAATCTGATATCCTTACAAAAGTCCTTTCTTCATTGTTTATCAGCATTCTGCGTTCTGCATTACTGATTAAGTTTTCGTACGCAGTTATGGTTAAGCGAGCCGATACTCCGGATTTTTTATCAATATATTCTGAACTCCTTGCTTCGAAAGCTATTTGCTCAATCAGATCCTTCACCAAACCATCCGACTCTACATTTAGTATTTGTTCTTCAGTCAGACGGGCTTCCTGCTGTGTGATTTTTCGTGAAATTTCTACACTTCGCGGGTAATGGGTTAGTATTTGACTTTCGATACGGTCTTTTAAGGGTGTAACAATGGAGCCCCGGTTGGTATAATCTTCAGGATTTGCGGTAAATACAAATTGAACATCCAGCGGCAGGCGAAGTTTGAAGCCTCGAATTTGGATGTCTTTTTCCTGAAGGATATTAAATAATGCCACCTGGATTCTTGCCTGTAAGTCAGGAAGCTCATTGATTACAAAAATGCTGCGGTGTGCCCGGGGGATCAGTCCGTAATGAATTACCCGCTCGTCCGAATAATGGAGTTTTAATGATGCAGCCTTGATTGGATCCACATCACCAATTAAATCGGCAACGGTTACATCGGGTGTTGCAAGTTTTTCTGTATAGCGTTCATCGCGATGCAGCCAGGCAATAGGGGTGTCATCACCGAGTTTTTCAAGCTTTTCACGCGCAAACCAGGATATAGGATTTAGCGGGTCATCATACAATTCTGAATCTTCAACATAGGGAATATATTCGTCTAATAGGTTTACCATTAATCTGGCAATACGCGTTTTTGCTTGTCCGCGTAAGCCCAGCAGTAAAATATTATGTTGAGATAAAATGGCCGTTTGCAAGTCAGGAATAACGGTGTCTTCATACCCAATTATCCCTTCAAACCCCGCCTCTTTATTTTTCAACTGTTTGATCAGATTCTCTCTCAGCTCTTGTTTTATCGAGCGCGACTGATAACCTGATTTTTTTAGTTCACCTAATGTTTTTATGTCGAGTTGCTTCATTTCTTTTTTGTTGGTGTCTCAGCCAGTTAAGGTGTTACGCTCCTCTCTTCTTTGGGAAGGGCTGGGGGCGAGGTTATCTAACTGTTCTTCTTCTGTTTCTGATGTAATCTTCAAATATATATTCGCCCAGTCCTTTCAACGAACTGTAGAATGCCTTGCCACCATTAATTTCGGTAAACTTACGAACAAACTGTTGCAGGTAAGGATCTTTTGCAATCATGAAGGTTGTAATGGGGATGTTCAGACGTTTACACTCAGCCGCTTTGTTCAGTGTTTTGTTTACAACCTTACGGTCGAGTCCAATACTGTTTTTATAATATTTATTACCTTCTTTCAGGCAGGTTGGCTTGCCGTCTGTGATCATAAATATCTGTTTATTATGAGTTTTCCTTCTTCGAAGAATATCTGCAGCCAACTCGAGTCCGGCGTATGTGTTGGTATGGTATGGCCCCACCTGTAAATACGGTAGTTCTTTTAATGTTATAGGCCAGGCATCGTTTCCAAAAACAACAATATCCAGCGTGTCTTTAGGATATTTCGTTTTAATCAATTCAGCTAAAGCCATGGCTACTTTTTTAGCAGGGGTTATGCGGTCCTCCCCATAAAGAATCATCGAATGAGAAATATCGATCATCAATACTGTCGAGGAAATTGATTTATAATCTTTTTCTTCAACTTCCAGATCACGCTCGGTAAGTGTAAAATCGCCAATACCATGGTTTATCTGAGCATTATGGATTGATGCAGTCATGTCAATCTGGTCCAGGCTGTCTCCAAATTGGAACTCGCGCCGGTCTGCATTTTTTTCTTCACCAATCCCTGAAATATTGGTGTTATGATTCCCTTTACCGGATTTTTTTAGTTTTCCGAAAATTTCTTCGAGCGCGGATTTGCGAATGGATTGTTCCGTTTTGCCAGTGATTTTGAAGCCGCCTTTTTCATCATCAGAACTCAGGTAACCTTTATTCTTCAGGTCATCTATGAAATCTCCCATTCCATACTCATCGTTGGTGAGGTTATATTGCTTATCGAGCTCATTCATCCAGGCAAGCGCCTCATTAGCATCACCCGAGGTGTAGTTAAGCAGTTCGAGAAATAGCTTCAAGAGTTCGTCAAAACCTCCTTTTGGAAGTTCATTCGATATATATTTTGAAAAGGAGTGGCCGCGCATGATTTACCTTATATTGATATACCTTATAACGAATTTAAATGTTTGTATTGCAGGGGATGTTATGACTTTGTAAAATTAAAAATTGGTGATCTCAGTTATTTCATCGAGAGTATAATGGGGATTGGCGCCGTGCCTTGAAGCCACCAATGCCCCTGCTGCACAAGCTCTGCTTAACGTTTGCTGCATTGGCGCGTTTTGTAAGTAGCCATAAATAAAGGCAGCCAGAAATGAATCTCCGGCGCCTACGGTGTCGGCCACTTTTATTGAGAAACCAGGATGACTATAAAACTCTCCTTCATGGAAAATACAGGCACCTTTATCACCCAGTGTTACGCAAATGGTTGAGATTTGGGTGATATTGCTTAGTTTTCTTAATTGACTTTCAACGTCTGCTGTTTCTATCGACCAATGGGTTGTAAGATATTCCAGTTCATGTTCGTTGACTTTGAGCACGGAGCTTCTTTTTATCAAGTTTTTTAAAATGCTCATCTCAAAATGCGGCGGACGCAGATTCATGTCGAAAATGGAGATTTTACTGGTCTCAGTTAGCTTCAATAATGTATGGTAACTTATTTCGCTTCTGCAGGCCAGGCTGCCGAATACCAATGCATCTGCCGTACTGCTTAGCGTGGTCAGGTTTTCCTGATAAACGATTTCATCCCAGGCAACTGGTTTTACTATGGTGTATGTGGCTTGCTTGTTTTCATCAAGTTCCACCTCAACTATCCCGGTAGGTAAGGTTGAATGTTGCTGAATAAATTCAGTTGATAAGCCATTTTTTGCCAGAAAGGCTATCAGATCTTTTCCGTTTTGATCTTTTCCCACGCTGCTGATCAGGCGGCTGTCTATCCCTTGCTTATGCAGATGTAAAGCCACATTCATAGGAGCTCCGCCTGCCATTTTTCCGCTTGGAAAATTGTCCCACAATATTTCTCCAAAACAAACTACCTGACGCATTGACAAATGTATCGTTTATAATTAAAGGTTTACTTTTCTGCTTTCTGTTTGGAGAAATATAAACTAAAAAACCCGCCTGAAGGCGGGTTTTACGGTGACTTGCGAAAAATTACTTAAGGCATTATTACGGTGTCGATAACGTGTATTACGCCGTTTTTCTGAAATACGTCGGCTATCGTAACTTTAGACATTCCTCCTTTTTCATCTTTTAGAATCAGATCTTTTTTTCCTTTCATCATCGCCCAGATCCGTCCACCATTTACTGTTTTAAATTCTGCTGTGCCTTTTCCGGCTTTAATGGCTGCTGCAATTTCGGCAGAACCTAATTTACCCGCTAAAACATGATAAGTCAAAATAGAGGTCAGCATTGCTTTATTTTCAGGTTTAACCAAGGTTGATACGGTTCCTTCGGGCAGTTTATTGAAAGCTGCGTTGGTAGGGGCGAAAACGGTAAATGGTCCTTCCGATTTAAGTGTTTCTACCAATCCGGCTGCTTTAACCGCGGTAACCAAGGTGGTATGGTCTTTTGAATTTACAGCATTATCTACAATGTCTTTTGTAGAATACATGGCAGCACCACCTACCATTTTAGTTTTTTGAGCAAATGACTGGGTTGTAATTACACTAGCTACTAATGCTATTACAGTAAAAATTTTCTTCATGTTGTATAAGGGTTTAATTTGTAAATCATGAAGAATTACGAAGGAAGGCTGTAGGTCGGATTTTCTAATCGGAATCTTTTTTGTAAGTGTTTGATTTTAAGAAGGAAAATATAAACATTGTTTTTTTTACTCTTCTACAAATAACTCTGAGCTGATCCTATCAGCAAAAAGCTTACCCTGTGATGTAAGTGTGGCTACATTATTCTTCAGAACAATATGATTTTTTTCAATAAAGGGTTGCAAGTCGCTTTCGATATGTAATTTATAATCTGCGCCGAATCTGCTTTCAATTTCATTCAAATGCATGCCCCATTTAGTACGTAGGGAAGTCATTATGTACTCATTTACCCGATTTGCCGTAGTGAGAACTTCCTGTTCGGCAGGGATATTTCCTTTTAAAATGCCATCAATGTATTTTGCATTATTGGCTACGTTCCATTGCCTGGTGTTTCCATTAAAAGAATGGGCGGAGGGACCAATTCCGAGGTAAGAAATGCCTTTCCAGTAATTGGTATTGTGTTTTGAATAACAGCCGGGCTTTGCAAAGTTTGAAGTTTCATAGTGTTCAAAACCAGCCTCAGAAAGCGATTCTATGAGTTCCAGATATTGCGCTGCACTCTGGGATTCATTCATAATCTCCTGTTTGCCTTTAGCGATGAAGGAAGCTAATGCTGTCTTTGGCTCAACCGTCATCGCATAAGCCGAAATATGCGGAATATTTAAGTCAATGACTTTTTTAATATTCGACTTCCATTTCTGGTCGCTTAGCAATGGATATCCGTAGATCAAATCCAGGGTTATATTTTCAAATCCTGCATCCTGCATGCGTTTTACGGAGCTGTCTGCTTCTGCAGCGTTATGGGCCCGGTTCATCCATAAAAGATCTTCCTCGAAAAAAGATTGGATTCCGATGCTGAACCGGTTAATATTAGTGTGTTTTAAATCCCGAACCGTTGCAAGATCTAAATCGTCCGGGTTTGCTTCCAGCGTAATTTCCGCATCCGCTTTGACTGTATGAATCTGCATGATTTTGTCAATCAACTTTTGAATTTCTGTAGCACCGATCAGAGATGGAGTACCCCCTCCGAAGTAAATCGTTTCAATGTTTTGTTTTCCAAGATAGCTTTGTTGCAGATCAAGTTCTGAATGCATTGCCTGCAATAGCTCATCTTTATATTTCAGCGAAGTAGTAAAATGAAAATCACAATAATGACAAGCTTGTTTGCAAAAAGGGATGTGGAGATAAATTCCGGCCATGTTACACAAAAGTACAAAATCATATAGCTTTAGCAGAAGGACGGAAGAACGAGAGAGATATTTAGATGATATTAAGTTTGGAACCCAGGAAGAGGCGGTAAACTCAAAACTCCCGTCACCGGGAGCTTAGATAATTAATACGATTCTGTCGGCATAGCCGTAACCGGCACTGTGGGGGCGGCATTCTCGCGTTCCATTTTTTCTTTAATAGGGCAGTATCCTGTTAGTCCTCTATAAAGCAGCACGCCTCCTAAACCCAGTTCTGTTATTGCTAAATAAGGATGTGAAAAAACGTTGCTAATGCCTTTTAAAGCAATGAACGCTCCGCTGCCTATTGAGACAATACGTTCCGATTTTCCAACATTACCATTTGTATTTTCTTGAAGGATGGAACTATTTAAAGTGTCCGAGAGTTTGTTAATCATTGAATTTTCCATGGTTTTTGATGATGTTTTAAGGATAACCCTGTATGTAAAAGACTGTTTTCTATTTTCTTGATATTTGTTTGCCGTCTGAAATCCGTCGCTTGCCGATTATTTCATTCTGCTCGCCTAATTGGGATTGTTGGGCATCTGATACAGTCTAATTTTGGGTAGAAAATTAACTTCAAAATGAAATCGATTCACTCTATACTTGTCGCCTTGGCTTTACTGTTTTTTTTTATTCTATTTCAAAAATAGATCCGTGTAAAAGAAAAAAACAGAGATTTTTGCCCCTTAACGTAAACTTTTTTGTTCCTCTTTTTCCTTTTTTCTTACTGCTCGTCCCTGTTTTTCTCTCCCTTTCGCTTCTTTCTCCTTGTCCTTCTCCTCATCTTTTTTGCCAAGCTTGAATTTCACATTTCCATTTTCATCATCCTGACCTCTTAAATTTATCACAATCCCGTTATCGAATCTTTCTCTTTTTAAACTATCGGATAGCCCAATATCTCTCTTCGGGTTACGAATAGGAATTCTAAGGAAGATGTCGGATCCCACAGGCATGCCATAGACCCCTTCGATATATAAATTAAGAACGCTTGATTGGATGTACATGGGATGAATGGTGATCTTGCTGCCTTTTATATCCAGAGTGTTTTTTAGATTGGTGAAGGTTATATTAGAAAAGTCTCTGTTAGGAAAAGCAAAATTTCCTATTTTTTGCATTGGCTCGAAATTCAGAAGAGCACCGTTTTTAATATCGAA
>CBIHLM010000122.1:0-7844 GCA_966210515.1 uncultured Pedobacter sp.
TCTGTTAAGTTTTTTTCGGAAACTTTGGAATTAAAAAAAGTTTCCATAGTTTTGCCTTCCAATTAAGGTGATGATTTATTGATGGAGTTAAAGGAAAGAATATTGACAGATGCAGATGAGTTGTTTTGCACATTCGGCGTAAAGCGCATTACAATGGATGATATTGCAAGGCAGCTTGGGATTTCTAAAAAAACTATTTATCAGCATTTCAAAGACAAAAACGAACTGGTTTATACACTCTTTCAAAATATGCTTGAAAAGCAGATGAAAGTTATGGATGACAATACTGCTACTGCAACGAACGCAGTGGAAGAAGTTTTTTTAGTTGTAACACGTTTGCAGGAAATGTTGTCTAAGATGAACCCGATGATTTTTTATGATTTGCAGCGGTATCATCCCGAAGCATGGGCATTGTTTAAGAATTTCAGATATGCTTATATGAAAGATTGCCTGATGAAAAACTTGAACTGGGGAGTTGAAGATGGGTATTTCCGTAAAGAAATGAATCCTGAAATTATGGCCGTAATGCGCCTGGAACAAGTAGATATGATATTTAATCAGATAGTGTTTCCGCCCGGCAAGTATATGATTTCGGATGTGATGACTGAAATTACTGAGCATTATCTGTACGGGCTTTGCACCTTAAAAGGGCACAAATTGGTTAACAAATACAAACAAATAACGGAAGAATAAAAATAGATATGCGATTTATAATAGTATACATACTTATAATTCTAAGTTCGATAGCTGCGGGAGCACAGGATAATCCGGAAAGGAAAACTTACCAGTTTAACCTTCAGGAGAGCCTTGAGTATGCTTATAGGAATAATGACTCTTTAAAAAATGCCCAGCTTGATATTGAAAGTGCGAAGTATAAAGTAAGAGAAACCGTCGGAATTGGTTTGCCGCAGCTAAGCGGAACCGCAACTTTTCAGGATTATATGAAGGTACCGAAAATTCCTTTCCCTAGTTCTGAATATGGGTTGCAAAATTACCTTTTTGAAAACCGTGTGCAACTTCGGGATAAATCAACAAATGCGGTTGTTGATGCGCCTGCACCTACAGCAGATCAATTTACTCTGTTCGGATTCCAGCAAAAATACAATGCAAATTATGCCCTCAACGTAAATCAATTACTTTTTAACGGAACGTATTTGGTCGGTTTAAAGGCTTCAAAAACCTTTAAAGAGCTAAGCGAGAAGAATTATACACGATCTAAGATTTCAACAACAGTAGCTGTAACTAAAGCCTACTACCAGGTTTTGGTAAGTAATGAACAACTACGTTTACTTGATGCTAACTTAAAGCAATTAAGTCAGCAGTTAAAGGAGACTACCGAGTTAAACAAGCAAGGTTTTGTAGAAAAAATCGACCTTGACCGATTAAGAGTTGTGTATAATAATTTAAATACAACCAGGGAAAATACAGAGAGGCTATTAGAGTTATCCACTCAGTTACTGAAGTTTCAGATCGGAATGCCGGTAACAGATGAGCTTACGGTAAAAGACAAAATCGAGAATGTGAGTTTAGATATCAACTCTTCGATTGCTGTAGATACATCTGCATATAAAAACAGGATTGAATATAGTTTATTGGAAACTCAATTCAAATTAAATCAATTGGATCTTCAGAGAATTAAATCGCAGGGCTTACCTACTCTGGCAGCTTTTGGAAGTACCGGAAGTTCTTACCAGTCGAGTTCGTTTGGAAATCTCTTTGATTTAAACTTGCCTTCCGTGTATGTGGGAGTTCAGTTGAGTGTTCCAATTTTTTCGGGATTTCAGCGAACCTATCAAATAAAGCAGGCCCGAATAGCGCTTCAAAAAACGAACAATGTTTTAAACGTTGCCAAAAATGGCTTCCTTCTTCAGCAGGAACAAGCTCGCATAACTTATCAGAATAGTATAAAATCGTTAAATAATCAGAAGGCGAACATGGATCTGGCTCGTGAAGTGCTACGTGTTTCCCGTATAAAATATAAGGAAGGCGTGGGTTCCAGTATTGAAGTTACCCAAGCCCAAACAGAACTTGAAACAGCAGAAAATAATTATATACAGGCATTATATAATGCTCTTGTAAGTAAAGTAGATTTAGACAATGCCTACGGACGTATCCAGTAACCTTATTATCAAAATGAAAATGAAACACATAATTTATCTGGCAGTAATTTTAGTTATAGCTGCCTGTGGCAAGCCAAAAGATAAAAAGGCTGAATTAGCAGAAATGAAAAAAGAGCGCGCCGAGCTCGATAAAAAAATCATCGCTTTGGAAAAAGAAGTGGGTGTAAAAGCTGTTCAAGCTGTAGCAGATGTGGCTGTTCAGGAGATTATCCCAGCAACATTTAAAAACTACCTTGAAGTTCAGGGGAGGGTAGATGCTGCGCAAAATGTACAGGTTAACCCCGAAGCTCCAGGGGTTATAACAAATATTTATGTGACTGCCGGACAGCGTGTTAGTCGCGGACAAGTTTTAGCCCAGCTGGATGATAAAGTTTTGCGTCAGAGCATATCGCAAATGCGTACGCAGCTAGAACTTGCTAATACCCTATACCGTCGTCAGAAAAATCTTTGGGATCAAAAAATTGGTACCGAAGTGCAATACCTTACTGCTAAAAGCCAGAAAGAAGGGATTGAAAGACAGATGGGTGTATTGCGCTCTCAGCAGTCTATGTATCAGATGAAATCCCCCATTTCGGGAACGGTTGACAAAATGGATTTAAAGTTAGGACAGGCTGTATCTCCGGGTATGCCTGGTATTACAGTGGTTAATACAAATAATCTAAAAGTTGAAGCTGATATAGCCGAGTCTTATGCAGGCCGCGTTAATCAAGGCGATGAAGTAGAAGTTATTTTGCCTGATGTACCCGATAGCTTAAGCACACGGGTAAGTTTCGCATCGAGAGTAATTGACCCAATATCCAGAAGTTTTAATGTTGAAATTAAGCTTCCGGCAAGAAGTGTGTATCGACCAAATATGCTGGCCGTATTGCGCATAGTGGACTATAAAGTTACTAACGCTATTACAGTGCCTGTTAATTCCATACAAAAGTCGGAGACTGCGGATTATGTTTTTGTAGTAGAGAATGGGAAAGCAAAACGTGTAAATGTACGGACAGGTAAAGTATCTGATGGGAAGGCAGAAATTCTTGTTGGCCTTAAAGCCGGCGACAAGGTTGTTGTAAGTGGGATGCAGGATTTGAACGAAGGCGAACCTGTCAAGTTCTAATCGGTCTTTTACTTAATAAATAAACAAAATGAAAGACGTTAATAAAGAATTTGGCCCATCGAGTTGGGCTATAGATAATAAGACGGCGATTTACGTGCTGGTATTCATTTTAACCATAATGGGTTATTCTGCCTACCAAAGCTTGCCGAAAGAGAATTTTCCCGAGGTGATTATTCCGAAGATATTCGTTCAAACAATTTACCCCGGAACTTCTCCTGCAAATATAGAGAACCTTGTTACAAAGCAGATCGAAAAGCAGTTAAAGTCGACCAAAGGATTAAAGAAAATCACATCTAACTCCTATCAGGATGTTTCGATAATTACGGCAGAGTTTAATACGGATGTAGAGATTAGCGATGCAAAGCAATTAGTTAAAGATGCCGTGGACAAAGCGGATCTTCCGACAGATCTTCCCGACGACCCGGTTATCCAGGATATTAATCTCGCGGATCTTCCGATTATGTATGTCAATGTTTCTGGCGATTATGATTTAAAGCGCCTAAAGGAATATGCTGATGATTTAGAAGATAGAATTGAAGGTCTGAAAGAGATATCGGGAGTGGATATAGTAGGAGCGCTTGATCCTGAAGTTCAAATCAATGTCGACCTGAATAAAATGGCTGCTGCTCAGATATCATTTTTTGATATCATGCAGACTGTTGGTAGTGAAAACCGCACCATTTCCGGTGGAACGGTAAAGATGGATGGCGTTAGGCGTACTATAAATGTAAAGAATGAGTTCGAGAGCGCTGACGAAATTGCTAATCTTATTATCAAGACCCCCACTGGTGGATCAGTGTATTTAAGAGATATTGCTGAAGTGAGGGATGCGTTCAAAGAGCAGGAAAGTTACGCACGTTTATATGGAAAAAACGTTATCACTCTAAATGTAAAAAAGCGTAGTGGAGAAAATCTGATTGAGGCCTCTGATAAAATTAATGCGTTAATTGATGAAATGAAAGGAAAGGAACTTCCTTCAGATCTAACCATAACAATTACAGGTGATCAGTCCAATCAAACCAGGGTGACATTACATGATTTAATCAACACCATTATTATTGGTTTTATCCTGGTAACAGTAATCCTGATGTTTTTTATGGGGGTTACGAACGCATTGTTTGTGGCCCTTTCGGTTCCGTTATCAATGTTTGTGGCGTTTTTAACAATGCCAATGCTGGGGTCCTTATTCGATTTCAATTTTACCATGAATATGATCGTCCTCTTCGCCTTCCTTCTCGGGTTGGGAATTGTGGTTGATGATGCAATTGTGGTAATTGAAAACACGCACCGGATTTTCGACAATGGAAAAGTTCCAATAGTTAAAGCGGCGAAAACAGCAGCGGGAGAGGTCTTCCTTCCCGTATTGTCAGGTACCTTAACTACGCTTGCTCCATTTATACCATTGCTTTTCTGGCCGGGTATTATCGGAGAGTTTATGTTTTTTCTTCCGATAACGCTTATCATAACGTTGCTGGCATCTTTGCTGGTTGCGTACATTATTAATCCGGTTTTCGCGGTTGACTTCATGCATCCGCATGATGAAAATTCACATGTGAAACCTACATTTGATAGAAGCACAAAGCGTGCAATGTTGATTTTTGGAGCCCTTGCGGTGATAGCCTATCCATTAAACTTCGGACTAGGGAACTTTGTAGTTATAATAGCTTTACTATACCTTCTTAATCATTTTTACCTTACAGGCGTAATCGAGAGGTTCCAGAAAAAAACATGGCCTGCTTTTCAGGATAAGTACGAAAGGCTTTTGGTTTGGGCGTTACAACGACCACGCGCCATGCTCTTATGGACTGTCGGGTTGCTTATTTTTACTATTGGGCTGATGGTTGTAGTGCCACCGAAAGTGGTTTTTTTCCCAACAGCAGATCCCAATTTTGCTTTTGTTTATATTTCGATGCCAATCGGTACCGATCAGGCACGTACTAACGAGGTGGTAAAAAAGGTTGAAGAACAAGTAACCAAAGCGGTAGGGCGCAATAATCCTGACGTGTCTTCGATTATTTCAAATGTTACCATTGGGGTCACCGATCCTCAGGACGAAGATCAGGGAAATTATCCTAATAAGGGAAAAGTAACAGTAGCTTTTGTTGAGTTTGGCAAGCGGGTTGGCGAACCCACATCAACGTATCTTGAGAAAATCAGAGGAGCTGTAAAAGGTATTCCCGGGGCGGAGATATCAGTAGCACAAGAGCAAGGCGGGCCGCCGACAGCCAAACCTATTAGTATTGAAATAACAGGAAATGAACTAGATACTTTGATTAAAACCTCTGAAAGGTTACAAAGGTATCTCGAATCAAAACAGATAGCGGGTGTTGAAGAGTTAAAGTCTGATTTTCAAAATAATAAACCCGAACTAGTGTTTGATATTGACCGTGAGAGAGCAAACCGCGAAGGTATATCAACTGAACAGGTTGGGGGTGCGCTCAGGACTGCAATTTATGGAATGGAAGTGTCGAAATTCCGTGATGCTAAAGAAGATTATGAGATTAATGTGCGGTCGCAGGAAAATCAGAGAAATAACCTCGAAGCGATTCGAAATATGAAGGTTACCTATCGTGATATGGGCATGGGTGGTATTATTCGTCAGGTGCCGCTATCATCATTTGCCAAGATCGATTATGTAAACACATATGGAGGGATAAAACGCAAGCAGGAAAAACGGATCATAATTTTATCATCCAATGTGTTAGGGGAGTACAATCCGAACGAAGTGGTTGCAAACATCCAGTCAGAAATAAACGAGTTTGACGCTCCAGACGGTGTAACTGTTAAAATGGCCGGAGAACAGGAGGAGCAAATGGAGACCGCTGCATTTTTAGGCGGAGCTTTAATGTCTGCCCTTGGATTAATATTGATCATTCTGGTAGCACAGTTCAACTCGGTTAGCAAGCCTTTAATTATATTAAGTGAGATATTGTTCAGTATTATTGGAGTGCTTCTTGGAATAACGATTTTCCAAATGGAAATGTCAATCGTTATGTCTGGTATTGGTATTGTTGCCCTTGCCGGGATTGTGGTGCGAAACGGAATATTGCTGGTAGAGTTTACGGATTTGATGATAGAACAGGGGATGACTGTGCGAGAATCGGTTATTGAAGCTGGTAGAACCCGTATGACGCCTGTACTTCTTACAGCAACAGCCACAATGTTAGGTTTAATACCCCTTGCTGTCGGGCTTAATATCGATTTTGCAGAACTGTTAAGCACCGGCAATCCTCACCTTTATTTTGGTGGAGATAACGTCGCGTTCTGGGGGCCGCTTTCATGGACAATGATATTCGGATTAGCGTTTGCTACATTCCTGACATTGATCTTGGTTCCATGTATGTATCTGCTGGCAGATAGTAATTCAAAAAGAACAAAACGTTGGTTTAGCCAAGTATTTAGTTCGAAAAAAGAAACTAAACACTCCAGTGTGGAAGTTGAGGAGTCGGTACAGTAAGTTGGTTGTTATATAAGAAAAAGGCTCAGTGGTTTATTCGCAGAGCCTTTTTCTTTTAATTTAAGCTCGTCCGGTAAACACGTCCATAATGCGCGTTACTTTAGCGCCTTCGGCCGGATCACAGGGATTGACATCTGTCTCTCCTGAAAAGTATTTCACAACCTGTTCTATCATAGGTTGTTGGATATGCTGAGGATGTGTAAAATCAAATGTTTTGGTTTCTCCATCTTTGATGAGTTTACAGAAGCTGCCATGAAACGGGAACACCACTTTACCTTTCGATCCTATAATTTCGCATAGATCTTTTGTTTCCTCTTTTGGAACATTGAAGCACCACAGCCCCTTGCAAATAATATTATTTTTAAAAATTATTTCTCCGGACACAATATCATCCGCGTCACTCAGTTTTGCCTGGTTGGCAGAATACCCGGAAACCCGGATAGCGTCGCCAAAAAAATAAAGCATTAAATCAATATGGTGCGGCGCCATGTCGTGGAACAAGCCGCCCCCCGAGATTGATGGATCTATTCTCCAGTTTACTTCTGAGTTCGCAACTAAGTCTGATTGGGCAGGCTGTAAAAACTCAATCGAAATAAACCTGATATCTCCGATTTGCAAGATGAGTTCCTTAATTTTTTGAAACATAGGCAGGGCTCTTCTATAATGAGCTACGGTAAGCTTTGTGCCATGCTTTTTTGCAGCTTCGATCATGTGTAAACATCCTTCTTCCGAAAGTGCCATTGGTTTTTCCACATAAACAGGCTTTCCGGCTTTTAAGGCGGCGATAGTAAATTCTTCATGGAAGGCAGGCGGTGTGGCAACGTATACTGCATTAATGTCCGGATCTGAAATCAGATCTTCAGCCTTCGAAAAAAATCTAGGAACCTTATGTCGTTTGGCATAGTCCTTGGCTTTTTGTTCATCACGCCTCATTACAGCTGCAAGAGTTGAATTGTCTATTTTGTTAAATGCCGGCCCGCTTTTTATTTCTGTCACATCGCCGCATCCAATAATTCCCCACCGAATTTCCATTTTTTAATTTTTTAACAAATATATATTTTATGGTATGCTTCGTTCTTAAATCAGGATAAGATAACAAACTGGTGTTTCTCGGTGGTTAATATTTTAGAGAAAATCGCAAGTTCTTATCTTTTTCTGATTG
>CBIHLM010000123.1:0-7692 GCA_966210515.1 uncultured Pedobacter sp.
TTCGCGAGATTATAGAGCTTGAAAAGCCAGAAGGAGTAATTGTTCAGCTGGGTGGCCAAACAGCACTTAAAATGGCTGAAAAGCTTCAACAGCACGGAATTAAAATCATCGGTACCTCATACGACAATATGGATATTGCAGAAGACCGTGGCCGTTTCTCTGATCTGTTAAAAGAATTAGACATTCCATATCCAAACTACGGTGTTGCAGAAGATGCCGAAGAGGCGCTGGTAGTTGCACATAAAGTTGGTTATCCTGTACTGGTACGTCCAAGTTATGTTTTAGGCGGACAGGGAATGAGTATTGTTATCAATGACGAAGACCTGGAAAATGCAGTGGTCAAATTACTAGGCGACCTTCCGGGAAACCGTGTTTTGATTGATCATTTTCTCGACAGAGCAGAAGAAGCTGAATCTGATTCTATCTGCGACGGAGAAGACGTTCACATTGTTGGATTAATGGAGCACATTGAACCTGCTGGTATTCACTCCGGTGATTCAAGCGCAGTATTACCTCCGTTCAACTTGTCTGACAATGTAATTCGTCAAATGGAAGAATACAGCGTTAAATTAGCTAAAGCTTTAAATGTAATTGGTCTTTTAAACATCCAGTTCGCGATAAAAGATGAGAAAGTTTATGTAATTGAGGCCAACCCAAGAGCTTCACGTACGGTTCCATTTATCGCGAAAGCGTACGACGTACCTTACATCAAAATCGCTGCTAAAGTAATGTTGGGAGTTAATAAGCTGAAGGACTTTAAGATTGAAAGAAAACTGGAAGGATATGCAATTAAAGAACCTGTATTCTCTTTCGATAAGTTTCCTGAAGTAGAAAAGCAGTTAGGCCCGGAAATGAAGTCAACAGGTGAAGCTATTCGATTTATAAAGGATCTGGATGACCCTTACTTCGTAAAATTGTACAAAGAAAAATCAATGTATTTGAGTAAATAAACAAGAAGGAAGCCGGCGATAGTCGGCTTTCTTGTTTAGGTTATACCGAGTAGCAGCGGAGATTAAAACCTGCGTGGCGCCCAAAAACTTTATGAATACTTTATGGTTAATTGTTTGGTCTTATGAGCTAAAACATGCTCTGAAGAAGCAGGTTTTATTTAAAAGCTAATGCGCGAGACAGATGGGGAATAATCCCTAAGATTCAAATTTTTTAAATTCGTACAGAATTCATTTCAAGCTTTATAATCTATGTTTTTTCCTATCGGCGATGATAATGTAAAAGGTCGTTCCAAGCCAATAATTACATATCTTCTGATAATATTTAATTGTTACATCTTTTGGCAGCAGCTTCAGTTAAGTCCTGAACAGATGGAAAGTTTCTTTTATACTTACGGTGCTGTTCCCAATTATATCTGGAAAGGTCAAAATCTGCATACATTGATTACAAGTATGTTTCTCCATGGCGGTTGGATGCATCTGATCGGAAACATGGTTTTCCTGTGGATATTTGGTGATAATATTGAAGTCACCATTGGAAGCCTGCGTTTTCTGCTTTTCTACCTGGCAGGAGGAGTTGTTGCCGCACTCGTTCATTGCTTCGTATTGCAGGGAAGCAGCATTCCTGTAATCGGTGCATCAGGGGCTATATCAGCAACGTTAGGATCGTACCTTGTTATGTTTCCGTCTTCAAGGATAAATGTGTTGTTTATCATTTTTACTTTCAGAGTGTCTGCCTTTGTTTTCCTTGGGTTTTATATTCTTCAACAGGTAATGGCGGGATATGATTCTTTAGAACTACAAAAAGCCGAAAGCACCGGAGTTGGGTACTGGGCGCATATTGGCGGCTTTGCGTATGGATTTATTCGGGGATGGTTTTTCAGACATAAGCACCTGAAATCAGCTTACTATTAGAAAATATAATATTAATTAAGTTGAATTTCGCGGCAGCAAATGATTATTAAAGTTTTACAATAATCCCAATCTTTCTTCCAAATCAATCTGTAATGCTTCGAAACTTTTGAAATGAATACTTTCAATGCCCAATTTCCTGGCAGCCTGAACATTTCTCAGGTTATCATCTATAAACAAAACCTCATCCGACTGTAAATGATATCGTTCTAAAAGCAATTGGTAGAATAAGGGACTGGGTTTCCGCATTTTTTCTGTACCAGAAACAACGATACCATCGAACCAATTTAAAAAATCATATTTCTGTTGTGCAATCGGAAAAGTTTCGGCGGACCAGTTTGTAAGGGCATAGGTTTTATACTTACCGGTGGCTTTCAAATCCTTGAATATTTCCACCGTCCCTTCGATCGCTCCTCCTAACATTTCTTCCCAACGGCCATAATATGCACGTATATTTTCCACGTGCTGAGGGAATTGTCTTTCAAGTACAGCAGTCCCTTCTTTCAACGTACGACCGGCATCCTGCTCTTCATTCCACTCTCCGGTACATACGGTATCAAGGAATTGCCGCATCTCGAACTCCGTTTCAAATATCTTCCGAAAAAGGTATTCAGGTTTCCAATCGATTAAAACTCCTCCAAGATCGAATACAATTGCTTTAATCATAAAGATTAATTATTCAGCAAATAGCTCTTAAAAACGGCAAAATCGGCCTTCATTTCAGCTGCTTGCTTCGGTTTCCCAACAAGAGATTCTACCTGTTCAGGAACGATTATCATACTCGTCATCTGGGCATTGTACACATCTGGAAATTTACATGGATGAGCGGTGGCCAGAAAAACTCCTGCACTTGTTTCGTCTGCCGACTGCTTACGATAGTCTTCTAAGGCTAACCAGGCAATCGCGGTATGCGGACAAACCACATAATTATATTCCTGAAAGACCTTGTAAACTGCATCGCGGGTTTGCTCGTCGGTATAGCTTGCAGCCGATACAACTTCTTTAATCTCGCTTAGATCATCTTTAAATAAATTCATTATACGAACCCAGTTGCTCGGGTTTCCTACATCCATTGCATTCGAAAGTGTTGCCACAGACGGCTTTGGCTGGTATACCCCTGTCTTAAAAAAGTCAGGAACGGTATCATTCGCGTTGGTAGCTGCTATGAATTGCTTTACAGGTAAACCCATTTTCCAGGCCAGTAAGCCAGCTCCAATATTTCCAAAATTTCCGCTGGGGACTGAAAATATCACGTCGGTTTTACCTTCTCGCTTTAACTGTGCATAGGCGTTAAAATAATAAAATGTTTGAGGCACCAAACGGGAGATATTGATCGAGTTTGCTGATGTCAGGCGATATTTGGCATTTAACTCCTCATCAACAAAAGCTTGTTTAACCAGTGCCTGGCAATCGTCAAAAGTTCCGTCAATCTCCACAGCACGAATATTTTGACCATTTGTGGTCAGTTGCAATTCCTGTATCGGACTAACCTTCCCTTTCGGATATAATATTGTAACCTGCGTATTCTCTACACCTAAAAAACCCAGAGCCACTGCTCCGCCGGTATCACCCGAAGTAGCTACCAAAACGTTCAGAGTTTTCTCTCCTTCTTCAAGGAAATAAGCCATCACGCGGCTCATAAATCGTGCACCGAAATCTTTAAATGCTAGAGATGGTCCATGAAAAAGTTCAAGCACGTAGGTATTTTCTTCTAACTGTACCACCGGCGCCGGAAAGTTAATTGCATCGTCCACAATGGCCTTCAAATCCGCATCAGGTATCGCATCCTGCAAAAGATTCTTTGCAACCTTGAAGGCGATTTCTTTCAAAGAATACTTTTCAATATTATTGATAAAATCGGCCTCTAAAGCGGGGATAGATAATGGCATATATAAACCCTTATCCTGGGGCATGCTGTTAAATACTGCCTCTTTAAAATCTACTGCCGAGGCTGGATTGTTAGTGCTATATAGTTTCAATGATTTACGAATTTAGATTTACGATTTAGCCCAATATCTTTGGTCCATCGGCATTAACTGCAGATGTATAAGCCAGACTTCCTATATTAAGTTTTGATAAATGCTTTTGAATTGCTTGCGTAATTTTAGTCGATGTATCTGCATCTTTAGTAAAAGCAAAAACTGAAGGTCCTGAACCGGAAATCCCAAAGCTAATTGCTCCATTTTCAAGCGCAATTTCTCTCATCTTATAGAAATCAGGAATCAATATAGAGCGAACCGGCTCTACAAGAACATCCTGCATACTGCGACCAATAAGGTCAAGATCTTTCATGAACAACCCGGTTACCAACCCCGCTATATTTCCCCACTGAACGACAGCATCTTTTAATAATACTTTTTCACGTATCATTTTTCGCGCATCCCTTGTAGGAACATCAACTTCCGGGAAAACGATAGCGCAATGCAAGTTTTCAGGATAGGGGATTTTGATAATATCAAGAGGGGCGTAGCTTCTGATCAATACAAATCCGCCCAAAATAGCCGGGGCAACATTATCCGCATGGCCTGAACCGCAGGCGAGTTCTTCCCCTTTCATCGCAAAAGGCACTAGGTCCATTTTTGACAGAGGGTTATCAAGCAAGCAATTTACAGCGAACAATCCGGCAACTGTACTCGCAGAGCTGGATCCTAATCCGCTTCCTATGGGCATCTTTTTATGAAGCTCGATTTCCAGGCCGATATCCTGACGACCAATATATTCTAAATAATGCTGAACACTTGCGCTGACAGTATTTCGAGAAGCATCCAACGGAAGACGACCATCATCACCGGTGATTTTGGTAATAATCACTCCCGGCTCGGACCTTCTATGCATTATTACTTCATCACCCGGAGCATCAACCGCCAGGCCGAGTACATCGTACCCGCAAACTACATTAGCGATGGTAGCAGGAGCAAAAACTCTGATCGATTCTTTCATATATTAAAGTCGGAATCCCGAAAAACCGTATTCCGAAGAGTTTAACATTTTAATTTTACAAAAACCCGGCGTGCCTCATCTCTTTTAGGAATGGGTCGGGCTGAGATTAAAAATAATTCGGATACTGAGCGCCAACATTTACTATATCGGCAAATACACCAGCCGCTGTAACCTCTGCTCCTGCACCGGGTCCTTTTACTACCAAAGGTCTTTCTTTATAACGATCGGTTGTAAATGAAATAATATTATCACTTCCAGACAGCATATAAAAAGGATGGCTGTCGTCTACCATTTGCAAGGAGATTGAAACCTTACCGTCTTCAAGCATTCCGATATAACGTAACACTTTTCCGCTATCGGCAGCCTTATTCTTTAAGTTTTCGAAAAATTCATTGTTATTCTTTAACTCTGCATAAAACTCCTCTACGGTAGCAGCATTCAAACATGCTTCAGGAAGCATATTCTGAATTTCAACTTCATCAGGCTCTAACTGATAACCCGCGTCTCTGGCCAAAATCAGCATTTTCCTCATAAAGTCGGTACCACGAAGGTCGTCCCGAGGATCAGGTTCAGTAAAGCCTTTTTCCTGAGCCTGCTTAACAATATCATGAAAAGTTATGCCGCCTTTGAAGTTATTGAAAATAAAAGAAATCGTTCCTGAAAGAATTGCTTCAATACGAATCACTCTGTCTCCACTAATCATCAAATCCTTTAAAGTCCGAATAATCGGTAAACCGGCTCCAACATTTGTCTCGTAATAAAAATCGACACCATGTAACTGAGCCAGCTCCTTAAAGTTTTTGTATTGGCTGTAGGATGATGAATTTCCAATCTTATTACAAGTAACCACCGAGATATTCGCACGGAATACATCTTCATAAACACTAATCGGTTTAAGACTCGCTGTATTGTCGACAAATATTGCATTCGGCAAATTCATCTCCTTCATACGGGCTACAAATAGAGCCAGATCGGCAGCTTCACCATCTTTCTCCAAAGTTTCCTTCCAATGGCTAAGCGGTATTCCACCTGCGTTAAGTACCATTTGGCGACTATTGCTAATTCCTACCACATTTAATGTTAGACCATTCTGAATTTGTAAAAACTCACAATGTTCCTGTATCTGTCTGAATAAGGTTGTACCGATATTTCCGGTGCCTAAACAAAAAATGTTCAGGTTAATCTTCAGATCAGTATAAAATGCATCATGTACCGCATTCAGTGCTTTTTCAAGATCATGACGCGAAATGATTACAGATATATTATATTCGGATGATCCCTGAGCAATGGCACGAACATTCACACCATTTCTGCCTAAAGCATGAAACAGAGTCCCCGAAATCCCCGGTGTTTGCTTCATGTTCTCGCCTACAATCGCTAAAGCCGCAAGGTCTTCTTCAACTACAGGAGAATCTATTTTCTTTGCGTCAAGTTCCAGTTCAAACTCCTGCTCTATCAGCATTTTTGCTTTTATCGCATCCGCCGGATGCACGGCAAATGTGATACTATGCTCTGACGAGGATTGAGTAATTAAAATAACATTAATCTGCTCCCTCGAAAGCAAAGAAAATAACCGGCCGCTAAATCCTGCCTTCCCAACCATACCACTGCCCTGAAGGTTAAGCACGCTGATTTCGTTTATCGAAGAAATTCCTTTTATAGGATGATCAGCTTCACGACAATCGTGGCGGATAACGGTTCCTTTAAAATCAGGTTCAAAAGTATTCCGAATAACAATTGGTATTCTCTTTAAAAAAGCCGGAATCATTGTTGGGGGATAAATCACCTTTGCCCCGAAATACGAAAGCTCCATAGCTTCAGTGTATGAAAGCTCCTTCAATGGGAAAGCCTTTTTTACCATTCGTGGATCGGCCGTCATCATCCCGTTTACATCGGTCCAGATTTCTATCTCTTCCGCATTCAGGGCAGATCCTATAAGTGCAGCAGTATAATCACTGCCACCCCGACCCAGTGTAGTTATTTTTCCGGCATCATTGCTCGCAATAAAGCCGGTCACAAAAATCAGCTTACCGCGATTTTCCTCATAAAAGTTTTTTATCAGCAGTTCTGTCAATTCGGTTTGCACACGAGCCTGACCATAAGTACTGTCAGTTTTAATCAGCTCAGAAGCATCTGCATAAACCGCTTCACCAACATTCTGATCAGCTATTTTGCTCACCATAAAGGTAGAACAACGTTCTCCGTAGCTTAAAACCAGGTCGCGGGTTTTAGGAGTAAGTTCCTGCAAACTTGAGATTCCTTGCAATAAATCTTCAAGCTGATTAAAAAACAACTTTAGTTTAGTAAAGACTGGATTCTGACGCGGAACATCCAGCAGTGCTTTTACCACATCAAAATGGCGGTTCTCTAATTCTGTAAGATGAGCCGCGAAATCTTCGCCATTAGCAGCTCTGTCCGCCATCGAAATAAGCAAGTTCGTAACTCCGCTCATTGCTGATAAAACCACTACTGGGTTTTGACGTTCCGACTTTTCTTTCTTAAGAATTTCTATCAGAGTGCGGATGCTATCAACCGTACCAACTGAAGTACCACCGAATTTTAAAACCTTCATTTAACCTAAATTTTTAACAAAAAACGCCTTCCCCTAACGGAGGAAGGCGTTTTTTGGTTTCCTTTTTATAATTAAGTTACACCATATCCGAACTTCCTCCAGCTAATTTTAGCGTGGTGGTAGTAATCGTACTCATGGTATAAATATACTTTTTCATTATTTTTAAATCGGGCGTAAAGTAAGCAGTAAATTTCTAGATTAACAAAACAAATTCTATTTTTTTGAAAACCAGCTTTCGTCTTTGTAGCAAATGCAGCCCTGCTGTTCGCTCTAGCCCCATAAATCCGGGGGCTGCCGCTGCCATCAGGTTTGAAAAACAAA
>CBIHLM010000124.1:0-7328 GCA_966210515.1 uncultured Pedobacter sp.
CGAAAAAATATCCCTCCAAGAAATGAAAGTAAACGGAACTTGCCTTTTGTGATGGTAATATAAAGATTATTATAACAACAGTATTTGATAATACCACTATCGACCTGTAAATACCTCGGATTAAAAAATTTTAAATAATATAGTACTATGTTATGCCTAGTACTATATTATTAATACCTTTGCTTCATGATTGTAGAAAACACTCAAACCCAGATGAGGAAAGGAATATTGGAATACTGTATTCTGTCAATTATTTCCCAAAGGGAAATCTATGCCTCGGATATTATAAACGAATTAAAAAAAGCACAGTTGCTTGTGGTTGAAGGAACTCTGTACCCATTGCTCACCCGGTTAAAAAATAACGGATTGCTGAGCTATAACTGGGTTGAATCTACATCTGGTCCACCTAGAAAATACTATATTTTAACAGAGGCTGGTAAAAAAGTGCTGGAGCACTTGGATAAAACCTGGTCTGAACTTGTATTCGCCGTAAATACTTCTGTAAAAGGAAGAGATATAAACCCTTAAACCTAAAAAGCCATGAACAAAACAATTATAATAAATATAAACGGCATTGTTTTCCATATTGAAGAAGATGCGTATGAGATTTTAAAAAGCTACATGACGGAAGTGAAGCGTCATTTTGCGTACAGTTCTGACAGTGATGAGATTGTAACGGATATAGAAAATCGGCTAGCTGAAATGTTTAATGAACGCCTTGCCGACCAAAATAAACAAGTTATAATACTTACTGACGTGGAAGAAATTACTGCCACGATGGGAAAAGCGAGTGATTTTGAACTTGAGGACGAAGAAGTGTTAAATGCAGGAAATTTAAAAACATCAAGAACTCTATTTAAAGACGGAGATGACCGCATTATCGGCGGGGTATGCTCAGGTCTTGCACATTATTTTGATATAGAAGTTAAATGGGTTAGATTAATTACGCTTTTATTAATACTATTTTCTGGTGTGGGATTAATTCCCTATGTAGTCCTTTGGATCTTACTCCCGACCGCAAAAACCCGACAGGAAAAAATGGCGATGAAGGGGGAGCCAATCAATCTGCAATCTTTCAAGAAGAATTTTGATGAAGAGGCAGACGCCATAAAATCCGGGGAAGTAAAATATTCTGATGAGTATCGATCAGTAAAAAACAATGACCCGGTTCTCGAAATAATAAATTTTTTAGGAAAAACGCTTAAAATAATTCTTAAAGCGATTGGAATAGTCATAATCACCGCCGGAGCCATTGCGCTCTTCGCGCTTATAATAGCACTACTTTTCGGCCTGGGATTTATTAATGATGCTGAACTTCAGCAATTCCCCCTAAACGCTATCAATGACGAATACCGTTCGCCAGTCTTTTTCAGCGCCTTTTTAATACTGATCATTCCATTAATAGCATTGGTCCTATTCGCGATACGCGTGATATTAAATCACAAGGTAGTTTCCCGATACGGGTCGTTTGCTATGCTGATTTTATGGCTCACCGGATTAGGTATGGGTGTATTTTATGGATCAAAGATTGCCGCTGAATTCCGCGAAGAAGCAAAATTTGAACAAACGACTCAATTAGATACCTATCCGGTTTTGAATCTAAAACTAAATCCAAAATTGTTTTTCACTCAGGAAGACAGCCTTAAATACAATATAGGGCAGGGGAAAATAAAAGGACGAATTATACATGGCGAGAATAAGATGGAAAAAGGCTTACATAACTTCGATCTGTTTATCGAAAAGAGCGACGATAGTACTCTTTCACTTGTGAAAGAACTTAGCGGACGGGGAAGAAATTTTGAAAATGCACTTGAAGCTGCCCAACGCATATCGTACCAGGCAATTCAAAAAGACTCTGTAATTCAATTTGATAATTATTTGACCCTCAACGGAAACGGTTTATTCAGGGCCCAGGAACTGGATGTTCATTTAAAAGTTCCCCTCAACACTCGATTAATAATTGATGGGGAGTTGAATCCACACGTTCGTCAATACCATTTATGGCACTGCAAACCTGAAAATGCAGAGTCAAACTATACATCTGAATGGATTATGACTGAAAACGGACTTAAATGTGCTGATGAAGCCTTATACGAAAAAAACAGGAACAACTAGTAAAAAAGAAAGCCTTTGTAACGAAGGCTTTCTTTTTTATTAAAGCTGAAAGTTAATAGGTGTAACATAGAAAGTTCGTACTGCCTCTTCCTTTATAAGGCCGGGTTTCCATTTTGGGGAGTTTCTTAACAGCCTTATCGCTTCCTCGTCACAACCGCCGCCAATACCCTGCTTCACTTTTATATCTGTAAGGCGTCCGTCTCTTTCTACTATAAACGAAAGGTAAACCTTTCCTTGAATGTTACTTTGGCGGGCCGCTGCAGGATACTTAAGATTTGCTGAAACGTATTTAGAAAATTCCCGTTGTCCGCCCGCGAATTCCGGCGCCACATCAACTAAACTGAAATCGTATACTTTATCACTTCCCGATGCTGACGACGGGTCCGTCGGAAGTTCTGGAGTAAAATCTACCACTGAAGTATCTGGCAGAAGCTTTTGTATCTCAACATTCTTGATTTCTGCTTCCCTTAATGAAACAATCTTTCCTGTTTCATCGATTATCATCTCGTATTTAACCAGTGCCGAATAGTTCTCATTTAGCGAGCGTCTTATATAGCTTTCCTTTGCCCAGTAGCTTGCCGTTATTCTTGATTCTTTACGCTCAAAATTAAGGGATGATACAATCCAGTTTCTCCGCAAATTTTCCATATCCATTAAGCGGCGCCAATAAATTTCTCTGACACGTTTGTGGGTAAGGTTATGATAATTATAAAAGGTCTCGGTTATTTTCGCGAAATAGCTCGGTGGGTCGAAATATCCGCGGCGCTGATCGTTATAAAATGCTTCAATAAATTTCACTAAGGACTTGCGAACCTCATCCTCACTCATTGACTCGTTTTCGTTTAAAAGGGAAGAGTTATTTGGATTAGACAGCTGAATTTCATCCTTTTTGCCAAATAGTTTGGAAGGGTCGTCAACAAAAAGTGTTAAATAACCCATTACCCCTATAATTATCACCAGCACAATCCCCATGTACAATAATGACCGGTCCTTATATACGGGTTTAATATTCTCCGCTTCATCTTCCGGATTCATCGGTTTGTTCTCTTCATCCATCATCCTATAATGATTATCCAGTATAAGTAAATAAAAACCAGGGGCGCTGCAAAAAGTAAGCCATCAAACCTGTCCAGCAAACCTCCGTGACCCGGTAACCATGATCCGGAATCTTTGATTGAGATGCTGCGCTTAAGCATCGATTCAAATAAATCTCCGAAAGTGCCCGCTATGCCGATTATAAGCGAAACAACAAGCCATTGCATTACACTTAAATCATTGAATTGAGTACTTATGATGTACGCGGCAATAAGACCGATAGCCAAACCGCCAAAAAAGCCTTCCCATGTTTTTTTTGGAGAGTGTCTTTCGAAAAGCTTGTGTTTTCCAAAATTGATTCCGAAAATATATGCGCCGGTATCATTCGCCCAAAGCATTAACATAAATGCTAACGGGAAATGAAAATTAAAGGTATTGCCGATAAATGCCATTGCGGTAAAAAAGCAAAACGGTATTATGATAAATAAAATCCCGAAGTAAGTGAACGCAAGGTTTGTAAAAGGATGCTTTCTTTGTCGGAATAATTCGACAATACATATTGAAATGGCAGCGGGTACGCTTACAAAAAGAAAATTTAAATAATCCCCGAAAAGAAAATTTAATACCAGGGGAGTGATTAACGTTCCCGCTAAGAATACCCCCAGGGAACGATGCGGTTCAATAGTGTCTGATTTAACCAGCTTATAAAATTCAACCAAGCACAATAGGCTCAACACAATAAAAAAAAGAGCAAAAGCATATTCGCCCAGCAGCAGAGAAGCAAGCATTACGATCACAAAAAAAAAGCCTGTTATTGCTCTGACTTTCATACGTCGCTTTCAGCTATTAAGTCCATCGCCTGCTGAAATTGGTCTGGCTTAACATATACCTCAACATATCCTATTTGATAGGGATAGCCTTGTTTATTCAATATTACGGCCTCAATTCCATTCTCGATTAAATGCTGCCGCACTAACTCCGACTTAAAGAAATCTGTCGATGTATAAACTTTATTCCAATCCTCGTTCATTCACTTTATGATTAGTATTCACCGATATTTTTTTAAATATGATGAAAAGTAAAGTTGTAAAAATAACACTTAGAATAACTAAATACCAGTTCTGTACAGCGGGTTTCGTCAAATTGTCTAAAGATTTACCCTGATGCTGTAAAATAAAAGCAACTATAACCGCCGAAGCATTATTATAAAAATGTGCCAATACTGGCACCCAAATACTTTGGCTAAGCATCAACATATACCCGAATAGGGCTCCTAGTATCATCCTGGGGATAAATCCGAAAAACTGCACATGTATGGTACTGAAAATTATTGCGGCGATCCATACACCAGCATGTTGATTATTGGCCCACCGCGAAAATATCTTTTGGATACAGCCTCGGAAAAGAAATTCTTCTCCTACCGCAGGAATGACGGCTATTAATATAAGGTTTAACACTAAATCACCAGTAGAATTCATCACAAGCAATTTTTTTGTTAAAATCTCTGCACTAATTTCCTTGTATTGCATCCACCGTTCAATAGGCTCAAGAAAATCGGGCAGCTTCATTCGCTGATTCAATAACACTGTCCATTCAATAAACGGGGTTACAAAAATCATGATAATAAGCCCGAGTATCAGTAAAGTTCCTGGTCTGGGAATGTTCGTTTGTAGATAAGTGAAGGGGGTTTTGCTTTCAAGACGTGCAAAAATAAACGGCGGCAGAACAAACATTCCGATAGATGAAAAGCCTAAGAATAATTTCTGGATACCAATATTAGCTGTTCCGTCGCTTAAGCCTCTCAATTCGTCCGGGCCGAAAATAAAATAGCCGAGAAAATAAGCTATAAAAGCAAATAAAATAAAACTTGCAAGCGCAATCACCAATAGTAAAACCAAAGAACTAAAAGGATGACGTTGTTCTGACCGCTGAGAAAACATGTTAAATCTTATAATACTATTTTTGTAAATTCGTTTACAAGCGCACAAAGATAAAGTATTAGCTATAGCCGATGTCTGTAAAAATTGGAAATATTGATTTAGGAGAATTCCCGCTGTTATTGGCCCCGATGGAAGATGTGAGCGATCCGCCTTTCCGTTTTGTGTGCAAACAGAACGGTGTGGATATGATGTATACGGAATTTATTTCCTCGGAAGGGCTGATTCGTGACGCTGCTAAAAGCTTGCAGAAGCTCGACATCTTTGAATATGAACGACCGATTGGAATCCAGATTTTTGGTAGCAATATCGAAAGTATGCGCGAAGCTACCGAAATAGCCACTAAAGCTTCGCCCGATTTAATTGATATAAACTACGGTTGCCCTGTTAAAAACGTCGCCTGTCGCGGAGCCGGAGCCAGTTTGTTGCAGGATATCGATAAAATGGTGAAAATGACAAAGGCTGTCGTTGATTCCACTCACTTACCTGTAACTGTTAAAACCAGACTGGGATGGGACGATAATACCAAAAACGTGTATGAAGTTGCTGAACGGCTTCAGGATGTGGGAATTAAAGCTCTAACCATTCATGGACGCACACGTGCGCAAATGTATAAAGGTGAAGCTGATTGGAGGCTGATACGCGACATCAAGCGTAATCCCAAAATAGAAATTCCCATATTTGGAAACGGCGATGTAGATTCGATCGAAAAAGCCGCAAACTGGCGAATGGAGTATGAGATTGATGGAATTATGATTGGCCGGGCGGCCATCGGCTACCCCTGGATATTCAGAGAGATAAAACATTTCTTTAACACCGGAGAATATTTACCAGGGCCCACAATATCCGAGCGAATTGAAGTTTGCCGCACCCATCTCCAAAAATCCATCGAATGGAAGGGTGAAAAAACGGGAATTTTTGAAATGCGCCGGCATTATTCAAATTATTTCAAAGGTATTCCTAACTTCAAAGAATACAGGATGCTACTTGTTCAATTGGAAAGCTTTACCGCTATAAATGAAGTTCTTGCAGATATCGGAAATAAATTCGATGAGGTATTGGCCTGATTTTTGGATTTAATAATTATATCATTAACTTAAACCGAATTTGTTATGATAACACATATAACCGAAGGAGTTAAAATATCTGTAGAGACCCTCTATCAGCCCGAATATTCAAATCCGGCAAACGATCACTATATGTTTGCCTATAAAATAAGCATCGAAAATCTGACCGATTACAGCGTACAGCTAATGCGCCGCCATTGGTTTATATTCGATTCTAACGGATCGCATCGCGAAGTTGAAGGAGAAGGGGTAGTGGGATTACAGCCCGTTATTGATCCCGGAAGTTTCCACGAATATGTTTCAGGTTGCAACCTTAAAACCGATATTGGAAGCATGAAAGGAAGTTATGAAATGAGAAGACTGGTGGATAACGAAGAGTTCGAAGTTAAAATACCGGAATTTAATATGATAGCTCCATATAAACTGAACTAAAAAAAATACAGTTTTACAAAAAAAGCTTCTCATGTTGAGAAGCTTTTTTTTTTTGAATCCATGATAGAAGATTAATCGTCACTTCGTCCACCAAATAACATCATTGCCAGGTATAGTAATTGAACTACCGAACCTAATGCAGCAACGACATATGTCATAGCAGCCCACCATAGGGCATCTTTTGATTTATTATGCTCAATACTGGTTTGCATAATTCCTCTGTTAGTTTGTAACCATGCTAAAGCTCTGTTACTCGCGTCAAACTCGACGGGTAAAGTTACCACACTAAATAAAGTGACTACCAACATAGCACCAAAAGCAACTAATAGCATTGTTTGACCAATACCAGACGCAAACATTATAATACCCAGCATAAAGACATACTGCAGTAAGTTTGAGGCAACACTAACCACCGGAACCATGGCCGAGCGAAATTGCAACCATGAATAAGCTTTAGCGTGCTGAACAGCATGTCCGCATTCATGTGCTGCCACTGCCGCCGCCGCAATACTGCGACCGCCAAATACTTCCGGACTTAAATTCACAGTGCGGTTAAGCGGATTATAGTGATCAGAGAGAGACCCTTCTGATGATAAAATTTGTACATCGTGAATTCCGTGATCACTCAACATCTTTTCAGCAATATCCCGTCCTGTCATACCGGAGGATAAGGGCGTTTCTGAATACTCTCTAAATTTAGATTTAAACCTCGATTGCACAAGGAAACTAACTATTGCAATCC
>CBIHLM010000125.1:0-7124 GCA_966210515.1 uncultured Pedobacter sp.
CGTTAGCTGTAATGCAGCGGAACCCCGACAAACTTACCAATGACAGAACGACGAATAGAAATTTCAGGACATTTAAGAAATTTGAAACCCTTCATTATCGCATTTGCACTAACATTAGCTCCATGTCTTTACTTTTATTATACTGACCAAGATACCGTAATCCTTTATATCGGACTTGGTTTTGGAGCGCTGTATGCTATCCCAACTTTAATTGTTCACACGAATTATTATAACCATGATAAAGGGAAATATGTCTTAATAAATTTGGCATCTAAATCCATGCAAATCGACAGGAAGCACATAAGGCAGACGATTAATTTTATTGATATAGAAAGTATTATCTTAACACGAGGAATTAGTGGCTATCGAACCATCCTTCACAAATACTTTTACTTTCAATTTAAGCTAAAGAATAATGAGGTAATTTACCTTACTTCATTATTACTTCATGAAAATGACATCTCGTTTCGAAGCAAAACATCTAGGACTGTAGCCTTTCCAACGATAGAATATTTTGAATCTAAAGAAATTAAAGCTGAATCTGTCCCTGACCAAGAGCAAATAGAAAAGTTCAAATTAACATATCAAACTAAAAAGAACGAGGAATTAGAAGAAATAACAGCTGACGAACGGTTTATTAATGAAGCAAAAATCGCGGCGACTCAATTATTAGAGGAACGACTTTAAAATGCACAACAGCTAACACAGGCTCTGTTGCTATTGCTAGTTTCTGTGGTGTATGTTATTTCGCTGCTTTCTATTACATTAGTGCTGGCTTGACATTGATCTACTATTAATAGATTCAGCCACAAGCCGTATACTCAACTTTAAAACCGACCATCACACAAAATGACAGCGGAATTGAAAGAATTAATAAAAGCTAAGCTCCCGCTTACTCATTTTGTCTCGCTATCGTTTTTAGGACTTGTATTGGTTTCACTTTCATACGTCTTTTTCATTCCCTTCATTTACTGGATTATGTATGGAGAAGGTGACACTGCGGCCCGAATAGGAGAACTACCCTTCAATGTATTTATACAAGAATGGGGAGCCCACATAATAGCTTTGCTCTTATGTGGAATGGGATTTTTTAGAGAACTTCGATTTCTAAGATTAGAACTAGCGAAATCATATTTATTAGTTGGTGTAATGCTCCTTTTAACATATCCATTCCGACAAGAGATAGGAGATTTCATTTTTAAAATCTTCCAATAAAAATTGCAGCAGACTCAGAATGTGAATATTGTTTTTCCTACTTCTTTACAAGCAAACCTTGTAAAACAACTGCACAAAAATTAAACAGACCTTATATACTTATACACTTGGTTTAAAAAATGTGCAGTTTGAAGATAAATGCTAATTTAGTGTCGTGAGATGAAGTGCCAAGGCCCTAACTGCTATGTGTAACTATAAAAGCCCAACTTACAACCATCACATTTTATATGACCCTTACTACAACTAAACAAATCGACACCGGAACCCGACTTGGAGCAATGATTTTAGACCATTTCATCATGACTATGATAATGATGGTATTCTTTATTCCGGGAATGGTAGTAAGTTTTTCTGACGCATTCAAGACGGGCCATGAGCAGACAGTGTTTGATCCGTTTGGAGGAGACTGGATATATCTGGGATTTTTGGGCTTTGCTGTTTATTTTTGTAAAGACATCATTAATGGACGCAGCATTGCAAAAAGGATATTGAAGCTTCAACTAGTTAATAATTCTACAGGACAGGTTGCAAGCCCCATACGATGCTTTGCAAGAAATGTATTTTGCATTATTTGGCCAATCGAAGTCATCGTTTCAATGATAACCCCAAGTCGACGAATTGGTGACAGAGTTGCAGGGACAAAACTAGTCGTTTATGACCAAAGTTATGAAAAGCCAATATTAAATGTCGGAAAAACTTTGATTCCTCTAGCCTTGGCCTATGGAGTTATGTTATTGTTTATTATCCAGATTAAGAGAATGATACCAGATATTGAAAGTCAAAAGGTAAATTTTATAGAAACTTCTTATAATAAACAATCTAGTAAAGAACTTGAACAACTGATTATTGATAGCCTTGGCGAATATCTTACACCAGATATTAGAGTATACGACAAGGTTGAAAATCAAGATTTAAAATATATCTCGACCATTTTACATTTAAAGGAAAACTATTTGAAGGACGAAGATCAGTCATCACGCCTCGACTCTTCTGTAAATGGGCTGATATATTTAAAATACCCCAGAAAGACCTTTGCCGGTAACCTCAAATATATTTATAAGGAACCTGGTCAAATGCAATCTAGCTCACATCGCATCGGAACGCAACCTAAAATTAAATCCTACAAATAAGAGCAACACAGGATACAGTTTTGTTACAACAATTGCGG
Organism: uncultured Pedobacter sp.; assembly: GCA_966210515.1. Lineage (GTDB taxonomy): Bacteria > Bacteroidota > Bacteroidia > Sphingobacteriales > Sphingobacteriaceae > Paradesertivirga. Next base: position 2,384 of record CBIHLM010000125.1, read on the forward strand.
GTTTCTATTATATGGGCTACTTACACTCGTTAGCTTTTAAAAGCAAACTGCTCTAAATCTGATGAAATATGCTACTTTAGTTCAGAGATAAGCCTTATCTGCAATAGCCATTTTAAAGTACTCCTGAATGAAAACACTAACCTTAATTGCATTATTTCAACTTTGCTTACTAAAGACCTATGGACAGTTCCAAATAACAGAAATTTCTGTGGAAAACGACAGTTTGAGCTTAAGCAGGCAGACGAAAGCTTTTTATGAAGATGAAAGCTATGTAGTAAGTAGAAGCTGTAGCGGAGAATTCGGAGGAACAATTAAGTTTAAAAATAAGCAAACTGGCGTGGAGCGCTCATGTAGTGCTGTATGCCCTGTTGCAGTAAACAAAATCAACGATTCCTATTTCGTTACCAATTCGCTGGCTCACCTGGCCGGTTCTGCGGAAGTTGTTGAAATTAAAAATCCTGAAACCATGGAAACATTCACGATGCCTCCACCGAGGAAGAAAAAAGGAAAAGTTGAATTTAGGTATGTGGGTGACGACGAGTCAAGGTCAACGAAAGGAAGTATTAAGTTAGCAGACAGTATTGGCATGAACATACTTACAAGCTTTGTTTACGGCAAGGAATTGTATCATATCACGACCGACTTTCATAAGACTTATCTATCCATTATTAAGGATCAGAAATTTGCCACCGTGGATCTTGTTTCCAATGAACGTTTCAGACTTAGTTCCGAACCTTTTTATTACAATGGGAGTTTGCTGATTCCCTATAAAAGTGACAATGGAAGTGGAAGAGTAGAGATTACAGACAACAGAATATTGATTAAGAAATTTGATAAAAACTAACACTAACATCCCGTGTCCATGCTTTTTCTAATTGCTACTCACCCTCTTCACCTTTTAAAAGCAAACTGCATTTAGATACAATTTAATAATGCTATTTTAGTTCAGCAACAGCAACAAGCCTTGAACGTTGTAGCTATAACTTTAAAAACGATTGAGATCATGCTATTAGACCAACAATATTGAAAATCAAGAAGATATTACTTATAGGACTTGCTTTGCTAATAACCATTCACGTTTATAGGAATTTCCTGACCGAAAGTATGATTATAGGAAAGTATGTAAATACAAACTACAATCACGCGCCATTTCTTGTGGACATACCTTATAGTGCTGACACGCTAATCCTTTTAACTAACAATCGATTTAAAAGCGCATTTTGGGGAAGGGGAACATATAGGCTCTCATATGATATTGATGGTACTGATATAGATTTGAGCTATGTGAACGAATTTGGTAGGGGCGGATATAACACATCTATTTCACGTCTTAATTGGGGTAAACCCCAAATAATTTTAGACCGAGATCGAAGTCATTATTATGAAAAGGTAGCGAATTGAAGCCTTCCTACTGGGGCCAAGTTTTATGACTCAGCAGTGCACAGGCAAAAATTGATGCCTAACACATACTTTTTACACAATTAACGCTAAAACTATGTTTTGCATCTTTTTGAGCTAAAACGACTGTTTAGCATGAAAATGAGACAAAGAAGTTGTTTTACCTTAAATTAAGTAAACTCCATGTTTTACATCTATCACCATCTTCTTATTTCCTGAAAATGTGTTAACGACTGCTTATATAGGCAACGAGTAGTCAATTTTGAAAAAATAGGAAATGACATGTTTAGCTTTTAAAGCATATGGTTAAAGTTCAATAATGGCCTTATATGTATTTCCTTATTTTCCTAAAAAATTACAATTTCTATCCTTTATAAGGGAACTTGCAAAAACTTCAAAAAAATAGGCATTACACATGTCTGTGCTTAGCATAAAGTACGCCAGATGTCAGTTTCGTGAATAAGCTTTTCAAGCACATTCACTCCACTTGCTCCAACGCTTCAAAGACGGTACATTTTATTTATAAGGCTACTACTCTAATACCCCTGGGAAATAAAATGTCCTGATCTTCCCCTGGCTTCGCAATCTTGCATACTTTATGCCTTTAAGCAGAGCCATGTTCCATAAAAGCTCCTGAATCTTTCCACTAGCTTCACTTCGTTCTGCAAATGGAAATCTTCTCTCTTTTCGCATTTATGTGCTCGCCTGCTGGTCGCAAAACACAGCACGAGTTGTCAAAGCTTTTGATTTACTCTTCTCAGCCTCTACGTCAAAAGCATCGCCAACTGTTTGTGTGAACATACATAGGATCGCCTTTACAAGGCTTTACTCCTATGATGTTTTGCTCAACTCGCAGGACGGCTCGCGTAGGAATGGTGGGGATTAGTTGGAAGTTTCGAAGAAGTCATTATATTTAGAAATTAAACCTAAACTCTTCATTAATGGAAAACTTATCACCTCAAGAAAACCCTGATTCTATCACATTTGATAGCGTGTGCATTCAACATCTGAAATCAGCTCGTAAATGGACTAAATTCTTGTCTTTACTAGGATTTATGTTTATTGGTTTCGCTGTTATAGTAATTGGACTGTTTTCCATGCAGTTTTTCGGTGGTTCAAGCGGAATACTAGCAATTGTTCCTATGACGTTTCTGGCTTTGATATACTTTTTTCCAATTTATTATTTATGGCAATTCTCAACGCATTCGAAAGCTGCTATAGTGGACAAGGACACCGAATCTTTAGGAAAAGCTATGATGTTTCTTAAACGTCATTACATATTTATGGGCATACTTCTCATAATTATGATCGTATGCTACCTTTTCGCAGGAATTGGAATGTTCGCCACAGGTACAATGTTTAAACCATTTTAAGCAAAGTAGTTGCCTTTTACATTTTCACATCCAGCAATCGTTCTTCCATTTGCTAAAGCTTCCAAAAGCTGGTTTTCAATGACTGCATTGATAATTGGAAGTATGGCACCAGATTTCGAGTATTTCATAAGGATGAGGGTAAAGAGTATCTATAGCCATTCACTTATAGGCTTACTTTGGTTTGATCTGCCACTAACGATTTTATTAGCATTCATCTTTCATAACGTGGTTAGAAATACCTTTGTTAGAAATCTTCCAAACTTCTTAACTTCTAGGTTAATAGCTTTTAATGAGTTTGATTGGAATAGCTATTTTAAAAGAAACTTCATTATAGTCGTCATTTCAGCACTTATTGGCGCATTCTCACATATAGCCTGGGATAGCTTTACACATGAGGATGGCTTTGCAGTTGAAAAAATAACTTTCCTGTCGAGCAGTGTTAGCGTAGCGGGAAAGGATTTTCCAGTCTTCAAATTACTTCAGCATGGAAGTACTGTGATAGGTGCCTTAGTAATTGTTTGGGCTATTTTAAGCTTACCAAAACAGGAGCCTAAAGTAGCTGCTGTACAACCAGGGAGGTACTGGGTAATTGTTGTAGCTATTTGCTTAGTCGTGCTGCGAGCTAATTTGAAGATGGGACTTGATCCTAGCATGTTTGGACATCTGGTAGTTGTAATTATTAGCGGTACACTTATTGGACTGATATTAACATCAGCATATTTCAACCTTCCAAGCAGCAATAAAAAAGTTATTTAGACCTTGTTCTCAACTCGCAGGACGGCTCGCGAATGCGTGTTGGTGCTAGTTGGAAGTTTAATAGAAGTGGTTATATTAGCACTTGCAACAAAAGCGATTATCAATTATTAATTGATAAAAAAGCCCATTTAATTACCTACATTAAAATAGAAGAATCTGAAAAGAACAGTTTTTATCTTTTGGTAGACTCATTGAAAAAAAGTAGAAGAGCGGACCTTTCTGATATTAATAATGATGATGATATAATCGAAGATCTCTATGTTGTTCCTTTGGATAGCGACTCTGTATTGAAGTCTTGTTGATACACAACGAAGTGGCTTATTAAAATATAGTTCAAAGATTAAAATGAAGTTTAATGCACCTTAGTATTTCACCATCTTATTAAACTATGGATTTATCCTCTCGAAAAAACAAACTGATTTTTAAGATTACATACAATCTTAAAAACTGGCTTTATAAAATTAAAAAAAACTGGGAATCCCTCTTATCAATAAGCCTATCATTGATATTGGGATGGTTGGTTTTTGGTTTTCTTAGCTTAAAGCGATATGAATCGTTTGACACAACCGCAACTTTAAGCAATATACTAACAACTAATGGGGTGTTTTCTGCAATTTTGATAACATACCTTTTCTCAAGAACAAGTTGGATTCAAGAAAGGAAATTAGATCATTATAGAGAGGCAATTGAACTCTCACAAAAAATTACTGATTTCAGGCGTATCCTTGATAAGTTGACTGATTATTATAATGTTTGGCATAGTGACATCCAAACAAAAAACCTTATAGATCATGGTAAATTTAATCAGGAGCACTTTTCAGAAGGGATATCAACCCTATATTTGGCAATGGTGTCCTTAGTTCGAAATCGAAAGAGTAAAATCCATCGTACTCCAGAATTATATAAAGATTTCAAACATAATGGAATCTATAATATCAAGGTAGTTGAAAAGTGGATTGAATGTGACATCTTTAATACTATATGGTATTGGTGCAACCAGGATCAATCTTGGATTAACTATCGAAATTTAAGTAATGACAGGGATTATATACTATCTGCAGCTGCTAGAATTAATAAAAAATATGAAGGTGTCGACCTTAATAATAATCTTATAAAAGAATTAGCTGACGACTTCAGCTCGCACTACATAAATGAACTATATACTTGTTTAAAAAGCTTGAGTACAAGAATTCTTCGGTATTGTACATCTTGTT
>CBIHLM010000126.1:0-7116 GCA_966210515.1 uncultured Pedobacter sp.
TGATTCCCAGACTTTATATCCCGGCAAAAAAGGCCCATTATAATTTTTCCGCTCCACAAAAACATGTACCGTCTCTCCGTATAATTTAATGCCGCTGGTTCGCACTTCGCCCCATTCGTCCTTCACTGTTTGAGGTTGCTGATATGGAACTGCTCCACGTTTTACAGTCTGCTCAAATGCATCATAGGCATCATCCACCAATAAAGCCAATACTTTTACTCCGTCACCGTGCTTTTTAATATGATCTGAGACGTAACTGTCGGATTTCAATGGGGATGTAAGCACGAGTCGGATTTTCCCTTGCTGCAAAACATAGGACGCCCGGTCTCGTATACCAGTTTCCGGACCAGAATACGCCAGGCTTTGAAAGCCAAAAGCTGTCTTGTAAAAATATGCCGCCTGCTTTGCGTTTCCCACATAAAACTCGGCATAATCGGTCCCGTTTAAGGGAAGAAAATCAGCAGCATTGAGTTGTTCATCTTTCCTATCCATCGTCTAACCCTCGCTCCAACTTTTAAAATAATTCGGATCCTCTATTTTGATCGCTTCATCTGTAAGCATTAACGGATGAAAAGGATCAATCATTACCGCAAGCTCATCTGTGGATTCCTTACCAATAGACTGTTCAACCGTTCCTGGATGAGGACCGTGAGGTATTCCGCCCGGATGCAGAGTAATCTGACCTTTAACAATACTTTTGCGACTCATAAAGTCGCCGTCCACATAATACAATACTTCATCGCTATCGACATTACTATGATTATAAGGAGCAGGTATTGCCTGCGGGTGATAGTCGAACTTTCTTGGTACAAAAGAACAAATCACGAAGTTATTGCCTTCGAAAGTTTGATGCACGGGCGGAGGCTGATGTAACCGGCCGGTTATAGGCTCAAAGTCGTGAATTGAAAATGCCCATGGATAATGAAATCCATCCCATCCAATAAAATCAAAAGGGTGGGTGCCATAGATGTACGGATAAATAAGTCCCTGCTTTTTAATGAGGATTTTAAAGTCGCCCTTCTTATCGTTTGTTTCAAGATCTGCGGGCCGTCTTAAATCGCGTTCACAGTAAGGAGAATGCTCCATCATCTGACCGAACTTATTTCGATAACGTTGAGGCGCTCTGATCGGGCTAAAGCTTTCAACAATAAATAAGCGGTTATCTTCAGAATCAAAATCCAATTGATAAATAGTCCCGCGCGGGATAATAAGATAATCGCCATAAGAGAATTTTATCTTTCCAAAGCCAGTTTTTAATGTCCCCGAACCAACATGCACAAACAGAACTTCATCGGCCTGACTGTTTTTATAGAAATAATCTCCCATAGAACACCGTGGGGCTGCAAGAGAGATGTGTAAATCACTGTTTACTAAAACGGCCTTCCGGCTTTTCAAGTAATCATCTTCAGGCTGAACATTAAATCCCAGCAGACTGGTGTGCTTTAAATGCTTTTCGCGAGCAATTTTGGGTTCAACAGAATAAGCTTCGCCCAAGGATTTGACAATAGTTGGCGGATAAACATGATATACCAGTGAATATAAGCTGGAAAATCCTTCGGTGGAAACCAGCTCCTCGGCATATAATGAACCATCAGGTTTACGGAATATGGTATGCCGCTTTGACGGAATTTTTCCCAAAGAATGATATACTGGCATAGTGGATTATTAAACTATTTATATAACAGCCGGATAAATAAAAAGTGTTGATATCCCATTAGGAAAACGCCTAATCGCCTGCATATATGATTGCATCAGGCAGCTTGGGGTGGTAGAACTAATTTGAGACTTATAGGTTATATAAACAGGGAGCATCGCTAATTTTTAAATTAAAAACCCTATGAAATTGATTTCCTACAAAACCGAAAACAAAGAACATCTGGGAGCTTTTGTGAATGGTCATGTGTACAATCTAAACGCCTGCGATAAGCTAATTCCGGATAATATGAATCAATTTTTGTGGGGAGGTGAAGAGATTATGCTGCGTGCGAAACAAATTTCTCATGACATTTCATCGGGAAAACTAAATGCCAAAGAAGAATTACTTTATGAGATTATGGCTCCTGTTCCTCATCCGACTTCGTGCAGAGACGCCTATGCTTTCAGACAACATGTTGCGGCCGCCCGTCGTAACAGAAAGGTGGAAATGATTCCGGAGTTTGATCAGTTCCCAATATTTTATTTTACCAATCACAATTCTATCACCGGACCCGGAGAAGTTGCCTGTATGCCTGATCATTTTCAAAAGTTGGATTTCGAGCTAGAGGTAGCTATTGTGCTGAATAAAAAAGGACGCAACATACAAGCATCCGAAGCCGATGAATTTATCGCAGGTTATATGATTATGAATGATTTAAGCGCTAGAACCCTGCAAATGGAAGAAATGCTGTTAAATCTTGGTCCTGCGAAAGGAAAAGACTTTGCAACTGTGACAGGCCCGTGGCTGGTCACCCCCGACGAGCTGGAGCCTTTTAAAGTGCCGGCCAAAAAAGGTCACATTGGGGCTGCCTACGACTTGAGAATGACATGCCAGGTAAATGGTATCGAAGTTTCGCAAGGAACTATGGCGGATATGGACTGGACATTCGCAGAAATTATAGAGCGATGCTCTTATGGATGTGATGTTTTTCCGGGAGACCTGATTGGCTCGGGCACCGTTGGCACGGGATGTTTTCTGGAACTCAATGGCACAGGCTTACTAAACGACCCAGATTATAACCAGCAATGGCTTCGGGAAGGTGATCTGGTAGAAATGGAAATCACAGGACTGGGTCGCTTAAGTACTGTTATCGCAGCTGAAAACAGCGATTGGTCTATCCTGGAACGTAAAAAAGGTAAAGTTTTAGCTTAATGATCACACTTAAACTTTCGGACTTAAGCCCTGTCGAACTGCAGGAATATCTACAATATGCAATCGCTCCAAGGCCGATATGTTTAGCTTCTACTATTGATAAAGAAGGAAATGTAAATCTTAGTCCTTTTAGCTTCTTTAACATGTTTAGTATAAGTCCGCCAATTTGTGTGTTTTCACCTTCAAGAAGAGTAAGAGATAATACGACCAAACATACTCTTCAAAACATTCAGCAAGTACCAGAATGTGTGATAAATCTCGTGAATTACGACATGGTTCAGCAGACATCATTGGCCAGTGCAGAATACCCTAAAGGCACAAATGAGTTTCTGAAATCGGGGCTAACACCTCTGGATTCCGAGTTAGTCAAACCTCCGAGAGTCGCAGAATCTCCTGTACAGTTAGAGTGCTTTATAACAAAAGTGATATCCCTTGGGAAAACAGCCGGCTCTGGCAATATGGTTATTGCTGAAATTAAGTTAATGCATATCACCTCATCCATCTTAGACAAGAACAAAAAAATTGATCAGGAAAAAATTGATTTGGTCGCCCGCCTGGGAGGCGACTGGTACTGTAGAGTAATAAAGGAAAGTTTGTTTAAGGTTATAAAGCCAAATACAAATGTCGGAATAGGAGTAGATGCCATCCCTCAATCTATTCGTGAATCCTCAATTTTAAGTGGAAATGATTTAGGTCAATTAGGAAATGTAGATCGCCTGCCGGATGAAACCAGCATAAACTTGTACTTTCAACATAACGCAGAACTTCAAAAAGCCCTGATATCTACAAACAAAAATCCAAAAAAGAGAAAAAATACAATTCACCTGCTGGCCAAAGCTTTGCTAAAAGATGGAAAAGTAACCGAAGCATGGAAGGTTCTGCTCGCAGCTGATAGTCTCGTCCAATAACTTAGTTTTGCTTTAACAGCTCTATCCCTTTGTTTATCCTGGCAATTGTTTCCTCTTTACCTAATAAGGAAGCAATTTCAAATACAGCAGGCCCAAACTTTCCTCCTACCAGCATAATTCTGAACGGAAGCATCACATCACCAACCTTAAGACCCTTTTCCTCGGCAAGAGCTTTAAAAGAGACCTCCAGACTTGCTGGAGAGTGGTCATTGATTGCAGTTAAAATCTCGCTGTACGCCACGAAAAAGGATGCTTTATCAGCATTCCATTTCGGTAACACCGACCCTAAATCATACTCTTTGGGCGCATCAAAGTAATACCCGGCCTGGCTGATAAAATCGGTTAATAAAATACAGCGGTCTTTTACGAGATCAATTACAGTAGAAAATTTACTTTCATCTGAAATCAAAATTCCTGCAGTTTTAAAAACTCCCGACACCTGTTTCTTTAGACTTTCAGCATCCAGCTTTTTAATCCATTCCGCATTGAACCATTTTGCTTTTTCAAAATCGAATTTTGCACCGGATTTATTTACCCTGTCGATCGAAAATTTTTCAATCAATTCTTCCATTGAAAAAAGTTCCTGATCGGTACCGTCATTCCAACCCAGCATTGCTAAAAGATTAACGAATGCTTCCGGTAAAAAACCCATTTCGCGAAATCCTTGTGTTAGCTCTTCAGATTTAGGGTCCATCCAGTTCATTGCATACACCGGAAAGCCTAAACGTGCCCCATCACGTTTACTTAACTTGCCGTGACCATCGGGTTTTAAAATTAATGGCAAATGAGCCCATTGCGGCATTGAATCTTCCCATCCTAAATATTTCCAAAGTAGAATATGTACCGGCGCGGATGGCAACCATTCTTCTCCTCTAAAAGCATGGGTAATCTTCATCAGGTAATCATCAACAACAACCGCCAAATGGTAAGTAGGCATTCCATCGGCTTTAAGTAAAACTTTATCATCCACTAAAGATGTTTCGAAGCTTACTTCATCACGAATCATATCATCAAAAGAAACCGTTTCTCCCTGCGGCATTTTAATGCGTATAACATGAGGAGTTTCTTTATCTAACAGATCTTGTACTTCAGTCTGACTAAGCGATAGGGAATTTCGCATTTCATTGCGATGTGAGTGGCCGTATTGGAAGTTAGGCAATTCAGCACGTTTCTTTTCCAAATCTTCCGGAGTATCAAAGGCATAATAGGCATAACCGTCGACAACTAATTGTTCTGCGTATCCGCGATATAACGATTTACGCTCGCTTTGGCGATATGGACCATAGGTGCCGCCAAAGCCCGGACCTTCATCCGGAGTAATGCCGCACCATTTTAAACACTCAATTATATATTCTTCGGCCCCGGCGACATAACGAGCCTGGTCAGTATCTTCGATTCTTAAAATAAAATCTCCGCCTTGTTGCTTGGCGAACAGATAATTAAATAAAACTGTTCTTACACCTCCTAAGTGTAACCCTCCGGTCGGACTTGGAGCAAAACGGACACGCACTTTACTTGCCATAACTTTTTACTTTGGGTGCAAAGATAGATTTCCTGATAGATTTCAATTCTTTTAAATTGAACATCTGCTTAAAAAAATTACCATTTGCTGATCCAAATTTCAATTTAATGATAAAAAAAATATCAAATCTCCTTATCTTTGCCTACTTTTTCTATAGACTATACAATTTAATTATAGGGGAAGAAAGAACATGATGGAGATCCTGAAAAACAAAATTTCTGATTTATCAGGCAGAATACAAAATTTGCCTCCTCAGGAAGCTCTTGCTTTATTGGCGAAAGAGTTTTCGGGAAAAATTATTTTTTCCAGCAGCTTTAGCTGGGAAGATCAGGCAATTTCTCACATCATTTTCTCTAATAATATTCCAATAAAGGTTTTCACTCTTGATACTGGGCGTCTGTTTACAGAAACGTACTATGTATGGAGCAGAACTACAGAAATGTACAATGCCAAGATCGAAGCTTACTATCCAAACCAGCAGCTGCTGCAGGAATTCGTTACCGAAAAAGGGCCGAATTCTTTTTACGAGTCGGTGGAAAACAGGAAAGGCTGCTGCTATATCCGTAAAGTAGAACCCTTGCAACGTGCTTTGGCCGGAAATGAACTTTGGGTTACTGGTTTAAGGGCCGAACATTCTCCGGAGCGACATGATCTGCCAATGCTGGAGTACGATGAGACCAATAACATTATAAAATTTCATCCTTTACTTCATTGGACAACTGAGGAAGTACGGTCTTTTATAAATTCAAATGGTATTCCATACAATACTTTACACGATAAGGGGTTTGTAAGTATTGGTTGTCAGCCGTGTACCCGGGCAATTATGCCAGGCGATGACTTCAGGGCGGGCCGCTGGTGGTGGGAAGATAAAGCAAGCAAAGAATGTGGTTTACACGCACATTCATAAATAGAAATTAATTTTATGTCGCAATACAAATTAGATTACCTGGATCTTCTGGAGGCAGAATCAATTCACATTATGCGTGAAGTGGCTGGACAATTTGAGCGTCCCGCTCTTTTATTTTCAGGAGGAAAAGATTCTATCACTCTGGTTCAACTAGCATTAAAAGCGTTTAAACCCGGAAAAATTCCCTTTCCCCTGGTTCATATCGACACCGGGCACAATTTCCCTGAAGCAATTAAATATCGTGACGAGGTAGTTGAAAGGACCGGAGCTAAACTGATCGTAAGAAACGTTGCAGACACAATTAAGAAAAAAGGCTTAAAGGAACAAACCGGCAAATTTGCATCTAGAAATGCGTTACAGTCCTATACTTTACTAGATACGATTGAGGAGTTTGGTTTTGACGCTTGTATCGGTGGAGCAAGAAGAGACGAGGAAAAAGCTAGAGCTAAAGAACGTATTTTCTCGGTAAGAGATGAATTTGGAGCATGGGATCCAAAAAGACAGCGTCCGGAATTGTGGAACCTGTACAATGGAAAAATCGCTAAAGGGGAAAACGTTCGTGTGTTTCCGATAAGCAACTGGGTTGAGCTGGATGTGTGGAACTACATCAAACGCGAAAAAATCGAACTTCCGTCAATATATTTTACTCACGAACGGGAAGTATTAGTTCATGGCGAATACCTGGTAGCCGTTTCTCCTTTCATTCGTATTGATGAGGGAGATATCATCGAAACCCGAAGAGTTCGCTACCGCACCGTAGGAGACATGACCTGTACCGCCGCTGTAGAATCTACAGCGTCAACCATCGACGATATTGTTGCAGAGATTCATAAAACCAATATCAGCGAACGCGGCGAAACCCGTATCGATGATCAGGTTTCTGAAGCTGCAATGGAAGACAGAAAAAAGAACGGATATTTTTAAAGGGAGT
>CBIHLM010000127.1:0-6481 GCA_966210515.1 uncultured Pedobacter sp.
ATATCATACTATCGACTCAATTGCTTAAATTTGTTAGAAAGAAATAAGGTATTTAATAGAAACCGCTATAAATTTCTGTTAAAAACAACAATTGACATTAAATTTTTGAAATATGCTGCAGGAAAAACCAGTTATAGTAGTAGTAGGAAACGGAATGGTTAGTTATAAGTTTTGTGAAAAACTTATAGCCAAAACAGATGCTTATAAATTAATTGTTTTTGGAGAAGAACCAAGACCTGCGTACGACCGAGTTCACTTAAGTGAATATTTCAATGGAAAATCTGCGGAAGACCTTTCTATGTCCTCAGCAGGATGGTATGAAGAAAACAATATCGAACTTCATCTTAACGATCCAGTACAGGAAATAAATCGTGCAACTAAAACTATCCACTCGCTAAAGGGAACTGTTCAGCATTACGACTATTTGGTTCTTGCAACAGGCTCATCGGCATTCGTACCAGATATTCCTGGCATTGAAAAAGAAGGAGTTTTTGTTTACCGGACAATTGAAGATCTTGAATTAATAAAAGAATACGCTGCTAAAGCGAAAAACGGCGCCGTTATGGGCGGTGGCTTACTAGGACTGGAAGCTGCCAAAGCTTTACTAGATCTTGGAATCAGTGAAACCCATGTAATTGAGTTCGCTCCAAGATTAATGCCAAGACAAATTGACCAGGCTGGAAGCAGCATGCTGCAAATGAAGCTTAGGGAGCTGGGCCTACAAATCCATTTAAATAAAAGCACTGCAAGAATAGCCGGAGAAGGCAAAATTGAAGCTTTGGAATTTGCAGACGAGTCATCACTGGCGGTAGACATGCTTGTAATATCTGCCGGAATCAGACCTCGCGATGAACTGGCTAAACTTTCCGGACTGGAAATTGGCACCAGAGGCGGTATCGTGGTAAACGATTTCATGCAAACCAATGACGAAAATATCTTCGCAATTGGAGAGTGCGCATTACACAGCGGAATGATCTATGGCCTGGTTGCTCCTGGTTACGAAATGGCTGATGTTGTTGTTGCCAAACTTTCTGAAGCCGACAAAAGCTTTACAGGATTTGACATGAGCACTAAGTTAAAGCTTATTGGCATAGATGTAGCAAGCTTTGGAGATCCGTTCATTAATGATCCTGATTGCAAAACTGTTTATTTTGAAGACACCAATAAAGGTGTTTATAAGCGAATAAATATCAGCAACGACGGCACCACTCTCCTTGGCGGTATTTTAATCGGCGATGCAGATGATTACAACATTCTTTTACAAAACGTTAAAAATAAAATTGCCCTTCCTGCCAATCCGGAAGATCTAATATTAGGTGCGAGAAATGGTGCAGTAAGTGAAGGATCCGGAATCATGAGCCTACCGGACGATGCGATGATTTGCTCATGCGAATCAGTAAGCAAAGGCGCTATTTGCGATGCGGTAAAGCTGGATAACATTACCACATTAGATGGAATAAAAAAATGCACTAAAGCAGGAACATGCTGCGGAGGTTGCGTACCCCTGGTAAAAGATTTAATTGCCGGAGCAATGAAAGAAAACGGATTATACGTTAAAAATGTAATCTGTGAACACTTCGATTACTCGCGTCAGGAATTAATCGACCTGATGAAAATCAACAACGTTCGTTCGTACGATGAGGCTCTTGATCATTTTGGAAGAGGCGACGGTTGCGAAACTTGTAAACCAGCTGTGGCGAGCATCCTTTCTGGCCTTTGGAATGACTTAATTGTCAAACAAGCACCAATCCAGGATAGCAATGACCGCTATTTGGCAAACATTCAAAAAGGCGGAACATACTCTGTGGTACCAAGAATTCCAGGAGGAGAAATTACACCTGATAAGTTAATTGTAATCGGACAGGTTGCTAAAAAATACAACCTCTACACTAAAATCACAGGCGGTCAACGGATCGATTTATTTGGAGCACATGTAAACGATCTGCCTGCCATCTGGGAAGAACTTATCGAGGCAGGTTTCGAAAGCGGACATGCTTATGGCAAAGCTTTAAGAACAGTAAAAAGCTGTGTAGGCAGCACCTGGTGCCGCTTTGGTCTGCACGACAGCGTTTCGTTCGCTATTGAAATAGAAGAAAGATATAAAGGAATAAGAGCTCCACATAAGCTTAAAGGCGGTGTCAGCGGATGTATTCGCGAATGCGCAGAGGCTCAGTCTAAAGACTTTGGAGTAATTGCTACCGATAAGGGCTGGAATCTTTACGTATGCGGAAATGGGGGCTCGAAACCTCAGCATGCACTCTTGCTGGCCAGCGATATCGATAAAGAAACCCTTGTTAAATACCTCGACAGATTTTTAATGTTCTATATCAAAACCGCTGATCCATTAGCAAGAACCGCAACATGGTTAAACAAAATGGAAGGTGGAATGAGCTACCTTAAGAATGTAATTCTTAATGACAGCCTGGGCATTTGCGATCAACTTGAAGAAGAGATGCAACTGTTAGTCGACAGCTTCCATTGCGAGTGGAAAGAAGTCGTACAAAATGAAGATCTACGCAAGCGCTTTGTTCACTTTGTGAACGCTCCTGAGGAGAAAGACCCGTCGGTAAACTTCGATTTAATGCGCGAACAGATTAAAGCGAAGGAGTGGTAAAACGCCCCCATTAGCTTGGCGAAGGGACGACTGAATGCCGCGAATTCGCCGGGCCATTTTAAAAACAAGATTGATTGAATTATTAAATATAAAAATATGGAAGCCGCAACAGATACTCTTAAATGGATTTTGGCCTGCACCACTACAGATGTACCAGAAAACGGTGGTGCCTGTGTAAAACATGGCGAAGAACAAATAGCTGTTTTTAATTTCACTCGCCGTAACGAATGGTACGCAACGCAAAATCTATGTCCTCATAAACAACAAATGGCGCTTGCCAGAGGCATGATAGGAAGCACCGGCGAAGAGTGCGAACCTAAAGTAGCCTGTCCGTTTCATAAGAAATCTTTTTCGTTAACGTCGGGCGAATGCTTGAGTGGAGAAGAATATCAAATAAAAACATATCCGGTTAGAGTTATCGATGATAAGGTATATATCGGAATAAAAGAAACAGCTTAGTTTATGGCTGTTGTTGTTAAATAAAAGGTCCCCGGTAGAAATACCGGGGTTTTTTGTGCCATTTTATTGCACTAAAACTCAAGGCATAAAGATTTCATACCGGATAGGTAAAGCATTTTTAAACCTTTATCTTCGTGTCTTCGAGCCTTTATGGCAAATTGAAAATCCATGCGTGATATTACAAGCAAACAAATAACACTTCGGACAGCACGAGCAATAGCAGTACTTTTTTGCTCGGCTGAAACCATATCTCTGATCAAGAATGATCAGCTCCCAAAAGGAAATCTATTTGACGTGGCCCGCGCCGCCGGCTTTATTGGCGCTAAACTTACACCACAACTCCTCCCCCATTGCCATCCGGTAACCATTGACGGGATGGATATGAGTTTTGATTTTATCGACAAGGAAAAGCACAGCGAATACTTCGGGGAAAACATTTTATCAAGAGACGGGATTGTGATTCTAGGAAATGCAAAGTCAATTGGCAGAACCGGGATTGAAATGGAGATGCTCACCGCAGTTTCTGTGGCAGCTCTTGAAATTTATGATATGCTCAAGCCCGTTGATACCAATCTGGAAATAGGCAATATTAAACTCTTAGAGAAAAAAGGCGGAAAAAGCGACCGTAAAAAATTCTTCTCCACTTCTCCCACATGTGCGGTTTTGGTATGCTCCGATTCTACAGCAGAGGGAAAAAGAAAAGACAACAGCGGTAAGTTAATTTGCCAAATGCTGGAAAATGTAAACGCAACAGTTGTTCATTATTCAATTGTTCCGGATGAAAAAACGCAAATCCAAGAGCAGATCAGAAAATGGGCTGCAGAAGACATACACTTTATTTTCACAACAGGTGGTACGGGCCTTGGACCAAGAGACAACACTGTTTCTGCTGTTAGCGAAATTTTAGAGCGTGATGCAGAAGGTATCATGGAAGCAATACGCACATACGGACAAATGCGGACTCCACTTGCAATGATGAGCCGGGGAGTTGCCGGATCGATCGGACAAACATTGATAGTCACCCTTCCCGGAAGCAGCGACGGCGCAAGAGAATCTATGGAAGCCATATTGCCAGCGGTGTTTCACGCAAGGAAAATGATGAAAGGTGGCGGACATTGAAGACAAAGGATAAGGGAGACGAAGGATGAAAGATAAAGGATTAAAGACAAAGGATGAAAGACAGAGAATGAAAGACAAATTCCAAGTTTTCTTCCATCAAATTACCCAATCCTTGTCTTTTATACTACCAATCAGGTAATCTTTTGTCTTTTGTCCCTATTTTCATACTCTTAAAAAGCAACAAATGATATTCTACCGGGAAGCGCAACAAATTATAATATCACACGCAAATTCTTTTGGCACAGAAACCATCGATCTAGATGAAGCCGACGGAAGGGTTTTGGCTGAAGATATCTTTGCCGACAGAGATTACCCCCCTTTTAACCGCTCTGCCATGGACGGCTATGCGATAAGATTTGAAGATTGGGAAAAGGGAATCAGGAACTTCGAAATACAAGAGGTTATTTTTGCGGGGAAAATGCCTTACAAAGAATTAAAAAGCGCTTCTGCTTTTAAAATCATGACTGGAGCCGCCGTACCCTTCCCTGCAAATACAGTGATTCGAAAAGAAGATGCTGTAGAATCAGGAAACATAGTTTCCTTCAATACTGAAATTGTAAAAGAATTTAAGAACATAGCCCAAAAAGGGGAAGATCTGAAAAAAGGCAGCCTGGCAGTTCCAGCAAAAACTGTTTGCAGACCTGCCGTAATTAGCACACTTGCAACAGTTGGAAAGTCAAGAATAAAAGTAGAATCGCTCCCAAAAGTTGCTTTGTTCACAACCGGTAACGAGATAAAAGGCCTGGACGAAGAAATCTCGCAAGTAGAAATAAGAAACAGCAATTACTATATGTTGAAGTCTCTATTAAAAGAGTGGAATATTTCGCCTGCAATTTACCGGCACCTTAACGATGATAACCTAGAGCTTAAGAACAACATAGAAAGTGCGTTAAAATCCGACATAGTTATATTGAGCGGAGGCGTTTCTGCCGGGGACGCAGATTTTGTACCGGAAGTTCTGGAGAAACTCGGCGTTCAAAAACTTTTTCACAAAATCGCAATCAAGCCCGGAAAACCCATTTGGTGCGGAAAGATGAGTCAAGGCCCCATGGTTTTTGCTTTACCTGGAAATCCATTCTCCTCCTTTGTAACTTTCAAGCTTTTTATCGATGTTTTTTTAAAAAAATCGTTAGGATTTGAGACCAATACCATTTTTCAAAGCACTTTTAAAGGAAAAAAGGAAAAGAAAACAGCTTTTGATGAGTTTTTCCCTGTAAAATTTTGCGATAACGGAAATAAAATTGAAGCAACGAGACTAAATGGATCCGGAGACATAAGATTGGGCATAGATGCCGATGCTCTGGCAATTCACCCGGCAGAGGTAGATTTAATATCGGAAGGTCAGCTGATCCGATATTATATATTATGATACTTACTGAAGCGTTTTTATAAAATCCCGGCTTCCACCGCAGTAACCACCTGATGTGTCAATTTAGCCAAGCGCACCTCATCAGTAATCATTATACTCTTTCCCGATAACTTTATCATCTTATCCTGAACCAGGTCATTAATTATCCTGAAAACAGTTTCGTAGGTGGCACCTGCATATGAGGCGAGATCTTGCCTGGTTAGTTCAATATCAATAAATCCATGTTCCGTCAGACCAAAATTTTGTTTTAAAGAGATTAAGGCCTGTGCCACCCTTCCTTTTACAGACATGTGTGCGAGATTCCGCATTTTTCGCTCGGATTCCTGGAGTTCATCAGCAAAAAACATCATTAAAGTATAAGCAAATTCATTATTCACTTTTAAAGTTGCATTAAAGAAATCAATATCAATAAAACAAACAATGCACGACTCGAGCGCTGTTGCTGATACCGGGTATACTAAATTAGTACCCAGACCCCTGTGCCCGAAAATCGCGCCCTTTTTGGCAAAACGAATAATAAGCTCCTTATCATTGCCCCATTTTTTATGAACTTTTAAATTCCCTTCATATACAAAGTAAACACCTTTAACAGGCTCGCCCTCGCGAAAGATAACCTCTCCTTTTTTAAATTGAAAATTAACTCTATGCTCGCCCAAAGCGGGCAACCATTCTTTTAAGCAAGTCTTACACATAAAACAGCTATTCAAATCACAAGGAACTTTACTCTTTTTCATTTATAAATATCTTTTACTGATAAAGCATTTGCTCTCTATTGAGAAAACATAAACTGAAGATCGGTTAAAAAATGAACAACCCAACAAGACTTATATCATATATATATAACACATACTTAAGGGGTGCTAATAGCCGTAAATTAATGACTTTTTTCGCAATTATCTTAAAAACCAGAAGAATTTATA
>CBIHLM010000128.1:0-6290 GCA_966210515.1 uncultured Pedobacter sp.
GGTTTTGAAAACTTGGTTCTTAATCAGAATGAAAAACAAATCAATATAAAACGAAGGTTTTATATTGTTAAAATAATCATAGAATATGAGACTTACTAAAAATGGCTCATACTTATAAAATTTGCTCCAAGTATGCCACTAGCCCATGTCCATAACACTTTGACTTAACTCAAACCGTTGCACATATTTCAATACCCTATGCGGCGGCTATGATGTATTTCCGCTGAAATCTATGTATGAGAAAAAAACTTGCTAAAGAACGCCTGGGCAATGAATTCATCTTAATATAAACAGGAAAGGTATTTGGATTGGTGAAATATGTAGGCTTACGGAGATTTAGAGCCTCACCCCAGCCTCTCTCTAAAGGTGTGGGAATAGAGCGCTTTAGTTAACCTTTCCTATATTCTAAAATATCGCCAGGCTGGCAGTCTAATACTTTGCAGATGGTTCACGTTGGGTAGATATTGGTGCGTTTAACCTATGTTGCGAAAAGGCTAAAGAGCTTCTTGGAAATCGCAATCCAAGAACTTGCCCCGCGCAAAAATCCGTGAGGCTTTGGTAGGATTACTTTTAATTATTTTTTGTATTGACCCCTCTTTTTTGAGGTCGAGCCAGTTCGGTATCAGAATAATTAAGTACAAGATTGATCATAGGCATCTCACTCAACCCGCTAAGGGCAATAACTTGCTAAACTAATAGTAAAAATCAAGGCCAAATAGGCGAGAGCGGCGATTTCAATTACAGGTCGAAATCATTATTATAGGCTTCAAAATCATATAAGCGAGATTCAGCCAGAAATGTTTTAACTTAAAAATATTTTTTTTAATTAAAACCATTGATAGGAAATTGATATATAATTAATTATTACCATCTAAAATCAATCTACTATGAAAATGAAACATTTATTTAACCTGGCGCTTAGTGCGTTACTTGTATCAGCAAGTTTCAAAGTTGCAAAAAAGACGACCTGGCCTCAAATACAGACCGGGAGCTAAGCTCAATTTCCGCTTTAAAAGATGGCATTTCAACTATGTCGGTGCCCGAGCCCTGCATCCAACGTTGCCTGGTTGCCGGAAAAAATATGAATGTAGGGACTGTTGATGTGGCGGTGAATGGCGGGGGAGATCTCTTGATCACCTACAACATAACTGTGCCAAACGTTTACCTCTTAGAAACTCATGCCGATATTTTCAGTTCTTTGGAGCAGTTTAAGCAGGAAAAAAAGCTAAGCAATGGCGGCGCAACACCTGGTAAGTTCAATTTCAAAAAGGCATTCGATCCCAAAGCGAAAGCCACCTCTTACACGGTTGTCGTTCCAAAGTCCTACGTTGATAAATACGGCAGCTCAGGCTGTGTTTCAATCGCTACTCATGCGGCGCTTTCAAATGGTGAGACCGCTTGGGCAGGAATCTGTTCGGATACACCTAAAAGTACTTCGCTTCAAAATGCTCAGCAATTCCCGGGCAAAAACTGGTCGGTTTATTTTGATTTCTGTCTAAATGAGTGCAAAGGAAAAGACTTTACCTACGCCTGGGAGGATTTACGTAATGAAGGTAATGATGCCGACTACAACGATCTGATAATACAGACAGATGCAATCAGAAACGGAAACGAGCTCAAACTGAAGTTTTTTGCAACAGCAAGAGGTGCAGGATTTGACCATGTGTTTAAGATCAAGATACCGAAACAGGGAATCATTTCAATTCAAGGCGCCAATAGTGAGGCTGCACCAGCGTATACCTCCGACGGATTGAATTACATCATCACAGTTTTTGCAAGCACAAAAGTGGCTTTGCCAACAAATGATGTGTTGCCTCACACCAATACTTTTCCCTATTTAGATTGTGTTCCTTATGGAACGAAAGATATCGTGCTTAAGGTTGATAACTCATTTAAATACAATACTTCTAAGCCTTACGAGCCATTCCTTACGGTTTACCCATCAGGTGAAGCGGGAGTGGGCGAAAACTACGATCTTTCTATATTTGAGCTAACGGGGCAACACACCTGGATCAGTCCGGATGGCAAAATTTATCCTAATGGTATCCTGATTCCGAAAGACTGGAGCTGGCCGGTTGAGCAGCAGCACATAACGGGGCCATATCCTGAATTCCCACAAGCAAACTGGGCGGCAAACCTGGCCAACCCGGCACTTACTTATGATAAGGACAAGTGTAAATAGTCTGTGCGATGAAGTAAAGCTGTCTCACCAATGAGGCAGCTTTTAAATTATAGATTTGGTAATGGAGAGAAAACCTCGAAGCAGCAGCTGAATGATGTCTTTGTTTTAAGTTACTTATTGTTGCCAAAGAACACAATGCTCTGATGCTGTCAGATGATGAACGTTTAAAGCAAGTTGCCTTTGGAGAACATAATATACAATCCTTCTCATCATATCAATGCATTGTCCATCTATTGTTGTCAGAAATGTTACCAGAGGCCAATTTTATAGAATTGTTAAAACCTTGATTAGCGCGAATTATGGCTATATACCAATCTCAGGTAAAATTCTTTGGGAACTATCATATGAATCAACTTTACCAATATTAAAACGCTTCAGCAAGCAATATCGGAATTTAGTAGGTATATTTTATTAAATAAAGAAATCATCTGTCAGCGGGTGATTTCCTTATTGTCAGTATTAAAAAGAATGCAAGAACACTCTCGACTAGAAGAAATGCGGGTTTCGCTATCACAGCTTGTTGATCAGGATTTCAAACTTCTTTATGGCTGAAAAGTCATCTTTTAAAATTGCTTGATTCGATAGAGAAACCCTAAACCGCTAATATGTTAGTGATTTGAATATTATTGACCCTCTGAATAAATCACTTGATTTAACTCGTGTTGCCAGTGTTCAAAAGAGCTATGTGTTATAAACGTTAAGTAATTTAAATCACGAATGTTAGTCTCCTGTTTCCGTAGTTTCATTCGTTTAGCCTTTTGATGTGAGGCGATTTAATCAAAAATCGATTGAACGACCCATTTTGTCGGTGTTTATCAGGTAATATTTCTTAAAGCCTGTAAGGCAAATACTACGGCCCCTGCGATGTGGTGAAACAAAGAAGATAAATAAATGTTTAAGCCACTATATATTAGGTATTAGGGTACCCTTAAGCCTTATTCAAACACTTTATGACTCAATCTATAGTAGTTTTTACAGAAATAAATGACGGTGCGAATGCCGGACAAGAACTTGCACAAAAAATCAAAAATAAATTCGGCGATATAACTCCTGATGTTGTCATTGTATTTGCATCTTCAATATATGATTACTCAGCTTTTCTAAGTGAATTAAAGATTGGATGTAATCCTAAATTACTTGTCGGCAGTTCGTCTGCAGGCGAATTTACATCTAATGATTTCGGAACTGATTCTGCGTGTGCCATTGCTATACAATCTACAGATCTGAAATTCACAGCCGGATATGCACAGGGGATTAAAGAAGACAGAGCTCGGGTTGCTGAGGAATTGAATAAAAATTTGACTCATACAGACGACTATCAGTACCGATACTTTTCGGCTATGATTTTTGCGGATGCTTTATCAGGTTATACCGACGAGTTAATTGATATGTTAACGGAAAAAACTGCCGGGAAATACCAGTTCTTCGGCGGTGGTGCAGGCGATAATGCAAACTTTCAACGTACGCATGTTTTTTACGATACGGGTGCTTACACCGATTCTGCAGCAATCTTAGAAATTCTGTCCAACAAACCTATTGGCGTGGGCGCGGCACACGGATGGAGGCCTGTAGGCGAAAAAATGCGGGTAACGGAATCCGATGGAATGAAGTTAGTAAGTCTGAATGCTCGTCCAGCAATTGAAGTGTTTCTTGAACATGCAAAAGCAACAGGCCAGCAATTGGATGTAGATCAACCCATTCCTTTTTTTCTACATAATATTATCGGCATAGAAATAGCCGGAGATCATAAATTGCGTGTCCCTTTAGGGGTGTTAGCCGACGGATCTATTGCCATGGCCAGTGATGTACCGAATGGTTCATATGTGAGTTTCATGACTACAGATAATAGTTGCTCGCAGGACGCAGCAATGCTTGCCGCAAAAAATGCAATAGAGCAGTTGGGAGATCATAAGCCCAACGTTGCTTTGTTCTTCGATTGCGTTGCTACAAGGCTCAGGATGGGTAAAGCTTTTAATTTTGAGTTAAATCAAGTGAAAGAGACTTTAAATGGGGTTAACTATGCAGGCTGTAATACCTACGGACAAGTCGCAAGGATTAATGGCCAGTTTAGCGGGTTTCAAAATTGTACAGCCGTAGTATGTGTGATTCCTGAATAATGATACTACAGTTAATTTCCGGATTAAGCGAAAGTTCTGACCGTATGCCTGCTGCTTCGAAATTAGCAGAATATTTCGGAGGCCGCAGTCTGATGATATTTATAAGCGACCCGGAAATTAACCTTTTATTACCCGCTCCTGGTTTCCAGCAGACTATTCCGGATGGAAAAGCCTGGTATAGCTTTCTGGACAATTCTGCAAAGCAAGAATTTTTCAGTGGTACTTTACCATTTCCTGATAAAACTTCTTTCCAATCGGCTGTGGGAATTGCCGGTTCTTCGCATTCTGTTGCAGTTTTATTGGGTGGCAACCCTCGCGAAGCTGATCTGGGCGGTCTGAAAGAGATCTTACCTATTTTAATATCACTGTTTAAAAAAGAGCAGGAAATACAGACTGCCCTAATTCGCACTGCGTTGGCGGAGAAAGCGGCTTCCAAAGCAGAGAAGCTTACTAACACCATCGACCTAATGCGTTCCAATCTCAATGATGCATTAATAAAGCAGGAAGAAGACAGGAAAGATATTGAGGAGTTAATGAGAAAAAAGGACGAGTTTATGGACGTGGCCAGTCACGAACTCAAAACACCTTTAACTTCTATGAAAGCTTATCTTCAGATTCTTCAAAGGGCGATAGCAAAAGGTGATAATGGTCATGCAATTAATTTTATCCACCACGCAAATACACAGGTTGATAAATTAACAGCTTTAGTAGACGATCTTTTGGATGTAAGTAAAATTCAGGCCGGGCAAATGTTATATAACTTTAGCGAGTTTGATATTGCCGAAGTCATTAATGAAGTTGTTTCGCAAATACAAGTTGGGGTTTCTACGCATAAAGTTATTGTAGAAAATGATTTCCATGCTATTATAAAAAGCGATCGTCACCGCTTAGAGCAGGTGATAGGGAACTTTTTGTCAAATGCGATTAAATATTCACCAGAAGCAGATAAGGTACTCGTGACATCATCTTTGGTTGATGGAAATGTACGTGTAACGGTAAAAGATTTTGGAATAGGTATACCGACAGAGATGCAAGACTTGGTATTTGATCGTTTCTATCGTGTTCACAGTTCCTCGCAAAAGTTTCCTGGGCTGGGTATTGGCCTATATATTTCTGCAGAAATTATCAAACGACATGGGGGACAGGTTGGGGTTATTAGTGATAAAGAAGGTACAGAATTTTACTTTGAAATTCCTGTAGCAAAGCTCGAATCTTTTCCGACTTGAATTTCAGTAGAGGCTACTGAACTGAACCTGACCATCCGAAACCTGCTGTTCGAGATGTTAACGATAGCGCAGCTCGTACTTAAGATAAAGCAGATTTATAATCTGCACAAAAAGGGCCACATCTTCCGTCTTTTCTTAGCTGTGGTGCTTTACAGGTTATTTCGAACCATTTTATGGTTGTTTGCTGTAGCAGTTCTTGCTTCTTTTTTTAATTGATCAATATGAGCACTGCAAAATTTGATAAAATCTAACTCCTGATTTTTCTCTTTTAAATAATCTCTAAGTTCTTCCGCAGAAAAGCAATCTACTTTCGGTCCTAATTCGCTGATTGTTTTTCTGAATTCCTCCAGTTGTACATCCAAAACTTTGAGGGAAAATTTGTCTTTAATTCGCAGTTTGTTGTCCAATTGCTTATCGGTAACAAAATGCGTTGTGTCAATTAATTTCTTTTGATTTTTATGAAACACTCTAATTTTAACATTGTAGGTTCCATCTGTTTTTTGTGGTGATCATAAACCACACCCGCTATGGTTGCCATAATAATTTCATTAAAACGCAAATCGTTGTGACGTATTTGTGGCGGTTTTGCGTTAAATTCAACAAAAAACTCTGTAAATCTTCACGAAACGGCGGTTTCGTTTCAGTTTTTTATGAGCTAAAAAACTGCCTCTATTCAACAGAAAACGCCATTCCTGATATCAAGAACAGCGTTTTTCTATTGTGACCTGGGAGAGGCTCGAACTCTCGACCCACTGATTAAGAGTC
>CBIHLM010000129.1:0-6228 GCA_966210515.1 uncultured Pedobacter sp.
GGAAGATGCATGATTTTTAGGAAAGCTGCGGTTAACATTGCTAACAAGCTAAGTAAAAAGGTCGGTTTGAAAAGAGAAGATGTATGATTCATATTGTTTTGGGTTATGTCGGTTGTATATTGTACGGAAGGGATTTCCACTATGCAGGTTATGGATTCACTTCCCTCTAATTGCTAAAGTAATTAAAACGCAGAAAAAAATTAAAACGCAGAAAAAAAACCGCTCTATGCGGTTGCTGCTCTAACTATGTAGGGAGTAGTCTATACCGCTTCGTCTACAATTAAAAAATCAACAGCCCCAATGCTCCCCAATAAAGAGGAACAAAGATGAGAATTGTCTACAGTATCCATTCTAGTTTTGTTTGGTCATCAGATTCCCAGTCTACACCATACTTCATATAGAAAAATATATGTCTATCTAACCTATTGAGGATCATTTGGTCAAAAAACTTGTAAAGTATTAGAAAAGTGAGAGGGCTTAAAGACATTAAAGTTTGAATTTTTTCATCTTTTGAAAAACTCTGCGTGTAATCCATTACTGAAAGTCCAAAAACTAGAATCGCTAATACTATGCAAAAAATGTACGCTCTAATGTCTCGCAGAAATTTATGGGCAGGCGGGAAAATACAAGTCGGCACCCAAACTGAAAAAAATATGATGAACAGCATCAGTTCTAAAGTATTGCAGTTAACGTATAGGGCTTTGCGAAGATGGCGGATAGAAAGCACTTCATTGTCATCCAGCACAAAACTTAGTTAAATGTAGAAAATTTCGAGAATAACGTCACCCGCCATTTTTGCAAGAGCCTGTGTTAGCAGCAGAGCATTATTTCAGTTTCAATCGTCGCAGTCCAAATGGAAAGTCATAACACAATAGATATTTATCTCGTAACAAAAATCTGGCTCTGTTATCACCAAATGTTTTTTGTAAAAAAGTCCACGTGGCACCTTTGTCAAATGAAACAAAATAGTAATCAGTCATTGTCTCTTCGCCGTAGCACACATTTACAACGGAGTGCTCGTTCCGGTAGATTTCTTTTATATAATACTTTTTGTCCTGATGAAAAAAATCATGTGTTTTGATGTCATGTCTATTGGCACTGAAGTGTTTTCTAATAATTTCTTTTTGCTCATTTGAATCTGGCGCTGCTAGTATGCGTTTGCCTCCGTCCGACAAGAGAAATATAGAAGAATCAATTTGACAGATTAAAGTATCACCGCTGAAAATCGCGTTCTCGATGGCGCCCTGCATCGTAGGGCTAAATAGCACTTCAGTCCAATTCCTCCCTCCATCTTGAGTTAAAAACAGAATCGGTTTCAGTGTTAAATCAAAATCGTTTTCTGCATTTGCGTCCCTAACTGTGTAATAGCCTCCAACGACACCTTCGTTCTCATTTTCGAAATAAATTACATTTCCAATCGACTTCGGTTCATCGTTGATGCCACTACCCTTTATAGTTTCCCATTTCGAACTGTCGCAACTACTAACTAGAATGATAGACCACAAAAGTATAGCTGCGTTTTTCATGCGATTTGTTTTTGCTTTGCTGCTAACGGTTAAGGGTTTAAGTTGTGCCCGGTTAAAAGTCAGTCACCTGTCACCCAGCACTAAAGTAATTAAAAAGTAGAACAGGAACGAGATTCACGTCGCCCGGGCATAATTTGAACCCTGTGTTAGCAGCAGCAATTCTTCATTCCAGATGTCCAATTATCGTTCTGGCATTGATGTAAGCTTCAAACTTTTCCTTAAACGTCTCTGCGCCATCTGAATGATAGTTCATCATTGCGTCACTTCGTCCAAACCTAAGTGAACTCAAGAGAATGTCTTTTCTGTCAAATATAACTGTCAATTGTTTTTGAAAGGTGCTTTGGGGGCCAGCAATTAAATGGTCTGCTTTTTCAACCTGAATTAACCAGCTCATTTCCTTCAGTACTTCTTTGGCGATAAGTTTATTTTGTTCTATACTTTGCCCGCTAATCTTATGCAATCTGGTCGGTTTCTTAAGCCATTCATAAAGAAAATATGCAAAGCCAAATGCTACCAGGTTTCCCATAAGTTCGCCGAAGTAGTCTTCCTTAAAAGTGTCTAAATGCTGTAAAGTGTAAGAAAGTGTTATTATAGGAAAGGTAAATATCATTGCTGTATCGACAACGAAAGCGAAAATTCGCTCAAATAAATTCATTCTGAAGACTAGCTTGTTCTCGGCTTTACTTAGTTGAATATCAATGTCGGTAATCATTTGGTTCAGGTCGGATATGTCTTTGGTCGGGTCCGATTGTTGCCACTAACGGTTAAGGCTTGTTGCTGTTGCGGCATTAATTGCACGTCACTTTCAAACCTGCACTAATGTAGTAGAAAGCACTGAAATTACATAAACCACGTCAGCCTCAATTGCAACAGAGCCTGTGTTATGTGGCGTTTTCTTCAATGCGGACTGAATCTACAATATCGTTTCCCATGGAAGTCGAAGTGACGTTCAATCTTTATTTCTTTGCCTTCTCTGTCTATAAGTTCCACTTGAATGTCCGCTGAAAAGTTTTCGAAGTCTATTGACTTTTCGCTATTATAATGCGCCGTATACGTTACAAAAAAATCATTTTTGTTAGTCCTTCTATTTTCTTTGGGAAGCTCTTGAAATTTGTCGGCAAAATAATCTTCCCAATAAATTCCTTTATCGCCTCTATTTCCTAGAGATTGTCCGTTTCCCGTATAATAAGAATTCATAGCAAAGTCAGAAAACCAAGGATAAAACTCTCCATCCTTTCTGAAAGGCTTTACAATTATGTTTTTTACAAAAAGGGAGTCTTTCCTTTTTATTTTGATGTCTATTCCAAGATATTCATATTGTCCTTGCCACATTCTGGCTGATGCACTGATGGTCGTGTCAATATTGTCGACTTGGCCAGTTTGTAAGGTTTTAAAGTCGGTGCTACACCTACAAGATATGGAGAACAGAACAGTTATTATAAGGAGTAGTCTTGTCAATTGGTCGGTTTTTTAAAATGCCACATAACGGTTAAGGGTTTAGGTTGTGCCCGATTAAAAGGCAGTCACCGGTCGCCCAGCACTAAAGTAATTAAAAAGAAGAAAAGGAACGAGATTCACGTCGCGCGGGCATAACTTAAACCCTATGTTATGGGCTGGCTATTTTTTCTTCCGCAAGCTCGAGTTGTATGCTTTTGATGATATTCATCAATTCGACATCAGAAGGAATGTCTTCGTCGCTCCAGAGTTCATTCTTAACATTTTTTGTAATTGCCTTTTTTAGAGTCCGGTTCTCGACAATGTAGTTCGCTTGTTCAAATGTTAAAATGGGCTTTTCGGAGTCATATTCATGGCCTTTTGATTCAAATACATACTTTCTATAAACTGCAAATATCGGTTGTCCTTCTTTGTAGTAACATTCCAATATAGTCGAACCAGCCTCGCCACCGTTTTCGGAACATAGGTACACCCGTGATTTATCCTCCTTAAGGAGCTCATACACATACCCTCCAAATTTTGATTTATGAGATAATTCCTGTTTTGAGAACCTGTGACTTTGTATTCCTTTTTTTATCTCACTTACAACTGTGTCGGTTAAGACGAAATAAGATTTATGGTTGTCGCCCATGTTGTTACATGAAGACAGTAGGTTAATTAGCAGCAACAGGAGTGAAGTGGTCTTCATAGCTTGCCCATAACGGTTAAGGCTTTGCGAAGATGGCGGATAGAAAGCACTTCATTATTGCTCGGCACAAAACTTAGTTAAATGTAGAAATTTTCGAGAATAACGTCGCCCGCCATTTTTGTAAAGGCTGTGTTAGCGGTAGTTACTTTTCTTCTGGTCCAATTGTCTGTTCGTGAATTCCAGTATTAAAATCTCAATCGAAAAGAAGAATGTTGCTATTATAAATTGTCTTGGTAAGGGGTCAACATTGTAAAGTGAGCTATTCTGAACAATTGCTAACGCTGAAATTGTCGCAATCAACGTAAGAAAGACAGAGGCAATTATTGCTACAAATGTATTTCGATTCAAAAGTCTCTTGAAAAACGGGATTTGAAGAATGATAATAAACAACAGAAGTAGGCTAAAGCCTCCATCATGCAGATGTTCTAGTTTTGGTTGAATTACTAAAAGAAAAATTGCATTAAGGACGTAGAATGAAAATCCAAGCTTTAAATAGGTTTTTATTCTTTCATTCATGTCAGTCTTTAGACTATTTGGTGGGTTTGGGTAATTACCGCTAACGTTTAGGGCTTTGCGAAGATGGCGGATAGAAAGCAATCAATTGTCACCCGGCACAAAGCTTGGTTAAATGTAGAAAAATTTAAGAATAACGTTACCCGCCATTTTTGCAAGAGCCTGTGTTAGGTGCTGGCTTTATTGCTGTCACTAAAGCATTGATATTTTTACGATTCCTACCCCACGAGGAGATTGACGGACGACTATCAGGGTCGCATATGCTATTTATTAAGAGAAAGTCTCTTTCACGGATGACTGTTATTCTTTCGCCCCAACTTGCCCAAGTGAACCCGGTTTTAGCAATCATTAAATCATTGGTCAAACATTCCACCTGCCAGCCTAATTTCCTTCCCACTTCTTTAACTGATTTTTTAAATTCTTCTGCTGTTAAAGAAACTTCAACTTTTTTAAGACTTAATCGTCGATATTGAATCACCGCGAATAGGGCAGCGGGGATTAACCAGGGCCATCCCATATTGAAGTGTTCATTAGTAGTCCGTACTCCGCTGTAAGCCCCACTTACCTCTATTTGAAAAATTGCTATTGCACTCATTATTGGTGTAATGAGTATGAAAGGCACGACTGAAAAATGCCAAAACATTTGCCATCTAGATAATGCCAATCGTTTTGTTTGTAGCATCTTTTGAGTCCTGCTTTTCTTCATCAAGCTCGAAGGGTTTTGTTATTATGTCGGTTTGTTAAGTTTGCACCTAACGGTTAAGGCTTTGCGAAGATGGCGGATAGAAAGCACTTTATTGTCGCCCAGCACAAAGCTTAGTTAAATGTAGAAAATTTTCGAGAACAACGTCACCCGCCATTTTCGCAAAACCCATGTTGGCGGCTGGCATTTTTTAGTCCCCCTGTATATTAAGTCCTTGCTTCTTAATCTGTCGCCCGAACCATATCCCCACAATGACCACTGGCACTATTCCAAAGATTGTCACCCAATACATTGGTTTGAAATAGTAATCGAAAAACGGATTACCAAAGTCCCCTATATTATCGATTCCTTCTTCAATAAACCCGACTGTGCTTCCTATTAAAGTTCCAAGTAATAAAGTGAAAAATCCATACTTTATTCCGGTTAAAAGTTCATTTCTGTTTTTCAGAATTATTTCAACTCCTGCTTGTTGTCCAAAAAGGTAAGCCATTATTAATAATCCGAAAGCTCCAATTAATAAGTGGTACCAGAAGTGGACGTCGAAAATCCAAAAGATTGCTTTGAATATCTTCAGGTCCCAACTGAAAATTAGTCCGCCGAAAATGATGTAAGCGACGACAATTCCTATGAGTGCAGACTTTATTGCAAGTCGCTGCCCAATTTTTTTTGCTGTCTTAGTGTCCACCATGTCGTCTTTCTTATGCTTGCCGCCAACGAGTATGTTTACGCATATGCGCAAATATCCGATATAGCTGAGCTTCTGATTCCGATCCGAATTTTTCTTTTTTTAACAGTTTCAGCCATCTCATACACATAATTAATCATATAAAATCATATATCCAAATTATCTAGCGGACTAACAATCTGATTAAATCCCTTTGTAGTAACATGTGTGTAAATCTCGGTGGTTTTGCTCGACGAATGGCCTAATAAACTTTGTATATATCGCAAATCCGTGCCACTTTCCAATAAATGAGTAGCAAACGAATGTCTTAACGTATGCATGCTCACCTTCTTTAATATACCCGCCCTCTTGCATGTGTACTGCATCACAGCCTGAATGCTGCGCGTACTGTACTGACCACCGTCTACACCTTCAAATAACCATTCCCTTGGTTGGTAGTTTTTAAAATATACCCTCAGCATGTCCAGAGCCTTCGTGCTAAGTATCGTGTAACGATCTTTCTTTCCCTTGGCCTGACTTACCCGCAATTGCATCCGCTCCGAGTCGACATCCTTAATCTTCAAACTTAACAGCTCACTCACCCGCAACCCTGAAGAATAGGCGAGCATCAGCATCGCCTTGTGCTTCTGGTTTTCCGTAGCATTTAAAATACTTATAA
>CBIHLM010000130.1:0-6117 GCA_966210515.1 uncultured Pedobacter sp.
TGCTATACCGTTTTTTACTATTTAATAGAGCGCTATGTCTATAGCAAAATTAAACTGATTTATAAGCTGATCCATAATCTTAAGCTGGGTAAAGATTTAAAAGATGCTCTTGGCGAATATGTAAGCAATGATCCTATAAACGATGTTGAACATGAAGTTACCGAATGGGCAAGAGACAAAAAGATAGAAATTGAAGCCTTAAAAAACCAGGAGCAGTTCAGACGCGAATTCCTTGCCAATATATCCCACGAGTTTAAAACTCCGCTGTTTGCCATTCAGGGCTATATAGAGGCTGTCATAGAAGATGGCCTTGATGATCCCGATCTGACCCGCTCGTTTTTAACAAAAGCTTCCCGGAACATTGACCGGCTAAGCTTATTGGTTAAAGATTTAGATGTGATTTCTAAGCTTGAAAGCGGTGAGGCGCCTATCAACTTCGAAAAATTCGATATCACGATTTTAATTAAAGATGTGATCGAACAGATGGAACATAAAGCTAAGAAGCATAAAATTGAACTTGTTTTCAAGGATAAGTACGATAGCGCGATTTGGGTAAATGCCGACAGGGATAAGATTTGCCAGGTTTTAGTCAACCTCATCGACAACTCGATCAAATACGGAAAGGAACATGGCTTTACCGCGATTAAATTGTTTGAATTGCATGATCAGATTTTAGTTGAGGTAACAGATAACGGAATTGGTATTGAAGAGAAATATCTGCCGAGATTATTTGAACGCTTTTACCGGACCGATCAAAGCAGATCCAGACAAATAGGAGGCTCCGGACTTGGACTCGCCATCGTAAAGCATATCCTCGAAGCGCATGAGCAAACCATCACCGTTCGGAGTACCGAAGGTATAGGCACTACCTTTGCATTTACACTCGAACGGGTAATGCCCGGTATCATAACTGTTTAAACTTAACATTAACTTAACATTAACTTCATACTTTTGTAACCTTCACAAAAGGAATATGTCATTAAATAACATTTTACAGTACTTCGTTCCTAAAGATCGCAAGTTCTTTCCCCTCTTCGAAAACGGAAGTGCCAATCTGGTTGAGATCGCCCAGGTTCTGGTAAAACTGCTTAACTCAACCGATGAGATTGAAAAGCAGGAATTAACCAAAGTGATTGAGGATCTGGAGCATAAAGGCGATGAAATTACCCACCAGATCTTTCTGGAACTGGGTAAAAACTTCATCACTCCGTTCGACAGAGAAGACATCCATTTACTGGCTACCGTTGTTGACGATATTGCCGATTTTATCCACGGCTCTTCAACCCGTATCCAGTTATATAAGATCCACGACATTACGCCGGCTATGAAACAGCTGGGTGATTTGATCCTTCAGGGATGTCAGGACCTGGATAAAGCCATATTAGAGCTTAAGAATTTAAAGAACTTACGCCTTATCGCCGAGTCCTGCGTTCGCATAAACAGCATGGAAAATCAGGCCGATGCTGTGTTTGAAAGAGCTGTTGCAGATTTATTCGAATACGAGCAGGATGCAAAAGTTATCATAAAATATAAAGAAGTGTTGTCGTCTTTAGAAACAGCTACAGATAAATGCGAGGATGCCGCAAATGTTCTGGAGTCTATTTTGATTAAACACGCTTAATCGGCATATCAATGGTTACGACCCTTCTTATTGTAGTAATTGCCCTGGCAATTATCTTCGATTTTATTAACGGCTTTCACGATGCGGCCAACTCTATAGCTACAATAGTTTCCACAAAAGTATTGTCGCCATTAACCGCAGTTATCTGGGCAGCCTTTTTCAATTTCATTGCCTATTTTATATTTCCTCTGCACGTTGCCGATACCATTGCCAAAACGGTAGACGCCACGGCCATCAGCTTAACCGTTGTGGGTGCGGGATTAACAGCCGCTATTGCCTGGAACCTCCTCACCTGGTGGTTAGGTATCCCATCCAGTTCATCGCATACATTAATAGGAGGCTTCGCCGGCGCTGCTGTTGCGCATGCTGGTTTTGATGTGGTAAGATATTCTAAGATAATGCCTACGGTTTATTTTATCGTGCTTGCACCGCTGATCGGTATGATAATGTCGTATACGATATCAATCATAACCATGCATTTGTGTAAACGGGCAAACCCCTCAAAGGTCGATAAAATCTTCAGGCGTTTACAGTTAGTCTCTGCTGCCGCGTATAGTTTAGGTCACGGTGGTAACGACGCTCAAAAAGTAATGGGAATTATCGGGGCAGCTTTAATTGCCTCTAATGTAATCCCCGGCATGGACCAATTGCCGATGTGGGTTCCGCTAAGCTGTCATGCTGCAATCTCTTTAGGAACGATGTTCGGCGGCTGGAAAATCGTAAAAACAATGGGTCAGAAAGTAACAAAGCTCTCTCCCTTTGAAGGATTTTCCGCAGAGAGCGCAGGAGCTTTAACCTTATTCGGCACTGCCGCTTTAGGTATTCCGGTTTCCACCACACATACCATTACAGGTTCAATTATGGGCGCCGGTATCACTAAAAGGATATCTGCGGTTAGATGGGGCGTTACCATCAACATTATCTGGGCATGGGTATTAACAATCCCGGTTTCAGCTGTTCTGGCCGCTTTAGTTTACTACCTTTTCAGCTCCTTCTAAACAGGATTTAAATCATAAGAAACGGGGCTGAACCTTTCATAACGAAAGCAGCCCCGTTTTTTGTTTCAAGTCCTCGCTGTCCTTACGCAAATCACACGCTCGCTGCGGGCTTTTCACGTCAACCGGGTTTAATATGCACAGCAGGTACTGCTATCGCCAGCAGCTAGAAAAAGAGTCAAACACCTTTGTCGACCCGATCGGGAATCGTAATACGTTATACCAGCAAGAAGAGGAATGTACTCAGCATTAGGATTCCCGCCTGCGCAGGAATGACGGGCGGGGTGGTTGTACATCAATCTGCATTCAGCAACCCAACATACCCCGAAACCCTAAGTTCCGGAGGGGTTGGGCCATCCCGCAAGTGCCGGAAATAAATTTGCCGTCAGCAGCCTGTGCGCCAGAAAAGGGCCTCGGCTGTTTAAGAAGCAATGGCCAGCAGCGCAGATTAAACAGGCGCAGACCTGAGCGCTGCCGGCAAATTTGTGTAATGGACTGTGCGAAAAGGCACCTCGGGAGGGCACAAGAGTTTTGGTCCTTTTGCGGACAAAAGGACTAGCCGCCGCGGCCATAAGCGGATCGAATACACTTTAGAGAATAACGCAGACAGCGTTCTAAACGTCTGCGTCCTACCCATATCGTCATTGCATGATCGGCTTAACACCCGAAAGCTATTTTAACCTCTCAATCAATTCCTCTCTCGTCACCTTAACCTGCTCACCAGTCTTCATCTCCTTTAAAGTCAGCATACCCGTCTCCATTTCATCTGTCCCGATTAATAACACAAAAGGAATCTGCTTATTATCGGCATAGCTCATTTGCTTTTTCAGCTTGGCAGAAGAAGGATAAAGCTCGGCCGCTACTCCATTGCTGCGTAAATCCTGTAGTATAGGCAAAGCAAAGGATTCAGCCGCAGGATCGAAATTTGCGATCAATATCCGGGTTGTCTCTTCTGTACTCTCAGGGAAAAGATTTAATTCTTCCAGAACGTCGTAAATTCTATCAGCTCCAAAAGAAATACCTGCTCCTGTTAAGTCCTTTAGGCCAAACATTCCGGTGAGGTCATCATAACGACCGCCACCGCCGATACTACCCATAGCGACCTCGTTAGTTTTAACCTCGAAGATTGCACCCGTGTAATAGTTCAGGCCGCGGGCAAGGGTAATGTCGAGTTCGAGATGAGATTTGAGATTTGAGATTTGAGATTTGAGAAGTCCCACATAGGTGAAAATAGCTTCAATTTCCTCTATTCCCTTCAGACCGGTCTCAGAACTCTTAAGAACTCCTTTAAGACTTTGGATCTTATCTTCATTGCTGCCTTCGAGAAGAATTACGGGCTTTAGTCTTTCGATATCGTCCTGCGTAAAGCCACGTTCGATAAGTTCTTTCGTAACACCATCAAACCCGATCTTATCAAGTTTATCGATAGCGACCGTCATATCCACAATCAATTCGGGCTTGCCAATGATTTCGGCTATGCCGGATAAGATTTTTCTGTTATTGATTTTTATTGAGAAATCCTTTAACCCAAGTTTGCTTAAGGCTTCATCGTAAATCAGGATAAATTCCGCTTCGTTCAAAAGACTCTCAGATCCTACCACATCGGCATCGCACTGGTAAAACTCACGGTAGCGGCCCTTTTGCGGACGATCCGCACGCCAAACTGGCTGTATCTGAAAACGTTTAAAGGGGAATGAAATCTCATGCTGGTGCATTACCACGTACCGGGCAAAAGGAACGGTCAGATCATAGCGAAGAGCCTTCTCTGAAATCACCGGCAGTAAATTTTTAGAACTGAACTCAAAGCTATCTGATTTTTGCTTCTTACCTTCTGCATCTTTCCAGTAGTCGCCGGAATTCAGGATTTTAAAAATAAGCTTATCTCCCTCATCACCATATTTCCCGGTAAGAGTTTCCAGGTTCTCCATTGTGGGAGTTTGAATTTCCTGGTAACCGAACTTTTTGAAAACAGATTTAATAGTATCAAAAATATAATTCCGTTTCACCATTTCTGAAGGTGAAAAATCTCTTGTGCCCTTTGGAACGGAGGGTTTAATACTCGCCATAAGCGCAAAAGTACAAAATCAAAGAATAGTAAAACCCATCTGGTTTAAAAGCAAAATACAAACGCGCTTGTCAGCGATACAAATGCACCTTGTGATCTCGACCAAAGGGAGAGATCTCCTGAATAACCTTAGACAAGGCAGGCTGCTTTAACCACCTCCGCCCACCTCACCCTTGATCCCTCTCCTCAAGGAGAGGGTGTTGGCGCTTTAGCCGGTATGATGCCTGGCTTGTAGGCGGCTTAGGGAAAATGTAGTTTTTAAAGTTCCAATCGTTGTATTACACGCCTCTGGTTCCCTTCTCCTTGAGGAAAAGATTAGGGATGAGGTGATAAAATGATGGTGTAATCACCTTACCCTTTATCCCTCTCCTCGAGCCCAATGAGGCCGGCTACAATGCCTTAACCGCCTATCCGGTCTCTCACGGACATCCCCATTTTAAAATCATTCTTAGACCCCTGCTATCTGCATCCAGCAACAGAACACCTAAACCCCAAAATAACCTACGAAGCCTTTGTGCCATCCCGCATTGCCGGAACGAAATTTGTAGACAGTAGGCCACGTGCACCGGAATAGGGCATCAGCTGTTTAAGAAGCATGGCCAAAAGCGTAGATTAAACAGGCGCAGCCCTGAGCGCTGCTGGCAAATCTGTGCTTGGGGATGTGCAGAAAGGCACCTCGTGAGGGCACAAGAGTTTATTCACTTTGTGTTTATCTTTCTTTTTGGTGTTCATGGTCTCCCTTTGGTCGGCATGCTTCTTTTGCGGTCAAACCGACCGGATGGAGCTCATGAGGGCCATTGAAAAACAATTAAAAACTCGAA
Organism: uncultured Pedobacter sp.; assembly: GCA_966210515.1. Lineage (GTDB taxonomy): Bacteria > Bacteroidota > Bacteroidia > Sphingobacteriales > Sphingobacteriaceae > Paradesertivirga. Next base: position 5,503 of record CBIHLM010000130.1, read on the forward strand.
TAAAGAAGTAGCCCTTCCGCGGCAATGAGCGGATCGAATTCCTCACGGACATTTCCATTTTAAAATGTGCATCGTTCTTAGACCCCTATTATCTGCATCCAGCAACAGAACACCTAAACCCCAAAATAACCTACGAAGCCTTTGTGCCATCCCGCATTGCCGGAACGAAATTTGTAGACAGTAGGCCACGTGCACCGGAATAGGGCATCAGCTGTTTAAGAAGCATGGCCAAAAGCGTAGATTAAACAGGCGCAGCCCTGAGCGCTGCTGGCAAATCTGTGCTTGGGGATGTGCAGAAAGGCACCTCGTGAGGGCACAAGAGTTTATTCACTTTGTGTTTATCTTTCTTTTTGGTGTTCATGGTCTCCCTTTGGTCGGCATGCTTCTTTTGCGGTCAAACCGACCGGATGGAGCTCATGAGGGCCATTGAAAAACAATTAAAAACTCGAATAAAGAAGTAGCCCTTCCGCGGCAATGAGCGGATCGAATTCACTCCATAACACCTATCCGGTCTCTCACGGACATTCCCATTTTAAAATGTGTCGTTCTTAGACCCCTGCTATCTGCATCCAACAACCCAACATCCCCCCAATTCATAATTTTTGATAAATTTGA
>CBIHLM010000131.1:0-6115 GCA_966210515.1 uncultured Pedobacter sp.
GGAAAATACACTACATATTTCGTCTCAAAATAGTTTTCCTCAAAATATGCAGAGAGTGGATAGAGGTGAACTTCTTTAAGCTTTGACTCTTGCAATTCGAGTTCTAAATCACCTCCTTTAAGATATAAAACACCATTGGGCAGTTTGTTCAATGGTTTTTTTTCGAACTTACCTCTTACCCAGGGATAAAAATCCTTTAACTGAGTTACGGCCCTGGAAATAATGAAATTAAATTTATCGTCGATTTGCTCGGCACGCGCATGTGTGGCAACCAGGTTTTTTAAGCCTATGGCCCTAGAAACCTCTTGTACAACTTTTATCTTCTTTCCTATAGAGTCAACCAGGTGAAAGTGTGCTTCAGGAAACAATATCGCTAAAGGAATACCTGGAAACCCGCCACCGGTGCCAACATCCAAAACTTTTTCTCCTGGTAGAAACTCTAAAACTTTTGCTATTCCCAGTGAATGTAAAATATGGTGCAGATATAAACTGTCGATGTCCTTACGGGAAATCACATTAATCTGCGCATTCCAAAACTTATACAACTCCTCAAGTTTATTGAATTGCTCCTTTTGTTCGGCACTTAAATCGGGGAAGTATTTAAAAATTATATCAGAAGTCACTGCCTGGGTTTTTCTTTCTTCTGCTAAGAACATTATGCAATAGATCTCTCGCTCTAAATAATTGTGCTTTAACAGTTCCCAAAGGTAAGTCTAATTGCTGAGCTATTTCTTCATAAGATAGTTCTTCAAAATATCTCAACACAATCAATGTTTTGTAGCGTTGAGGCAACTTTTCGACAATAATCTTTAATTGCTCCTGCTGTTGCTTTTTTATTGAAGTTTCTTCAGGATTCAAAGTGTCAGATTTTATTTGCAAAGGGCGCTCATCACCTTCATCATCTACCATAGAATTGATAGAAACCATTTTTAAGCGCTTTTTGCGGATAAAATCGATGCAATTATTGGTCGCTATTCGAAAAAGCCAGGTACTAAAAGCAAAGTCGGGTTTATATTTATCAATATTCTCAAAAGCTTTACCAAACGTCTCAACAGTCAGATCCATAGAATCGTCTTTGTTGTTAACCATTTTCAGGGCCATGAAATATATTGAGTCTTTATAACGCTGCATCAACTCAGCGTAAGCTTTTTGATCTCCATCTTTGGCGCGCAAAACCAGGTTGAAATCATTTACTGCGTTAGCTGAGAAATTCGGATTTATTTCCATTTAACTTTTTTCTTGAATAAAGAAATTATGCTAAGCACTAGTATATAAAAATTAAAAATGAAATCCAAAACCGGAACCCACCAAATTAAGTCCCTGCAATCCAACTTTTTCATAACCGGGTAAAAAACAAATAGTTGGGCTACCAATCTTACTAAATAAAAAGACAGCAACATCCACCATTGTGCATTCAAAAATATCAGTGCGATAAGGGTGGTGTAAAACAAAAGCGCAGAGCCTGCCTGAAATGAAAGCATTCGTTTATGCTCTGCCTTATAGGCTTTGCCGGCCCCCATATGTCGTACCTTCTGGGTAAAATAAGCTGAAAAAGTTCCCTTTGGCTCAGACCAAACATGAGTATCCGGATGTATTTCTATCGCAACATTGTACGGGTTAGCATTTTGATTCACGAATAAATCGTCATCCCCCGAAGGGATATGCATATGAGATGCAAAGCCTTTTCCCCGAAAGAAAAGTGATTTTGTATAGGCCATATTGCGCCCCACTCCCATATAAGGCTTTCCGGAAAGAGCGAAGGAAAAATAATTTATCGCTGTAATAAACGTCTCAAATCTTATAATTTTATTTAGAAAGCTGGCATCCTTTTTATAAGGAGAATAGCCCAATACGATTTCAGTTTTATTGTGAAAATGCTTCTGCATCTTATCAATCCAGGTTGAAGATGAGGGTTCACAATCGGCATCTGTGAATAGCAAATATTCTTTGCTTGCCGCCTTTATACCCATGGTTACAGCGAATTTCTTCCCATGTTTAAACCGCTCATGTTCATTGATAGTAACAATTTTTAGGTGCGAATACAAGGATGTCAAGCCACGCAAAACCATATGAGAGTCGTCGCCGGAGCAATCGTTGACCACAATCACTTCAAAATCGGAATAATCCTGTTCCAAAATTAGCTGCAGATTCTTGGTGAGGTTTTTTTCTTCATTTCGGGCACAAATGATTACCGAGACAGGCCGTTTTACCGAAACGTCTCCCTCCTCTTCAGCAATTTTAAACTTACTTAAACGGGAATTTACGAGGGTAATATAATATAGTTGAACCCAGAAAGCTAATTGCAGTAATAGAAAAACTGCTATATAAAGATTGTCTACCAATATATTAACATTAAAACAAGCGGCAAAGGTCTGAATTTTCGTGAAGATTTTTTGATTTTTATTTAAACAGCGCGATCGAAAAACCTGTCCTCTTCTCTACTATCTTTCCTGGTCATATTTAATCAGATAAGCCTGTAATATTTTAGTATTTTTGCACCTTTATAATGAGATTTAAATTAGAAGCATCAGACAAGTTTTCGAAAGCGCGTGCGGGAGAGATCACGACAGACCACGGAACTATAAAAACGCCTATTTTTATGCCGGTTGGTACAGCAGGCACAGTTAAAGCAGTTCATCAGCGCGAACTTAACGACGATATAAAAGCACAAATTATTCTTGGAAATACCTACCATTTATATTTACGGCCGGGGTTAAACACGTTGGAAAAAGCCGGAGGCTTACATAAGTTTAACGGCTGGAACAAACCTATTCTTACCGATAGCGGAGGCTACCAGGTGTATTCATTAAGTGAAGTCAGGAAGATCAAAGAAGAAGGAGTTACCTTCAGATCGCATATAGACGGCTCGAAACATTTGTTTACTGCGGAAAATGTAATGGACATTCAACGAGTAATTGGGGCAGATATAATAATGGCTTTCGACGAATGTACGCCGTATCCCTGCGACTATCAGTATGCCCGGAAGTCGATCGAAATGACTCACCGCTGGCTTAAACGCTGTTGCGACAGATTTGACAATACAGAGCCTAAATATGGGTATACGCAAACCCTTTTTCCAATAGTTCAGGGATCCGTTTACAAAGACCTAAGGCAAAAATCGGCCGAAGTGATTGCATCTTTCAACCGCGAAGGCAATGCAATTGGCGGACTGTCTGTCGGCGAACCGGCAGAAGAGATGTATGCCATGACCGAAGTGGTTTGCGATATTTTGCCTTACGAAAAGCCGAGGTATTTGATGGGAGTCGGGACACCAGTCAATATCCTCGAAAATATTGCCCTCGGCATTGATATGTTTGATTGTGTAATGCCTACAAGGAATGCCCGTAATGGTATGCTTTTCACAAAAAATGGTATAATTAACATCCGGAATGAAAAGTGGAAGGATGATTTTAGCGCCATTGAAGAAGACAGTGATCTGTTTGCTGATCTGAATTATTCAAAAGCGTATTTAAGACATCTGATTACTTCAAAGGAAATTTTAGGAGCCCAAATAGCTACACTACATAACCTGCACTTTTATATCTGGCTAGTGGGTGAAGCTCGTGAAAAGATAATTTCGGGAGAATTCTACGAATGGAAATCAAAAATGGTAAAACAACTTTCTCAGCGTTTATAAAGCATGTTAAAAATTGGAATCCTCGATTGGTACATCATTAAAAAATACCTCGGAACCTTCGTGTTTACCATGGTGATTTTTTCTGTGATAATTGTGGTTTTTGATATTTCAGAACGACTGGACGACTTTATAAGGCATGATGCACCGGTTTCAAAGATCATTTTTGAATATTACGCCGGGTTTCTTCCCTTCTATCTTAACTTTTTATCTCCACTGATTAACTTCATTGCTGTGATTTTTTTCACAGCAAAAATGGCCGACCAGACTGAAATTGTACCAATATTAAGCGGAGGGGTGAGTTTTTACCGCTTCCTGTGGCCATATTTCATTTCTTCCTCCGTAATCTTTGTTGTAACGCTGATATTCAATCTTTTTATCATTCCCGAAACCAACCAATTATTGGTGGAATTTGAAAATGTTTATATCAATCCGAAAACGGACAACACCAAAATGTACACACATTTGCAGTTAAATAAGGATAGCTATGTGTTTATCGAAAACTTTGACAACAACCAAAAGGTTGGATATAAATTTTCCTTAGAAAGGTTTAAAGGAGATCAACTGGTCGAAAAAACTATGTCTGACAGAATTTTATGGGACTCTGTTAAATTTAAATGGAAGCTTGAAAATTACTCCACCAGAACCATAAACGGACTGAAAGAAACCATGTCCTCGGGTACAGTAAAAGACACTACTCTGGACATGAAACCTCTGGATTTCGAACTCTACGACAACCTAACAAAGGCGATGAACATGAGAGAGCTGAACACTCGTATTGAGAAAGAAAAGATACGTGGGGCCGGTATTATGAACGAGCTTCTGTTAGAAAAATACCGACGATTTGTTTATCCTTTTTCTGCATTTGTTCTCACATTAATGGGAGTCGCATTATCATCCAGAAAAGTTCGCGGAGGGGTTGGATTGCCTTTGGGTTTAGGCATAGTGCTTAGTTTTGTTTATATACTATTCATACAATTTGCCAATATGTTCTCCTTGAAAGGAGGTCTGCCCCCAATGATTGCGGCTGTTATTCCAAATATACTTTTTGGATTTCTGGGTTTTTATCTGCTGATAAAAGCGCCCAAATAATATAAAAAAAAATGTCCCATTCACCTTCTGCATTAAAGCGAAACCTCATGGTTTTGCACCTGACTGTCTTTGTCTGGGGCTTTACCGGAATCCTCGGCGCCCTGATTTCGATCTCGGCAACACAGCTGGTTTGGTACCGGGTTCTGATAGCTTTTATTTCCCTTTATCTCTATTTTAAAAGCACCAAAACAGTTCTGAAAATAAGCCTGAATGCCTTCCTCAAATTGTTCTTTACAGGAGCAATAGTGGGGGCCCATTGGATACTCTTTTTTCAATCTATTAAGTCTTCGACCGTCTCGGTTACCTTGGTTTGTCTGTCATCTTTAACCCTGTTCACAGCTATACTAGAACCTCTCCTAAACAGCCAAAAAATATCAAAACTAGAGATCTTTACCGGATTAGCGATTATAAGCGGCATATACCTCATTTTTGAGTTTGAGAGCAGATTTACCCTCGGAATAATTTTGGGTTTAACCAGCGCGCTCTGTGCAAGTATTTTCTCCATCATTAATTCAAAACAGATCAAAAACCGCGACGCATCTATAATAAGTTTCTACGAATTGATCGGTGCATGGGTCTGGATTTCGATCTTTTTATTTGCGACAGATGGCTTTAACAGCCAGATGAAACTGAGTTCTATTGACCTGATTTACCTTCTGATTTTAGGGACAATTTGCACCTCTGTTGCCTATGTCGCGGGCGTGTCTGTAATGAAATATTTATCTGCTTTCAGAGTGGCTTTGATCACAAATCTTGAGCCTGTATATGGGATCATTTTAGCCTTCCTCTTCTTCGGAAAAAGAGAGCAAATGACTGTGGGATTTTATGCCGGAGCGGCAATAATTCTAAGCGCGATTTTCATATACCCATTCATTAAAAATCATCTTTCCAGGAAAAAATTGAGTAAGCCACAACCACTCGTTTGAGCTTAAGGTAAATTTTAAAAAATACACTAAGTAAGTTTCATAAAGCTAAAAAACATACTCTTTTCTTTGGACAGAAACAGATACTAATTCGAACACGAAGCAGTCCTCGAAAAGAAAACCAAGACTCCAAAAAACGGTGTCGAAGGTAGGGAGACGAGGCTACCTTCAGGAAAAAGGAACAGACTGAAGCAAGCCCCTCTTTAGCCAAATCGAGAAACAAAACTCACCCTTTAACAAGACTTAGAAAACTTTTTAATCTCAATCTGTGGCGACAAGTTCTATGAAGGTCAACGCTAAAAAATGAGACTACTTACCGCTGATTATGGAACATCCGGTAAGACCGCAACATTCTCTCGCCGCCAACTCCCAAACTTTTATTTGTAAAAACTCCGACAGGGCAGGTGGAGGATTTTTGAATTTCTAGAAACTCTATAGAGAGAAACATGTATTTATTTTAATATTA
>CBIHLM010000132.1:0-5836 GCA_966210515.1 uncultured Pedobacter sp.
GACCGCTTTTGCGTTCCGTATCCCACAACAACCACTTCACTTAATTGTGTGCCTGAAGATTTCATCACGACGTTTAATGTGCCTCCACGAACGGGTAGCGTCTGGCTTTCAAACCCTATATAAGAAAAAACAAGAGAGCTGCCTTCTTCCGCCGAGATAGAATATATTCCATCAACATCCGTTACCGTTCCGGTTGAAGTGCCCACGATTTTTACGCTCACACCTACCAGCGGATCGCCATCTTCATCCGTAATTTTTCCGGTAACTTTTATAACAGAGAAAAACTGCTCAATGACGGCTTCCCCCCCATGATGTCTTTTTATAAGCACTACATCTCCCGCCACGTGATAAGTCAACTGTAATGCCGGCAAAAGCTTGTCCAGAACCTCGCCTAAAGGCTTTTTATCGACAGAAAAAGACACTTTCCTGTCCGAATTAATAATAGCCGAGCTATAGATAAATTTTATTTCTGTTTGTTTTTCAAGAGAACTTAAAACTTTACAAAACTTTTCTGACTCTGCATTTAAAGTTACATTCGTATTTAGTGCTCCCTGCGCTTTGCTGTCCTTAGCAATAGCGCTTCCCACTAAAGAAAAAATAATAGCAAGTTGAAAGGTAATTTGCATAATTACTACCCGTATAGGCTTTTTTTTCATAATTTAGGTTTGGTTAAGTGAATTGATCATTTAATTCGAAAAGTCCATTTATAATCGCTTGCAATTGGTTAATAAATGGGAGAATTTACCCGGTAGTGCGTCAACACTACCGGTTTTTTTTTGAGTTAGGTTTCTATCATAATTAGTGGTTTAGTTTACAATTTGTTTATTACATCCTCCATTGCCTTTAATTACAATGACCCCGTTAATAATTTTATAATTAACTTCCAAAGCCTGGCAGATTAGGTCAAGCTTTTCGTATAAGTGCTGATTAGAGAGTGAAGCCGTTAAGGGGCAATTAGCCAATAAATCTTTATCATAAGATATATTGATTGCATAAGCCTGATTAAGAACTTTTACGACCTCTGAAAATGGTGTTTCCTGGAAATTCAATGAACCCTCTGCAAGTCCGGCCGAAAGAGCAGTTGGTCGCTCTAACTTTGTTTTAACCAGTTTAGCTTGTTTTTTATAAAACGTAGCCTGCTGATTAGGCTGGACCAGAATACCTCCTCGAATACTTGTTAAAGAACCTGAATTAATTGAATAAGCAGAGGTATCGTGTTTGGTAAAAACAGAAACCTTCCCGGTGTTAACAGTTACTTGATACTCTTTGTCTTTTTTATACGCCTTTACAGAAAAGCTGGTCCCTAACACTTTTGTAATAAGTTCATCTGCATGAACGATAAATGGTTTACCCACGTCCTTTGAAACTTCAAAAAAAGCTTCACCTTCCAAATACACATCCCTCGTCGCATTTTTGAAGGCCGAGGAATAACTTAACCTGCTTCCCGGTTTCAATATTACCGTACTATTGTCCGGTAAGCGAATAACACCAGGATTAGTCAAAACAACTTCATGATCTTTGACTGATATGTTACTAAAAGCGCCTGCTTTTGTGGCACTAACCCTAAAATAGGCCCAGAAACCTATGGTCGAAATCAATAAAATACTTGCAGCGACTCTTAACCATCTTTGCTGGTACCAGTTTATTTTACGATTAAGACCACCCGCATAAATGGTTTTGTTACTTATTTGAGCAAGCATTTGTGCCTGCTCTGAATGCGTCAAACCGGAGACCGGCTTGATTTTTAAATTAGATGCTATTTCAAGAGATTGATGAAATACTTCGACTTTATGAGGGTATGTGTCGAGCCATGACGACCAGAAGCTTTGGTTTTCTAAAGATTTACCTGTTGCCCATTCTACAAACGAATCGTCTGACAGAAAATCAACAAGGTCATAGTCGGAATAATTTTTCAAAATTCAGTTTATTGGGTTAATTAAAAGCATTATCCCAAAAACATGAAAATCTACTGGTCAAAATTGAAAATATTTCTCAACTAACTGTAAAACAGTGCATTAATTTCACAAAAAAATCATCTCAACAGTGACAACATGGACAATTACAGGAAACAAAAAAAAGAAATATTTAAGCGAAAAGGACTAAAAAAAGAAGAACTACTTGTTGAAACCATGCTTCCTTTAAATGAATTATAGATTCGTGCAATAAATTATATGCAGATTGTTTAGATAATCCCATTACCTGAGAAATCTTATCATGATTCAAACCTTCGTAAAAGCGTAGATACAAGATTTCTTTTTGCCTTTTAGGAAGTTTATTCAAAGTTAAGTTAATCCTTGAGCGCATCTCTTCAGCCGTCTGATCTTCGATTAACTTTGACTCAATATTAAACTCTATTTGAAAACAATAATTCTCGTCCAGGCTTTGTGTCGAGGTCCACTTGCTTTTCTCACGAAATATCCTGAGCCGTAAAGATTTGAACAAATATGATTTTACCGAGGCTGTAGGACTGATATTTTCTCTCCTATTCCATAATTCCAGAAAAACATCCTGAATGCAATCTTTAACAAAATCTCTATCCTGTATAAAACGAATCCCATAACAAAACAGAAGATTTGTGTACTTCCTAAGCAAAGCTGTATACGCGATCTGATTCCCTTCCCTAAAATCATTCCATAGAGATTGATCGTCCGCAGATATTTGTTTGATTGTAAGCACTCTATAAAACTATATAGGAATTGGTCTAGCAAGTCTGATAAATATAACGAAAATACCACACTTTATTACACCAAATTCGGCGTCTTCTTTAAATAATTCTTCCGGGCCGACATCAACTAAAATGCACAGATTTTCAAAAAGATAACAAACAAAAACTTACCAATAATAACAAAATAACACTTGACTTTTCAACGAACCACCAGCATTTTTCCTTGTTGCAAATAAGTCATCAGGCCTGAGACTTCAGTTTTATGATCTTCAGTTCAGAGACTGGCTCTTCTGATCATTTTAAAGGAATTTTTTACCTGCAGACATTTTTTATTTAAAATAAGCTCACCTGTTGTTGCGCCCATTTGCTGCCAATCGGTTGTAATAACGGTTATGTTGAGCAGCTCTTTAAGAGCCGTTTCGTTGAAAGAGATTATACCAATATCCTTTCCTAAAATAAAGTTAAGAGCCTGGGCTCTTGTTATCAGCATTGCAAGTTCCGACTCTGAAGTGACGACATACACTGCTCCCTTTACAAGCGGCTCATCTTCGACACCTTCCAAAATCAACAACTCTTTTTTATGTTGTTTACAAAAGACATCCGCACCTTTCAGAATTTCGGGCGGATGATTACTTTGTGCAGCAAACAAAACTATTATTGTATCATACTTTTCCAGCAAGTCTGACGCCGATTCAAAAGCATCATAAATATCATGTTCAAAATCCTGGTATACGGAGATAAAATCATTTCCGAGTTCCGGCACATTCTTATCCATCAATACCAGCTCATCTTTCGGGATAGACGAAAGTGTGTCTAAATATTCTTCTTTAACCGCGTCGCTGAAAAAGTGCGGCATAATCACGTAATAATTGTACTTGCCCAGATTTTCAGCAATGATCTCTTTCAGGATTTTAGGGTCATAATGATGTACCTGCATATCAACTTTCGCATTTTCGCCGAGAACGTCGAGAAAACTATAGTAAATTAATTTTTTATACGAGCTGAGCTTATTTACTACAAGCAATATTTTAAGCCTGGGGTTAGTTTCCTGTCTTACGTAGTAGCCTTTCCCTTTTACATATGAGATCAGGCCCGATTTAACCAGATGTCGGTAACCGCGCTCGATGGTAATAGACGAGACTGCACAATTTTCGCTTAACTTTTTGATTGAAGGCAGCCGTTCACCCTGCTCAAATGCCCCGTTCTCAATTGCCTTGAAGATGTGATCTCTTACCTGACGGTGGAGCGGCAGTGTAGATAAGAAGTTTAGATTAATTTCTAACATATTATAGATTTGTCCTAAAAAACATTGCAACAATCCAAATCGGTACAGAGCAAATTTCCAGCGTAAATATTGTGAGATTAATAGCTTTCAGCGAGGGGTAACACGATATAATATGCGGGGCAAATCAAAATGTTGGTCTCGATAAAACTGCGACAATGCCGAAACAGCTTAATTTTTTATATTAAAAGTTTGTCTGCTGTAGCCTAAATTACCATTCATATCACTTCCCTCTAAAATCACGGTGTAATTTCCAGGCTTATTTCGGTGGTAAAAGTTAACCTTCGCTCTTCCATCCGTACCAGTAAGTATTGAAGGCTCCCAAAAAATTAGTGGTTTAAAATCAATTAAAGCTTTATCTTCTGCGATATATTTCGGATTATAAAATTTACGTGCTGTAGAAAATGGGATAACGCGCACCAATTGCATTCCAGGACTTTGCTTTATGATAGAACTAACCTCACCATAAGTTGTGATCTCAGCATAAACGGTATCTCCTAGTCTCACCATGCCTCTTATACCACCCGTGGATGCCATATTTGCCTTGGGAGATTCCGGATTAAAATAACTCTGATAGGCTTGTACATTGCCTATGGATGTCATTATCTCAATCCCTTTCACATCTTTAGCTTTAAAGATCTCTAGAAAATTTGTCTCAGGAGTCTGTTCGATGTAGAACGGGTCTGTTCCATCAAATACTAACTTAAGAGGTTTGTTATTAACAGTATAGCTATATACCCCAGGCCCCCTAACCAACTTGAAGCCCTTCACGCTTTTTTGAAACAAATCTAAAAGAGTCCTTTCTGGCGACTGTTTTAGATCAGTTTCATTCAAAATAATATCTGCGTTCCCGGATCCATTTTTATTTTTTGAATCCCTTACTATCTTTTTGCCAGAAACAACCACCTCATTCAACTCGTTTATTCCATCTGCACGGTAAATACCTTTTTTCTTTAACCATTGATTTTTTGTCTCGGTAAATCCAGCAACATCTACATTATTCAAAGTTAATGGCGTTGCAGAACCCAAGAATTTAAAATCACTTGATTGCTCATTTACCTGGATCTTCGCGTTTGAATCTTTCCCTTTTGCATTTTTAGCAATCAGCATAAATACTTCGCTGCTGACCGGGGGGATATTCTTAAACAAAAATGAGCCATCAGCAGCAGTTATGGTATCAAGATAAAGAATTGGTTTCTTACTGTTAAGCACCACCAATGCATTTGCCCTTGGCTTTCCTGTTAAATAGTTTAAAGATCTGCCGCTGATTGTAAATTCTTTTTCGGGCTTGAACTTTGGTTCAGTACCGGGATGAAAAACTTCCTTCCAAGCATATCCCGTCCAGCCCTGTGTGAGCATTAACAGGTCCAATGCCTTAGCGGCGTCTGGAACACCACTTAAATAGTAAGCTGGATTCTCAACATATCCCTTTATATCCGCTTCTAATAAAATACGGGTAATAATATTGGATTGCAAGGCGGGAATAGAAATTAGACTATCATTGGTTACCGATAGTGAAAAAGTACTTTCAAGAGGGTTATTATCAGCATCTTTTACATCCAATACCAAAGAAACGCTATCCATATATACCTGCTTCTTAACATCAACATTCAATACATCCTTGTGATTGATATAAACAGCACGCTCATTTAGTGGCTGAGATGCTGAATCGAACAATGTAAAGCGGGCAACCCCTGAAGGAAACAGAGCCTTGGATATTTTGGAGATAATTTCTTTTTTATTTCTGAAGTTAAGATTCGCAGCATAACAAACTACACCACGTGAATGACCAATAAGGTAATATAGAGGTTCTTCTGTAATTTTCGGGCCGTCTGAAGCCTTTAAGCTGATGATCAACGAATCCTGGCTGTTATCTGATAGTGAAAGAA
>CBIHLM010000133.1:0-5807 GCA_966210515.1 uncultured Pedobacter sp.
ATTGTTTCGCCGGACTTTAGCTTATAGTATACTTTTCCCCGCCTGTCATTGTACATGATTAGGAGTCCGATAGAAAGCAATGGTCTAAGTCCATCACTTATAGCATGGATTTCCAGCGTATTATTTCCGGGAAGCAGATCTACTGTGTAGGTGTATTCAGGCGAGTCCCGTTTATACAAAGGAAGCAGGATGGCTTTGGGGCCCACCTGCATGCCATTAAACTTTAAAGCAACAGAATCATAATCCATACAGTCGAAATCCCAGATTTGAATTCTTAAAGACCTTTCTGTGATAGCGGTATTTGATGTATTTGGTGCTGGGAATGCAGTTTCAGCTGCCTTTGTCCGGATTAAAGGTTTGGATATTAAGGTGGCCGTCGCGGTGTCGTTTTTTCTCTGCGGCTCTGCCTTGGGTACCGGTTTGGGAACTGGTTTTTTTGCAACTGGTTTTACGACCGGTTTTGCAGGTGGTTTCACTTCTTCACAGGCCGGCAATCCCCAGGTAAAATGAGTGTACTCCTCATAATTTGATGCAACTATGGTGACACAGGTAAAGTCGCCCTTAAATCTGACTACGGCATAGCCTTCCATTCCCTTCATACTGGTGCTGCTTCTATATTCCATTCCGCCGCCGTCGTATATTAATGTGTAAGGTTTGGAGAATCTTAGTGTTACGTGGTCTGAGGCGTTTGTCCTGCCCAGCGTCGCAATCATCAATACAGGGTCTTTTACCGTTTCTGAGAAACACATGGTGATTTTACCGCCCGGGTTCCGCGTCCAGGTAAAGGTCGGGACGGTCGTGTTGGGCATGGGTGAAGAGTACCTGTTAAATCTGTTGTAGCCCCATATGTCATTAGCAAATGAAAAATTGAAGTTTGAATAAATAGTAAGGCCAATCTTTTTCCCTTTATCATTTATAGTGCCTCTTGCCTTTTTTCCGGAAACGGTTTGCCAAACGGCCCAATCTATCTTATCACAATTGTTTGGCACCTGTAAGGCCTGTTTAGAATTTGAGTGTAGATTTTGCTTTTCAGGTACAGCAAATAAGGTGTTTTTAAATTTACTCGCTTCGTTAGTTATAAAACGCTCACTATAGATCGCTAGAGATTCAATAAGCAGGATATATAACAACAATCTGGCGCTCATAGGTTAAATATAGACTTTTAGGCTTTTCGTAAGAGTTAAATTATGTTAATTAAAACTCTATTCTAAGACATTGCTGGTTCGGAATATAATTTAGGACTTAATTTTAAGAAGATAGTTACAGCGTTAAGATATATTCTCCGGAGAACTGAATTAACAATGCTTTTGCCAATCTAGGGAAATGATTGGTCTGGTGTGATTAACTCGTAGAGACGCTGACAAACACTAAATCAAGGGAACTGGAACAGGTTGGTTTACTCAAAACACTTTTAAATAAAAAAGTCTTAGCGCGGTGCTAAGACTAGATATGGTATCCGTCCGGCGGATCGTAATGGCCTTATTATTTTTTAGAAACCTTTTTCTTATTAACTATCACATTTTTCAGTTTAAAGTTTTCTATGATAGAAGTATCTATCTCAAGAAAATTCTTCGCTGTTACTTCAATATTTTCAAATGTGAAATTGGATAATTTAGCTTTGTAACCCTGAGTATTGCTGTTCTTATCCGCTATGCCCACGTTGAAGAAGTTATTGCAATCCAGTTTGATATTACGCATGGTGATATTGCTTGCGGTAGATGTACCCGAAACCTGTTCGCCTTTGAGGTCGAAGAACTGAGTCCATGGGCGTATAAATATGAAGTTTCCTATGTCATGACCTTCGATGTCCTCCACAAGCACATATTCGTAATTCTGTGGGGTGTCAGGTCGCATTTTAAGCCAGAGTAAACGCTCGGCATGGTTTACCTTTATACGGCGCAAAATGATGTTGCGGTTGTGAATGGATTCGCTTCCGAAGGTTAGAGCGCCATGGCAGAATCCATACGTGCAGTCTTCAATAATGATATTATAGTTGCCTCCGTTATTCGGATCCTTGTTGGCATGCGGGCCTTTTCCGCCCTTCAGCGCTACGGCATCATCGTTTACCGACATATAGCAGTTTTTGATGAGGACATTTTTACAGGCATCTATATCCACGGCATCGCTACTCGGAGCTTTTACTGGTTTTTCCGGAGAGTATATGTATAGGTCGAGAAGCTTTACGTTTTCGCATTTATAGAGGTGAGTCGTCCAGAAGGGCGAATTCATCAATCTTACGCCCGAAAGCTGAACATTCCTGCTGTTTGAGATGAAGACCAGCCTCGGCCTCATTTCATCCATATTGGTGGTGTTAGGATTAAATTGACGCCTTAGCCAAAATGATTTCCAGTAACGCAATCCGTTGCCATCGATGGTTCCTTTACCTGAAATTGTGAATCCGTCAAGGCCATCGGCATTAACCAGAGCAGCAAAATATTTCAGGGTTTGTCCCTCCATACGCGTCATTAACAGGGGGAAATTGCTGATGTCGTCGCTGCCTTTTAGTTTGCCGCCTTCTTCAAGATGCAGGTGCGTGCCCTTCTTAAAAAACAGCGAGCCGCTCAGGAAAGTTCCTTTAGGAATAACGACCACACCACCGCCGTTTTCAGAGGCTTTGTCTATAACTGTTTGTATAAGCGTTGTCTGAATGACTGTACTGTCGTTTGTGATACTATAGTCTGTAATGCGGTAGTGTTTTCCCAGCTTACTGATATCTGTAGGTTTGTTTTGCCTGAACCATTCTGGTATCGGCGTTCCATCCGGGAATACTTCCTTTGCAAAGGAGGTAAGATTCAGCGTTATGGAAACCATGAGCAGCAGTGCAAGCCTGGATTTTTTTGTGATCATTGAATTTCTGTTTTCTTAATTGGTTCAGGAACGTTTTAAACATTCCGCTGTGATCGAATATTGTGCAAATTTACAAAATTGCCAATCATGAGTTTGCTCTTAAATCAATTACCCGGGCAATCATCTGTAATAATCCCGTTGCTGAAAGACATACTGAGCTCGCCCTGTGGTTAAGATCTATCTTTGAATACAAGAGATAGACTTTGTTTTCCTTTTGGAAAGGCGGATAAATAGACATTCTTCGGGGATTTAAATTGGCTACAAACACATGAGAATGAGGCTCGACTATCATTCAGTCTGGCCGGCAACTAACTTTTTGCTGATTTATGATTTGATTATTTTCAATATTAAAAAGAAAGCAAATCGAAGTCAGAGATGAATCCGTCTTCTTAGCTTTTGTCACCACATAGATGCCTGTTGATTGTTTTGATATTTTCATTAACTGCAGTTCGCTTATCTTTTGCGAGTCAAAAAGATTTTTAAAGTACAGTGCTTTTTCCAGATCTACAGACTCTGTATAAAACTCAGCTACTTCCTCCCAGTCTTTTTTGTTTATATAAAGAAATAAGTTGTCTATTACATCTGAATAGGTGGTGTGAAAATCAGTTTGGCCGGAAGTACTGCTGTCCTTATTGATTGCAGAAGTCGGCTCGGTTTTTTCAACCTGGTGGGCGCGACTGGTTTCTCTTGTGCAGGCCGAAGCTATTAGTGACAGTGCAATATAGATAAGACAGGCTTTCATGATGGTTTATATACTAACAAGTTTTGTGCCACCGCCTTCGGCTGATATAGAAGTACAGAAGGGAAGGAGAGGAAAAGCCGATGAGGATTTATTGAAAAGAATATTAAGTTCGGGTTGGTGGTGTCGCGAGCCAAAGAAAGAAAAAATACACCTTTTATCGATCTTGCTGTTATCAAAAAGATGTTTGCCGATGCTGAGGTTTATAACATCTGTCGCGAAAGCGCCATTAGCCAGGGGTTTTAATGGGTGCTCTGAAAATTATTTATTATTAATATTCAATGAAAAAACCAACAATAGGAATTATCGGACTTGGAAAAATGGGAGGGAATCTTGCCCTGCAGGCATTGGAAAAGGGTTATAAAGTGGTGGGTTACGACCTGCATCAACAAGAAGATCTTCAAAAGCAAGGACTGGAGCAGGGGGCGAGTTTAGAAAAGATGCTCGAAAAACTTTCATCGCCCAAAATGATTTTTATTTACGTTCCGGCCGGTGCGGTCATAGACCGGATTATAGAACAACTCTCAACATTAATTTTAAGTGGAGATATAGTGATTGATGGTGGAAATTCTTATTGGGGAGATTCTATTAAACGCGCTCAAAAGTTAAAAGAGCAGGGTGTATATTTTGTTGATTGCGGTACAAGTGGCGGCGTTGATGGCGCCCGTAAGGGGGCATGCTTTATGGCGGGAGGCGAGGCCGAAGCGATGGAACATGTAGCACCGGTTTTAAAGGATCTTGCTGTTGAAAATGGCTTTGTTCATACAGGAGCACCCGGTTCTGGTCACTTTGTGAAGCTTGTTCATAACGGAATAGAGTTTGGAATGCTGCAGGCGATAGGAGAGGGCATGGATCTGCTTTCGCATTATCGAGATGAATTGAACTTCGCTGAAATTTTGAAGGTTTGGAATCATGGCTCCGTCATCCGTTCGTGGTTAATCGAGCTGATGGCGAAAATGTATAATGAGAAACAAGGTTTTGAATCTGTTCCGTCTTATATTGAAGATACTGGCGAGGTAAACTGGCTGGTAACCGATGCCATGCGCATGGAAGTGCCGGTGCCGGTAATTGCACAATCTGTCATGCAGCTGTTTGCCTCCCGTGATACAAGCCGGATTTCGGATAAAGCCATTGCCATGATGCGACACGGCTTTGGAGGGCACCCTTTCGGCGAAGATGAAGGTATAAAGTACGAACGTAAGTTCGGTAAGATTGAAAATGTCGAAAGTAACTATTTATATAAAAAGAAATCTGAATAAGCAAAAAGGTATTAAAGCAAATAAAGAACCCCTAGTTGGATGTTATCCGTTTTCTAAAAAACCCGGATATAAAGTCATTCCTCCATCTACATAAATCGTTGTGCCGGTTATGTAGTCACTTTCGTGAGATGCTAACCAAACAGCCACCTTGGCGATATCTTCGGGTAAGCCTATTCGCTTATAGGGTATCAGCTTCAGTAGTTCTTTCTTTTTTGCTTCGTCCTTCCACACTTCATCGTTAATGTCGGTTGCAATGGCGCCAGGAGAAATACCATTCACCCGTATTTTTTTTGATGCAACTTCTAGCGCTAGTGATTTCATGAGCATCAAAATGCCACCTTTTGATGAGGCGTAGTTAACATGTCCGGCCCATGGAATGATATCGTGTACCGAGCTAATAAAAATAATATTTCCGACAGCTTTTGATTCAAGGTCAATAGGCTCTTTCTTCTCAAATTGCTTGATCGCTTCGCGGGCACACAAAAAGTTGCCTGTTAGATTTGTGTCAATCACCTGGTTCCAGTCATCCAGGGTCATGCTGGCAAACGAACTGTCTTTTTGAATGCCTGCGTTGCTTATTAAGATATCCAGAGTTTTGTATTCGTCGACAGCTTTTTGAAACATTTTGCTAACCTCGTCTTCTTTACTTACGTCAGCCTTGTAGATAAAGCCTTTGCCACCACCTTCTAAAACCTTTTCAAGTGTATATTGCGCACCCTCGTCGTCGCTATTGTAATTAATTATCACATTAGCACCTTGTTGTCCGAATGCTATGGCAATTCCCTGGCCTATTCCCGAACTGGCACCTGTTACCAAAACTGTTTGATTTGTTGCTTTTGTTGACATATTTAATGGTTATTTACATCTTTATTACGACTGTCGGTTAATCGCTTATCCAAGGTTACAGGCTGCGACTTTTAAACCAAATCAGATCGTGTGAATGTTGAGAAATAACTATTTTC
>CBIHLM010000134.1:0-5794 GCA_966210515.1 uncultured Pedobacter sp.
ATATAAAGATATGCTAACCTATGTGGCTTTAAGGTCCTTTAATAATGATACAAATGAATGCTTCCCAAGACATGACACAATAGCGTTGAGAGCTGGAATGTCAAGAAAATATATCATTCAGTCTATTAAGCGTCTGGAACGATCTAACCTTATTACGGTTAGCAGATCGAACAACCAGAGGGAGTCCAATTATTATTTCTTCAATGAAATAGTAGCACCTACTAAATTACCAATAGGTTTCTTCTCAATTACGGATCTCACCAGTACTGAGAAAGGAATATTTCTTTGCATCAGGCAGTTTTTTAATACGGGAGATTTCAAATGTTCATACGACTTAGATCAAATGGCTAAACTACTTGGACTAACATATCAACAGGTCTATAAGCCTTTTAAATCATTGATATCGAAGGGTTATATCATTGAAAAGAGTACAGTGTCTAAACATTCTGACAACTATGTTTTGAGAAGATATCTAAATACCAAACTGATAGATTGGAGCTTTGGCAGTGAGCCCCTACTACCTGAGATCAGAGAAACGATGGTATTAAAACCAAGTGAAGATGGAACCGGTTGGGTTGTTCCCAAGAGAAAGGCAACTGAGATTCAGGAAAAATATTATCTACCGGTTTCATGAAATATCTGGACATTTTATTTACAAGGCTTACAGTTATTATACCCTGCAATTAAAATGTCCAGTTACAATTCACCTTCTTTGGATTAACGGATGTTGGTTTAACTTTCTCCGTGTGAATACAAATGCTCTTTGCCATTCCCTCTTCACTTCCTTTTTGGCCGGTGAGGCTTCGTAATAGCGTTTGATATCGGTCGCTTTAGCTTTAGCCCTGACTCCAAAAAGATCGAAGATCCGTTGAAGTTCTAGTTTTATCTCCTCCAGTGAATACTTTCGATTCAGACTGAAGGAGTTATAGATAGCATCAATTACCGCGTGCTGGTTCTTACCTTGTTCTGCATATTTCTTAATTAGCTCTTCTTTGATTGCTCTCCTGTTAAAATCATGTTTGATAACAATGGATTCTAAGGGTAGGTTATAGAATGCGTCTACAGCCTCAGGCCAATGCTTTTCAACATGCTCGAATACCAGATCGTCGTAACCTTCACAACCCTCTATCGATGAAATATGCAGCATCATGTGAATTGCATTTTTATAATGCTCTTTTGAATATCGGTTGCCTCGGTAGACCAACTGCTCTTCCTTCTGTGCATAGGTATGCTCATTGAAATCAACATTGTAATATCCAGTTGCATCATAAGCTGATATTAGATTTTGAGTATTCCCGTAGTAGCTTCTAGTTTTCTCCTCATCAAAGTAATTATCCTTTTTGAAGTGGTTGATAGTGGCATCCCTATTTAAAAGTCTAGCATATGGATAAACTCTTGATTGCATCTCTTTGTACCAGTTGTCCTGTGCGTTGTGCGTCGCTGACAACTTTAGATCATCTAATAACTGGTAGATGGCCTTACTGGTTGATAATCTAATCTCAGCTTCTTCTTGAGTAAAGAATGCAAATTCTTTGTGTTTTTGGACAATGTGGGTTAACCTATCTATTTTACAATCTTTCCGAAAGCGACCTCCAATCTGGATGACGTCAGTAAACGGGTCCACTATTGAGAAATCAGCATGCTGGGGATCAGATATAATGATTGCTTCAGGAACAGTATCCATGATTATATCCAGTCCTGTATTGAAACTGCTTGTTAAGAAATTGTAGGTTGCAAGTTCCGTTGCCTCTTTAAATTCTGAAAAGACGTTTTTGATGTTCTCTGAAGCTAGCTGCTTTTTACTGTCCTTAGAACAGAATATTTTACTGTTATCAGCTATTTCTAACTTCTTTATAATGCTTTTAATGCCATTTACACTATTAAAGAAGATAAAGTAATGGTTGTTAGGAAACTTAAGAAAATGCGCTTTGAGCGTCTCCAACAGGCTTGAAGTATAGATAAGATCTAACTGCTTTTTATAATTATAATCGGGTTGTACTTTGATGTTCTTAAATCCATACTCTTTAAATCTTGGGTCTGTGGGTGATAAAGGTGTGGCAGATATCATCACTTTGCTATCGAACAGAAAGAAGTCATTGAGTGGGATAAGTATGTTCTCTCTATAGTCTACGTCCTTGGTGTATTTTTGACATTCATCCAAGATGATTCGATACTCTTTGTGCATGTTGATTCGTAATAATTTCATCGCACGCTTTACCTTGATGAATGACTCTGGTACCACTAGTAGCTTTTTGAACTCGATGTCGTCCCTTTCAAGGTATTTAACAATATGCTTGGATAGCACGCCTTCGTGAACGGCAAAGGTACCATCAGTCTCTTTGTGAGTACTTTGTTTATTGATAACAGTTGCTACATTGGGTAACAGAATGATTGAGTTGCACTGTTCTTTAATAGCATTCCAAGTTGCTCCTAAGCCTGGTAATGTTTTATAAATGATCGCATTTGATGGCAGAGGTGTTAGCTCGGGTATGTCGGCCATATATTCAACCTTTTCTGAGATTTCGATAATCTGATCGTATTTGCTCATGGTTGTGATATTTGAACCAAGTAGAAGTTTGGACATTTTTAGGAAGTATGTTTAATTATTATACCCTGGAATTATTTTGTGCAGTCTATTTAAAAGGCACTAATACATTTCAAGTGATCGACTTATTTATTTAGCTCCTCAGGATCACTTGCCTCATCTTCTTCTGATTCATCATCAGGAAGAACGTCGTCATCGGAATCCTCACAGTCTAGAAACCCTGCATCATCATCATCTACGACAAGTGACAGGTCATAATCATCTTCAGGAATTTGGTCGAAATCTAAAGGATCCTCATCTGGAATGTCTTCTGCCATTGCATCCTCGATGGCAGCATTTAAGTAAGTATCATTCTCCCAGTTATTAAGATCTTCCTCAATAGCAGCTTGGGTATCTTCGGGTGACATCATTATTAGCACGTCAAGCACATCGAACCTCTCCATGATTTTCCAATCTGCTACATCGGCATGCAGGATCTTATTACCTACCTGACCACTCGTTGAATATGCTTTGTGCACCCTGATGATCTTTTTCAAGAGAGTCTTATAGCTAATGTCCTTCGGTCCATTGGAAAGTGGATTAAGTAAAGGAGTTAGATTGATTGTAAACGTTAATTCGTCAAGCCATACCTGTTCACGATCAGATCTCCAGTTAACAATGGCTAATTGTTGATGAATTCCCTGGACATAGTTAACTTGCCCTAACTCCCGGATGTAATATAAACCAGCTACTGGAAACTGCTTTCCTAATGATTCACACGCTAGAGCCCGCTCTCCCTTGCGTTTACTAATAAGTTCTCTTCTAGATTTGTCGATTTTTGAGTTTAACATTACCATAATTCAAATGCCCTTTTGTTTAGAGGACACCCAAAGGTGCGGAGATGTCAATTCGTGAGAGGAAACATACTCTATCCGATTTCAGAAAATTTTATTTCCCTGATAATCAGACTCGTGAATTGAGATAGTTCCGTAGCAAACTGCGCATGTAATCTTGAGGCTCAGAGGTAATGCGATCAACATCTAAAAGGTGAAATACGTTAAGAAAATCGTAATAGAAGTTTAGTTGCGCATCTGAAAACGTTGTACCTTCTTCTGCTCTAAGATGGGTATGCTCTTGAAGGTAAGGGTGAAGGCTTAAGCAGAACTTAGCAAGAAGCTTCTTTGTCGCTTTTGTGGGTTTTACAATTCTACTGTTCGTTGCTTGTCGGAGTCTTTCAATATCTAGGTTTTGATTTTGAAACGGAGCGTCTGTTCCAAACAGCTGTTCAATTGAAGTCGAGGCAATTCCAAGCGGAAGCTCTTGTCTCTCCACCGCTTCAGCAATCAACTTCACTAACCACCTTGAAAGGGTTTGATCCTTTATTGATATTTTATCTGTAAGTGTGCTTGCTGATATATTAATTGATTTATGTTCTGGTGTCTCTTTGATTAAGAGTAATAGTTCAGCCAGTTCCTTAACTCTTTTTTTAGATATGTAATCAAAGTGAAGAGCTTGATATAGCTCTTCCATTGCTTCGTGCTGCAGAATGGTCAGATAGAAGAGGTTATCCTGATGGGCAATCAGGTCGTGCTTCTCAATCAAGGCACGAAAGCTAGATTCCACTTTAACGCCTTCACCTTCTTCCATAATTTCTGAAATAACAATGTTGCCATTCGCTCTGTAGCTTTCCTTCTGATCTTCAAATTCCTGATCGGTCAGGTGTTCAAAATAGCTTCTTAGCTTGTTAAAGTCTGGTTGAATATGGAAGGTGTACATACTTTTTAAAAGGCTACAAGATATAAAACAGCGGAATAAATAATTACTCCGCTGGACTAATAATCATTACAATATGCCTTGAATCACCTTTTCATTCAATTCATCAATAACAGATTGTTCAAAGCTATCCAGATAGATATTGGTAATCTTATTCCCGTATTCATGACCTAAAGCCTCTGCAATCAATTCATTTGAATACCCGAGACGTTTAGCAGTTGTAGCCCAAGTATGTCTGGCAACATAAGTGGTTAATGGTTCTTCTATTTTACACTTCTCCCCTAGCTTCTTTAACCACTTGTTACTTGTTTTTATCCATTGAGCAATCAATTTCTTAGCCTCCATTGAATCTTCAACTACCGTAGCAGGAACTACTGGCAACAGATATTTAGCGTTGCGTCCTTTATATAGTTCCAGAATCTCTTTTGCTAGTGCTGAGAGCTTAATATTGTACTCCTTGTGTGTTTTCCTCCTTCTGTAAGTGATTGTCCCCTTCGAAAGATTGGATGGCTTTAAATACGCCAGATCGGTAAATGATATCCCACGTAGACAAAAGCTAAGGAAGAAATAGTTCCTAGCATTCCACTCTCTTGAATTTGGTTTTAACTGAAGTTGATAAACACGCTTTAAATCGCTTATCAGGATTGCTCGTTTTGCTGTTCTCTCAGATTTTATAGATATCTCCTGAAAAGGATAATATGATCTGTCGATCAGTTTAGCTTTAATTGCTTTGTTGTAAATTGCTCTAATTGTCCTGAAGTAGTTGCTGATACTATTTTGTTTAACCTTGTCTTTGACAAGTGCGCGCCTAAAGCCTTCAAGCAGATTGTAATCGATATCCTTAAATTTTAGTGGCTTATCTCCAACATGCTTTAGTAATCTATTCCTTGAGGTTTGATAAACGATCGCATTTCCAGATCTGTTAACCTCTATTAGCTCTTTGATTAACTTCTGAGAGAATTCATTAAATGTAATCTTCGCATCAATTTTACAAGGCTTACGTTGATCCATAAGCCTTTCTTTTAATGCTTCAAAAGAGAACTCATTTGATTCTTGTAATTGCAAGACTGCCCGCTGTACTTTAAGATAAAATGTGGTAATGTTTTGATTGAGTTCCTGAAAGTTTGGGTTTGATTTCTTTATCTGATTTGATGAAGAATCCCAGTCATCAGCCTTGATGCGAATACCAGTAGACAAAGTAGTATTGCTCCGATTGAAAGTAATTCGGATAACAACTGGATAAATTTGATTGTCTGTAGATCTTTTATCATTTAAGATCAATTTGTAATAAACCATAAGTTTGGATTTATGGTCGTTGTGTGTACTATCAATGTACTAACAGTGTGTACTATCAATGTACTAACAGATTGAGACTTTATCTACTTCACTAAGCGCTCATTATAACAAAAAACCCCTCAGAAATAATCTGAAGGGCTTTCGTTTGTGGGAGATACTGGGTTCGAACCAGTGACCCTCTGCTTGTAAGGCAGATGCTCT
>CBIHLM010000135.1:0-5773 GCA_966210515.1 uncultured Pedobacter sp.
AACGTGTCTCGAATAAGTACCCTGCTTGGTAAGAGCTGGACGTATTCTACCGTTACGTGATAATGGGATAAACTTAAAATGGTGGTTCCTCATCAATATCATCCATTCTGGACGGACGAATAATAAAGTTGCTCGGTTTCTCAAAGTCTTCCGATGGTGCCATTGCCCCGAAAGGGTTGCCTTTTTGGGCACTTGGTCCCGAAAAGTCATCTTCCAGATCGGCAAATTTTACAAATTTACCTACAAAACGTAATGGAACAGTTCCGGTTTCACCGTTTCTGTGTTTTGCTATAATAACTTCACCAATACCAATAGTCGAGCGTCCCTCTTCATCTTCGGTCAGACCATAATACTCCGGTCTGTAAAGGAACAATACCATGTCCGCATCCTGCTCAATAGAGCCCGATTCACGTAAATCCGAAAGCATTGGTCTTTTACTTGCGCCAGGTCTGCTTTCCACGGCACGGCTTAATTGAGAGAGTGCCAATACAGGGACGTTTAATTCTTTAGCTACAGATTTTAAAGCTCTTGAAATACTACCAATCTCCTGTTCACGGTTTCCTCCGCCTTTACCTTCGCCTTTGCCATGCATTAACTGCAGGTAATCGACGATTACCATTTGAATATCGTATTGAGCTTTCAATCGCCTGCATTTAGCTCTGAATTCAAAAATATTTAATGCGGGAGTATCATCAATGAATAGGGGAGCTTCTGTTAGCGTACCGATCTTAGAATGGAGCTGTTGCCATTCCCATTCTGCCAGGTTTCCTTTACGGATCTTTTCCTGTTCAATTTCAGTTTCTCCTGATATCAAACGATTAACCAACTGTACGGATGACATCTCCAGGGAAAATACAACTACTGGTTTTTTAAACTGAACCGCGGCATTACGGGCACAGCTTAATACGAATGCTGTTTTACCCATCGCAGGCCGGGCTGCGATAATAACCAAATCCGATGGCTGCCAGCCTGAAGTCATTCGGTCTAAACCTGTAAACCCTGAAGGAAC
This sequence comes from uncultured Pedobacter sp., assembly GCA_966210515.1. Lineage (GTDB taxonomy): Bacteria > Bacteroidota > Bacteroidia > Sphingobacteriales > Sphingobacteriaceae > Paradesertivirga. Next base: position 1,010 of record CBIHLM010000135.1, read on the forward strand.
TCCCGTTAGTCCATCAACTTTATCCCGAAGCTTTTCAAGTGTCTCAATTGATTCCCGAACAATATCATCCATTCTTCTGGAGTCGCGACGAAGGTTATTCTGCGCGATATCGAAAAGGTTTTTCTCTGCGTTGTCCAGCAAGTCGAAAATATCTGTCGTATCCTCGTAAGCACTGTTTATTATTTCTGTCGAGATTCGGATTAATTCTCTCTGAATATATTTTTGCGAGATTATCCTGGCGTGAAATTCTATATTCGCCGCAGAGGCTACCCGATTGGTTAGTTCGGTGATGTAGTAGGCACCGCCAATCATCTCTAAATCGCCTTGCTGGCGTAATTGAGAGGTAACTGTTAAAATATCAACAGGTGATGATTTTTGAAAGAGCGCGTGTATCGCTGCAAAAATCTTGTTATGGCTTTCTTTATAAAAAATTTCAGGTTTCAGAATGTCGATTACTGCAGACAGGGCATCTTTTTCAAGCATTAAAGCGCCCAGCACTGCTTCTTCTAAGTCAACCGCCTGAGGAGGAAGTTTACCAAGACCACTTACCATGTTGCTTAAGCGGGCGCGGCGATCTGTAGGTGCAGATTTTTTTCCCGCGCTGTAATCATTTTGGTTATCTAAACTCATCGATACAAAAATAGCATTAAGTAGGTTTTTCTCCCTACATACTTACACACAAAAAAAAAATTACACTTAGTATATGCTGTTAACAAGTACCGTGTTCTGTTCACAATAGCCTGTGGATAAAATGTTAATTAATGTAAATTCCGACTTTTAAATACCCCCACCGATGTGTTAATAACTTTTTGCGATGTTAACAATCAGACGAAAATTAAAAACTGAACCCGAGTTTTGACCAAATATCAGTACTTTGCGTGCTAAAATTTTTAACAATGCACACTAAGTCTTTAAGGCCCAAAAAAGAGTCGAATCAAATGGTGTTTGGAATCCGTGCTGTGATTGAAGCTGTACAAAGCGGAAAGGATATTGATGCGATTTATGTACAGCGCGGCCTTACCGGCGGTATTTTCCAGGAATTGAAAGTTTTATTAAGCGACAAGCTCATAAACTTTCAAATGGTACCTGTTGAGAAACTCAATCGAATCACCTCTAAAAATCATCAGGGAGTGATAGCCTTCATTTCCCCGGTTACTTATCAGCGGATTGAAGATATTATACCTGCTATTTTTGAAAAAGGAGAGACTCCGCTTATTTTGATCTTGGACGGTGTTACTGATGTGAGAAATTTTGGAGCTATTGCACGGACTGCAGAATGTGCCGGGGTACACGCGATTGTTGTCCCGGTAAAAGGTTCTGCACAGATCAATCCAGACGCAATTAAGACTTCCGCAGGTGCTTTGTTTAAGATTCCTGTTTGCAGAGAGGAAAACCTTTTGAAGACCACTCGTTTTTTGCAGGAGTCGGGCTTATTTGTAGTGGCTTGTACCGAGAAAACCAACGACTTTTTATATGCGCCCGATTACACAATGCCGGTAGCTATTGTATTGGGCTCGGAAGAGGACGGAATTTCTAATGAGATAATAAGGGGAGCCGATTATTTAGCTAAAATCCCGATGTTCGGCGAAATACATTCGCTGAACGTATCCGTTTCGGCCGGCGTGATACTGTATGAAGCGGTAAGGCAAAGGGTGGGAGCGATGAACGGCGGTTAAGATTTGACAACTTTTAAAAAATTGTCAAATCTTATATATCAGTCATTTGGCATTAAATAAACTCGTTGCCGAATTTCGATTTAACATCCGCAACTATTTCTTTTACATTTTGCTCTTTGTCTTTGTGACAAATCATGAGCGTGTTATTGGCTTCGACAACGATATAGTCATCTAAGCCTTGTAGAATTACCAGTTTTCCTTTCGGAACATTCACCATGCAGTTTGATGAGTCGTACATAATAACTTTGTCGGATGGAATTACCGCATTTCCGAGGTAATCTTTTTCTGCCAGCTCATAAACAGAAGCCCAGGTGCCTAAATCAGACCATCCGAAATCGGTAGGCAAAATGTAGACATTATTAGCTTTCTCCATGATTCCGTAATCAATAGAGATGTTGGTGCATTGATAATAAGCGTGTTGAATGAACGAGTGCTCGTTTTCTGTGTTATACACGCTTGCACCGTCTTTGAAAATATCGTTCATTTCCGGCAGGTATTGTTCAAAGGCGCTGATAATAGATGCCACAGACCAAACGAAAATACCTGCATTCCATAAAAACTCTCCGCTTTGAACGAATGTTTTTGCAAGGTCCAGGTTGGGCTTTTCGGTGAATGTTTTAACTTTATGAAAGTCGTTATCTAAAGTTTCCTCTGTAAATTGAATGTAACCATAACCTGTATCGGGGCGTGAAGGTTTAATTCCGAGTGTAATAAGGCAATTATTTCTCGATGCAGCTTCCAACGACTCACGAATGTTTTTTTCAAATTCTTCTGAATTTAAAATCAAATGGTCTGACGGAGCCACCACGATGGATGCTTTAGGGTTAAGCCTGTTTATTTTATGGCAGGCGTAAGCAATACATGGCGCTGTATTTCGCATTACAGGCTCCCCAAGTATTTGGCTTGAGTCTATGCCGGATAGTTGCTCTTTTACCAGCTGTCTGTAATTTTCATTGGTTACAATAAAAATATTTTCCGCAGGGACAATCTTTAAAAAACGCTCGTATGTGGTTTGTATAAGGGTTTTACCTGTCCCAAGTATATCTATGAATTGTTTAGGATGTGCTGAACGGCTTATTGGCCAAAAGCGGCTGCCAATGCCACCGGCCATAATCACTGCGTAATAGTTCTTCATTATTTTATAAGATTCCTTCTTTTAATAAGTCGTGCAAATGTATAATTCCTTTATAAACTCCATTATCAGAAACTACTAATTGAGTGATATTGTTACTTCTCATTATCTCTAATGCATTTATTGCAAGTTCCAGGCTCTCAATCTGCCTTGGAGACTTTCCCATAATATCTTTTGCTGTTAATTGCTCAAAGGAATTATGTTTTTCCATCATCCGCCTGATATCACCATCAGTTATTATTCCAGCGATTGAATTGTTCTCCACAACCGTTACAGCACCCAAACGGTTTTTAGTAATCTCAACAATCACTTCCTTAATAGATGAATCAGTTGATACCTGAGGTTTGGTGTTATGTGTATATAAATCTTTAACCTTTAAATATAGACGTTTGCCCAGGGAGCCACCGGGATGATATTTTGCAAAATCTTTACTGCTAAACTCTCTGCATTCAAGCAAACTAACCGCAAGTGCATCTCCCATAGCCAATTGAGCTGTTGTACTGGTTGTTGGTGCCAGATTGTGCGGGCATGCTTCTACTTCGATAGTGGTATCCAATATAAAATCAGCCTGTTGTGCCAAATAAGAATTTAAATCGCCCACCATTCCAATCAGAATGTTACCTGCTTGCTTTAAAAAAGGAACAAGTACTTTGATTTCGGAGGTGTTGCCGCTTTTTGAAATGCAAATTACCAGATCATCGGTTTGAATGATTCCTAAATCGCCGTGAATCGCATCTGCTGCATGCATGAAAATTGAAGGTGTACCCGTTGAGTTAAATGTCGCCACAATCTTTTGAGCGATAATGGCGCTTTTACCCACTCCAGAGATAATTACCCGACCTTTAATGCCAAGAATCTGCTCGATTATCACTGGAAAGTCATTATTTAATCTTTGAATGAGGCCAGATAATCCCTCTACTTCCATTTGAAGCGTCTTTCGGGCAATATTTAAAATTTCGGCGTTTGTCTTCAAACAGAAGTTTTTTAATTTAAAATACTATTTCACGGCAAAAATATGTTATTTTGATGTTTAAAATTAGACTTTCTAATTTTAATTCCGGGAGGACATGGAGATAAAGAAATCATTGTTTGATAATTTACAGAATTTTTTTGGGTTTGATAACTTCAAAGGTGAGCAGGAAGCCATAATAACTAACGTCCTTCAGAAGCGAGATACTTTCGTAATAATGCCCACAGGTGGCGGTAAATCAATCTGTTACCAATTACCAGCATTAATGACAGAAGGTACGGCTATTGTCATATCACCTCTCATCGCCCTGATGAAAAATCAGGTTGATCAGCTACGGGCATTCGGCGGCACAGAAAGCATAGCACACTTTTTAAATTCTTCATTAAACAAAGCTGAAATCACCAAAGTTAAACAGGATGTTTTAAGCGGTGAAACTAAGCTCTTGTATGTGGCTCCCGAGTCGCTTGCAAAAGCCGAAAATATTGAATTTCTTAACTTAATTACAATTTCGTTCGTCGCTGTTGACGAAGCACATTGCATCTCTGAATGGGGACATGATTTTCGCCCTGAATACAGAAAGATCCGCCAAGTAATCACTTCGCTTGGCGAGAATATACCAATAATTGCTTTAACAGCGACGGCAACACCTAAAGTTCAGCAGGATATTATTAAAAACCTGCAAATGACGGACTCGACTTTATTTAAATCATCTTTCAACAGGCCAAATCTTTATTACGAGGTACGGCCGAAACGAAACGTGATGAAAGAGATCATCAGGTTTATTAAAGGTCACCAGGGGAAAACGGGAATAATTTACTGTTTGAGTCGGAAAAAAGTTGAAGAGGTAGCTGAAGCTCTGAATCTGAACGGAATAAAAGCTCTTCCTTATCACGCAGGTCTGGACCCTAAAACCAGGGCTGATACGCAAGATAAGTTTTTGATGGAAGATGTTGAGGTTATTGTCGCAACTATTGCGTTTGGAATGG
>CBIHLM010000136.1:0-5702 GCA_966210515.1 uncultured Pedobacter sp.
GGATGAAGACTTTTTAACTAACCAATTATAAACCTGAGACAAAAATAGTAATAGTATTATAATTTCAAAAGAATTTAACAAAAATTAACAATTTCGTAATTAATCCTCGGAATCGTTGTAAAAGAAAAACCCTCACCTGATGAGGCAAAGGTTCGTATGTTTATATTTGGATAGTTCAGTCCCTAAAACTACTGCTTTTTTCGATATTTTCAAATATTTATTGTTAGGGCTGTCTAAATTGCAATATTTTCAATTTTTCCTTTATCAGTAGCGGCTTTGTTATTTTGTTAAGCCTTAACAATATTTTATTAAAGAGTAAGTTGACTAATCTTCATCTTGCTATCAGCGGGAGTGTTTAAACTAAATAACTATTATTGCAATAATTCTATTAATCTTTTAAAAACCTGTTATGAAATACGTTAAGCTCATATCTATCTTTTTCTTGCTTTTTTCGGGAGCTTCAATATTTGCCCAGCAAGAATCTGAGGAACTTAAGATATGGTTCAATCATCCTGCCCTAAGTTGGAATGAAGCTTTACCGGTGGGAAATGGAAGATTGGGAGCTATGGTATTTGGTTATCCATTATCAGAGCGACTGCAGCTTAATGAGGAAACGGTATGGTCCGGGCAGCCTGTGGATTTTGTAAACCCCACATCTAAAGCTGTATTGCCGCAAATCAGGAAATTGCTCTTCGAGGGAAAATATGCTGAAGCTCAAAAGCTGGCGCAGGAGAAGATGATGGGAAAAGGGAAAAATTTGGGATCATACCAAACTCTTGGCGATATGCTTATTGATATGGAAGTTCCTCAGAGTAGCGATGTTTCAAATTACCGCAGGGAACTGGACCTTGAAACGGCCGTGGCTAAAGTTGTATATCAGGCTGGAAATGTTATCTATACCCGCGAAGTATTTTCTTCAAAACCAGGCGAGGCAATTGTAGTGAGATTAACGGCAAGTAAGCCCGGGGCTTTGACTTTTAATCTGAAGCTTCAAAGGCCAGGCAATAAAGCCTTAATCGAATATTCAGGAAATGGTATCAGTATGTCTGAACATGTTGATAATGGAAATGGGGTGAAGCTGGTGTCGAAAGCCGGATTAATAAACGAGGGAGGAACAGTAGTGGCAACTTCAAGCCATCTTAGAGTAGAGAAGGCAAATTCGGTAACGATTTATTTAACCGCAAACACAGATTATTGGAAAAAACAGCCCGAGCCGCTTTCCGCAAAGCAGTTGGCGAATGCCCTGAAAGTTTCTTACGATAAGCATATCGCGGATCATATCGCAGATTATCAGAAATATTTTAAACGGGTGGATCTGGATTTGGGCTCGACTAACGCTACGCTTTTTCCTACAGATTCAAGACTTAATGCTTTGCAGAAGGGGAATATAGATCCGCAGCTGATAAAGCTTTACTATCAGTTTGGGCGTTATCTTTTAATCAGCAGTTCACGGCCGGGAGATCTGCCTGCAAATTTGCAGGGTATATGGTCGGATGGATTAAGTGCGCCCTGGTCTGCTGATTATCATATCAATATTAATATTCAGATGAATTATTGGCTGGCAGAACAGACAAATTTGTCTGAGATGCACACCCCTTTCTTTGATTTTATTGACGCACTTAGACCCGACGGAAGAAAAACTGCCAGGGATATGTATGGCATGAAAGGCATTGTTGCACACTATACAACGGATGTATGGCATTATACTGAAACCTCAGGAAATGTTCAGTATGCGATGTGGCCAATGGGCTTGGGATGGAGTGCCCAGCATTTGTGGGAGCATTACCTTTTTACAGAAGATAAGAAAACTTTAGCTGAACAGGGATACCCGATAATGAAAGAGGCTTCAGAGTTTTATGTCAATTGGCTTATAGAAAACCCGGTGACTAAACAGCTTGTTTCCGGACCTTCAACTTCTCCGGAAAATACTTTTCTCACTAAAGACGGTGAAAAGGCCACCATGGTGATGGGACCAACGATGGATCATATGATTATTCGCGATTTATTGGAAAATACTATAGCTGCAAGTAAAGTATTAAAGAAAGATGCTGTTTTCCGCCGCAGACTTGAATCTATATTATCTCGCTTAGCGCCAACAAAAATTGGAAGGGATGGCAGGATTATGGAGTGGACCGAGGAATTTAAAGAACCTGAGCCAGGGCATAGACACATTTCTCATTTGTTCGGATTGCATCCCGGAAGGCAGATAACAGCCCAGAAAAGTCCGGAGCTTTTAGCGGCAGCCCGTAAAACTATTGACCATCGATTGGCTAATGGCGGAGGCCATACAGGATGGAGCCGGGCCTGGATTATCAATTTCTTTTCCAGACTTCAGGACGGAGAGGAGGCATACAAAAACCTCATTGCGCTTTTACAAAAGTCTACGCTTCCAAATCTATTTGATACTCATCCGCCATTTCAGATCGATGGTAATTTTGGAGCCACTGCGGGTATTACAGAAATGCTATTACAAAGCCATGCCGGTGATGTGCATCTTCTCCCTGCATTACCATCTGCCTGGCCAAAAGGATTTATTCACGGTCTTTGCGCCCGTGGGGGATTTGAACTGGATATCGACTGGGATAATGGGAAACTTAGCAAAGTGTCTGTTCTTTCGAAATTGGGTAATAAATGTATACTCCGATATGGGGACAAAGTGATTACATTTCAAACCGAGAAAGGAAAGTCCTATACTTTTGATGGAGCCCTGGGACGTTTATAGACTTTCAAACAAAGTATTGCATTGATAAAAGCTTAGCAGAATTATTATGCTTTAGACGCTAATTATATTATTCTGCGTTTATTATTCAGCGGTAAATCGACAAGCCGGATTTTTATTATTTTGAGATAAGACAATCGAATTAAGCATGATACAAGATCATCCCGTGTTTAAAACGGTAAGTGCAGTCTGCATGGTTGGGTTTCTGAGCTTTTGTTCTCAGGAGCGAAATTCTTTATCGACAATAGATGACAGTGATACTTTAGTTTCCGAAATAATTTCAATAGATGATATAGAATTTAACGGCGACACCTCTAAAAAAGGCATGGTTTATATTGCAGGTGGCGAATTTATGATGGGCGGCGATAACGAGCAGGCCAGCAGAGATGAATATCCAAAACATAGGGTTATTGTAAGTGCCTTTTATATGGACGAGCATGAGGTGACCAATGCCCAGTTTTCTAAATTTGTTGAAGCTACCGGTTATGTAACCACCGCCGAGCAGAAGCCCGACTGGGAGCAGTTAAAAAAGCAGTTGCCGCCCGACACGCCGAAGCCGGATGAAAGTCAGCTGGTACCAGCATCCCTGGTATTTACACCGCCTTCTGCAAAAGTAGATTTAAAGGATTATTCGCAATGGTGGCGCTGGGTTCCCGGAGCAAGCTGGAAACATCCGGAAGGTCCTGAGAGTGATCTTAAAGGGAAGGAGAATTATCCTGTGATTCACGTAAGCTGGGATGATGCGATGGCTTATTGTAAATGGGCCGGCAAGCGTTTACCCACCGAAGCCGAATGGGAATTCGCCTCCCGCGGAGGCCTGAAAAATAATATTTATCCCTGGGGGAACGAACATATAAACACAGGAAAGCCAAAAGCTAATTCCTGGGAGGGAAGTTTTCCTGATAATAACACGGCTGTCGATGGATTTAATGGCCTAGCTCCTGTTAAATCTTTTCCGGCAAACGGATATAAGCTTTACGATATGGCGGGCAACGTTTGGGAATGGTGTTCGGATTGGTATCGGGACGATTACTATCAGGTTGTCAATAATCCCGTCGGAATAACTAACCCACAGGGACCTTCGGATAGTCATGACCCGGATGAGCCTACTGTTCCAAAAAAAGTTGCGAGAGGAGGTTCATTTATGTGTAATGATAGTTATTGCTCGGGCTACAGGTCTTCCAGAAGGATGAAAAGTTCTCCGGATTCCGGAATGAGCAACATGGGATTCAGGTGTGTAAAAGATGCAGGTACTAAATGAGACGGAAATATAAAATAGTGGGATCAGTGTTTATCGCGTTTGTATTATCTTCCTGTTTACCGGAGGATAATAAAGTGATGACGACATCAAGCGAAAGCGTTAAAGCTCAAAAGGATAAATGTTGCACATCAAATATTCCGGCCCGTTTTCCCGTAAAAAACAATAATATACCACGGCCCGCTACCGATAAATAGCTCTGAAAGTTTTTGAGAATCCATTCACAACGATTTTTCTTTAATTAGCCATTCGCATCTGATGGTCGTTAAATATTATTTAGATTTAAAGCCTTTTTAGGATAGGATTAACGGTAATGAAAAAACAATTTGAAAGTTTTGAGGGATACTTAAATGGAGAGCTGTACTACAATGATTCGGCATTTCATCAAACTCAATTACTAGCATACTCAACTGATGCTTCTGTGTATCAGGAGAAGCCGCTTGCCGTTGCCTTGCCAAAAAACAATGACGATATAAAATTACTGATAGATTTTGCCACACGCTACAAATTAACTTTAATTCCGAGGGCGGCGGGTACCTCATTAGCGGGGCAGGTGGTAGGCAATGGGATAGTGGTAGACATCTCTAAACATTTCAACAAAATAATCGAGGTAAACAGTGCCGAAAGCTGGGTCAGGGTGCAACCGGGGGTGATAAGAGATGATTTGAACTTTTACTTGCGGCCTTACGGACTGATGTTTGGTCCGGAAACATCTACCGCTAACCGGGCTATGATTGGCGGAATGGTCGGCAATAACTCTTGCGGTTTACATAGCATTGTGTGGGGAGCAGTTAGGGATCATTTATTGGAAGCTACGGTTATTCTTAGCGATGGATCTGAGGTGATATTAAAGCCGGGAGATCTGAGTGTGCCCGGCGAAAAAAGTTTTAAGACTGAGATTTATGAATCTTTAGTGTCTTTATTATCTGACGAAAGCAATAAGGAATTAATTAAAAGAAACTTCCCAAAATCTACTGTCGTTCGCCGAAATACAGGTTATGCCCTTGATGCCTTACTGGCCATGCAGCCTTTCAATCAGGAAGGAAAAGATTTTAATTTGTGCAGTTTGCTCGCGGGTTCAGAAGGAACACTGGCGTTTATAAGTGAGGTGAAACTCAATTTATTGCCCTTGCCCCCGAAAGAGACGGCGGTAATATGTATCCACTGTAATTCTCTGGACGATGCTTTAAGAGCTAACATTGTTGCCCTGGAGCATAAACCAATGGCCTCAGAGCTTGTAGATAAATACATTCTCGATTTTACTATTGGCCATCCCGAATATCAAAAGAACCGGTTTTTTATTGAGGGCGACCCTGCAGCGATTTTAATAGTGGAATTTATGTGCCATGATAAGCAGGAACTTCAATTAAAGGTTGATGAGCTGATAAGCAATTTACAAAATACAGGTTTCGGTTATGCATATCCTGTTTTATACAACGTAGATACGGTTTACGCCTGGGATGTTCGTAAGGCCGGATTAGGCTTGTTGCGTAATCTGCGAGGCGATAGTCAGCCGGTTAATTTAATTGAAGACTGTGCAGTTTCGCCTCAGGAATTGCCTGAATATATCCAGGATCTCCAGCTGATTTTGGATAAATATCAGGTAAAAGCATCGTATTATGCACATGCGGGGGCAGGCGAATTACACGTCGAGCCAATCATAAACTTAAAAACGAAACAAGGATTATCGACCTTCAGAAATGTATTAGCCGAGACTGTTGAACT
>CBIHLM010000137.1:0-5576 GCA_966210515.1 uncultured Pedobacter sp.
GGTGTTGATTACTGCATTTTGCTGCATCAGGCCAAAGGAACCGCCAGATATTTCTGCGGAGAATAAAGAACTATCGCGGTCCGGGCTTTTGGACGTAATTAAAACTACTCCGCCTGAATTTGCTCCAAAAACGCTTCCCTCCGGACCCTTAAGAATTTCTATTCGTCCGACGCCCGAAGCATCAAGAATATTGAGATAGGTATTTCCTCCAGCATCGCTTAACAAAAAATCGTCGAGATACATTTTTACATTCCTTATCCCGAAAGGAGACCGTAATAAGCTTCCGCGGATGGATAATCGATAACTTCCGGGCGATCGTTCCTCCATTCGGACACCCGGAGCTGTATTTATCGCAGGCAATAATGAATATCCGGGCTGATTACGAAAAACCTCGGAACTAATTATACTGACTGAAACTGGAGCACTTAATAATGGCTGATCTTTAAAATAGGAACTTACGACAACTTCTTTAAGTTCAGAAGTATCAATAACTGTTTGAGCTTTTACGATTAGTTGCAAAGAGCTTAAAAACAGAATAAATAAAAGAAATCTCATAAATGAACAATACTGGCTGTGAAAAAACGGGCAAAACGGTGAGGTCCAAAAATACATTATAAATCAATAGAATAATTGCAACCGGGCAAACACTCGGGCATATTTGGCGTTTCTATAATTAAACCTAAAATTCATGGCTATTATCTATCCAGACATGTATAAGCATCCCGAAAAGTATAACACCGGGAATACAGATAATCATTTCAACCTGAGAGAAGAGTCTATCAATATTAATATGCCTGAAAGGGTGGTATCCGTACTCGGCGGAGCTTTTCTTCTCTACTCCGGACTTAAATCAATACCCAAACATCCTTACGCCAGTCTTTCGAAATTGATAGCAGGCGGCTTTTTGTTTGTACGGGGTGTCAGCGGCCACTGCTATGCTTACGAAGCGATGGGATTAAATAGCACCAAGCCCGAGGTTATTAACATCAAACAGCAATTTACAGTAAACAGGCCCAAAGAAGAAGTTTACCAGTTTTGGAGAAGATTGGAGAACTTGCCTTTGTTTATGAAGCATATAGAATCTGTAGTAGAGAAAGACCCCATTCACTCTCACTGGAAAGCTAAATATTCCAAAAACACTCCCCCAATAAGCTGGAATGCTGAAATAGTGAAAGAAATAGAGAATCATTTTATTGGATGGCACTCTGTGAAAGGCTCGGCCATAGATCATGGAGGGAAGGTAGAGTTTAACGACGCTCCGGGGGGCGGAACCGAAGTTGAAGTTGTTTTTAGCTACCAGTCGCCTATTGGTGAATTAGGAACTGGAATTGCCCGGCAATTTAGTCCGGCTTTGGAAGAAATTATAAAAGAAGATATCTTAAATTTCAAGCACTTTATAGAAACCAAAGAGGTGCCGGAATCAGCAGCAATATAAATTATAAGGGCCAAAATAAAGCTTTTGGCCCTTGTAATTAAGCATGCACTCCCTCTGCAAATTCCTCGCATATTTTTGCGTTAAATGCGGGTAAATCCTTCGGACTGCGACTGGTTATCAAACCATGGTCAACTATTACCTCTCCATCAACCCAATTAGCGCCTGCATTAATTAAATCAATTTTAATAGACGGGTAGGAAGTAAGCGTTCGTCCTTCGGCCACTCCTGCGGTAATTAATGACTGCGGACCATGGCAAATAGCAGCTACAGGCTTACGATCATTAAAGAAAGATTTTATAAAATGTATTGCCTGCTCATCCATTCTTAACTTATCCGGATTGAACACACCCCCGGGTAAAAGCAAAGCGTCATAATCGTCGGCATTAGCCTCAGATATATGTCTGTCAACCGGCAGCTCAATTGACCATTGGTGATCTTTCATTGCTTTAACTTTATCACGTTGCGGAGAAATGATATGCACTTTAGCTCCAGCTTCTTCCAATGCTTTTTTCGGACTCGTAAGCTCCACTTCTTCAAAGCCATTCTCGGTAAGAATAGCGATGTTTCGATTACTCAAATTAGCCATAACAATTAAATTTTAGATAGGTATATGAGAAGCCTCAAGAATAATACCACCCATTCCTTTTTTTAAGATACTTTTGCAACATTATCATTTGATTATTGTAAATGATATATTTGGTTTCAGGTTAAGCTATGTATCTTAAAAAACGTATCGCTATTTTCGCTTCTGGTTCGGGCTCAAACGCTCAAAAAATAATGGAACACTTTAAAAAGCATAACGATGCTGAAGTGGCCATTGTGCTTAGTAATAATCCGGATGCCTTTGTGCTGCAGCGTGCCGACAATTTTGAAATTCCTACGCATATTTTTAACAAGCATGAATTTTATCAAAGCGAAGCGGTTGTTACTCTGCTTAAAAGTCTGGAGGTTGACCTCATTGTACTGGCTGGATTTCTATGGCTGATTCCTGAAAATTTGCTTAGAGCTTTTCCGAATAAAATTATAAATATTCATCCTGCCCTATTACCTAAATATGGGGGTAAAGGCATGTATGGAGATAAAGTTCATAAAAGCATTTTAGAGAATGCCGAAGAAGAATCGGGTATAACCATTCATTTCGTGAACGAATGCTTTGATGAAGGAGAAATCATTCATCAATCACGCTTCCGAATTGAGAAGGGTGATGATTTAGAAATGATAAAATTTAAAGGGCAGCAACTGGAACATCTCCACTACCCTAAAATAATTGAACAACTGATAAAAAGAATGAAATCAGTGTAAACAGAAAAGCTCCTTTTTACGGAGCTTTTCTGTTTTATAAAGAGTTCTAAAGGCTAAATCCGATCAATATTCCTGTGCGGATGCCAAAACCATCAATAGCAGAAACGCTTACGTCCGGTTCCTCACTCCCATCATCTGCTTTCACCTTCCCGGAATTGTAACTTGGTCCGAAGAAAAGATCCAAAACAAAGCCGCTTTTATATGCCCACTGTCTGCCTAAAACTACACCGCCGCCCACAGACGAATAAGAGCCCTTGCTTGTCTCATCTTTCACTGTAAGGTTTTGATATCTTAAATAAGGTCCGATATACAAACCACTTAAAGCGTTTTCTTTAGGATAGTACCGATATTCTGGCGTAACTGAAAAGCCGGAAAATTTCACATCCTCTATTTTTAATCCTAAATATGCCGCTCCCAACTGAAATGATTCCTTTTTTGAAAGTTTATGCTCATAAAAAACCGACCCCGTTCTTAATAGAGCACTTAGGGGGTTAATTTTAAAAGCACTTTTAGCGTCTTGTGCTGAACTTGTAAATGATGCAAGACTAAATAAAGTCAGCGTGATAAGTAAGGTTTTCTTCATCTGTTAAATTTAATACGATTTAATATCCTTCTGACGATAACATTTCCTTAAAAGTTACAGTCGGGTAAATTTTTCTGTATTCGAAATGGATTTCTTTCGCACTAAAGCAATTTCACAAGTGTCCTTAAACTAAGAAAGATCAACAGCAACCCGATCAAGACGGTTATGGGTTTTCTTGGAATCTTATTCACTAAATATGCTCCGATCGGCGCGGCAATTACTCCCCCTATTATCAACCCGGCTATAACCTGCCATCCGTTAATGCCCTCAAAAAGCACAAAGGTTATTCCGCTGGCAAAGGCAATGGCAAACTCTGCCGTATTTACCGAGCCAATTGTATAACGCGGGTCTCTGCCTCTTCCCATTAGCGTTGATGTAACAATGGGTCCCCATCCCCCACCTCCGATCGAGTCCATAAAACCGCCGAATACCGCTAAACCACCAAGCCGTTTAGTCTTCTTCTTCTGAATAGTTTTTCGCAGGCCTTTAATGATGATTATGACCGCCAAAATGATCATGTATATAGCGATATAAGGCTTTATCAGATCTCCATCTATTACATCTGCCAGCAAATAAGCGCCTGTAATTGACCCGGCTACCCCAGGTATAACCAGGTTTAAAACCAGTTTTTTGTTGATATTCTTAAACCGGTAGTGAGAAATAGCAGATGCTCCCGTTGTAAACATTTCAGCAACATGTACCCCCATGCTGCTTGTAGCCGGATGCACTCCAAATGAAAGTAAAAAAGTTGTAGAGGTAGCACCATACCCCATGCCGAGTGTACTGTCGACCAACTGAGCAAAAATGCCTATCAATAAAAATATTAAAAAATCGAAAGTTAAACCGCTTTTGATGTTTTCAATAGAAATACTGTCGTGATAATTATATAATAAAATCAATAATAACCCGATTAATAATACTATAGGAATAATATACCAAAGATTTTGAGTCAGTCTCCCTTGGACTTTTATAGCTTCGACCCGTTCTAAATGTTCTGTACTCATGGCTAAAGCGTTATTTTTTGGGATACTGAAAAACGTAAGATATTTCGGTTATAAAAGTCGCCGGTAGGTCGTTGCTGAAACCAATTCAAATATCCAAGGTCAAAAGTGAGCTTAGGCAATGCATCGAAGCTTAGGCCGGTGTAGAGCCGGTTTTGATCGAACACGTTTTTAGTGATTTTGGAACCGGCGTTGAGTAATACCTCATCATTTACCTTAACTTTCAAAGCCCTTTTATCATCTAACTTCCAAACCGGAACTGTTGCCTGCAGTCGGTATCTGAGCCTGACATGACCGAACTCAAATCCATCTTCAAGGCTGGTGCGTGCGATATTCGTCTGATGAAAAAACCTGGCCTCGGCTCGGTATCGATGATCGAATGCCAGGAACTTAGCCTTTTGCCGATAAGCAAACTCAATATGAGGCCGAAGCTCCGGAACAGTTAAATTAACCGCAGCATCAGGATCGTTGGCGTTTTGGAAAAAGGCACACAAACCAGCAGATGTCTCCCAACCATTTGTCCCCAAAGTACGGTGTATATCGCTACGAATAAGAAACTGGTGCTGTGCCACAGGATTGATAAAATGTCTCTCCTGTACTTCAGTTTGCAAATACCATTTATCGTTAAACTGCAATGATAGAAAATAACCGTACCATACAAGTTGCTGATCGGTTATACTCTTCTGGGATTTAGCCCCCAGACTAAAAATTAATAACATTATTACCAGGTAGGGTTCTTTTTTAAGCATATGATGACAATTTGAATTGCCAAATTTAACAAAATCTATTTAGTCTACAAATTTAATAGAGTATATGTTATTACAGCTGGATTTTATGCCTTAATGCCATCATAAGCGCAAAAAAAATAATTATAGATAACCGAAGCCATTACCCAGCAAGGCGCAAAATCGCTATCTGCATAATTGATCTTGCTGCAAGAAACAGTTTTTTGCAAATCGATGTCAGGTCATGACTCTGCTCTCATCTTATCGTTTAAGAATCTTATAGTCACGTAGTACTCTTGGTCTACCAATAAAAAAATAAAGAAGTCCGGTTAGGATACTTAATAAAAGGAAACCAATGGTCCACATTATCTTCTCCTGCATGGTTATTCTTTTAGATCCATAAATTTCGTAAAGAGCACTGACTACCCACACCGCAGTTAAAAGTACACTAATAACGATGAATATTTTTCCTCCGGGAAGATGCATGATTTTTAGGAAAGCTGCGGTTAACATTGCTAACAAGCTAAGTA
>CBIHLM010000138.1:0-5487 GCA_966210515.1 uncultured Pedobacter sp.
CGGGGAGATGGCAATCAAAACAAGAAAGAAACAAAATACCAGCAGACCATTTAACTCCTTTTTCGAAAAGGAAAAAAACTCTTTTAAACTCTTGTTCATAGGTAATTTAGGTGTGATAAAAGTAAACTCTTTTATTATTTATCACAAACATTTGCTACGACTGATTCTCGTCTCTTTTAACCAGCAAAAAGTCATCATTCTCCAATTTTAGATATCCGTATTCATAGCAGAAATAGTATGTATTTCCTTTCTGTGTTTGATAGATATGCGTAAAATAAGTAAAACTGAACCCTTTGCCTAATAATTTCTCGCGGGTTATTTTCGTTTTCCCATCCGGGTTTAGCTTCTGCAAAATATTCCGATTTTTACTCAGAATAGCATTCACCTCTTTCACGAAATCACTCTTTTGAAGCTTAATCCGATTATTAAAATTGCTTCTGCATTGGTCATCGCAGAATTTTTTATCGGCCCGGCCTTTCAGCGGTTGACGACAGTCAAGGCAAATACGTTCCATAGGTATTATTCGATTAATTTATTGTGTATTTTCTCTGGCTATCGGTCCTGATTAATAATTACCCGACTCACTGTGTCTGCCATTGATGTCGAAATTTTATTAGGTTCAGGTGGCTAAATATAAACTTTATCCGTGTATACCCGGATATATACGGATATAAATGTTTAAGCTCCGGCTAATTTCCCGCGGTCTTTACACCTTTGTATCGTCGGTGATGAAGGAATATCACTGTTCGTTAATCGGGTAATCAAATTAATAATTAAGAAAATGAGTAATTTAAGAAACAGTGTACGTCTGGTAGGAAACTTAGGCAATGAGCCGGAAATCAAAACAATTGCAAACAACAAAAAGTTAGCGAAAGTGTCGATAGCTACGAACTCTTCTTTCCGAAACGATAAAGGTGAGAAAATCGAAGAAACCCAATGGCACCATCTGGTAATGTGGGATAAGAATGCTGAGCTAACAGAAAAGTATTTACGCAAGGGCAGCGAAATTTGTATAGAAGGACGCTTAAGCACCCGAAGTTACACCGATCAAACGGGGGTGAAAAAGTATTTTACCGAAATTATTGTAAATGAAATACTGCTTCTGAATAAAAAGTAGTACATAAAACAAGGCGCTTGCTGGCTCGACTCGGCAAGGCCTTATTTTTTCTTATCCGGATCTGCTAATGTTTTAAAATCGTCGCGGGTATACACTCCGGGCATTGCATGATCTCCCTCCTCAAAATCGATTTTCACCGCTTTAATTCCCTTCAACTCTGTTAATGAAAACGTAAGCTCTGCCAGATAAGCCTCCGCTCCGGCACTTCCCATGCTTTGTGTTAATTTTCTGGCATCATCAATTTTTAAGCTGATCGTATCCTTCCCCTCATTAACTAAGTCAAGTTCAATATCCTTATATTTTTTATTTATTGATTCGATTATATAATTAACTCTGACACCTTCAAGATCTTCATCACTACGGACCAGACTTAAATTCTGTGTTTCCTCGTCAACTTCAACGCTGTAAGGAGGCGAGCTTATTTTTTCTGAACGAGAAATGGCTGCGCTATCTGCATCAGATACACTAGGTTCGCGTTCATTCCGACATGCGAAAAGCAATACAGAGCCCAAGAAAATAAAGATGAAAACTCGCATAACATTAGCTTTAAGGTGTAGTTACGGCAACGGGCAAAACTTTACCGTTAAAAAACTTGTGGCCTGTCAAGGCAAAATCTGCTATGTATTTTCCCATCTCAAATGCCATCACTGGTGATTGGTAATCTGGGAACGCTTTTTCTAACATTTCCGTTTGCGCCGAACCTAAAGCTAAGCAATTAAACCGGATCTTGCGCTCCTGGAATTCAACTGCCAGACATTCGGTCAGTGTATGCAGCGCCGCCTTACTAACCGAATATGCGGCCAGACCGGGAAACTTGGCACTTCCCTGAAATCCGCCCATGCTTCCGATATTGACTACATGAGAATTTTCATTTAAAAGTGGCAATAAATGATGTATCATTTTTACATGGCCAAGCAAATTACTCTGTAACATGTCGGCAAAATCCAGCTGTGTTGTTTCTTCGAAAGATTTGTTAAGCAGAGAACCTGCATTATTTATCAGAATATCCACTGATCCTATCCGATCCTCGATAAAACTTACCAATGAAGTATAATCGTCGTGCACGATATCAAACTTTGCCGGAAAAAGCTTACAGTCCGGATTTATGGAAGTTGCAATTTGATAAAGTCTTTTTAAATTGTCCTCTGATCGCGCAAGCGCAACGATTTCGTGCCCCGAGTTTAAAATAAACTCCAACACCGCTTCAAAACCAACACCACTACTTGCACCAGTTATTACTATTTTCATTATTCTGCATTTAAATAAATGTAAGATTTATATTTCAAGGCTAGCCGGGCCGAACAGTTCAATACAAAGTTCGAAGTTTTAATCAGATTTCACCCAAACCTGCGGCTTAGAATATTACAAATTTATTAAATATGGTAGATTGCGACCTCAATTATTTGGGATGAGACATATACTGGTAACCGGGGGAGCCGGTTTTATTGGCAGCAATCTGATAAGTGCTTTATTAAAAGATTTTAAAGTAACTACGATTGATAACCTGGATGACTTTTATTCCCGCAATCAGAAAGAACTAAATCTAAAGCCCTTATTTGAAATCGGTAAATTTAACTTCATTGAAGGGGATTTGAGACAGACAGAAGTTCTGGAAATGGTGCCCGATATCGACGTAATTATTCACCTTGCCGCCAGAGCCGGCACGCGACCGAGTATTAATGAACCGATGCTTTACCATGATGTTAATGTTAGAGGAACCCAAATCCTTTTAGAGTTCGCAAAAAACAGGCATATCAAACAGTTTTTATTCGCCTCGTCCAGCAGTGTTTACGGAATAAATGAGAATGTACCCTGGACCGAAGAAGAAAGACTGATGCCTATAAGTCCCTATGCATCAACCAAGCTCGCTGGCGAAATGCTGGGCCATGCTTATAGCGAGTTATATGGAATACGTTTTCTGGCACTTCGCTTCTTTACGGTATACGGTCCGGGACAACGGCCAGATTTAGCAATTCATAGTTTCTTTAGAGCTATGCTGAATGACGTGCCAATATCCGTTTATGGCGATGGCTCTACAAGCCGCGATTATACTTATATAAATGACATCATAAAAGGAGTTATTGCAGCCATTGACTACGATAAAACAGGTTTCGAAATTATTAATCTTGGCAATAACAAAACAGTGACCCTTGCTGAATTGATTGAAGCGATCGAAACTACCTGCGGTAAAAAAGCTTTGATTAAGAACCTGCCGCAACAACCCGGAGATGTGCCAAAAACTTATGCAAATATTTCTAAAGCAAAAGACGTTTTGGGATACAATCCCTCTACCAATCTTGAAGAAGGTTTAGAGAAATTTTACACATGGTTTAAGGAGAACCGGGCTATTCTTCAATAATTTTGTCAGCTTCCTGCTCAAAAACTTCTGCTTCCTCCTCAGAGGGCAAAGGTTCGAACTCTTTTGAACGATATACAAACCAAATACCAGTTAAAGCTACCAGCGTCGATAAAATAGAAAAGGTAAATGTTACAAACACAGCCAGACTTTGATTCATATCAAAAACCTCGGAAATGTGCACCATAACATACTCTCTTGTCCCAAAACCAAAAGCCCCGATCGGGATAATCGCGGCAATAGAAGAAACCAAAAAACTAAAGAGATAAGGGGAAAACTTCCCTGTAAAGTTTTGAGAAAGCAAGATACACATCACACTAGCTAATTGTAAGCTCTGCACAACTATTGCTTTTAAATGAGCCTTCACAAAATTTTGGTTATAGAGCGCAAAAAACCTCTGCAGCACCGCATAATAAATGGATGTGCCAAGCAATACAACAGCGATAATAACATACCAGGGAATTTGTATACGTGGGATGAAAAGTATTAAGGTTGCGAAGAGAAAGCCGATTGCCCACAAACCGCTAACCCTGTCTAATAGAATTGCAAATATTATCTTCCGGGTACGTTTCTGAAAATGCCTTCTCAACAGGTATATCTTATACCCATCTCCGCCAATACCGCCATAGATGTTATAAAACAACCCAAGCAGGTAAAGCTTGAAATTGAACAACAAAGTCACATTGATTCCAATGGATTTAAGAAAGCTTAATAATCTCCAGGACGACACCACTTGAGAGAAAAAGTATGCTACAAGAGCAAGAAAGATAAAAAACAAATTACTAGTCAGATATAATCGCTTTATATCCCTAAAATCAATCTTTTGAAATACTACATAAATCAAAGCGATCGTTACTGCAATCTTAAGCGGCGTTTTAACTACCTTCCAGACTTTCTTTATTTCCATTAAAAACTCTTCTTACCTGATACGTTTTTTTGTTTGTTCCTTCAAAATAGGTGCGCATGCTAATTTCTGCTAATATACCTATCGTAATAAGCTGTATTCCACCCAAAAGTAAAATAAGGCCGAGAATTAACAGCGGCTTCCCTCCTATATCGTGTCCTAATAACTTTAAAAACAGCAAATATAGGTTGATTAATAGTCCCAATCCGAAAGAAAGAAATCCAAGGGGACCAAATAAGTGCATCGGCTTCTGAAGATACTTTTGCCAAAACACAATGGTTACCAAATCGGAGATTACTTTAAAAGTTCGGCCCAAACCATATTTTGACGAACCAAATTTACGTGCATGATGCTTTACATCTACCTGCGTTATATTGGCGCCTTGCAGCTTTGCTAATACAGGAATAAAACGGTGTAATTCGCCATAGATGCCTAAATCTTCTGCAATTTCGTGTTTGAAAACTTTGAGAGTACAACCGTAATCTTTAATATAAACGCCTGTCATGCGGCATATCAAAGCATTTGCAATTCTTGAAGGAAGTTTACGGGCCAACAACCTGTCCTGCCTGCTCTTTCGATTTCCTACAACCACATCCCAATCTTCATCTTTAAGCTTTTGTAGCATAAATGGAATATCAGAAGGATCATTTTGCAAATCACCATCCATTAAAGCGATATAGGAGCCTGAGGCATGATCAATTCCGGCTGTCATTGCTGTACTTTGACCATAATTCTTACGAAGCTCGACGAGAATTATATTTTCATTTGCATGCCTACGAATTTCTTTTTGGGTACCGTCATTAGAGCCATCATCTACAAAAATCACTTCGTAATCAATTCCTGATAAGGCCGTACCGATGGCTTCAATGAGAGGAGCGATATTTTCTCTTTCGTTCAGAACGGTTATTACTACGGAGAGTCCTCTCATTTTACTTTATATAATTTCAGATTGCTATCATAACTTTTCAGCAGCACAGCGGTCGGATTATTTAAATCGCGGTCAAAGGTAAGATAATAACCTTTTACAGTATCTGTTTCCGTAAACTTTACCTGCTTCATCCGCGCAAGCTGAATGTAAAATATTAATTTATCGTGAAAGGGAATACTTGC
>CBIHLM010000139.1:0-5464 GCA_966210515.1 uncultured Pedobacter sp.
AACTATTCCTAAATCGGTTTAGTAGAAGTAAATTTGATTATTCTAATGGGATGTGGGAGACGATTTAATGGACGGGAAAGCTTTTTAGAGTACAACGACCTGTCAGTATCAGGTTGAAATTTAAAGCGGCAACAGATGCACTGGCGACGTAAATGTTTACATCAGCTCCTTTCGTCAGATGAAACATCATCTGAGATGTGTTAGCCCCGAAGATGAAATGTAGTAAAACAACAAATATCAAATAAACTATAATTATTAACCATTTAATCCCAACGATCTTGAATAGAAATTTTACCCTCATTAAGCCGCCTGCATTAAAAAGTATTAATCCCCTACGGCGTTTTATTTATTTCTGTTGCTGTATTATCAGTGTATTAACTATTGATAATGCCTACGCTCAGGACGGTCAGCTTGCCGATGATTTTTCAACGGGAAACACATTTAGCTGGGTGCCTGCAACCAGCGGTTCAACTGCCAGTTTTGTAAATGGCAGGTATACTATCAAAATGGCCCTTCAAACTGGTGGCAAATACCGGGGAGATCTCAGGAAAAACGGTGGAGTAACTTTCCATGCCGGCACCTTCCCCATTGTGGCGATTAAATTTGATAAACCACCCCGCGCCAATTTCTTTTTCGACACTAACCTTGGCGCTTTCAACAATACTAATAATAACGCTACTAAAGTTGTGACGCCGACTGGAAATATTTATTATTGGGATCTGTCAACAGGAAAACTGGGCACAACGACCTTGTCTAAAACACAGGCAACCACGCTTTCAACATTTCAGTTTAAACTCGCTGATGTAGTTTTAACCCAGGAAGAACTTGCTGCTAACGATATTTCTTATGAAGTAGACTGGGTGAGAACCTTTTCATCTGTGGATGCTCTGCGTAATTTTGCAGATCCTACCGGCGCAACTCCGCCGCAGTTTGAGTTTACTGGCGAGTTTAGTCATCCAGGCTTGCTTCATAACACCGCCGATCTTTTAAGAATAAAAAATCAGGTTGCTAATAAATACGGCAGGGCATATAAAAGTTACGAGCTGCTGGTAGCCTCTAACAAATCATCCTCTTCGTATTCAAAAGCAGGGCCTTTCCGGCTGCTAACTCGTGATCAGGCCATTACCGTTGATGGTGTTGCTGGGGGATCTGTAAAGGATGGTGTTGAAAGGGATTTTCTTGCAGCCTACTACAATGCGTTGATGTGGAACATCACAAACAATGATTTACATGCAAAAAAAGCAATCGAAATTATTGATGCGTATGCTTCTACTACAACCGCAATAGTTGGTGCCGATGCTGAATTAAATGGCCTTTACGGTTTTATGCTAGCGAACGCAGCTGAGATTATGCGCTCAACATATCCTGCATGGGAGGCATCTAATATTCTTCAATGCCAAAACATGCTAAAATCCGTTTTTTACCCTGTGATAGGCAACTTCAGGCCCTGTGCACATGGTAACTGGGATATTATATGCATGAAGGCTTTGATGTCTATCGCGATTTTTACCGATGATAAGCCAATGTTTAACAAAACCATAAACTATTATTATTATGGCGAAGGCAACGGGAGCATAGATAATTATGTGTTAACTGAGGCCGGACAGCTTCAGGAAAGTAACCGAGATCAGCCCCATACTATGCTGGCTCTTGGTTCACTTGCAGAACTTGCCGAAATGGCGCTGAAACAAGGTGTAGATCTATATTCCGCTTCAAATAACGCAATTATGCGCGGATATGAATATACTTCTAAATATAACCTCGGGTATACTGTACCATACGAAACCAGTTATGATTTTTGCGAGAAGAACTATCAGGACTACACTCCGGAAGCTATTTCCGCGGTAGGCCGGGGCGGTTTTCGGGCGGTATTCGAAATTGCTTACAACCACTATGTGTTCAGAAAAGGCTTGGCGATGCCCAGCACTTATGAAGTCTTAGGAAAAATGGGACCTGAGGGCGCACCTTTTGGCGCCGACAACCCAGGTTATGGTTCCCTGTTCTTTTATCTGAACCCTGAACCGGATTACCAGTTCTCCGGAGTACTGGATGATAATTTTACCAGCAGCCCAGATAGCTGGATTGCTGCTACAAGTGGCTCCAGCGTTTCAGCTGTTAATGGAGAATTAAATGTCTCCTTGGTTACCCAATCAACGGGAAAAGGCCGAGGAGACGTTAAAAAGAATGGAAGTGTTGAACTTAACACAAACAATTACCCCATTCTTGCTATCAAAATGAAAAAGCCACTGGTTGCCAACGTAACCTTTGATACTAACTTGGGTGCTTACGGAAATGGGGCAAACAAATGGACCGGAAAAGTAGGTGACGATATTTATTATTACGACCTAACAAAAAACTTTGGCCTTGATAAGTTTTTATCTACAACCGGATCGACTATGCTCACTACTTTTCAGTTTAAAATTGCCGATGTATCTTCCGGAGAAACAAGTTATCAGATCGACTGGGTTAAAACAGTCAAAAATATAGATGACTTAGTAGCATTAAATCCAACAGCTGGCCTCGTTAGTGATAATTTTTCAAATAGCACCGACAACTGGAGCGTTAATACCACCGGCGCAAGCTTAACCAGCGAAAATGATAACTTACGTGTAACGCTTGCAAAACAAACTAATGGTTCCGGTCGCGGTGATATTAAAAGAAATGCCGGTGCAGTTCTATACCCTGTAAACTATCCCATTGTAGCTATCAAGTTAAAAAAGCCAAAAACCGGCAATGTAACTTTCGATACTTCTCTGGGTTCGTTCGGCAACGGAAGTAATAAATGGACAGGCAAAGTAGGTGACGATATTTACTATTATGATATGTCCAAGACAGGCTTCGGCTCTGCCGGAACTCTGCTAACTAAGCCTACAACCCTGTCTCTTTTTCAATTTAAAGTTGCGGATATTACATCCGGAGAAACTAACTACCAGGTTGACTGGGTGAAAACCGTTAAAAGTGTAAACGATTTACAAGCCCTGATTGCCCCTGCTTATCAAACAATTTCTTTCCAGGCATTAGACACGATGAAAGTGGGCGCAGAGGATTTTAGTCCGGCAGTATCGAGCTCCGGATTAAATGTAACTTATTCGAGCTCAAATGAAAACACAGCAACGGTTATTGATGGTAAGATCCGTATTGTTGGTGCCGGAACTTCTGAAATAACAGCCACCCAGCGGGGCAATGCCGAATATTTTATTGCGGATGCGGTAAAGCGCACGTTGATTGTTGTTAAAAACAGCCAGACGATATCTTTCAGCCCTTTAGCTGATAAAAAAGTTGGAGATGAAGACTTTGAGCCACAGGCAGGTGCTACGTCACTACTTCCTGTAACTTATTCAAGTTCAGATAGCAGTGTTGCAATCATTTTAAACGGCAAAATTCATTTGATTGGAGGAGGGTCAACAACTATTACTGCCTCACAATCCGGAGATTATAAATTTCTTGCCGCTTCCCCTGTATCACAGGCATTAAACGTTTTTGTTCCTCCTTTGGTAAAAGCAAAAAATATAACTATTGAACTAGATGCCACTGGTGCAGCTGTAATCACTCCGGCAGATATTGACAATGGATCTGAGAGCTACAATGGAGTATTAAATCTTACGGCCGATAAACTTTCGTTTAACTGTTCAGACATAGGTCCTCCAGTGAACGTATTATTAACCGGAACGGATGCCAAAGGATATTCAAATTCTGTTATCGCAGAAGTAACAGTTGCCGACAATTTGAAGCCAGTGTTGGTTGCGCCTTCATCGCAGTCGTTTTGTTTTGCTGGCAACACTTATACCGTTCCGGCTTTGGTTGCATCTGATAATTGCGGTATTGCTTCCATCGTTTATTCGGTTAACGGAGCTACCTCCAGAAACGGCATCGGCGCTGATGTAAGTGGCGAATTCAATACTGGTGTTTCAATCATTAACTGGACTGCAACGGATATTCACGGAAATATCAGCAATGCAGAAGTTACACTTACAGTTAATCCGCAATTAAGCTCCAATATTCCTGATGTTTATGCCATGAATTCGCAGACGGATGAAAAAAACACCATTTATCTGGGATATGGCCCTTCATCCCTTACTGTCAACGCCTTACCCGTAGGAGGAAGCGCTCCATATTCATACTTATGGAATACAGGCGAGCTTACACAATCCATAAACGTAAACACGGAGGGTGCTTATTCTGTGGTTATTACCGACGCAAAAGGATGTCAAACTTCCTCATCCATACAAATTAATGTATTGGATGTACGCTGCGGCAATTCGAATGATAAAGTTCAGGTCTGCCATAACGGCCAAACAATCTGTGTTGCTCAGTCTGCAGTACAAACACATTTAGAACATGGAGATAAATTGGGTTCTTGTGCCCCTGTTGCTTCCTTGTCTATGGCACCTGTAAGCATGAAACTGGATGAGACTTCAGATATCGCAATCTCAGTGTATCCCAATCCTGTATCAGAAAATCTATCAATGAAGATTGATAAATTACAGGCCGGCGCTACAGCTAAACTATTTGATATAAATGGCGCTGAAGTAATTTCGCAACAGATAACTAGCTCTCCTCAGGTGCTTTCTGTTATTGGTTTAAGTAAGGGTCTTTATATCATACGAATTAAAAATGGTGCTGAAACTATGACATCAAAAATCATTGTGCAATAAAGGATTATTAATAAAGAATCCTTCAGGATCTTTAAATTAATCAATAGCAAAGCGTCAACCTCAAATAAAAGGTTGGCGCTTTTTGCTACTGGATTAGCGACGAAACCTATAACCTTTTTTACATTCTTTTGAATATTGGGCGTTCGGGCGGACTGTACCTTACAATCTTTTTGCGAAGGCAAAAAGGATTTTCAGTTTAAACCCTAATGCGAAAAAAACAGCAGAGATATCAACGATCTCATCTATGGCTGAAGACTGATAGTACCTGATACAACTCCTCTCCCGACAGCTTTGTACCATACTCTCACCTTCACGAATGCAGGATGGTCAAAGTAGTCGCCGACACAATGCAATTATCAATATCATCTCACCTGCAGAACGGAAAACGTTTTTTAATCCTAGCCAAAGACTCTTAATCCTTAACAATGAAGTTGAATTGGTATTGGTAGGAGTATATAAAAGCTTGCCCCTGGCTTTAAAGTTTTTTATAAAATATCGGTCGGTAGTCGCATGGCTGTTATCACTTGTGATAACACTGCTGATAACAGCACTGAAACACCACTGCGACATTTAAAGAAACAGATATAAACAGGCTATTACTTAGAGAAGTAAAAGAGTATTTCAGGGAAGAAGATTTGCCACGTCGAACAAGAATTTTTATTTTAGAAACCACCCAACGGCTTCCCTATAGATAAAGCATAGCACAGGCATAGCAAAGGCATGGATAAAGTCTGAAACGTACTTTTCCATTAGTGTGGGAAATTATAGCGTGATGTTCTTAGAAATGGGCCTTGTAATTACTTGCCGAT
>CBIHLM010000140.1:0-5400 GCA_966210515.1 uncultured Pedobacter sp.
GTTGGCTGAAAGATGAATATTCGGCAACCATCTTCGATTAATTTCAGCTTACATAAGAAGAATATATACGCTATAAACAATGTATATTCGCTGGTTAGGTTCAAGTGTGATATGACAACGATCTACTGCTCCAAAAAACTTAATGACTTCCTAGGAAAAGAAATGCTCTCGGCATCCAACAACTCGGTCGGAAATGAATTAGGCGGCTGGAACGGACATCTCTTCAATTATCAAAGAAAGAAGTACTTAATACTTATCAATAATAAGACCTATTACGCGTTGCTTTTTCCTCCAATTAAAAAGGCTGACTTACGCAACTTTGAAAATTTATTTCTTCAAAAACTTCTGCATCAGTTAGTTTACGACCAAATAATTAGTGAGAGCGAAACTTTGGTCTTATTACAAAAACTATTACCGGTAAGTTTTTCGAAAACAAATAATGACAAAAAAGCCATTGGGACACTAAATGACTTTATTTATCGGTTTAAAGTTGAATTAGATTATTTCGGTTGGAGCGACCAGGACATTCATAATATTAACAATAAGCTTAACGACACTCTGGTGGGTGCATCCAGACCTAAGCAGGGAGACTATGGGTGTCCAATGGAGGATATGAAACAACTAATAAACACCAAAACCTAACAACAGTTTGGAGCAATGCCGGGTTCAGTGGTTGGATTTTTATAATATCTTTAGTACGACACGATGGGGTTTGTGCTTTTTTTATCCGGCACTGCACCAAGCATCAACGTTAGGTGTAAGTTTAAATCGACAATTGCAAATGAAAAGTATAGTTTCCCTTGTGTTAATTTCCATTATTCTGACAAGTTGTGCCGCAAAATTTACAAAAAGCAAAAAGGGGCAGCTTCAAAGGCAATTGAAGGAATTAGTTGAAATTGATCAAGTCGCTAATTATATCCCCGAAGGGAAGTATAAGGACCTCTCAGAAGAGCAATGGCACAAATTCCAAGACAGTGTTATCACTAATAGTAAAATGAAGGCTGAAGCAATGTTTAATAAGTATGGGTTTCTGGGGTTTGACAAAGTTGGCAAAGAAGGTTCAACCCATTTTTGGTTGTTAGTGCAGCATTGCGACAAGTATTCAGAGTTTCAAAAGAAGGTACTAAAAGCAATGGACAAAGAAGTAAAAAAGGGAAACGCCAATCCTAATAATTATGCGTACTTGTACGACAGAGTTAAAGTAAACGCAGGAGAAAAACAATCATTTGGGACTCAGGTCACTTATGCAACGGAAACAACAGGACGAGCCATTCCTAAAATCGGACTTGTAGATTCAGTAAACGTAGACAAACTAAGAAAAGAGTATTCTTTAGAACCCTTAAAAGATTATTTAAACACAATGACGACCTTACATTATGAGATGAATAAAGAGCACTATAAAAGAATGGGAATAATAAAACCAAATCTATATTGACACAGTTCAGGTTACACTTCCCTTGCGCTAGGCTGTGTCGGACTTCCCACTGAACTATTTTCCATTTTCGACGTTGTGATTGAAAACGGATTTGATTATGTCTAAATGTAATTTTTCAATTGAGTTTTCGAGTACGGCAGACACGCTCGTACAAAAAGCAAAATCTGCAATCGCCCAGACCGGTGGAACCTTCAATGGTGATCAATCGACAGGCAGCTTTGATATATCTACACCACTTGGCAAAGTATCCGGAACTTATACTGTAGAAGGCCAAAGGTTTAATATCAGCATTCAGGATAAGCCATTTTTGGTGGGTTGCGGAAAAATTGAAAGCACACTGAGAGAATATTTGCAGAGCAGCAATTAATAGTGTCCTTAGGCCACTATTAAAGCTCAAACACCTCAACATACTCTTTCATTTTAATATAATCCTCTTCCAATCTCGCTCGCCTGTTAAACACGATACATCTTATTTAATGCACACGCGACATGCGTGCCAGCAAGGAGAAAGCGCGAGGTAAGGCTTGAGTATGGTTTAAGCTGGATTGTAAATCCACCATCATAGCATCGGGATTACAAATCCCGACGAGCGGGAAACTTAAATTTTCATGATTTCCTTTCGTCCGTTCATTGGCACGGGGCCTAGTCGTTATTGAGAAGTTATTGGTTGCCTTTCAATGGACTCAATGATTGCTGCGCAATTTCACGCGGAAAGGACCAAACGCGTTGTGAATCCCGAGGTGCCTTTTGCACAGGGCTTATCCGCAGCTCTTCCATCAGCGCTCAGGGCTGTGCCTGGTTCCCTCTGGTGCTCGGGCCCAAGCTTCAGGTCACCAGCCAATGCCCTTTGCCCGCGCGTTGGGCCCCCCATGCTGGCGCACGCGTGTCGCGTGTGCATCTTCTCAATTTTTCCTAGCTTTATCGTCTAAACCTATATCACTTATACCTTGAGTCGGAAATATAAATTTTTGAATAAAGAAGGGCTGTACTTTGTAAGCTTTGCCACTGTAAACTGGATCGATGTATTTGTTCGTCCGCAGTACAATAATATTATTCTTGAAAGTCTTAAATACTGCAGGGCAAATCTCGGAATGGAATTATTTTGCTGGTGTATTATGCCGAGTCATATTCATCTTATCTATCGTGCAAAGGAGAACAATCCAGAAGTGATTTTAGGCAGATTTAAAGAGCACACTTCTAAGCAACTTATCAAAGCGATTGATTCCAATCTACAGGAGTCAAGACGAGAATGGATGCTCTGGATGTTTGCCAGGGCAGGTCAAAAGAGCAGCAATGTTAAGTCTAACCAGTTTTGGCAACATAACAATAAGCCTATTGAGCTGTGGAGTTCGGAAGTAATTGAGCAGAAAGCAGAATACATCCATACAAATCCGGTAATTGCTGGATTTGTAACTGAAGCCTGGCATTGGCAGTATTCAAGTGCTGTTGATTATTCAGGAGGTAAAGGATTAATTGAAATTGAATATTTGTAAAGCACACGCGACACGCGTGCGCTAGCACTGAGAGATCAAGGGGTGGTTTCAAATGCTTAGATGAGAATCCGGAATCTTTTGAGTATCAGTTATTGATGAGCGCTTTGTTAACTCGCTTTGTCATGTCGAGGGCAGCGAGACATCTAATCTTCATGCTCAAGAGATTTCTCCTGTCGTCGAAATGACAAGGGTGCCCACTTACATAACTATAATGCCCTTCCTGAAGTTTGGTGGAGCTTTCCTGAAGTTTGGTAAAAAGCCTGGGCTTTTTGGTTAATGTCGATTTTAGATTTCTTTTATTTACTATTTGTTGGTGGGGACACCAACAAAGGAATAAAGCTCGAAATCCCAAATTCCTCTCCTTTGGACAGGATTTAGTTAAGGCCATTCCTGGCTCGCCCTCTTGGTTCATCGGCTTCATGTAGCACAATGTCTGAATGTAAGAACCCTGCTGCATCTGCTGAATCTTTTACTTTGATAGCACTGCGTTCTAACATTTCTAATTCAAATTCAGTTAATACGCTTTCCCTCAATCCGGCGTCTCTCCAATTAGATTGGGCTCTGCATCCTTTTGCAATTCCACGAGCAAGAGCTAAGGCATCCAGCAAAGCTTGATTTGCACCCTGTCCTTTGAACGGGCTCATCGGATGGGCCGCATCTCCAATCAAAGTTACCGGTCCGCCCGTGGCCAGCAATTCTGGCCTGAGTAATTCACGGTCATAAACAGGGTAGCCTGACACCTGCGCTTCCAAAGTAGCTGCTAAAATCTGGGGAACGGGATGGTGCCATTGCATTCTGCGAATTGCTTCTTCTTTGAGTGCTTTTGCTCCCAGAGCACTCAATGCTTCAGCCTCCTCTAAAGGCGTTTGGAAGCTAAATTGCCACATCACCGCATCTTGCGAATAAGGCATTATAAAAATTCGCTCATTCCCATTTACGGTTTGAAATACCGTGGCAGAGTCCAGCAGCGGACTCTCAACACCATCAAGAGCTTCGAGCGAACAGATGCCCAATATAACTATACACCCAAGGTAGCGCAAGGGTGTACTATTCTCGCCAATGAGCAAGCTCCGCACCGAACTGCGAATGCCATCGGCTCCAACTATCAAATCTGCCCGGGCAATTTTAATCTCTCCATTCAATGAAAAACTAAGTTCAATACCATCATTCTTAGATTTCTTAAAATCTACCAATTGATGTCCCCATTGCACCGCATCATTTCCACCTAGCTGCTCCAACAGGGCTAAGCGCAAAGACTGACGAGCGATATGCACATTGGTGCGCTTTGGATACCCTGTTTCATTCTTTTGCAACCACTTTCTCACTCCCCATTCTGCAATCACTATTCCATCGGGGTTATGAACCACATGCTTTGTTGAAATCAATCTTCCTTTTAGAGAGAAAATCCCTAGTCCCTCAATTGCTTTACTTGCTTGTTGCAGCGTAAGGCCGTAGCCTTGAGAACGTGTATCGAAGCCAGTATCCCGCTCGTAAAGCGTAAAAGGAATCCCACGGTGCAAACAAGCTACAGCCAGCGCAACTCCGCCAATACCACCGCCAATAATGGCTACATGCGGATAAGTTTCTTTAGCCGGAATTGGTTTACTGGCGGACGAAATTAAACCGGATCCGCTGCAATCCAGGCATGGATATAAGTCACCCTTAGGGGGAACAGGAGGCGTTCCTCCGCCATTTGTTATTTCAAATTCCTTTAATGCTATCTTGTAAAGGAGCCGCACTTTCTTACGGAGCTTTCGGCGTTTTTTGCTTCGTCCGTTGCATTCAGGACAAACAGCCCAGTAAGGGCTCGTATTTTTTGTGGTTTTCAATCTTGTTTAATAATGCTTGAAATTTTTCGGGATTGCCTGGATTACAGCCAGAAAAAAAGCTGCGGTAAAGCCGTTTTATATTGTATTTCTGTTGGTTTTTGTAACGTTTATTGTGTTGGATAATTGCTGATCTATAATTCGAATCGTAAATCCATAGTTCTATTCTTCGTTAGGGCCGAAAGGAAACTTTACTAACACAGTTTGGCTCATGGCTCCCTTTTCAAATTTTGCAATGCAGGCGTCCTTGAATGGGGGCAAAATATTTCCGTTTTCCTGTGAAAGATATTTCTGGTCAGAGTTTCCTTTGAGGAAATAATACACTTTTGTATTGCCGTATTTTGTATGTGGCATCAGTTTACCATAAGTCTCCATTTCTTTCCAAACGGTGTCCTCCACAGAAACAGCATATACACGAAATACCGGCCCTGTGTTTTGCTCGTTGCGATAAAAGGCCAGTTCTTTAAAGTTTCCTTTCAAATCTTTGCCGGCGGGCTGCGTCAACGATTCGTAAATCATGTAGAGGCATATTGCCGCGCCGAGAGCGGTGAAAATATAGCTGCGTTTGATAAGCATCGGATAATTTTTTCTTTAGCAAAGATAGAACTAAAGTATCTGGTCCGACGGTTCAGAGATGTCAATTACA
>CBIHLM010000141.1:0-5289 GCA_966210515.1 uncultured Pedobacter sp.
ATTTAGAAATTAATTTAACATCAAGAAATATACTTTTTAAAGAAGCCTTTTTTTGATCTGGATATAAGATTAAAGCACAAGCTTTTGTATCATCAGAGAGAAATACTTCGCCGTTATTATAGCAAATCTCGAAGGAATAATCCATTAGTGCTCTTATGCGCTCGATCTTCTTACGATCTTGTTGAACGATGTAATTTACACTCTGATTAGTCTTGAATGATTTAGTGAGAATATCAATAATGATATTCTTATCAGTGTATTCAGCTTTTTTCATAGATAAAAACGCCTTTTTAATTGTGTTAAAAATGAGCCAACCCAAATGGAAGATGAACCCATTGGATTGACTTATCAAACCATTTGTAACAGGTTTGTGTCAAAGTTTTAAGCAAGAATATGAATTACAGAAGTTTGAAATTGTGTCAGTATTGACACAATTTATTTTCCTTTAAGAATGCACTTTGACTTTTCCAATCCATGAAGGAAAAGCATAAGGAACAGTTTAAGAGAATAGGAGCTAATCTTCGAAAGATCAGGGATGAAAAAGGATTTTCACAACAGGATCTCGCAAACAGATGTGATGTTGAAAGAGCCAAGATCAGCAGGATTGAAAATGCTACTGAAGATTTTTTACTGTCAACCCTTTTAGAGCTTGCATCAGCTTTAGGTGTTAATCCTGCTGATCTGCTTGATGATCAACCTTAAGTACTATCTATCGTGGATTATTCCAAACAAAATGTACCCTCTCACCAAATTTTTATTTTACCAATTATTTCATTAATGCTCATTTGGATGAATGGCTGACTAAAAAAATTGAATTATATTTTCCATAGGGTTATTTTTTTACGTCTGAGACCGTCCAGTTTTTTCTAAAGAACAATGCCATATCATCCAGTGTTTTACTTTTAGTTGATTCTTGCTAAGGGATCTTATTTACTGAAACCTAATCCTTTCTTTAGAAATAGCATCGTCATGGTATGTTTTGACCCTTCCACTTCTTACTGTAAAATCGTTAAAAGGATCGGAAGCTCTGCAGAAAAGTTCCCCTCGGTTAATTTAGCATAATATCAACCGTATCAGATCTAGTTGTATCTTGAGTTCTGTGATTCTTAGTCGTTGGCTCGGTTTGTCCGTAAGACGTTGAACAAAACAGAATAGTAATTTTTGTAAAGTAAAGACGGATGTTACCAGACAACGTCCGTTCTTTACTTTTTGTAAATAATCCTGTTTCTTTATTTAAATAGGATGGTTTAGTTGTTGTCTTTCAAAGTAACAGTAGAAAAATCAAGAGAAATATCATCTTTATTCCCGTCATTTTTATTAGATCTCCACGCAATTCTCACACTCGGAAAATATTGTCCTGCTGGTGCATTTACTGCTCCGTTGTTAGGGACATACACCCATCTACCATTTATTAATTCCAAATAATACCATGATTGTGCAATCGCAATAATTCCCATTGAACTAATATTTTCCTCATCGTAGCTGCCAGCTTGGAGAACTTCTCCATAAGATTGAATGTGAACATGCCATCTATTAGGGTCGGAGTCATTATGGTGTTTCATTCGAACGCCAATGTTTTTTTTATCATGGTTGGCTTGAGAGTTATCCATGATTTTTCTCTCCGTCAAAGGAGTGGAATTTTTTCTTGGAGAATCTCCTGACGATGTGGAAGCATTTTTAAGTGCGTCTTGATAAAATTTTTCAAGGAATTTGTCACACTCTTCAATAGAGTTAAATTCAAATTTAGTTTTTTCCATTCTATGTTTTTTAATTCCTACTCGTTTGGCTTTTCGGTGTCGCCCCGTTTTTTCAAGTGGTAGCTGGTCTCCATTTTATTATTCTATATTCGTTGGCTGAAGTCAGAAAACGTAAGATTAATTTGAGTGGTAATCATGAAATAAATGTACCCATAGGATAAGTATCAGCGCAATACCCATAATTGGGCATATTTACCTATTTGCGAATTCCTTAACTTAACTACTTGTATTACGAGATGTGGGGGGCTATTCATAAAAGTAAACTTGTCAGCTCATTTCCAGCCAGAGCAGCGTCAAAGACATAGTACGGAAGTCTTTATTACTCCCTATATCGTTGCAGCGCATCAAAGTCCGGCTTACTAGCTTCATCTATCGCTGTAACTCACCATCTAAAACCAGATCATTTCAATTGTAACTCTAAAAAATTTCGGACTGTTTACCAAATTATGTAAGTAAGGGTAGTAGGATCTCAACTTCTTTATGACAAATGCATACGCCTTAAAATAAAGATGTTCTATTGCAAATACGTCATTTTACGTAGTTCAATTAGTGCTTTTTACGTATTTCTTTTTCAGTCTCAGGAGAGCAATTTTGTCACATCTGCTGAGTGAGAGTTGTCGCCAGTTAACAGGCTCAGGCAGATTAATCAAACCTATTAAAACATGCTTAATCAATCCTATGACCAACTGCTGGAGCAGCAAAAAAACCAATTGAGCAAAATTAACACTGACATCTCTGATTCTCTTGAACAATTAAAGTCTTCAATTGACCTTATTCAGAAGAACCTCAAAGAACTTAAAGAAAGAATTAAAAAGCAGCCGTTTACTGATCAGAAGGAAGAAATTTATTTTTTCAAAAAAGTTAAACCCGCGTTATATTCCGATAAGATATTTGAACTTGAAAAATACCAGCTCGAATTCAATAAGCCTAAGGGAACCCCTGAAAGTGTTATAGCCTATTATAAGGCTGAGTTAAAATATCTTGAAAGATTTTTCAAATTAAATTCCTTTCATTATCAATATTATCGTTCCGGATTTTTAGAACTTGATCATTTGTATTTTCTCAGAAGCACAAGTCCGACAGCAAATTTTATCCATGATGTACAAGACAATGATCCTGAATTTTCAACACCCCTCGATTACCTCTTTGCTAAATTCATTGCGTATGAAAGATTGCAGGCTGTGATTATCCAGCAAATAATGGTGCTCCAAGCACCCAGTGGATTCAATATTGCTTTTAAAGAAAGAAATGCTAACTCTTTACAATGGACTGGTGATTCAATAAACTTAGTGGAAGTTGCTTATGGAATTTGGTTAACTGGGCAACTAAATAACGGAAATGCGAGTATTTCTGAAATAATCAGATGGTTAGAAGAAGCATTTAAAGTGAACATTGGCAGGGCACATCGTCGCTGGACTGAAATATCCCAACGAAAACGGAGCAGTTATACCAAGTTTATTGATCGTATGAAGGAATCTGTTCTTGAAAGGATAGATAATGAACTTGGAGTAAGAAGCTAGCTTTTGAAACAGAAATCCCAGGTGCAAACCCTGGGATTTCAACCTAATAGAATATAACAAAATTTTTATTTTGCTTTATTCTTAATTTCAGTTACTTCTTTTCTTGCTTCTGATGCCAGGTTTTTGATCTCCTGCATGGCTTTTCTAACTCTGGTTCCGGCAGCAGAATTTCCACTGTTGTAAAATTTGTCAGCATCCTGTTCTACAGATGCTATAAGGTCTTTGATTTGATTGAAAATTTTCATGATGCCTTTTACGCCATATATGTAGCATAGGTTATAAATTATTCCAAAAACTTAGAGGCATCACTGGCTTAAAATACTAGGGTGCACCGTTATTCCACCTAATAAATTTCTTCTTGGGTTTCCATTTTTGTTTCATATCAGATTGATTAACTCATTAGAAGAATACCAATGAACATTGAAATCTCTACATTTCTTCTGCAGCTTATTATCGAGCAAGCTGCAGAATTAGGAGCTATAAGAGCATTAGTAAAAGCTGGCAAGCTGAAACCATATTTAAAGAAATCCGAAGCATACCGCTTGTACAAAAGGGTAAACATTGAACAGTGGATAGAAGACGGTTTAATTACACCTCGAAAAGACGGCGATGATTCTGCCGCATGGAGAATCGACCGACTTGAAGTTGAAGCGATCGTTAAGTCAGAAATTCTTCTACGTTACCTGTAAGCTTTATTATTATGGATCCTTCAGTTTTAGTAAGAATTGACCGTGCCATTGCGGATAATCTAAGAGATATTGAACGCTCCTTCGGAAGCCAATCGGGGATTGTACAGGATTTCATCATCTTTATTTCTGCTAAGCTTAAAACAGATCTTTTCGGCTACACCCGGTTTACCATGCAAGAGTTTTGTACAGCCACAGGCAGAAGACGGCAGGAACTTGCAGTTATTCATCCTGATTTTGCATCAGGTGTTAAAATGGCTCCTATAATTGAAGGCTATGTTTTTAATACGGTAATGGATTTTGCCTTGTATTCCATGTTGGAGAAGAATATTATTTTCTCATCCAGGTATGAAGTGAAAGGGAATGGGCAGGTAATTCAGATGCATAACTTTCCAATACTAAAAGATCTAAAACTAAACTTCGACCGGAAATCCAAAGAGCAAAAGGTGTATGATGTTCGCTTGTCTGATGAACTTCTAAACGGGTTTTTATATCGCTATTATACGGTTAATGCTGAGTCGTATAAATTGGTAGGTAAAGGAAGGGGTGGGGAAGGCCGCAAACGATTATTGCTTTATCTTTCAAAATTAAATCATGTCTTATTATCGGTAAATACATCTGGTCAAACCTCCATTCCCCTCGACAGGCTTTGTTACCTGGCTAATATAAATGATTCCAAACCCTATCATAAAAAACAAAACCTGTCACGTGTTCTAGATTTTATTCAAAAGGACGGGAAGTTTCCGTTTAAGTATGATTATCTGAATTCTCAAGGAAAAGAAGGCTATATGGTCCACTTAAGCTTTCCTGAAAGTTCCAATAAGCAATTGCTTCTCAAAGAGCATAATTTTTATTGTCGTTTATTGGAAGGATTGTGTAGCGCTTTTAATAAGCAGGTCATCAATGAACAACTGGTAGCAGATAAAGATCCATTTCAGTGCTGGCTTGCAAATGCCCGTTTTGATACGACTTTAAAAGCACAGGTACTTGTAAATGCGTATTATGCTGCATTTCATAAAGTCATATCTCCCGCTTTGGCCGCTAATCTAATTCGCTCCGGAAACTTTTTAACGGCTTTAACAGATGTTCGGTAATTCGATATTGATGTCTGGCTTTTTGATTTACAGGTCCAGTATTTTGATAAAGATGTCCGGTAATTTGATTTACATGTCTGGAAATTTGATAAAGATGTCTGGTATTTCGATGCGAAGGTCCGGTAGTTTGATTTTATCAATCAAATGTCCGGTATTTTGATTTAGAAATGGTCTCTGGGGATTGTCACGAAGGTTGGATGTCCGGTGTTTCGATCAATATAATAATATGAAT
>CBIHLM010000142.1:0-5165 GCA_966210515.1 uncultured Pedobacter sp.
ACTCATAAGATGGTATAAAGGAGTGTATTGATTGTTTAACTTTGAATCTGTAAACAGCATTGGCGAATTCTGTTTGATGTGCATAGTTTCTCCTATTTGTATGTTTTTCTCTCCTGAATAACCCAGTAATAAAGGTCCACTAAAAACCTTAAGTTCGCCATTAGTATAATTGTATTTGTTAACTACTTTTTCTACCCGAATTTTATTTGTAAAGAGAAACTTAATCTGATCATTCTCCTGCCAATTCCTGCTTAGCTCAATAAATCCATCTTTAACTTTAAAAGAGGTTTTCTTGCCATTAATGAGTACTTGTGAGTTATCGGCCCATGATGAAAGTGCATTGATAAATATTTTTACTCCATTTGCATTTTTCACCTTCGAAATTCTGAAATTAACCTCTCCATCAAAGGGATAATTGGTTTGTTGTTGTATCGTCAAATGACTTTTTTTTCCGAGGTTAAATATTGCTTTATTATCAGCTAAATGAACTGCGTAAATGGAGTTTCCTTTGGTGAAATAACTATATTCGGCTACTTTACTTAATCCCTCGCCGCCTCTCATGGTACAACACCAATGAGCTTCCTCAAGATGAACTATAATTGAGTTTTTATCGCTAGGTAAGTATTTATCACAACCAAATCCACCGTTTTGGCGCTGCCCATGACTTAATGCATTGTAATAGATAAGATCCAAATAAGGAAGATATTCTGGATTTTGGGTTAACATCCATAATTGTGAAATTACCATATATGAGTCAACAATAGCACATGGCTCGGTAGCTGATTCATATCGGGTGAACCAATTATAATTTCCATAATTTTCAGTCATTCCGTATGTTTCATAAAGCTTCCACCTTTGGGATACCTCCTTTATGAGCGCCTTATTTCCTGTAATTTCGGCATATCTTAATAGGCCACGCATTGCCGTTAATGTTGCATGTGTTTGAGCCTTTATTGAAATCAAATCTATTTCTAAAAATCTGGCCACCATTTCATCTATAATCTGCTTCAAATTCTCACTAGGTACGTACTGGTAAGCCTGGATTGCACCATCCATGCCTATAAAGAGGCAACCTATATCTGTAGATAAATACCAATCATTCATTTTCTTATCTATGTTCCCCATGGCCTCACCTACATTTTTAGTACGTGTTATAGGATCAATAGGATAAGTTTTGTATAAGCCTTTCCCTGGAATAAATAAGTTTTCTACAATTGATCTTACAATATCTAATGCGGCTTTATCTTTTTTCCAAGCATAATACTCGCATAAACCACGCAACATCCATCCATTACCAGCAAATTGTTGCTCATCCATTACTCCTTTAGGATGTATTTTACCCATGTACCCTTTAGCATTTAACTTTTTCGGTATTAGGCGAATTATTTCATTCAAATATTTTGGTTCACGCTTAGTAGCTTGTGCATCCATCACTAAACCTAAAATTGTTCTACCTTCTGTATCTCCTGGCCAATTGCCCGACTGTTTATCTGTCAGAAACAGATTTGCAGGTTGATATTTAGTTTCTTCTAAACGATCAAAATTCTTAACTATACGAGAGTACAATTCTCCTTTAACCTCAATTTGAGAAAGAGGAATTGGGTTGACATTTTTTAAGTTATGATATTTTTTTGAGCTGAATGCTACGAAAAAAACTAAACTTAATAAACCTAGTATGTAAATGATCTTCTTCATCTTTATTTGCTTTATTTTTTAATTTATTTACTTGCTTTAAACTTTCAGCCTCCTGGCGAAACCTCAAATGGTTAAATATTCTGCCCGAATGTTGTGGTCTCCTCCATTATAAAACAAATAGTTATCGGTACAAACAACAATCTTTTGACCACTACTGGGCTCCAACTTAAAATAAGGTGTAATTTGAGCATTATATGGGAGTTCACATATAATAGTATCAACTATAGAACTTGGGGAGAACTTTTGATTAGTATATTTTTTTAGCCCGAAATCTTTCCATAATGGCACAGGGCGTAGTATAAGTTTATTCCAGGGAGCGACACCTGCTTTGCCCAATTCTACAGCAGCCATCATTTCGTTTTCCGGGTAATTATCCTCTTGCCATTTACCAAGATCAAGACGAGCATCATACAGAATATTAGCTTCGGACAACCTGGAGTTGGGTACAGAAAGAATGGCACTTTGGTATGCTTTTACTAATGTGCAACGCCAGCTTTTATCACTTAAAATCTGAAAATCGGGAGTTTGACAATCGAAAATAAAACCTGCCTTTCCACTACTTTTATGAGAAAAACCCTCTTTTCCGAAATACCAAGCTAATACAGCTATTGTATTTATTCCTGATTTTAAAATATCTATCTCATCATAATAGGTATCGTTAGGTGTAGGCCCTCGTTTTATTCCGCCTTCAAAAACCACTAACTCTCCATTAATCCAAAGCCAATATTTACTATCAGCGCTTATAGCTGTAATAGCACTGGATGGTACATTTTTTATAACTATTGTTTTCCTAAACGCCGTCCAGCTATTTGCTTTATTTGAATCACTTCCGAAACTAATCCAAAATGCATCCCACTTTGATAAATCTGATAATTGATTACCATGAGACACAAAAGTGAATATCAATAGAAAAACAAAGAATATACCTTTAGAATACTGATTAAGGTAATTGCGCATGAATAGTTGAATTCTTTAAGTTTATAACAATTTACTTAAAACCAACCCAATAAAAATTGGTATGGTTTGGACTGGTAAGTATTTACAATAATAGGAACTTTCTTTAACCATTCAAAATAAAATGTATAAATTAAGAGAAGGTATCAGTTTATAGCAAATAACAGCTAAACGCCACCTGATTTTCAACCATGGAGCATTAATTTTTAAGGTATGGGTACTTGGCTTGGCTCCGCGCTTTACATTCCTGCTCTTATAATAATACACACTTCTGGGCAATCAATTCAGGATAAAACCTTCCTGGAAGGAATCAGATGCTTAAACTGAGAGACGATCATCTTCTTGTCTTGATTTGAATGGGTGTTTTTTTTAAGCTCAGATTTTACTTCAATCTCCAGAGCCTGTCTGGCAATGATGCGTTTCAATCGCTCATCTCCAGTGCTCTTACCTCCGGATCTACTCGGTAATATGCAGGCTTCAAACCTTCCCTTACCTATAGCCGAAGCAGAATAATTTCAATTCTATTTCGGCTCCTAGATAATTGTTTTATTTTACTAAAAAAGGAGGGCTAAAAGATGGATACTCTTTTGGCTTGGTAGTATAGATATATGATGAAGCGTCTTTATCATAACTCTTAACCCCTTCACAGTTTGGTCCAAATATATAGGCTCTAGAATTATTTTTTATTATTAGGCCATCAGAAGAACTGTTTTCTATTATCACCCTAGTAGCGTTGTTTAAATCGATCTGACGGGTAATCTGACTGTTTTTAATTGTTAAATTCCAGGTATCATCTACATTAAATGTCAATCTTTCGTTAATAATACAATTATCAAATACTACATTTCGAGGACGTGGACGCCAGAATTCTCCTTGATAAATCCAGAAATGAATATTCTTGAAATCACAATTTTGATACAATATTGGTGTGCGTTGTCGCACTGAGGTTATTCTGCCAGCAGGTTTAGTGGTGGAGTTACGAACTACCATATCTCGATTAATGGTTTCTTCATTAATAGCGTAGGTATTTTGTGTATTTATATTTAAAGCACTGTCTAAGGTTATATCTATAAATGATTTACTCGCACCTTGTGTAACGTTTGTTATACGAGCCATTCCATGACATATTGTTTGTTCACTATTCCAAAAACTCACCAAATCACCCAATAACCATAATCTCCTATCCGTGTACTTTTCAAAACTTTCTCCGGACTTGGTTTTTAAAGTGATAACATTCTGATTTACATTAGTTACAGTGGGAACACATATATGCGGACTAAATACATCATCATACATATAGCCTGCGTCAAAATCGCCATCATCTATCATGACACCATATCGATTACCCCATACATGCCAGCCATCTCGCCAAGAAACATGCATAGCGCTATTGGATGAAGCTATTATATCTGTATTTGAAAAAGTTATAGGGCCGTAATTACTGCCGATGAGATAACCAAAATGACATATTGAATGAGTTAGAATATTGCTTATTTTAATCCTACTACTACGCAGAATAGAACAGTAAGCCGCGTTTCTATAATCCACCGCATGTGAAAAATCTTTATCAGGAGCTATAAAATCCGTAGCATTATTCTGTATAGAAGCAGCTAAATCTGAGGTTTCTCCCGCTTTAAAAAAAACTCTTATTGCATGGGTGTCGTTTCCTATTTGTGCAGTACTATCCACTCCAAGATGTCTACCATCTCCCATTTTCCCATCAGTTGACCAGAATGACCTGCCAAATTTCTCCTGTAAAGATATATACTTGCCTTTAGCCGGAATCATATAGTTAGAATCAACCTTCATGTCAAGATACAGGCCGTTTGTATTTATATTTAATATCTTCCCTTGGTAGTAAGGTAAGGGTGAATATGTGGTTGTAAAGCCATCTATTTGTATATTTTCTGAGTTATCAATGCTAATAAAATTCCCCTTTGGATGTAAAATAATTTTAGCACCATTTCCCTTGACATTTATATTAGTTTTATCAATAAAATCAAGTAACTTATAACCTAGTGGTCCTTCCACATAATAAGTCTTAGAGCCATTGAATATGATATTGCCTCCACCAGCATTTGCTGCAGCAGTGCAAGCACTTTTAATTGCATCATAGTCATTATTTGTACCATCACCAACTGCACCGTAAGAATCGACATCAAAATTACTTAATCCAGAAAAATCTGGTGTTGCATGAACTATACGATAACTTAATCTATAAGCTGCTCCATCTTTTGGAGTAGCCTTTATTGATATTACTGCCCCCGGACTAAGACTTTCTATACGGGTTTCGAATCTATATGGTGCAATTTCTGATTTAGCAGTAATTTGTTTAACTATGTTATTCCCAACTTTAATTTCTAAATCGACCTCTTTATTTGTTCCTTCTACCCAAAGCCAAGCATAACCTATTTGATAGTCTCCTTGTTTTACTGCGTTATAAGTCCAAGTATTCTGTTGTGAACTTCGTACTTGATAAAAGTTCTGCTGAGCATGACTATGGGATACAAGTAAAA
>CBIHLM010000143.1:0-5029 GCA_966210515.1 uncultured Pedobacter sp.
TGCGCGATCCGGTGACTGACCAACATAATCCCTACGTATTATGGAATGGAATGGTTGCACCTCTTG
This sequence comes from uncultured Pedobacter sp., assembly GCA_966210515.1. Taxonomy (GTDB): domain Bacteria; phylum Bacteroidota; class Bacteroidia; order Sphingobacteriales; family Sphingobacteriaceae; genus Paradesertivirga. Next base: position 67 of record CBIHLM010000143.1, read on the forward strand.
TTCCCTATGCTATTCGTGGTGCGCTTTGGTACCAGGGCGAATCCAATGGGCCGAGTGCAGATATTTATAAAGAAATTATGGAAACCCTTATAGCCGATTGGAGAAAGCAATGGGGCCAGGGTGATTTTCCTTTTATTTATGTACAGTTAGCCAATCATCAAGCACTTATAACAGAACCAATAAAGAATGATCCGATGGTTACCGTGCGTCATGCACAATTGCAGAATTTATCTGTCCCCCATACGGCAATGGTAGTAGCGATTGACAACGCAGATCCCGGCAGGCCCGGAAATATTCATCCAAAGAACAAACAGGAAATTGGCAGGCGTTTGGCACTTGCCGGCATGGCTTTAGCCTATGGCGAGAAAATTCCTTATTCGGGACCTCTTTTCGAAGGAATGAAAGCAGAAGGAAATCAGATCAGATTGATGTTTAAACATACTCATGGAGGATTAATTGCCAAGGGAGGTGAGTTAAAAGGCTTTGCAATTGCCGGAGAGGACCAGAAGTTTGTATGGGCTAATGCAAAAATTGAAGGAAATACTGTCGTAGTTTCAAGTCCGGAAATCAATAAGCCTGTAGCTGTCCGATATGCCTGGGGTAAAAATCCGCTGGCCAGTTTATATAACAAAGCAGATTTGCCCGCGTCTCCGTTTAAAACAGATAACTAGCCTTGTGGCTATTTCAGGACGAGACAGAGACAGTGCTTCTGTATGGATACTGTACAGGTACTATACAGATACTGTACTAACACTGTACTAAAACTTTTTTGGCACAAGACATTAGAAGAGAACGCAAAGCCTCTCCTATAACTTTCTCCCCCTGTTGAGGTGTTTAAAGTAACATCTCTGTTTCAGAGTATCGATTTTTGCCCATAAAACCCACTGGCAGGACACAGCAGGATAGCCAGAATGCAAAAACTCCTTAGATTAGGCTTCCCTAATTTAACCAGTTTACAAACCATATAATGAGAATAATTTGATACCGAAAAGCTGAAAGCCAGGATTTTTTTGATAAAGCTTCCTGAATAAATATTAAATTCCTCCATAAACCACATATTATCCATGCTTAACACCAATAATATTTTAAGAAATCCGGCACCCAGGTTTTTTCTTGCTTGCGGATTGTTACTCTCTATGTCAGTGCCGTCTGTGGCGCAATACACAACCTCAGGAGGTAATGATGTAACCACCCCTCTGCATTTGCTGAAGCCAGATTATGTTACTCCTTACGGGGAAACAAAACAGGCCGATATCAAGGCAGTTTTAGACAGAGTGTATAAGTATCTGGATGCTGGCACTCCAATGCAATTGGTAGATCAAACCTCAAAAGCTAATGTCGATTTGAGATCAGCGAATGCTAACTCTATTTTCAAACAAGGTGATTTTCGCTTAATCAGCTACGAATGGGGGGTTACCTATACCGGAATGCTCGAAGCAGGTGCCGCAACCGGGGATAAAAAGTATACCGACTATACAGTTAACCGCATTAATTATATCGCAGATGTAGTGTCTAACTATAAGAATTATTTAAAATCCAACCCGGGAGCCAGTACCCCGGTTCGTTCAGTTTTAGAACCACATGCTTTAGATGATGCCGGGTCGATGGCTGCAGCTATGATTAAAGCGCAGAGAACTGGTCAGATTAAATCTGACTTGCGCCCGGTGATTGATAACTATATTAATTATATCATGACTAAAGAGTTTCGTTTAAAAGACGGTACTCTTGCACGTAACCGACCACAGCCAAATACTTTGTGGCTTGATGATCTCTATATGAGTCTCCCTGCATTGGTTCAAATGGGTGTGTTAACAGGTGATGCAAAATATTATGATGAGGCAGTTAGACAATATCAGCTATTCTCAAAAAGAATGTTTAACCATGAAAAAGGCCTTTATATGCACGGTTGGGTGCAGGACATGAATCCGCATCCTCAGTTTCATTGGGCTCGCGCCAACGGCTGGGCGATTATGACTAAGATTGAGCTTTTAGATGCTTTACCTGCCAATCACCCGGGGAGGTCTGTGATTTTAGGAATGTTAAAGGAACATGCAAGCGGACTGGCTATGCGCCAGAATGGTACAGGTTTCTGGCACCAGTTGCTTGATAGAAACGATTCATATCTTGAAACCTCGGCCACCGCGATTTATGCTTATTGCATAGCCCGTGCAATTAACAAAGGCTGGCTTGACGCTAAAGCTTACGGCCCAATGGCATTGCTGGCCTGGAATGCTGTGAGCACCAAAGTTAATGCAAAAGGTCAGGTAGAGGGTACTTGCGTAGGAACCGGCATGGGCTTCGATCCTGCCTTTTATTACTATCGGCCAATTAACGTATTTGCTGCGCATAGTTATGGTCCGGTGTTATTGGCCGGTGCAGAAATGTACAGAATGCTTGCTCAGCATCCTTTTGAAATTAACGACAGCTCGGTGCAGATGTATAAGTAATTGTCGGGTCAGACTTTATTAATGCTCAGAAATTATCAGTTGCTTTATTTCTCTTTCAAACAGAATATGCACTTACAGCTAAAATTTTTATTTCTCCTTTTATTAACAAGCTCAGGTCTTTTTGCGCAGCAAAAAGACCATTTGCTATGGTACAGTAAACCTGCAAAAGATTGGAACGAAGCTTTGCCTATCGGCAATGGCCGTTTAGGAGCAATGATTTTTGGCCGGCCTGCGGAAGAGTTGATTCAGTTGAACGAAGAAACCTTGTGGACCGGCGGTCCCGTTAATCTCAATCCGAACCCTGATGCCCCTAAATATCTGGCGCCGGTAAGAAGTGCTTTATTTAGCGACTCGATTGCTAAAGCTGTTCAGTTACTTCGCAAAATGCAAGGCCCTAACACCGAAATGTACCAGCCTTTGGGCGATATTATTATCCGCCAGAAATATGCCGGCGAGCCTGAAAATTATCGTCGGGATCTGGATATAAGCACTGCAATTGCAAGTACATCATTTACCGCTGGCGGAGTACATTATGCCAGGAAAATGTTTTCAACCGCGGTAGATCAGGTGATGATATTAAGATTGAGTGCAAGTAAAAAAGGTGCATTGAATTTTAGCGTCAAAAATCACCACGAGCTGGCCCATCAAAGTTTTGTGAACGATCAAAAAGAGTTGGTGCTTCGCGGTAAGGCAAGGATCACGAATGACGAAAGAAGAAATCCCAAGCCGATAATTTTTAAGGATGATAGAAACGAAGATGGAATGCGCTTTGAATGGAGGGTTAAAGTTATCAGCAACGATGGGATACTTACAACAGATAGTTTATTAAATATCAGTAATGCTTCGGACGTCATTCTGATGATTTCTGCCGCCACCAGTTATAATGGGTTTGATAAGTTTCCTGATAAAGATGGAAAAGACGAAAGGGCAGAAGTGCAACGGTATATCACAGCCGCCTTAACGAAGAGTTATAACCAGATAAAGGCGAATCATATTCAGGATTATTCTAAGTTTTTTAACCGCCTGACCCTTTCTGTGACCAGTTTGCCGGTTCCAGATCTTCCTACAGACGAGCGTCTGAAATTATACAAAGCCGGTTCTCCGGATCCAAAGCTCGAAGAGCTGTATTTCAACTTCGGGCGATATCTTTTAATCTCATCGTCAAGGCCCGGAGGTATTGCTGCAAATTTGCAGGGAATCTGGAATCATTTGATCAGGCCATCCTGGAGAAGTAATTACACGACTAACATAAATGTGCAGATGAACTACTGGCCGACAGAAATGACTAATCTTTCTGAAATGACCGAGCCATTAATCGAGCAAATTAAACGCTGGGCACATAACGGGACAGCGACAGCCAAAAATTATTACGATATGAAGGGTTGGGCACTTCATCATAATTCAGATATCTGGGCGCAAACCAATCCAGTTGGCGAGGGTAATGGAGATCCCAAATGGGCTAATTGGTCTTTGGGGAGTCCCTGGCTTTCACAGCATCTATACGAGCATTATCGTTTTACATCAGATGAGAAATACCTTAGGGAAGTCGCTTACCCATTGATGAAAGGCGCTACTGATTTTTGTCTCGACTGGCTGGTAGAAAAGGACGGAAAGCTGGTTACGGCACCATCAACTTCTCCCGAAAACGTTTATTTACATCCTAACGGATTTAAAGGTACCGTAACTATCGCCTCGGCGATGGATATGGAAATTATCTGGGACCTGTTTACTAACATGATCGAGGCTAGTAAAATTTTGGGTATCGATAAAGATTACGCTTCGATCCTTGCACAAAAACGCGCAATGCTTAGTCCTTTGAAGATTGGTAAAAAAGGAAACCTCGTAGAGTGGTTCGGTGATTGGGAGGACGAAGATCCTAAACACCGGCATGTTTCTCATTTATTTGGATTGCATCCCGGAAGGCAAATTTCTCCCTTTATTGATCAGAAATACGCTGACGCCAGCCGTAAAACATTGGAAATTCGCGGAGACGAAGGGACAGGATGGAGCAAAGCCTGGAAAATCAACTTTTGGGCCCGCCTGCTAGACGGCGATCACGCTTATAAAGTTTACCAGGAATTATTGAAAGGCTCAACATTAAATAACCTTTTCGATACGCATCCTCCCTTTCAGATTGATGGCAATTTTGGAGGAACTTCCGGTATCGGAGAAATGCTTCTTCAGAGTCATTTGGACGCCGTTCAATTATTGCCTGCACTCCCATCGGCTTGGAAAGATGGGCATGTAACCGGCATGGTTGCACGTGGAGCTTTCGAAGTCGACATGTTTTGGAAAGACGGTAAACTGACCAGGGCATTTATTACCTCCAAGGATGGAAATCCAATCAAACTTCGCACAGATCAAAAGCTTCTGATTAAGGGCGTAAATGCGAAGCGCTCAACAACGAAATTATATAATGACACGTATTTCATAACGTCTTTTAAAACGAAAGCCGGAAAGAAATACGAACTAATAACACAATAAAACATGAAAGGATTTATCCTACTATCGGCAGT
>CBIHLM010000144.1:0-5026 GCA_966210515.1 uncultured Pedobacter sp.
TTATTATAATTAATAAACGTCTTCGTAAAAGTTTATTGAATGAACCAGTTTCTTTGGTCTGCTCTGGTCTCTTGATATATTCATAGATTCAAGTTAGATTTGAGCACATTAAGAAAAGATATTATAGCTTTGAAGAATAAATTAAAAGTAGCAGAATCATCCACTGGTCATAATCACCGTATGAAATACATGCAGTTGGTGGAATATGTGAACAACCAGATTGAAAACGATATTTTAGAAATCAACGACAGATTACCTTCACTGAATCAGCTCACTGCGCAATTAAGCATGAGTAAGGAGACAATACTAAAGGGACTAAATTATCTTTCTGAAAAAGGTATTATCGAGTCAGAGTATCGCAAAGGTTATTATGTAAAAAAGAAATCTCAATATAAGCCTTACCGGGTATGTATAATATTTGATAAAATGAATCTTTTACGTGATCAGATTTATCATTCTTTTTTAGAAACAATAAAGGAAAATGCAGATGTTGAAGTTTATTTTCATCACCATAATTTTAAAGTTTTTGAAAAACTAATTGAAGAAAATCTCGCAAATTATACACACTTCGTAATTGTTACCTTCTTTAAAGAAAATATAACAGATTTAGTAAATAAAATACCTGCACATAAACGGATTTTAATAGACCTTCAGGAGAAAGAACTTGCTGGCGATTATTCCAGTATTTACCAGGATCATCGGTCTGATCTTATTGATTCTCTTACCTCGCTTATTCCTCACCTAAAAAAATATAAACGCCTAGTTTTAGTAGCTCCATTAGAGGCTTTTCATGCTAAAGATTTAATAGACGGATTTGAAACCTTTTGCAAACAGTATAAAAAGAATCATACAGTTCTTACATCAATTAATGCTAATGTTTCAAAAAAAGGCGATTTATATATTACTTTTAGTCGATACGATCAGGACGACGTGGAAATTATAAAAATAGCGAGAAAAAATAGCTGGAAAATTGGAGAAGATATTGGGCTACTCTCTTATAACGATACAGCAGTTAAGGAAGTGCTGGAAAATGGCATTACAGTTATTTCTACAGATTTCAATAAAATGGGTGAAGAGGCCGCCAAAGCCGTAATGGGAAAGGAGCCTATTATGATGCGAATTCCAGCGAAAGTGATTTTAAGAAAATCCTTATAAAATATCTAAGAAAATTAAAGATCATAGAATAGATTTATGTACTAAGTTCGTATCTAATCGATTTATTTCATCAACTTAAACATTCCCTCTTTGTCAATCCACCTCTATAATACAATTATCTATAACACCATAATTATCAGAATTGCTATAAGATAAATTTTATATAAAAGGCTTATGAAGCTTTGTGAATTAAAGAACCTCCTTTTAATTTCTCTCAAAAAATAGAAGTGAATCAAAACAATTGACTGTTTTAATTTAATATCATTCAGGGGAAGTTGATCAGGAACTCATCCTCCTGAGAACAGATTTAATTTTCTAAAGTATCCTTTACCATGATTCTGATTGGGAAACTTCAAGGAGTTGATAAGATTTTTATAAAAAAATTCAAATAAACTTCAGATTGTTGATTATGTAACTATATTTGTTATGCAAACCAGACCAAACCAGATTATTTTAAAAATAAGCAATGTAAATTATGTGGTTTCTCGGCGTATTCAAGATTATATGTCAAGAATCAGAGGTTAGTTAAAAATCAATACGATGATAAAGGAAGGACACGAAAAAAAAAGAGAGCTAAACAAGATATTGTTTGAAACAGAATTAGCAGTAGTAGGCGGGGGATTATCGGGAGTATGTGCTGCTATAACTGCGGCCAGAAAGGGGGTCAAAGTAGTACTTATACAAGATCGACCTGTATTAGGTGGTAATTCATCTAGTGAAGTTCGCTTATGGATCTTGGGGGCAACTTCGCATTTAGGCAACAATAATCGTTGGAGCAGAGAAGGTGGTGTAATAGACGAAATATTAGTTGAAAATACTTATAAAAATAAAGAGGGCAATCCTTTGATATTAGATGTTATTCTTTTGGACAAAGTTAAATCTGAAGCAAATATTACCTTATTACTAAATACAGCAGTTTACGAAGTTCAAAAATCCGAACAATCCCAAATTGAATGTGTTAAAGCTTTTTGCAGCCAGAATTCGACAGATTATACGATACATGCCCCTCTTTTTTGTGATTCTTCTGGTGATGGGATTGTAGGATTTCTTGCAGGAGCCGCTTTTAGAATGGGGGCTGAGAGTATGGAGGAATTTGGTGAAAAGTTCGCCCCTACAAAGGCGTATGGTGAGCTATTAGGTCACAGCTTGTATTTTTACAGCAAGGATACCGGAAAGCCCGTTAAATTTACTGCTCCTTCCTTTGCAATAGATGTTTCGCAGAAGATTCCAAAATTCAGAAGTTTTAATAGCAAGGAATATGGGTGTAAATTATGGTGGTTAGAATATGGCGGTAGACTAGATACGGTTCATGATACAGAAGAGATAAAATGGGAATTGTGGAAAGTAGTTTACGGTGCTTGGGATTATATTAAAAACTCAGGAGATTTTCCCGATGCAGAAAACTTGACACTAGAATGGGTGGGCACTATACCGGGAAAAAGAGAGAGCCGTAGGTTTGAGGGTGATTATATGCTACGACAGCAAGACATTATTGAACAAAAAACCTTTGATGATGCAGTTGCGTTTGGAGGTTGGTCTATTGACCTGCACCCGGCAGATGGAGTATTTAGTGAAAAACCGGGTTGTAACCAATGGCATGGAAAAGGGGTTTACCAAATTCCATTTCGTACACTTTATAGCTACAACATCCAAAATCTTTTCTTGGCTGGCAGAATAATTAGTGCAAGCCATGTGGCATTTGCATCAACCAGGGTGATGGCAACTGCAGCGCATATAGGGCAAGCCGTGGGTATGGCGGCATACATTTCTAAAGTTAAAGGAGCAGAGATAAATAAATTAGTAGAAACTTTAGAAGCTCGGGAAATTTCAAATGTAGAAAATAAATCGATCTATATTTATGAAACTAAAAACCCTAACTCGTATATCACATCTGATGTAAAAAACTATCTTAGCCCAAAAGAAATTTTGAAAACAGGTTATATAAAAGATTTGCAGTTTGAGCTGTTAAAAAGCGGTCAGCATATTCCTGGTTTTGAACTGGAGGACCCTGAGGATTTAGTACAAAATGCTTCTATCGTAGCATCCAGTGAATTAATATTAAACGATCTACATGCAGATTTTGACCGCATACTGGATTTATCCCTAGCGCAACTTCTACCATTAAAATCTGGGATAGTGCCTAGTATACAAATAGAGACCATTGCATCGACAAGAACTAATCTTGAAATAGAACTGCGTATTAGCGAGAAAATTGGAAATTACACTCCAGATATTATTTTAGAGAAGTTAATATTAGATGTCCCTGCTGGAAAAAGCTTACAAACCATTTCTTTTACCGTTGCTCTACCTCGATCTGCATATGCATTCATTACGTTTCATAAAAACCCTAAAATATCGTTGCCTCGTACCCATCGCAGAATAACAGGTGTTTTAACAGCATTTAATTCAGTAAATAAAGCGGTTTCAAATTATGGAAAGCAGGAACCTACCGAAGATGTTGGCGTAGATTCGTTTGAATTTTGGTGTCCACAACGTAGACCAGAAGGTCATAATCTTGCATTTAAAATAGATCCTCCAATAAATCAATTTGGTGCAGAAAACGTTAAAAAAGGTATTTATAGGCCAACCACGCAGCCAAATGCATGGATAGCCGCATTAGAAGACCTAAATCCAAGCCTAATACTAAGCTGGCCCGAACCTACAGATATCAGTAAAATTGATCTCTTTTTTGATACAGATTATGATCATCCGATGGAAAGCGTTTTAATGGGGCATCCGGAAGAAGTTATGCCTTTTTGCATAAGAAATTATAAAATAAAGGATGACACAGGGAACGTTATTTTTGAAAAAACGGGAAATTATCAAACTTTAAATCAAATTAAATTGGGGCAACCCTTAACCACGAGAAGTTTGACATTTTTATTCGAACATCCATCAGAGATAGTACCGGTGGCGTTGTTTTCCATTCGTTGTTATAAATAGGGAAATATTAAGAGCTATTATCGCTTTATATCTTTAATAGCTTGTGTATAGGCAAATATTTTCATCTAAGAGTCGGATTTTCCAAAATAGCTTTTTTAGATGGAAATGTTATATTGAATTATATATCCATCAATCCCTTAAAACAAATCATTATGATATTTGAAAATTTAGATATCAAAGAAGATATCCCCGTCATTAAGAAAATTCAGATTGTAAACTTTATTTGAAAAGAATAGAAAGATACAGATTTAAAACAAGTAGCAAACTTCCATCCATCACCCATTTTAGCAAAAAAAAGAATATCTCAAGAGATAAGGTTGAAAAGCTTACTGTATAATTTAAGAAGAGGGTTATATTGTTGTGTTAAAGGAAAAGGTTGCTATTTGGCGAAGAGATCAAATAAATTCTCTCCCGGCAAAAAGCAGACACTAATACTATTTATGTAAGCATGATCCTCATCTAAAGATTATTCTACAACCTCAAACTTTAAAATTTTAACGGTACTCCCTTTATTAATATCTTACCCAAGTAAAAAACAGATTGATTATATTTTTCTGGGTTTGCATTTATACCTGTTAAATTGGGTGATAAAATATCCGTCTTATCAATCACAGCGGAAGATATTTTTACTCTAATATTATGTATGCCAAGGCTTAGCTTATATTTGAAATATTGTCCTCGATATCCATTATTACAATAAGAATTAAATCTATTTAGTAGTTAGTGAAGGGATGACTTCTATTTGATCTTTGACTATAAGAAATTCTATTTTACCAACTTCCGGACCACCCACATCAAAAAAGCCGAACATATCTCCTTTAAATTTGAAACTAAATTCATTAGTAGAAGTGCACTTACTATTGCTACCAAATAGGAAATAAAATTCTGGAACACAATTTAATCTGTCCACACAGCACTGTTTTACAAG
>CBIHLM010000145.1:0-5023 GCA_966210515.1 uncultured Pedobacter sp.
GCTATCCCGGAAGGAATAATAAGCATAGCTCCAGATAATAAATAATAATGGAAATAACATCAGCAAATACCGCGGTCGCGTTTCAGGCGAAAGCCAATATACCAACACATTGACAATGAATGTCAGGCTGCAAAATTTAAGGAAATCATTTTTGAACACTTGCGTGATAAATCCCTTATGGAAGCAAAATACAACTAATAAACTTGCTGGGAATAAATGTCCAAGGTATTCAATGGGAAACAAGAACACATGTTTTATACTTTTCCAGATCCCAACGCTCGCCGCTGTACGCTGGCTACTTTGGTCCCAAATAGTAGAAAAATACCCACGCAGGTCCGAATTGTACAATGAATAATTGTAGAAATACGCTGAAATTAATAAAATACAAAATAAGCCATTGAGGATATGCTGCCAACTGAATAAGCGTTTGAAATTTTTTGTATAGATCAACAAGGTGATGATTGTTAAACCCTGAAAAATAATTGAAGGTATTCCCTTAGCAAGAAATGTTACCGCGGTTAATACATATGAAGAAAAAAACAGTAGAAACCATTGCTTCTTTTGATAAAAATAAAAGATGCACATAAAAGAAATAAAGGTAAGCCAGGAATAGAAGATATCGATATGCCCCAGCATTGAGTCGTATATCAGCATCCGCCCATTCACCATAGAAAACATCGCGCTAAGCAGTGCCACAAACTTGTTCCTCAAAAAATATATTACAGAGAAATAAATCGTGACAGCAAACAGGAAGAGTGGAATCAACGCCGGTAATCTGGTTACAAATTCGGAAAAACTGCCACTTACCTGGTAAATCAATGCCAGTATCCAATTGTATAATGGTGGCTTATTATAATAATACTCGCCACCAATCGTGGGCACAGAGTAATTGCCTGTGAGAATCATTTCTAAGGCTACATTCGCCCGTGTGGGTTCGTCGGCGAAAAGAGGAAGCAAGCCTAGGTTAGAAAAAAAGGCTGGTACGGCCAAAAGAAGTAAAAAAGCAAAAGTTTTGCCGGGAAATTTCGAGATAAAACTTTCGATCTTTTGCATCCGACAGCAAAGATATAAAAGGTTTATTTTTAAGATTGTAAACCTAGAACACAATTTTAAAGGCACAGCCCTTATCTGGTTCACTTTTTACAGTTATAGAACCTCCTAAAGATTCTACCTGGGCCTTTGTCATATGCAAACCCAATCCTTTACCTTCATTTTGAGATGTAAAACGCTTATATAAACCAAATATCTGCTGTCCATATTGCTCCAGATCAATGCCGATTCCATTGTCTGTTACTTCAACGTGGGTAAGTTCCGATTCTTTCCAGGCTTTTATAGAGATCTCGGGATTCCTTTCAGATGCTTTATACTTGATAGCATTCGAGATTAAATTATAGAGTATACTTTGAACATAACTTTTTATGCTGATCACCTGATCTGCTTCATCGCTTATATCAATACAAATAATAGCTTTTGAATAAGAAATTTGCTGCTCCAGATTATCGCAAACCCCCTTTATTAGCTCAGTTAATCTAAAACCTTCTCTCTTTTCATTTAACGGAGACCGCGCCGTTAATACATCATTTAAGTCTTTTATGAGTGTATCTATTGATTCGGCAGACTGCATGATGTAATCAAAAATTTTCTTCGCATCCTCGGGCAAAGTGCCCGGATTTACGATATACGACATTCCTAAAATGTTCGCGATGGGAGATCGGAGATTGTGCGATACAATATAATTAAACTGCATCAGCTCGTTGTAGCGGTTATTAATTTCCTTTATTAAACGCTCGCGTTCCTGCTCATTCTGTTTTTTATCGGTAATATTTTGAGCCAGGAGAATAACAGACAGCACCTTACCAGCATCATTTTTAACCGGACCAATACTTACTTCGTACCAGCCGATTTCTTCGTCCAGACCATTTGCCTGCAAATTGAGATTCTCAATGATCCCACATGCTGTAACTCTATCTATACTTTCTTTCAGTGTCTGACGATATTCGGGTAATATGTCGTCGAAAACAGAAACCCCAATTACATCCTCTCTCTTTTTACGACCCAAATTATTTATGTACGTAACTGTGTAATCTGAGCAAATTTCAATAATGAAAATAGGTGAGCTTTCGGCAATTGCCCTGAAGTGTTCTTCACTGTGAGTCAGAGCGTCTTGCGATATCTTCATTTCTGTAATATCCTGCACCATGCCGAACAGATATGAATTGGAATTGGAATCGGACCTGCGATTTGATGACTGCTCTTTTATATATTTAACATTCCCATTTTTTGTAACAATCCGGTATTCCAATGAATAGGATGAATTCTGCTTCCTTGATTCAGTTATTATTTTTTTAAAATACGCCCTGTCTTCGGGATGGATATATTTTAAATAAGATGTTAATGAGGGGGTAACGTGTTTTTTATCTTCCTCGAGGATGTCAAAAATCCCATCGCTCCATTCATGCTTCCGATAACTGCCGTACCATACCCAATAACCTACTTTTGCTAATTTATGGCTGAACGACAGAAGATGTTCCCGGCGCAATAATTCATTTTGAATAAGCTTCAAGGCTGTGATATCAACCCCATATCCCACTTTATAATTTTCGTTATTGGGACCTTTGAGTGGCTTTAATGTTCGGGCAAAATATCTCTTCTTGCCTGATCCGTCAGTTAACTCTTCAATCCATTCAATTGGCTTTTTGAGCTCATCCACCAGGTTATACATCTCGGTCCGTGATTCCGCTATTGTAATACTTTTATCACGGAATGCGCAATACTCAAAATCATTTTTCCCAATCAACCACTCCCTGATATCCGGATCTTTAACTGCGGACTTACTGATTAACAAATACTTGTTCTGATGATCGATAACCGCAATATCAATATTCACATTATTGATAATGTTCTCGTAAAACTCTTTAGCTGTTTTTATTTCCTCCTCAGCTTTTGTGATATCACTGATATCTCTGATGATGCACACAATTTCCTTATCGTCACTCTTTACAAAGCGAGCTTCGTAATACAGCTGCTTATTATTGGCATCGACTAAATGATATTTATATGTAAGGCTTTTGCTGTACTTTAATGCATTTTTAGTATGAGCAAGAAAATTCTCTGCTACGGCAGAAGGAAAAAGGTCTTTTAAATTTGGTTTTCTGACAGCGTCCGTTTCAATTACCAGCTCTTCATTTTCGTTTTTGTATGATAGACAATCGCCATTTTTATCAATGCGTAGTAAAATATCCGGAATACCATCTATAAGTGCTTTTAAACGCTGTTCGTTTAAAACCTTTTCATTTACATGTGCCTCGAGTTTTGATATTATTTGTCTGTACTCTTTCTTTTCTGAAATATCTGCTATATATCCTTCAATATGAAGCAGCTGACCGGAATCATCATATACCCCGTTGGCAATCTCGCGCACCCACTTAACTTTTCCACCTTTGTTTATAATCCTGTACTCGCAATTACATTCTTTTTTGCCCTGAAGACTCTCTGAAAAATACTCCCATACCCATACTTTATCCTCCGGGTGAATAAGCGCGGTATAAGCTATGAATGAATCACTTACTATCTCTTCAGGATAATATCCTGTTAAATCATGACAGCCGTTACTTACAAAAGTCATAGTCCAATTCGGGCTAAATTGTGCCTTATAAAGCATTCCTGGCAAATTCTTTAGTAAATTTTGCGAAAGGGATGTAGGTAAAGTACTTTGCTGCATGGCTGCTTATTCAAGGAAATCTAAATATATATTAATTTTTCAAAAAAACAGGGGCTTAAGATCGTTAATTCGAATATTCGGCCGAATTAAATCTTCAAAATTCTACTGCAAATCCGCCGTAAAAGCTCCTGGATGCGGCAGGATTAAAATATCGTGATCCAAATGCATTTAAATCATTGCCTAAACTATAATCAGAGTTTAACATGTTATCAGCTCCTGCAAAAACCCTCATAGTGGCTCCTTTAAGCTTTTTATACAGATTACATTTCGCTTGCAGTAAATGATATTCATCGGCGAAAACTGTATTTGCATCATTTAAAGGGATTGAAGAAACATACGTATGTTGCAGATAAAGGTTTAAATTAAATGGGAAGTGAAGATTAAAAGAGCTAACCAGATTATGTTGGGGCACACCTGTAAGTTTATTTCCTGAAAAATCTGACGAGTTAATGCTATAAGAATCGAACTTAAATTTGCTCAAAGTGTAGCTTTCGCTGATTTTGACACCTCTTATAAATCCGTTTAACTTTAATGGAATCACCCATGCATCCAACTGGGATTCCAGGCCAGTTTGTTTAGTACCGCCTGCATTTACGAAAAATTCGCTATCAGATGCGTTAACCCGTCTCGCGATGGCATCGCTAAGATTATAATGAAAAACAACACCGTCAAAGTAAATCCTGTTATTGAGCAAAGACAATCTCAAGCCAGATTCATAATTCCAGCCATTCTCGGGCTCAAGTGAGGTGTTAATTTCACGGCTTGAAGGCCTCACCTCTTCAATTGTGGGCGGAGAGTATCCCCGGCTGGCCGATCCTCTTATTACTAAAAAATCCGTCAGAAAATACGACAAAGCCAGTCGGGGCATTAGTTGAGGATTGAAATCTCTTTTCTGTTTTTCGGAAACAGCCGGAAATATACTCTTAAAGCTATAGTTGTAAAAATTCAGACTTACCGCAGCCTCTGTTGTTAACCGATCAAAAGGCTTATAAGATAAATGAGAAAAAATAAAACCCTGCCTTGCGTCAAAATCTACAAAATCCTGTCTTTCTCCAATCTCACCTTTTATGTTTGTATAATTTCTTTTTTGAGACCTGGTTTGCTGCGCTTCCGCCCCAGTTTGCCAGCTCCAGATCCCTGAAGTATTGCTTTTACTGTTTAATTCAATATAAGTTCTTAATCCTGAACTTTCTTCCTTTCGGGTTTCATAAGTGGTTATAAACGGATTTACAAAATCGGTAAACGAACCGGTTAAGGAAATCACATGTCTCAATCTGTTATTAAAAGATTTTGAATGTTTTA
>CBIHLM010000146.1:0-4933 GCA_966210515.1 uncultured Pedobacter sp.
TTCCGCCTTTAAAATCTGCTTCATTAAGCGTGATATTCCCCCAACTCATCCCTTCTGAAACAGGGAATTTAAAACGTTTTATTACCTTGCTGGTAGCGTCCAACAACTCCGCATAAAGAATACCACTTTTTGATGACCCGCTTAAAAATGGCCCTTCGAACAAATATGCTTTAAACCAAAGGGTGTCATTCATAGAGTAATAAGGCCGATCGGTATGCAGGTAGATTTTTTCAATAGGAAGCTTTTGTTTTATTGTATCTAATGAATTCTTTATCAAACTGATACCGCTAGAATTTTGAGCATGAACATTAATAGAAAAGATTAAAACACAGCAATATAAAGCAAACAGCTTTTTTTTCATAGTGATAGGTCGCCGTTAGATTAGCAAATTAGGGTCTGTTCAGGATCTTATTTATTTTGCAATTTGACTAAGATTTCATTTATAACACTTGAAGTACGCCTGCTAAATCAAGCGGGCTTACTTCAAGTGTGGTATGTATATTTTAATTTGTATAAAGCTTAACAGAAGTAACTCTCCAATACTGGTTACCTGTTACCATGGTGGCCAAAAAGCCTAATGAAACATTTTGAGGCTGGGTTAAGGTAAACTGAAATTTGATTGTTTCATCTGCACGTAAATTAGGTGTAAAGGTAGTGAAACCTAAGGCACTTGAAATATTACTTATATCAGGAAGACCTGTACCTGCGGCCGCCAGAATATAAACAGGATCTACCGTTTCATTATAGTTCACAACTTGAAACATATAATTTCCCGCTGGAAGTGTGACAGCTTGATAAATTTTTCCGTTTGTAAAACTTGCAGTTCCACCCCAACCCATTTCCATAACTATGGATCCTCCGTTGTCTGTGGCAAATCCTCCAACACCTCCATGGTTTTTAATATTCGCGCTTGTAATCCAAGGTGCACCAAGATTTCCGAATCGCCCGGTGCCAGAATTGGGTGCTCTGGTAAAAGGACCGGTGTTGGTTAAATAAAGACTGGTAACATCAATGGCCTTATGAGTCTTATAATCGACATAAAAGGTATCAATAGCTGTGGGGTTAGGAAGATACGCAGTGCGATAACTAAAACTACTTCCTGCTTTATAATTGGGAAGTGAACTCTCTAACAAGGCACCGCCTAAACCAGTTGGAAAAGAGGTAACCAAGGTATCATGCATGTTGCTTAGTTTATCCATATACTTAATTTGCATTTTCACAATGCCAGAATTTGAATTCACATCGGCCCAGCGAATCAATAGCGAACCATCAGTCTTATATACAGCATCCGCTATATCTCTATTGCTGAGAGAACGTTGGTATAAATCGCCATATACGGTTCCAATACTACTTACAGATACAGATGCATTTCCTGCAGCATCATACGTAAAAACCGTAAAACTTTTTGTACCCTCGTCAACTGCAAAAATTTGATCAAATACCCGGACCGATCCTGAGGGGGCTATATCAAACGTTACAGAATCCCGTAAGTCATTCCAATAGATTCTAGCCTTAACTATCTTTGGATCCCCCTTTATCTTCCCAATTAATCTTACCCGCTTTTTACCTCCAAAAACCACTACTGAATCCATCTTGCCGGTATACACTATTTCTCCGCCTTCTGTATATTTTTTAAAGTCATCCCACTTTGAACAGGAGACCAGAGCAGCTGAACAGCAAAATGCTGCAATACCTATTTTAATTTTTTTTACAAATAATCTATTCATAATCTTTTTGCTCTTTTTCACCAGGTTGAACTTTTTGAAGTTCAACCTGGTGAAGATTAGGTTTATTTAATTACCTCCGTAAACTTTAATTTCATTGATGCTTTGAGCCGTTCCGCCCGCAAAATTTTCCAGGCACCTTATTCTTATGTACCGAACTTTAGGTGCATTCGGATCTACGTCCCAGCTAAATCCCGCAGACGCTGTAGCGGCATCCTCAGCATTATCAGTACCCAGAGGTAAGCCAGAAGGTTTAACAACTTCGTAGCTACCCAATAAAACCCAGCTAGGGCTTAAAGCACCTGTAAGAGAGGGGCTTTCAGACCCATATATCTCGAACTTCCTCATGGTAGTTAAGAAATACCATCGGGCCCCTTCAGGGTAAGGCCTGATCCAGATACGACTTAGTTTAGCTAATACTCCTGTATCGAAAGTAATCATATGAGGGTCTGTACCACCATTCACCTGATGGGTAAAACTAGTATACGGCCAACCCAACCTGTTATCCCATGCATATTCCAATCGTGCACCATTCGTTACCTGTGGAGCATCTCCCGGCAGTGGAAAAGTCCGAAATAAGTTTGGATCTAACTGCTTCTCAAAAAGCGGTTTAATTGTTTGATAAAGAGTGTCTGAGATATTACCCCATCTATCTTTTACATAAAACCCGAATTTATAATCAATCGTATCCATTCCTCGTTGCCTGTTTTCAATATGGTCAATACTTGTATGGATACTTCGGTTATGATCTGCTTCAAACTCCTTATAGATATTAGGCTTTAAAACAATTATAGAAATCGGAGCTTTTGTGTCATTTTCAGCTTTCAGAAAATAACCACCAAAAGAATTATTTATATCTAAACTTTTAAAAACTTTCCAAAGCGGCGCTTCTAAAGCTTTTACTTTTACGGTCACAGGTGCAGACTGCGCTGCACTTTTCTTGTAGGTATACAGAGTTACCTCATGTTCAAGAGTATCGGCAAAGCCTTCCAATACAATTGAATTATTATAGGTGGAGGACTGCGCTTCTAAAGTTCGACCATTCGTAATTTTGTATACGGCCTGCACATACGACAGTCCGGTATTTGCGGGAAGCTTATATGTCAATTTTACTTTTCCCGGCAAGCTTTCCACAACGATGTTTGACACGGGGTCAGGACTTGTTGTATCAGTATCTATCGGCTCCTTAAAACCAAGATCTTCCTTACAGGATATCGCAAGGATTAATCCTCCAATAAGAACTAAAAAAGGTATTCGTTTACTTAAGTTCATAGTTTTTTTATTTTAGCTGTTTTACCATCCTGGGTTTTCAACCAGCTTTAAGTTTCTTCTTGTATCAAAATTTCCAATCGGCCAAAAATAGTCCCGGGGAGCAATGAACTTCTGATTAAAAATCACCCGCTCACTGTTATACGACTGGGTCGTTTTTCCGAAAATATTCATTCCTGTTATATCCTCATTCAGTTTCTCGGCAGCAAGTTTCCATCTCCTTAAATCCCAAAAACGCTGACTTTCAAAAGCCAGTTCAATAAGACGTTCTCTTTGGATAATCTCTCTTAAGCCGTTCTGAGAGGCATATTTTGAGGGATTGGTTGAATAATTAGTCCATGACTCAACTACCCCCTTTAAACCAGCTCTGGATCTTATTCTATCTAAATAAACAATAGCTGTTGAGGAGGCAGGTTCTACTTCATTCAAGGCTTCAGCATATAGAAGATACAAGTCAGCCAGTCTGATTTCCGGCCAAGGATATTGCTTCCAAACAGGAGCGCTCGTACCTCTGGTAGTCGACTCCCAATGAACTAGCTTTTTAATAAAATAGCCCGTTTCATTAAAATTCATAAAGTCGCCATAGCCGGCTTTTTGTGAATTTTTAGAGTTAACATAGAACGTATTGATATCACTTCCGTTAGCATTACCATCTTTCATATACCAAATCCCTCCGTCAAATCCTAAGCTGGCATAAAAACGAGGTTCCCGATCAAAGTTTAAACGAGCTGTCTCATAATTTGGCTCAATATTAAACCGTTCGGCCGCAGTCGCTCTTCTGACCTCTAAATAATTACCAAAATTAAGGGTTGCATCCTCTTCTATCGGAACCCCATTTTTCGTATAGAACATTTTGGCGATTTTCAAAGGCGCAGCCCATAAGCCGCGTAGTTGGCCTCTGTTGGAATTTGTACCGCGCTCAGTAGGAGGCATACCCATGAACTCGTTATTCATGTAACTGTTAGATAATGCCCATACATGCTCATCGCCCCAGCGCTGAGTTACAGCATTTCGAATACTTAACTGGGTCTTTGTTTCGGCACTTAGATTTAGTGGGTCCACGGTATATTGATACAATTTAAAACCCTGTTCCTCTGCCTTATCAATTGCTTCCTTTGCTGCATCTCTTGCTTTAACCCACTTATTCGGATCATAAACAGGATTAAACAATAATACTCCATCTTTATCTTTAAATGTTGCATAATCCGGATTACCATTGAATAACGGACTTGCAGCCATTACCAACAACTTAGCTTTTACGGCATAAGCAATCGGCTGAGTAATTCTACCTAACTGGGTATTCTCTTCCACAATTCTTGGCGGGAGTTTCGGAATTGCAACATCCAAAAGGTTCGAGATATAATTGACACAATCATCAACCGGCATTCTCTTCTGCATCTGGTCCTCAACATCCAACCCATAACTTTGATCAACTATTGGAATTGGCCCATACATACGTAGCATGTAATAATGATAATAGGCTTTTAAAAATTCCACTTCTCCGATCCATCGTTCCCTTTCACTCAAAGAAATATCAGGCACGTTGTTAAGGTCTTTCATATTTTCAAGAAAGATATTACAGTGACGAATCCCTCTCCATATCTTAAGATGGAGAGCATTATTCATATTACCTCCTCCTATTCGGGTTCTTCCCCATTCATCAAAATATGGGTTATCTTTATTTTGCTGGCCCTGAGCAATTCTAAAAGCTGCATGCCACTGCGCCTGATCATTTTGAGGCATCCACAGTTCATCACCTGATAGAAGGCCTGCATTATACCAACCGTCTCCATTTTTTGGAAGGAACGAATAACAGGTAAATAAATACTTTTCTGCTTCATTCCGAAGCTTAAAAGCGTGATCCATGGTTGAAACATTATCGGGAACGATATCCAGATATTTTTTACAAGATGTTAAGCTTGTAACCAGGGCAATGGTAA
>CBIHLM010000147.1:0-4587 GCA_966210515.1 uncultured Pedobacter sp.
GAAAAATATTCTTTTGCAAGATTATCCGGATCTTCGGTTGACTTTTTAGAAGTTTGTGCCTGGGTTGACACGCACGATAACATAACTAGCAGTACTAGCGTAAATTTTTTACCCATTTTTTATTTCGTTTATCAGTTAAACAACAAGACTTATAAACGCCCTCTTACATTAATTCTAATGCTGAGCATTGCAAAACTAACTATTTAAAATTCCTATCCAAGTGATTTTGTACTCTTTTAACAACTTTTACACGCTTTTCGTATAGAAGAGTATACAAAAAGTTTTAATAAATAGTTATGCTCTTAAATACGGCTGTGCCAAAATTAGGTTTCAAAAAAGAAAAAATAGAAATTTTATACTGATAATCAGGAATATACCAAATATGTTTCGCGGAAGGTGTTACGGTTTTATTCAGATCGGCGTCATGGTAATATAAGATTAAGCAGACTTATTTCACATCGATTAATGATCAATGTTTTTATATTTTAATTTTGGTTAACCCCGGAAGGAGCCTCGGCTCCTTCTTTATTATTGATAACTTAATCCTTTAAGTTCGGAAGAATTGTAAAAGTATGGATCAAATCCTTCCTGAATACAAGCAGATCCCACTTTTATCTTACCAAAACTAACATTGCCGAATATGCTGGCTATTGCTGCATCGGCCGCATCACGACCACTGGCAATTTTTACCAATCCATTTAAGGGGGCTATCATGGTAGCATCGAAAATCACCCACTTTCCTCCCATGTAGGCTTCGAAACATGCGTGGAAATCTGGTGGATCAAGCTTGTAAGCATAACCGGTAAAATACCTCGCGGGGATTGTTAAGGCTCTGCAAAGTGCAATGCCCAGATGGGCAAAATCTCTGCAAACCCCAGCTTGTTCCGTCACAGTGTCATAGGCTGAGGTTTGCGAATTAGTCAATCCGCTTAAATATTCCACATTTCGATGGATCCATTCCGTTAATGAAAGAACTTTCTGGTAGGCGTTTCCGATGTTTCCAAATTTATTATTGGCTAGTCGGTAGAGCTTGTCCGATTGGCAATAGCGGCTTGGATACAAGTATGGCAAAATGTAAGGTTCCATCTGAGAAATAGGCACATCTGTGAGAGCTTCAAAATCAATCAGCTCAAAGGTGGTATCTACGATGGCCGAATATTCTATATTTAATATGCAAGGATCCGGAATTTCAAGACGCATAAAACGGTTTTCGCCATGATCGGACAGGAGTTCTTCTGCCTTAATATAGGGAGTCGTTGAAAACGTTTCCTCAATTACCGTTTGATGTGTTGTTTGGAGCGCATGGATATTTAGAATGATAGTGCTTTCATTATGCACTTCATATTCCACATTGCTAAAAACTTTAAATCTCATAAAGACGGTTTAACAGATTCGATATTCTTAACCGGCAGTTTATTGAAAGCAACATCCATCCACTCTTCCGGAATGTTCGTTAAAGCGTTTTTAAGTTCTTCTGCCCACTGGGTTGATATTTGGCGCAGGTCTTTTTCCTCATAACGATGTTCTATCATGCCATAAGTGTCTGTTTTATAAAGTACCACATCTATGGGAAAGTCTACGTCATTAGCACTGGCACGGGTGGAATCGAATGAAAGGAATCCGGTTTTTAAGGCCAGTTTTAAGCTTGAATTTCCGTCCAGGGTCCGTTGTAAAATAGGCTTTCCATTGCCACTGTTTCCAATTATAACAAAAGGTGCGCCTTGGTCTAACTCTACCCAATTACCCTCAGGATATAGCAAAAAGAGTTTATGTTCATCATCATCTTTAAGCTGTCCGCCAATTATGGTATTCAAGTTAAATTTAAAGCCTGATTTTTCAAGATGTGCCCTGTCTTCTTCGGCGACACGGCGTACTTGCTCGCCAAAAGCATTGACAGCTTTATAAAGTTTGTTATGCTCAACTCCCTCTTCAACCAGTTCACGGAAGTACAAAATAGCCTTGTCTCTAACAGAGCGCAAGCCACTGGTCATTATGAATAACGAATATTGATCTTTCTGTTCGATCAATATTTTCTTTTTCATCGTAGTATCCGTGCCGGATGTAATGCGGGTATCAGCTATAGCCACCAATCCTTCTTTTACTTTTATAGCTAAACAGTATGTCATATTTCATTAATTGCGGGTAGCAAGATAGGGATTTAAAAACGCAGTTTTAAAAGCAACAATTCGCGGGGTTGTTGAATAGTACTTGCTTTTAAAGATATTTTTTTAATATCTTTATTGTTTAAATAAACCTGCGCACATCTTATTAGATAAACCATTATGAGCAAACCACTCACCAACAGCAAAGAATATGCTCCTGATAGTTTTATCTCCATTAAAAAGCAAATATATTCTGATGAAAAATAATATTTCGGAAAAATGGAACCTTAGTAAAAGATGGCCGTATATACGTGATATGAAAAACACGTCTTTAAAGGATAATATTAGCTCGATCAGTCAATCATCTAATAGTTTCCTGTCAAGGGTTATTACGGTTTCAGTTATGGTAGCGGGCAATTTGCTTGTTTGTCTACTTTTCTTATGGCTTTATCTGATCGTGAGATAATATCTTCCAGTAAATTTTTATTCTTGTGAGCCCCGAGAAAACAGGGGCATTCTTCCCCTTACTCCTATTTTAATTCTTATTCTTCTGCAGCGCAAGCAGAAAATTAGTTGATTCTTCTTAATTATGCTAAATATCCCCCTTAAAGCAGGATTAATTTTCAAACTTTAAGATTATATTTGCCAGCAAAATCATTTTTTATACACTAATGAGAGAAATACAGTTCAGAGAAGCACTTCGTGAGGCATTAAACGAAGAAATGCGCAAAGATGATAAGATCTTTTTGATGGGTGAGGAAGTTGCTGAATATAACGGGGCCTACAAAGTTAGTCAAGGGATGCTTGAAGAATTTGGCGCAAAACGTGTAATTGATACTCCTATTGCCGAACTAGGTTTCGCTGGTATTGGTGCCGGAGCTGCAATGAATGGCTTAAAGCCCATTATTGAGTTCATGACGTTCAACTTTTCTCTGGTAGCAATCGACCAGGTGATTAACGGTGCTGCTAAAGTGCTTTCAATGAGCGGTGGTCAGTTTGGATGCCCGATAGTTTTCCGTGGACCTACAGGTAATGCAGGTCAGTTAGGTGCGCAACATTCGCAAAACTTTGAGAACTGGTATGCAAATACTCCTGGCTTGAAGGTAGTAGTTCCGTCAACTCCTTATGAGGCTAAAGGATTGTTAAAGCAGTCTATTATAGATCCGGATCCAGTTATTTTTATGGAATCTGAAGTAATGTATGGCGATAAAGGTCTTGTTCCTGACGAAGAATATTATATTGAACTTGGCAAAGCTAATATTGTTAAAGAAGGTACGGACGTAACTATTGTAACTTTCGGTAAAATGCTTTCTCGTGTAGTTAATCCTGCGGTTGAGGAATTGACCAAAGAAGGTATAAATGCCGAAGTGATTGATCTTCGCACAGTACGCCCTATCGATTACGATACCATTATTAATTCTGTTAAAAAGACAAACAGGTTAGTTATCGTTGAGGAAGCATGGCCATTGGGTTCAATTGCTACCGAAATTACATTTAAGGTACAGAAAGATGCCTTCGATTATCTGGACGCACCGGTTATACGCGTAGTTTCTGCTGATACCCCTCTTCCATATGCTCCTACTTTAATTAAAGAAGCTTTACCAAATGCAGAAAGAGTTGTGAAAGCTGTAAAGAGTGTTTTGTATGTAGAAAAATAGTATCAGTTGTTTAATTCAATTTAAGAATTAGAACATTGATATATTATAAAGAAGGTCAGCCATTCATTATGGCTGACCTTCTTCTTTTTATCAGGTATCGAGGCTGATCTGCCGTTTAATACTTTCTTCCAGTGAGATTAACGTCTCGGTGCGCTGAATGCCTTCAACAGCCTGAATGCTGTCGTTTAGCACCTCTCTCAAATGATTAGTGTCTCTGCAGATGATCTTCGCAAACATGCTGTAAGCTCCGGTGCAATAATGAAGTTCCACAATTTCTTTTACTTTCTTCAGCTTTTCAACAGCATCCTTATAAATAGATCCTTTTTCAAGATATATTCCGAGGAATGCACATACGTCGTATCCGATCTTTTGTGCATCTATCAACAGGTTAGAACCTTTAATGATACCCAAATCCTGCATCTTCTTCATTCTGACATGTATGGTGCCACCAGAAACTATCAAACGCTTAGCAATCTCGGTATAAGGAATAGTTGCATCTTCCATAAGCAGTGCAAGAATCTGCATATCCAGATTATCAATTTCTAAATTTGGGCTTCTTTTTTCCATTGAAATTTTAAAAGATATTAATTAAGCATCTAAGTAAATAAAAACTTAACAAAAATTAAAATAAAATGTTGGAATATTTGCAACAAACAAGCTTTTTATTTTAAATTTGTATTACGCAATACAAAAAATTTTGCTAAAAACACTGTAGGGTGGTGAAACAGGCAGACACACCTCCTTGTCTCGGTGGCGGAGAATCTGGGAAAGCCAGCAACGGTTCAACCACTCCTTGAAGGTTCGATTCCTTCCCCTACAGCTCCTTT
>CBIHLM010000148.1:0-4328 GCA_966210515.1 uncultured Pedobacter sp.
TTATATGGGAGGGAGCTATTATTGATTATATCCAGTATTTTGCTCAATAACGGCGTCTTTATTCAATTGAATTTCTCTTAAAGGAATAGGGAGTAAGAGATGTGTCTGTGTTAAACCGCTGATTGGTTTATTTTTGTCACCTGCATTAAGGCGCAACGCTCGATCTACCAAAGTTCCGGTTCTCATTAACGTCATGCGTCTGTTTTCTTCGCCGATCAGTTCGCGGACTCTCTCATCAAGAATAAAATCTAGAGTTATTTGTGACGGAAGAACCATACCTTCTACTGGATAATTTGCAAATGCCCGCTTTCTGAGCTCGTTGATTGCATCAGCTGCACCCTGCAGATCGTTATTTTTAAAGTTGGCTTCTGCCAAGAGCAAATAGGTTTCACCTAAGCGCATTAAGATAAAATCTTTAATCGTTGCGTAACCAAACGTATCGTTGGGATCGAAATAACCCCATTTAGTGGTATGCGGAGCAATTTTATGTAATGTATCGGGTCCTGTATATGGAACCTTCTTGCCATATCTGTCAGCATATTTTGGATTTGGATCATTATAATAAAATTCTCTCCTGATATTGTGCTTTGAATTCCTGATATCGGCAGAAGAATACAGATTATAAATAACCCAATTACTGAGCCTCAATCGTCCGAGTCCACGGCCGCCAAGAGAGTCGGCCAGGGCCATCCCGCCCCCGGCAACATCATAATATTGCGGTACCCATACACGACGATGCTGTGCGTTATCAGTGCGGCCATCAGCAACTTTGGTCGGATGTTCTTGCTCTAATACCCAGATAACTTCGGTATTTCCCTGTTTTCTACGCTGGTTTCCATATACAAACATATCCGAGTAATAATCACCAGGAATGCTGGATTTTACGCCAAATCTGCTTTTTATCAAGCTGAATTTATTATCATCAACTATTTTTTGAGCCTGGGGCTCTGCAAGTTCCGGCTTACCCATACGTAAATACGCCTCGGCCAGCAATTGCATGGCTGCGTATTTGTTTACTCTGCCTGCCTTTGCTGTGGTAACGTCCTGCAAGTTGGCAACTGCGAATAGTAAATCTTCCTCTATGAGCTTATTAATATCGGCGAGCGGAGCTCTTACAAAATCTGTTCTGGGAACGGTGATTGAACTTGTAAGGAGCGGGACACCACCAAACAAGGTAGCCAGATGGTTATATGCAAACGCGCGGAAGAACCTAGCCTCTGCAGCAATCGCAGTTCGCTGAGCCTCGGTAACCTTCGCATCAGGAGCAGCGAGTCCATCCACAATGGTATTGGTAAGGTTAATCATGATATAATTCCTGTTCCACATCCGCTCCGCTGCAGGATCCTCTGTATTCATTACAGAATAATTGTAATATGGAATCTCGATTCCTTCCTGATTGGCAGTTGCATTGGCCACATCGGTTCCCACCTGCCACACACTTAGCCATCCCTGTCTTCCTGACCAGGTATAATAGGTACTTAAGTGATTATATAAGCCTACAAGCGAGGCTTCAAACCCCAGCGCATCTCTTAAGGTGAGCGGCGCCTGAGCTGAATAAGGCTTTTCTTCTAGGAAATCCTCTTTACAAGCACCCAGCACCAAAATTATTGATATTACGAAGAGTGTGATATACTTTTTCATGTGATTTTCTTAAATTGGTTAACGAAGAGAGATATTGGCACCAAACACAAAGGAGCGGTTTACCGGGTAATTATTGGTCCAGTCGCCTGAGCCTCTTGAAGAGTAATTCGCTTCAGGATCCCAGCCTATCCAATTGGTAAAGGTGTGAAGATTTCGCCCACTGGCATATAGAGTTAAACCCTGGAGCTTTAATTTCGACAGCATGGCCGAGTTAAATACATAACTTAATGTTACATCTTTAATCCGGGTATAGCTTGCATCTGAAGCATATCCGTAGCCCCGGGTATTGTTATATGACAATGCGGGTCTGGTATTGCTTTTGTTCTCTGCAGTCCAGTAACCAACTTCGGCGGGGGTATTTCTGCGGCCGGTCTCATCTGCGTAGGTCAGATCAGGGTTATTTCTAAGAGCACCTTGTGCCGTTTGAATAAAAACGTTTAAATGCACATTTTTATAGTGGAAAGTATTGGTGAGACCGCCAGTCCATTTTGGATCAGTCTGCCCCAATATCTCCCTGTCCATATCTGGTGTAATTTTACCATCACCATTCAGATCAGCAAACTTCAGATCACCCGGTTTTGCTCCAGGGTCTTGCTTTGATGCATCTTCACCAACCTGCCAAACCCCTTCCATTCTATAATCATAGGTTACTCTTATAGGCTGCCCAATAAACCAACGACTGCCTACATCACTCCTGCGATCGCCGTACAGGTCTTCAATCTTTGTTTTATTGGTAGAAAAGACAAATCCACTTTCCCATTTAAAGTCTGTTTTTTGTATATTTTTGGTATTTATAGCCAGTTCAAGCCCCTGGTTAGACGTACGGCCAATGTTATCCATTATCACTCCGTATCCGGAAATTATGGGCAGATTTCTTCGAAGCAGTAAGTCGCGGGTTTTGTTACGATAAAAGTCGATACTTCCTGATATCCGGCTATTTAATAGCCCGATATCTAAACCAATGTTTGAGCCAAGGGTCGTTTCCCAATGTAAGTTGGCATTTCCAAGAACATTAGGAGCCGTTCCAATCTGACCAACTCCATCAAAAGGATAACGATTGGAAGCGTTGGTGGTAATGGTTTGGTAAACGCCAATCGCTTCGTTCCCGGATTTCCCGTAAGAAAGCCTTAGTTTTAAATTATCAATAAAATCGATTTTTCCCATAAATGCCTCTCTACTGATATTCCAGCCAAGGGCCATGGATGGAAATACTCCATACTTACTGGTGTTCGCCCCCATAACCGATACACCGTCCCGTCTGGCAGTAAGAGTTAGTAAATATTTGCTATTAAAAGCATAATTAATCCTTCCCATCTGGGAGTTTAAGGCATAACGGTCGGCATACGAGTTGCTGGTGAGGGTACTACCAGCTCCCAAGTTATTAAAGCTCAATTCGTCATTTACGAATCCTGTCGCATTTGCATTATTGCGAAAATATTTTCTTTGCTGGGCACTATACAGAGCGGTAATATCAATATGATGTTTGCTCCAATCTTTATTGTAAGTCAGCAAGTTCTCAATAGTATAACTATTTGTTTCTGAAGACTGTGTAGTTGCCGTTCCAATCATATCGTTTGCCAACCGGCCTACATAATTAGCGTTCCTGGCAGGAATAAAGGAATACCCCCCGTTAAAACGATACTTTAAGCCTTGCAATCTGCCCGAGAACTTCAGCTCCCCAAAAACATTTCCATTTAAATTAGTGCTTCTATCTTCGCGATCGGTGGTAAGGCCCAACAATGGGTTGGAAAATAATTGTTCAGGAAACATTGGGAAAATAGTATATGTTCCGTCAGCATTGTACAGCTGCCCGTAAGGGCTCATCGCAGTGGCATTTAATAAATTGGCTCTTCCGCCGTCGGTATTATTATTGGTAACAAAAAGCGAGGTACCTAAGCTTAAGAATTTAGTCACATTCACATCCAGGTTGGTTCGAACACTTGCTCTTTTGTATTGGTAACCTTTGATTACACCTTTTTGATCCAGGAAATCACCCGAGATATAATATTTTACATCTTCGGTACCCCCCGAAATACTTAAATTGTGATTTTGCAACACTCCACGCTGAGTAGCAATGTCCATCCAGTCAAGCGTCCGTCCGGCATTGTAATTGTCAAGCTCATTTTGGTTTGGCACGGGACGTGTTTGGGTCTGATTGGTCTGCTTCATCCAGTCTGCGTACTTCTGAGTATACTCAGGGCCCGAACGAGGAGTCAGCGTATTGGCCATATTTTCGACTCCGGCATATGCGGTATACCGTATAACCGGCTTTCCGGTAGATCCTCTTTTTGTGGTAATCAAAATAACCCCGTTAGAACCGTTCACCCCATAAATTGCCACAGCAGAAGCGTCTTTAAGAATTTCCATAGAGGCGATATCATTGGGGTTAATATCGTTCAGCGAACCTCCTGTTTTACTCAGAGGAATACCGTCTACTACAACATATGGGCCAGTTCCTGCAGTGATGGTATTTTGCCCACGTACCAATGCCGAAGGCTGGGCGCCTGGCACAGAAGAACCCTGTGTAATAGTTATTCCAGGTGCAGCTCCTTGAACAGCCTGCAATACATTTGTAACAGGTATCTGAGAAAACCGTTCTTTAGGAACAGAAGTTACAGCTCCTGTAATATCAGACCGCTTTTGCGTTCCGTATCCCACAACAACCACTTCACTTAATTGTGTGCCTG
>CBIHLM010000149.1:0-4280 GCA_966210515.1 uncultured Pedobacter sp.
CGCTCAGTCTGGCGTTGAGATAATCTGCTTCTTCGCGACCAGGCTAAAGCGATGCCGATCCCTAAATTAGGATGCAGTCGGGCAAATAGCCACTGACAAAGGCTGCTTCTGAAGAATTTCTTTAAGATCTTATATTTTGAGTCACCCGGGCCTAAACCGTCGCCATGGTGCAAATAAATCTTTTTACCGTATCGTTCTATTATCAGTTCATCGGATATAATCTTCACCCCCAGTTCCTCTGTCAGGTAACCAAACATCCACATATCATGGTTCCCTTTGAACATCGTTATTTTAATTCCCAGATCGGATAACTCAGCAAGTTTGCCTAAAAAGCGGATAAATCCTCGTGGAATTGCCCGCTTATATTCAAACCAGAAGTCAAAGACATCGCCAACCAACATCAGCTCTGCTGCATCGTTTTTAATAGAGTCTAACCAGCGAACAATAGTCGCTTCACGTTGCCGGCTCAGCTCATAATCAGAAACGCCAAGATGAAAATCAGAAGCAAAGTAAATTTTATCGCGTGTGGGCATGAGTGTAAAAGTACACAAGCTTCAGGGAATTTTGTAATTTGTAGCACTCGTCAACGTTTTTAAATGTACTTTGAAGGAAGATTAATTTTATGAAATTACTTTATATCCTCATAC
The DNA here is from genome assembly GCA_966210515.1 of uncultured Pedobacter sp. Lineage (GTDB taxonomy): Bacteria > Bacteroidota > Bacteroidia > Sphingobacteriales > Sphingobacteriaceae > Paradesertivirga. Next base: position 648 of record CBIHLM010000149.1, read on the forward strand.
TTTTACCCGCTTTTGTCTTTACCGCAACAGCTCAAACCACTAATAAGAAAATGAATTATCCTGTTTCTAAAAAGGACAAAACTGTAGATACATACTTCGGTACAAAAATTGAAGACCCTTACCGATGGTTAGAAGATGACCTTGCCGAGGATACGAAAGCATGGGTGACAGAACAGAATAAAGTTACGCAAGCCTATTTATCACAAATTCCTTACCGGGATAAGATTAAACAAGAGCTTGAAAAACTCTGGAACTACGAGAAATACAGTGCCCCTTTTAAAGAAGGCGAATACATTTATTTTTATAAGAATGATGGCCTTCAAAATCAGGCTGTACTTTACCGCCAAAAGGAGGGTCAGGAGCCCGAAGTATTTTTAGACCCGAATGAATTTTCGAAAGACGGAACCACTTCTCTGGCCGGAATAGAATTTACCAAAGATGGAAGTTTGGCAGCTTACCAACTTTCTGAAAGCGGATCGGACTGGAGAAAGGTGATCGTTCTGAAAACCTCTGACAAGAGTGTTGTAGGTGATACCTTAATCGACGTGAAATTCTCAGGCCTAGCCTGGAAAGGTAACGAAGGATTTTATTACAGCAGCTATGATAAGCCCAAAGCAGGCAGTCAGCTTTCGGGCCTGACCCAATATCATAAATTATATTTTCATAAGCTAGGCACCTCGCAGAGCGATGATAAGCTTGTTTTTGGCGGAGAAGCTATGCCACGCCGGTATATCGGAGCCTCATTGACAGAGGATGAAAAATATCTATCTATAACCGCTGCTAATTCTACTACCGGAAACGAATTGTATATCCAGGATCTAAGTACAAACGGGCCGATCGTTACGATTGTGGATAATTTCGATTCGGAAAGTTACGTGATCGATAATGAAGGTACCAAGCTGTTTATTTTTACCAATCTCAATGCACCTAATAACAAGATTGTAACTGTTGAAGCATCTAACGCAGCGCCCGAAAACTGGAAAGATTTAATTAAAGAAACTGAGAATGTATTAAATGTAAGCACCGGTGGCGGAAAGATTTTTGCAAATTATCTCAAAGATGCCACTTCATTGGTTAAGCAGTACAATATGAAGGGGGCAGTCGAACGAACGATCTCGCTCCCGGGAGTTGGTACAGCATCAGGTTTTGGAAGCAAAAAAGAAGAGAAGGAATTGTATTACAGCTTTACTTCCTATGTGTATCCGGTTACGATCTTTAAATATAATATCGCCTCGGGGAACTCTGAGTTATATAAAAAGTCTGGTGTTCAGTTTGATCCCTCTCAATTTGAATCAAAACAAGTGTTTTACTCCTCAAAGGATGGAACTAAAATCCCGATGATAATAACCCACAAGAAGGGCATAACATTGGATGGTAAAAATCCAACACTTTTGTATGGTTATGGGGGATTCAGTGTGAGTCTGACGCCTGCTTTCAGTACTTCCAATATTATTTTCCTCCAACAGGGAGGAATATATGCAGTTCCGAATCTGCGGGGCGGTGGCGAATACGGTGAGAAATGGCATATTGCCGGAACGAAGATGCAGAAACAAAATGTATTTGATGATTTCGTCGCGGCAGCGGAATACCTGATCAGCAATAAATATACTTCGAACAAGTTTCTGGCAATTGCGGGCGGTTCAAACGGCGGCCTTTTAGTTGGTGCTGCTATGACCCAGCGTCCGGATTTATTTAAGGTGGCTTTACCTGCGGTGGGCGTGCTGGATATGCTTCGCTATAATAAATTTACCGCCGGAGCTGGATGGGCATACGATTACGGTACTGCTGAGGACTCAAAAGAAATGTTCGAATATCTTTTGAAATATTCTCCTGTGCACGCATTAAACCCCGGGGCTAGCTATCCAGCTACTATGATCACCACAGCCGATCATGATGACAGGGTGGTGCCGGCGCACTCGTTTAAATTTGCCGCCCGTCTTCAGGAAACACATAAAGGTGATAACCCGGTTTTGATCAGAATTGATACGAAAGCCGGCCACGGAGCTGGAAAGTCAACTTCTCAAATTATTGCAGAACAAGCTGATAAATGGGCGTTTTTGTTTTACAATATGGGAGTTAAAGATGTGCAGATGAAATAATTTGCAGATGTGCTAATGAGATGAATGTGCAGATTGAAGGATGTGCAGATGTGCAAATGAAAATAGGGGCCTGACCATTAAACGATAAATGAATCCGTACGAACAGAAAAGACGCTGGAAATTCCTTTTGCTTGCCTTTGCAATAATTATTGCCGGCACTTCTTTATGGTACAGCAATTATTTGGTTAAAAATATCGCTGTTGCTGAACGCACCCGGGCTGAGGTTTGGGCATTGAGCAATAAGAAGATTATTGAAATCGCAGACATCAATGACGACTATATCACCTTTATATATTCTATCCGCGACAGCCTAGAGGTGCCTGCCATTGTTACTAATGAGAAAGATACCATTTTATATTACCGCGGATTAGACACAAGTAAAACGTATTTCGATATAGATACTACCAAAATATACGATCCGGTATATTTTAAAAACCAGCTAAAAGAGATGAAGGCGCAGCATACTCCGATAGAGCTGATGCTGGATAATGGAGAAAAATGGTTCGTCTATTACAAAGATTCGCAGTTGTTAATGCAGTTGCGGGTTTTTCCGTCTATACAATTAAGCGTCATAGGGATATTTCTTCTGATTGCGTACATGGTTTTCAGCTCGTCGCGCCGATCAGAGCAAAACCTTGTTTGGGTTGGTATGGCTAAAGAAACTGCTCATCAGTTGGGAACACCCATATCTGCGTTAATGGCCTGGATAGAATTGATTAAAGCCAAGTTTAATGCGGAAAACGATCCATTGGTTCTGGAAATGGAAAATGATGTGAAGCGACTGGAAATGGTAGCCGACAGATTTTCTAAAATCGGATCGAAACCCGTTTTAGAAAGCCATAATGTTTACCAGGTGGTTGAGGAATATGTGAATTATTTTAAAAAGCGAGCCAGTGATAAAATAACTTTTTCCGTCACAGGTGATGACAGCGTTGAAGCATTAATGAATATACCCTTGTTTGATTGGGTGCTTGAAAATTTATTAAAGAATTCGGCAAATGCTATCCAGGGAACGGGGAAAATAGAAGTATGTGTTACAGAGAATCTCGCCAAAGAGCAGGTTTTTATTGATATCATCGATAGCGGAAAAGGAATTCCGAGACTGAAATTTGAAACTATCTTTCAGCCAGGATACACTACCCGGAAAAGAGGCTGGGGTTTAGGCCTTTCTCTCAGCAAGCGAATAATTGATAATTATCACAGGGGACAGATTTTTGTAAAGGATTCGGAACCGGGAAAAGAAACCATCATCCGGATAATTTTAAAAAGCAGCAATAACTATGAAGAGACCACAACCGGAAGAGTATAACTCATTTTATCAGAGATATATCGATACTGTTGGCGATGATGTTCTCTCGGAGGCGTCGGCTCAATTGAAAAGTTTCCCTCAATATTTAAGAGCTATCTCTCCTGAGAAAATAGACTTTGCCTATGCAGAGGGAAAATGGACAATTAAAGAGTTGCTGGGACACGTAACAGATACGGAACGGATAATGGCCTATCGGCTGCTGAGGTTTGCCAGAAATGATTCTAC
>CBIHLM010000150.1:0-4240 GCA_966210515.1 uncultured Pedobacter sp.
TTTTTCTATTGTGACCTGGGAGAGGCTCGAACTCTCGACCCACTGATTAAGAGTCGTTTCGCTGCACTTTTGTCAGTTGTCTATTTTTGTTACTTTATTGTAAGTCAACAATTTATATAATTCTACTTTATCGTTGTTTATCGATATTTTGCTATTTTTTGCTCATTTGTGTGAGAAATGTGTGAGAAAAAAAATCTTGATTTTTTCAAAAAAAGTGCGAAATTAGAACATAGTGCAAAGTTCTTTTTCGGGCAAGGAAAATTTGTGTGAGAAAAACAGGGTGTTTTATTAAGATCGGAAATAATGGCAGTAAAAATAAGTCTCTATTTAGATGATAGAAAGAAGCTGGATCCTAAATTAAAAGCAGCAGTGAAGCTGAGATTGTATGTTGCTCGCGACGAGATTAAGCACTATAACACCAACATTTATCTTACTCCTGAACAGTTTGAGCAGTCCTATCTGACTAATAAGCCAAAAAAGAAATTTTTGGATATGAAGGTGAGACTGGATGGTATTGTTGCGAAGGCAAATACGATCATCACGAAGATGGATGACCTATTCCTACTTGAACGGTTTGAGAGGGAAATGTTCAGGGAAGCCGCTAACCAGGGCGATATGATTGCTCATTACGATGAATATATAAAACGCTTAAATCAACAGGGTCGGTCTTCTACTGCCGACTCTTATCGCTTGAGTCTCCGGTCTTTAAAGGAGTTTGTTGATACTTCCCGCAAGTCACCCGTTTCCAGGCTGGCTTTCAAAAACATAACGTCAGACTTTTTATATAAATACGAAAGTTGGATGAAGCAGAAAAAGCGGTCAAACGCTACAATTGGTATATACCTGCGTTCATTAAGAGCTGTCTTTAACCAAGCCATTGCCGTTGGGGACGTTTCTATCCAGCTATACCCATTTAAAAAGGGTAAATACAAAATTCCAACTGGTAAGAACATCAAGAAGTCGCTTAATAAAGAAGATTTAAAAATACTTTACACTACTGAGGTGCCTGTGGGAAGCGAAATGGAAAAGGCACGAGCCTTTTGGTTTTTTAGCTACCAATGTAATGGTATGAATTTTAGAGATATTGCGGAACTCAAATATAAACAGGTAACTGGAAAGTCGTTTTCTTTTATACGTAGAAAAACGATGAACACTTCTAAAGATGACCCAAGGTTGATCGTAATTCCATTGACCGAGAATATAAAAGCCACCATTGTAAAATATGGAAATGTTAGGAAAAACCCTGACCAGTATGTCTTTCCAATATTCACAAATAAGATGGACGAGGATGAGAAGCTTAGGGCTAATCGCAACTTTATTCGTTTCGTAAACCAGCATATGAATAAGTTAGCTAAAATTGCTGGCTTAGAGATTAATCTGTCCACCTATGTTGCAAGACATACTTTCACAACGAGTGCCATTCGAAGCGGAGCTTCAATGGAGTTTGTTCAGGAGACGCTAGGGCATCACTCCATGTCTACTACTCAAAACTATTGGGCAGGATTTGAAGATGAAGTGAAGGAGAAGTTTGCTGAATCACTGATGGACTTTTAATAACACAAACTTCCCTATTAGGGAAGATGAGAGTAATGTTAAATAGAGCGTATTTGGTTTGAGCTCAGATTAGAGGGCTGATGACCTTGATATTATCTTACCTCATAGAGAAATGGTACAAATTTCATTATCAGAGTGATTATAATAGACGATTATGTCAAAAGAAATGCTTGTTTAGGCAAACCGATGGGGGAAATTTGACGGTTTTTTGTGTTCGGATAATCATCTGGATCATCCGTGAACCAATAAACTTTCAACTATGTTAATTTTCAAACCTAATCTTAGAAGTAGCTTTCTTCTTATACTGCTACTAGCAATTTCTACCTTGGGTTTTTCCCAAGAATTAATCAATGTATCCGGTACGGTATCAGATCCCTTAGATGGATCCAGTTTACCAGGCGTTTCTGTTAAAGTTAAAGGAAGTTCTTTAGCAACAGCAACCGACGGTGACGGTAAATTTGTTCTTAGAGGAGTGGGAGCTACCTCTACTCTGGTTTTTTCTTATCTCGGCTTTAAAAATCTAGAAGTTCCTGTAAATGGTCAAGCCTCTGTTAATGTTAAGCTTGAGCTTGATACAAAAGCATTAGAGGAAGTAGTTGTAATTGGCTACGGTACAACTACCAGACAAGACATAACCACTTCAGTGGCCAAGATTGACCCCAAGAAGATTTCAACAGCTGCCAACAACTCAGTTCCCGAATTGCTATTCGGTAGAGCTGCGGGAGTTCAGGTGAGCCAGCAAAGCTCGCAACCAGGGGGCAATATCAATATCTCTATTCGGGGAAAAGGAACACCTCTAATAGTAGTTGACGGGGTCGTATTTCCAGGTAGTGGTTTAGAGCCGGATAATGGCGCTATAGAGTTGCAGGGTGTTAATAGAGGATCGTTGGCCGGGTTAAACCCGAATGATATAGAGTCAATTGAGATTCTGAAGGATGCAGGGGCTGCAATTTATGGGGTGAGTGCGGCTAACGGAGTAATGCTTATCACTACAAAGAAGGGAAAGGCCGGCAGAATGAATATAACTTATGACGGAAACCGGTCTTTTGTAAAGAACATGGATTATTTAAGTCCATTGAATTCAAAAGATTACATGAGCTATTTCAATCAGCTATCTTATGATAAATATTTGTCTGACCGAAACATGGCGCCATTCGGTACGGTTGCTCCGACTATAACTGGTTTCACAAAAAAGTTTTCTGACACAGATATTTCATCAGCGGGAGAGGGGACAAATTGGTTGGATCAAGTGTTGAGAAATGGAAGTATTGACAATCATAATATTAGTATAAATGGTGGCGCTGAAAAAATTACCTATTATTTCTCGGGCAATTTTTTCGATCAAGCGGGGAGCATGAAGGGCTCTGACTTGCAAAGGTTTACAGGTCGCATGAATATATCTTTTCAAATGAATAAGGTAGTGAAATTCAACGCCAATGTAAACGCTAATAGAAACGGTTATACAAACCCACAGGCTGGCTGGCAAACAGGAGGATCGGGTACTCAGGGATTTAATGCCTTGCAAGCGGCTCTGGCATATCCTGCAAATGTGTCTGTTTATGACGCCAACGGGAAGTATAGCATTTTTGGTAACACAGGTAATCCTCTTTCCTTACTAACTATTAGGGATGAAACGAAGTTCCAGGGAATGCTTTCTAATTTTTCCGCAGACTTCGACATTATTCCCAATACACTAAGTGGTAAGTTGATGTACGGCAATAGCAGCGAGAATTCGGTAAGGGATTTTTATGTTCCAACAGACGTTTTCTATGGTCAGTTATATAAATCAAGGGCAACCCTGGCTGAAGCAAGACGTCAAAATCAGACAATGGAAGCTACATTATCATACAAGAAATCATTTAAGGATGTTCTTCAAATGGACCTTGTTGGTGGTGTGGGCAGATATTTAAATGATTATTCGGGTTTCAGTATGGAAACATCTGATGTTTTGGATGCAATTAACACGGAAAATTTGGGAACTGCTACAGGACCAAAAACTATTGGCTCTAACATTGGGCAAGATCAACTACGATCATTTTTCTTCAGAAGTTCTTTTGGTCTTCTGGACAAATATCTTGTAACATTTTCAGTAAGGCGCGACGGTAGTGATAAATTTTACCCGGATAACAAATTCCAAAATTTCCCTGCTGTATCTGCCGCCTGGAAGGTTTCAAACGAGAAGTTTTTTGAGAGGCTGAAAATGGTAAACCTATTTAAATTAAGGGGTAGTTACGGTACCACTGGTTCAAGTCCGGGTTCTGCGGCTTATGGAATCTTTGGGCCCGATGCTACAGCAATTACATTCAACAACGGTTCAGCTGTTTATGTCCCTTATCGTCAAACTGCATTTGATAATCCAAATTTACGTTGGCCTATAACTAAAACATTTGATGTCGGACTTGATTTGGGACTCTTTAACGACAGGGTTTCAATATCTGCCGACCTCTTCAGGGAAGATCAAACGCGCTTAGTGGCTAACGCAACAACAGCTCAGTTATCTATTATATCGACCGCACCGGTGAACGGAGGCCATCAACGTAGAACCGGGGGTGAAATTTCCTTGAATACCAGAAATTTTCAAAACAAAAGTTTCGGTTGGAATACAACGTTCAACTTTACAAGCTACAAAAATCGTTGGATGGAACGCTTCTCATTTGACCCATTGCCAAGAGGGGGAGCAATTACT
>CBIHLM010000151.1:0-4174 GCA_966210515.1 uncultured Pedobacter sp.
GATAAGAGATATACATTATATTTGTCGGGATAATACCATCGAACTAAATGCCTGTAAAAGGAAATCAATTTAAATCAAATAGCTTCAGAGAAGAGCTGCCGCCGAAATCGGCAGCGAGGGCGAGAATTAGCAGGGAAAATGAAAAAAGTGAGTTTCTTCCGAAACTAAATTTTGACGATGGCAGACTGTTTAAAATAATAGGACTCTTCTTCCTGATCCTTTCATTGTACTTTTTAGTAGCTTTTACCTCTTACCTTTTTACCTGGCAGGAAGATCAGAGTTATGTAATCGATGCAAACGGAGGATGGGATAATCTGTTCAAAACAGCAGGTGAATTAGCGGAATCTGGAGTTGTAAGTCCCGTTGTAGAAAACTGGCTTGGGAAATTTGGGGCCTTATTATCACACCAATTTATTTATGAATGGTTTGGTATCGCTTCCTTCATATTTATCGCGGTTTTCTTTATAATAGGATACAGAATGCTTTTCAAGATTAAAGTTGTATCAATCAGCAAAACACTGGCCTATTCGTTTTTTCTGTTAATTTTTATATCAGTAACATTCGCTTTTTTTCATGCTTTTACTTCTGATTTTCCTCATTTTATTGAAGGAGAGTTTGGTTTCTGGACCAATCGCTTATTACGAGCTCAGATTGGAAATAGTGGAATAGCAGGTTTATTGGCTTTCGCCGGATTATCAGTATTGATCATAGCCTATAATATTGATTTTAAAATTCCTTCTAAAGCTAAGGATGAGAACGTGGAGATACCGACTGCATCTCTGGAGCCCGAAGAAATTGAACTGGAAGATGATTTCAGAACCCGCCCGGTTGAATTTCCATTGAATAAGCGCGGAGAGTCTGCAAAAGATACTTTCGAAGAAGTTGCGGCCAACCAGTTGAAGCAAGAGCGGATCGCGCCACCGATGGAGTTGGCAAATATTATAGAACCTGAGACTGTTGTTCCCCGCGCTCCGCTTACAGAAGTCGCGACCGGAGCTTTAACTTTAAACGTTCAGAAATCTGAACCTGAGCTGACCATCAACAAAACAGAAGAGGAAAAAAAGGCTGATGATCTGGTTCAGCAATTTGGCCAGTACGATCCGAAGCTGGATCTATCATCTTATCAATATCCAACTCTGGAGCTGCTTGAAAATTATGGCTCAAACAAGATCTCGGTTAATACGGATGAATTGGAGGCTAACAAGAATAAGATTGTTGAAACCTTAAATCATTATAACATAGAGATTGATAAGATCAAGGCAACTATAGGCCCGACGGTTACCCTGTATGAAATTATTCCGGCACCGGGAGTTCGTATCTCAAAGATCAAAAACCTAGAGGATGATATTGCTCTGAGTTTAGCGGCTTTAGGTATCCGGATTATTGCTCCGATGCCAGGAAAGGGAACCATTGGTATTGAGGTTCCAAATTCTCATCCTGAGATGGTTTCGATGCGATCTGTGTTAGCGACAGATAAGTTCCAGAACACAACGATGGATTTGCCAATTGCCTTAGGGAAGACAATTTCTAATGAAGTCTTTATCGCTGATTTGGCCAAAATGCCTCACTTACTGGTTGCCGGTGCTACCGGACAGGGTAAGTCTGTAGGTATTAATTGTATTCTGGCATCTTTGCTTTATAAAAAGCATCCATCAGAATTGAAATTTGTTTTGGTAGATCCTAAAAAGGTAGAGTTAACCTTATTCAGAAAAATTGAGCGACATTTTTTGGCCAAACTCCCTGGCGAGGAAGATGCTATTATTACTGATACAAAGAAGGTTATCAATACATTAAACTCGCTGTGTATCGAGATGGATCAACGATATGATCTCTTGAAAAATGGCCAGGTACGTAATCTTAAAGAATATAATGCAAAATTTATCAATCGCAAATTAAACCCTGAGGAGGGTCATCGATTCTTACCTTTTATAGTATTGGTTGTAGATGAGTTTGCAGATTTGATGATGACAGCTGGAAAAGAAGTAGAAACGCCGATCGCACGATTAGCTCAGTTAGCCCGGGCGGTGGGTATTCACCTCGTGATTGCTACGCAGCGTCCGTCTGTAAATATTATTACCGGAACTATTAAAGCCAACTTTCCGGCTCGTTTAGCGTTTCGTGTTTTGTCTAAGATTGACTCAAGAACAATTTTAGATTCGGGCGGAGCCGATCAGCTTATTGGAAGAGGAGATATGTTGTTTTCGACAGGTAATGACCTGATAAGGCTACAATGTGCTTTCGTAGATACGCCTGAAGTTGAGCGAATCTCCGATTTTATCGGAAATCAAAGAGGATATACCTCGGCCTGGATGTTGCCCGAGTATGTTGATGAAAACGGCGAGGGTGGCAGTATTAAAGACTTTGATCCGAATGACCGGGACTCTTTATTTGAAGATGCGGCGAGACTGATTGTCATGCATCAGCAAGGTTCTACATCGCTTATACAACGCAAGCTGAAATTGGGTTATAATAGAGCTGGTCGCCTCATCGATCAATTAGAGGCAGCCGGGATTGTCGGTCCTTTCGAGGGAAGTAAGGCACGTGAAGTTCTTTTGCCGGACGATTACGCACTGGAGCAGTTCCTTGACAATATGAATAAGAAATAATTAAAAAATAAAAATAAAAAGATATGAGAAGATTTGTTTTAATTGCCATGTTTATTACTGGGTCTGTGGCGAGTGTAATGGCACAAACAGATGCAAAAGCAAAATCAATATTGGCCGAGGTAAGTAAGAAATATCGCTCGTATGATGTAATTAAAACCGACTTTACCTTTACACTTGATAATCCTCAAGCGAAGGTGAAAGAAACACAAGTCGGAACACTTTATGCCAAATCCAAAGCAAATAAATATAAAGTGGTTTTGAAAGCTCAGGAATTGATTAGCGATGGTCGAAACCAGTGGACCTATTCTAAAGCTGATAAAGAGGTTCAGTTGAGTGAAGTTGACAATAGCTCGAATGCTTTAAACCCAGCTCAAATATTTACTATTTATGAAAAAGGTTTTAAGTATTTGTACACTGGCGATTCGAAAGTTAATAACCGAACTGTACATGTTATTGATTTAACGCCGACAGATGGGAAACGTTCGTTTTTTAAGGTTCGCTTAAATATAGATAAATCGACTAAGCAGATAAGCAACGCGATTATTTTTGATAAAAACGGGAACCGCTATACTTATACCATCAGAACATTCACGCCAAACGTAAAGGTGTCAGAGTCAATGTTTGCTTTCGATGCAAAAAAGTATCCTGGCGTAGAGGTTGTTGATTTAAGGTAAAAGTGATAAATGAAAGGTAAAAAATGGCGATGAGTGAATCATCGCTTTTTTTGTGATATATTTCCAGGTATGCCTGCTTTTGTTAATTTTGACACATGTCCCTGTCGTACACTCAGCATACTTTAGAGAAGCTTGAGCAATTGCTTAAAAGTCTGGAATATAAGGTCCGTTATGAAAAAGGAAATTTTAAAACGGGGGCGTGTATACTGGAAGAAAGCAAAGTGGTTGTGGTAAATAAGTTTTCCAATGTGGAGAGTAAAATAAATTCGCTCGCACAGCTTTTGCAGAACATCCAGACTGATGAAAGTATGCTTGATGAAAAACAGAAACAATTTCTATACGTCTTAAAACAAACATCCCTTCAACTGTGAAAGTTACTTTTTTAGGAACGGGAACCTCTCAAGGTGTACCGCTTATTGGATGCAGCTGTGAGGTATGTACTTCGTCCTCTCCTTATGATAATAGATTACGAGTGTCTGTTTTAATTGAGGTTGAAGGCAAAACCCTTGTTATTGATTCTGGTCCTGATTTTAGATATCAGATGTTGAGAGCCAAGGTTACGCATCTGGATGGAATTTTGATTACGCATGAGCACAAAGATCACGTGGCGGGCCTGGATGACGTAAGAGCGTTTAATTATCATCAAAAAGAGGCGATGAACGTTTATGCCAGTAGCCGGGTCCATAAGACGCTGGAAAGGGAGTTTCATTATGCATTTGGCGAATCTAAATATCCCGGAGTGCCTCTGATAAATCTAACTGACATTGCAGATGACCCATTTTGGGTCGAGGGGATAGAAGTTATACCTATTGAAGTTATGCATTACCTTTTACCTGTGCACGGATTTAGAATTAAGGATTTTACTTATATAACTGATGCTAAAACAATATCAGA
>CBIHLM010000152.1:0-4097 GCA_966210515.1 uncultured Pedobacter sp.
GAGTAAGCATATTGAGATCACCATGACGCTCACCTCCCAATTTTGTCCGATGGGAGAAAGCATAACAGATGATGTAATTCAAGCTCTTACAAATGAATTCCCGGGTTATCAGGCCGAAGTAAACCTTACATTTGACCCAGCCTGGAGTTCGGATCTGATCTCGCCCGAAGGCAAAAAATTATTAAATAGTTAATATGTTGAGTTATACCTGTAAAACCGCCATTAAAGCAGTAATCTACCTATCATCCAAAAGCACCCAGGGGGATAAAGCGGGTATCAAAGAAACCGCTGAGCACATTAACGCCAGTGAACACACCGTTGGAAAGATCCTGCAAACTTTGGCAAGACAGGGAATCATCAATAGCATGAAGGGTCCCTCTGGTGGATTTTTCATAAGCGAAACGCAGCAAGACCAATCGATTAGTGTAATTATTGAAAGTATAGAAGGCAAGGAGGTGTTTAAAGAATGTGGATTAGGTCTAAGCAAATGTTCGGCTTTGCACCCCTGCCCTATTCACGATGAATATAAAGTTGCCAGGGATTTAATAGCAAACTTATTTCAGGAAAAAAAGGTGAAAGACCTTTGCGACCCCGTAGCGAATGGGCTGGCGTACTTAATTGGTTAAGCCCCCAATACAGATAAACAAGGTATTACCTTTTGCGCAACATCTTGCCGATCTGGTTATCCTGAAACCATCCCCAAACTGCTGGTAAGCTAAAGGTATTGTGATGAACATAACGGGAAAATAAAACTAAAAATCCGAATTGGTACCAGGTGCCGCCTCAATGATATATTTTCACTATTCCAGCCATTACACAATTAAAGTTTTGATTGTCAGACATGTAGTTAAATATATATTATTTATTGAGTAGATATTTTAATAATTGCTTCAAATAGTTAAATTTGCAGCGCTAACGAATATAGCAGCGCTCATAGCTCAGTTGGTTAGAGTAGAAGACTCATAATCTTTTGGTCCCTGGTTCGAGCCCAGGTGGGCGCACCAAAGCACCTCCCAAAGAGGATCAAACGCCTGTAAATTATCTGATTTACAGGCGTTTCTGTTTTAACGCCTACCAATCTTTCCCAAAGTTTCCCTATCTGTCTGGTACCTATCAGAGTACCTCTTTTTAGTTTTTACTTTTGAGGTACTCTAACATGGTGTAACGATCTGAAAAAAAGAAAGTTACATGGGTTTAAATTGCGATAATTTGACCCGTTTTGCCCCTGTTTGATACGGCTGTCCGGTACCTGTTTTCAGTTGCCGAATGCCAAAGAGTATGAAAACGTATCAAATAAGATTATGAAAACAACAAGTACATTCGGAGTTCATTTCAAGCTACGCTCCGACAAAATGAAAGACGGCAAGGCTCCGGTTCACTTAGGACTGGTTATCAATGGCGAGAAAAGCTACATCTCTCTCAAGAACTACCAGGTGGATGTAAAGCACTGGGACAAAGACAAGGGTTCTGGAAAGAGGACTAGTACAGAAGGACGTAAAATAAATGAGTATTTGGATGAGGTGCGGGTGAAAGTACGTGACTGCTATCAGGATTTACTGTCGAACGGCCGCATCATTTCGATGGAGACTTTCAAAGATGCTTTCCTAGGGAATGGGGATCCAGAATATACGCTAAACAGGTTGATCACCTATCATAACGAGCAGGCCAAAACGGTATTGGAATGGAGTACTCTGAAGCATTATTATGTTACGCAACGGTACTTAGAAAAATTTCTGCAAGGCCAGTTCAAAAAGAAGGACATCTTTCTACATGAGATCAATTTCAAGTTTGTCGTAGACTTCGAATGCTACCTAAGGAATCATAAGCCCATTGATCATCAAAAACCGATGAATAACAATGGCGTGATGAAGCATTTAATCCGTTTGCGGAAGCTTACAAACCTCGCAATAAAATTGGAGTGGAGTAAAAATGACCCTTTTAAAAACTACAAGTTCAAATACCAGAAGATTGAGAAAGACTTCCTTACCGAGAAGGAGCTCCAGAAGCTTGAGAAGAAATCATTCATGGTGGACCGTCTCAATATGGTGAAGGATCTATTTGTCTTTTGCTGCTACACGGGACTGGCGTACGTAGATGTGATGAACCTTACCTCTGATCACATTATTACAGGTATTGATAACGGCAAATGGATTAAAACTTATCGTCAGAAAACATTAACTCCGGTTAATACACCGCTACTGCCCAAAGCTCAGATCATTCTGCAAAAGTACGCTGATGATCCCAGAGCCATTGCTAATAAACGACTATTTCCCGCTTTGTCTAATCAAAAGGTGAACAGCTATTTGAAAGAAATAGCGGACATCTGCGAGATCAAAAAGAACCTAACGTTCCATGTAGCGCGACATACCTTCGCAACCACGGTAACTCTCTCCAACGGTGTTCCCATTGAAACCGTCAGTAAGATGCTAGGGCATACCAAAATCGCTACTACTCAGATTTATGCGCGTGTATTGGAAAGGAAAGTAAGTGAAGACATGGCGAAGCTGCGCCTCAAGTTAGGATAGTGGTATGGAAGAGAATCAATCGTATCTGCACCTAATCAAGGAATTAAAACAGAACATAATCCATAGTCGGTATGAGGCGTCAAGGCTGGCTAACCGGGAGTTGCTAAAGCTCTACATGACTACAGGTCTGAAGCTGGCCGAGAAAGTCGCCTCGGAAAATTGGGGTGCGAAAATAATAGCCCAACTAGCTTTAGATCTGCGAAAGGAGCTTCCTGGACTGCGAGGTTTCTCTCGCAGGAATCTGATGAATATGAAGCAGTTTGCGGAAGCCTATAGAAACACAAACTTTATGCAGTTAGCGACTGCACAAATAACTGATTTTCGAATTGTGCAGTCGACGACTGCACAATTGCAAAGTGATGTGGATTTATTCTTTTCGGTCAGTTTTACGCATCATCTGCTGCTATTAAATAAATGTAAAAACCTGGAGGAGCGTTTGTTTTACATCCGACATGCCGCAACCCAATTCTGGTCGGTATCGATTTTAGAGCTTAAGATTGCCGAGAATCTATATAAGCATCAGGGGACGCTACCGAATAATTTCGAAGCTACTGTTTCAAAAGATTTGAGGGATACGGCTCTGCAAGTATTTCGGGATGAATATCTGTGGGACTTCATGCAGCTGGAGGGATCGGAAGATGAACGTTCCATCGAAACAGAAATCGTTAACAATATTCGAAAGTTTATTCTGGGCCTGGGAAAGGGATTTGCTTTCCTGGGAAACCAGTTCCGGCTCGAAGTTGACGGACAGGATTTTTTTATTGATCTGCTCTTCTACAACCGGCACCTGCAGTGTTTGGTAGCTTTCGAGTTGAAGCGGGGAAAGTTTAAACCGGAATATGCAGGACAGCTGAATTTCTACCTTAATGTACTTGATGATAAAGTGAAATTACCGCATGAGAATCCGAGTATAGGGATAATTTTATGTAAGGAAAAATCAAATACGGTTGTAGAGTATGCTTTTCGATCGGTCAGTAATGCGATGGGAGCTGCTACTTTTAAAACCACCCGGCATATCCCCGACGAGTTAAGAAGGTTTTTACCAGACGAAGGGAAACTATCGAAGCTACTGTAACTATTATGAGAATAAACCATCAGGTGATAATCTGTTAAGCCACCAGAATCAAAGAAGAAAAATCTGTCAAGAGAATGTGGAATAAATAGCGGAGCGATTTATGCCGCAAAAGCTCTTTACCGGTTTTTCTTGGTGGGTTAGCTTTGCTGATGGCAGATTGTCATATTGTTTTGGAAATGAGGGCTTCCTGGAAACTGGAGGCATTTCTAATCGTGAACCTCTAACCACGAATGAGTAGGTAAAGTTAACGGCAACATAGGTTGCTTAAAAAACACGAAAAACCTATTGGTCTGATAGCCAGATAAGTGCAAAAAAGACTAAAATTATTGGGTTACCCTTTGATGCTTTTAGGAATTAAATTATTCCCATCCATGGGTTGTGGTTGGTAAAAATATAATCTTTGACCATTTAGGACGAGGGCTGGTCTACCCGATTTTTATGACTTAAGTGCTCTTTTTCAGAAGCTTTCCGTGTGAACCGGTTGGCAAATGTAAGAG
>CBIHLM010000153.1:0-4065 GCA_966210515.1 uncultured Pedobacter sp.
GGTAGACAATGTATATGAAGTTTCTTATGATACGCCGGGTCATGGAAAAATTGTAGAGGCAACGGTTGTTCGATGCAGAAATGGCGTATCGGTGAATTACACAGATCCATATTTACGTCGTCGCGATCCTGACTGTATGGTAATTGCGGATAACAAGCCTACCGATAAACCGACTTTTAAAGATCGTTACGGGGCGGAATTTGAGGATTTACGAATTCAGTCTTTTCAATGGCTTTCTGAGCAGGATGAGTTGATCCTGGTACCTTTCATGGCAGGCGGCGATGATAATGGCTACCCGGCCCTTTTAGTAGCCCCGGGCAACGCTGGTTTTTTTGCCACCTGCCTGGCAGATCTGCAAGGGTTTATTCCCAGAAGCAAAATTCCTCAGGCATTTAAACCCCGTGCGATTATTTATGTGGCCCCGCCATTCCGGCATACACATTTTAACGGTAAGCAGGTAGTGGTTCATAATCGCCTCGACAAAATGCATGAAATGTTTGCATATAATCTTTATCCTGGTCCAAGCGCCAAAAAAGGCGTTTACGGGGTCTTGCTTAATATTGGAGAAGAAGAGGGTTGGACAACCCTGCATGCCTCCGCTGTTAAAGTTACAACACCCTACGAAAATGATTTTGTAATTATGCATGAAGGAGCGAGTGGGGGAGGTAAAAGTGAAATGACTTGTGCTTCGCACCGCGAACTTGACGGCAGATTGCTTTTAGGTACCAACATTAAAAGTAAAGAAAAATATTATCTGGAGATTAAGGAGGAGTCTGAATTGCAGCCGGTTACAGACGATATGGCTCTGGCTCTTCCGGCTTTGCAAAACGGAAGGAAATTGGTTGTTAAAGATGCTGAATACGGTTGGTTTTTAAGGATCAATCATATTACCCAATATGGAACCGATTCTGACATCGAACGTGCCACTATTCATCCCAAAGAACCTTTATTGTTTTTGAGTATTGATGGAAAACCAGAAGCGACATGCCTGATTTGGGAGCCGACGATGGATGCTCCGGGAAAACCTTGTCCAAATCCACGTGTTGTTTTACCTCGCAGACATGTGCAGAATACCATAGATGTGCCGGTTGAAATAGATATTCGGAGTTTTGGAATCAGGACCCCGCCTTGTACCCGCGAAAATCCAACCTACGGAATAATTGGAATATTTCATGTTTTGCCGCCAGCCCTGGCCTGGCTATGGAGGTTAGTAGCTCCACGCGGACACGGTAACCCAAGCGTGATTAGCACAGGGAAGGGGATGGTTAGTGAAGGGGTAGGATCATACTGGCCCTTTGCCACCGGATTAAGAGTGGATCAGGCAAATCTCCTTCTTGAACAAATTTTAAATACTCCGCTTACGCGATACATTCTCATTCCAAATCAGAATATCGGAGCTTACGAGGTTGGATTTAGTGGACAGTGGATTGCCCGGGAATATCTGTCACGTCGAGGTAATGTCAATTTCAAGAAAGAACCGCTGGCAGCGTCGAGGTGCGCTCTGTTGGGATATGCTCCCGAATCTTTAAAAATCGACGGACAAACAATTCCGAAACACTTTTTGCAGGTCGATCTTCAAAAAGATAATGGCCCGGAAGGATATGACGCTGGTGCCAGGATTTTAACCAGCTTCTTCAAAAAGGAACTGGAGCAGTATTTGGTTCCCGATCTTCATCCTTTAGGAAGAAAAATTATTGAAATTTGCCTTGCGGATGGAAGTATCGAGGATTACGTGGATCAGATTCAACCATTAGAAAGCGTTAAAATAGAAACTCCAGTTACCGAGAACATAATTCCCTCTAATGTGGATGTAAAGATGGCTTAGAGTAGTGTTAAAGCTTAAATTATAATACTCATTTTTCTTATTTTTGTGACCATATATAATTCCATGGTTCCAGAAACGAATGAAGTGCTGAAAGGTAAATATTGTAATTCTCTAACGGAATATTCCCGTTTTCAAACTCGCGAAGTGCAAATCGGCAATATCCCGGTAGGAGCTAACAATCCGATCCGTATTCAGAGTATGACAACTACAGATACCATGGATACCAAAGGGACGGTTGAACAAACTATCCGCATGGTTGAAGCGGGATGCGAGTATGTTCGGATCACTGCTCCAAGTATAAAGGAAGCAAACAATCTGGCAGAGATAAAAAAGGAATTGCGCTTTCGCGGATATGATGTGCCGCTGATTGCAGATATTCATTTTACTCCTAACGCAGCCGAAGTTGCGGCCCGGATCGTTGAAAAAGTTCGTGTAAATCCTGGAAATTATGCGGACAAAAAGCGTTTCGATCAACTGGAGTATACAAATTCAGAATATCAGGCAGAACTTGAACGGATTTATAAAAAATTCGCTCCCCTGGTAAAGGTCTGCAAAGAGTACGGCACAGCCATGCGTATTGGAACAAACCATGGTTCACTATCCGACAGGATAATGAGTTATTATGGCGATACTCCCCGCGGTATGGTTGAATCGGCCATGGAGTTTATGCGTATGTGCGAAGATTTGAATTACTATAATCTGGTAATATCAATGAAATCGAGTAATCCGCAGGTAATGGTTCAAGCCTACAGACTTTTGGTGGCGACTATGCAAAAAGAGGGAATGAATTATCCCTTGCATTTAGGAGTTACAGAAGCTGGTGATGGAGAAGATGGTCGGATAAAGTCATCTGTTGGTATCGGAACATTGTTAGAGGATGGCTTAGGAGATACAATCCGTGTTTCGTTAACCGAAGAGCCAGAGTTTGAGGCACCTGTAGCCATTGCCCTGGCAGAAAGGTATAAAATTCGTGCCTCTGCTCATGCGACACAGTCTCGAATCATCAACCCGCAACCCACAACACTATTCAATCCTTACGAATACCAGAAGCGTCGTTCTGCCGAATTAAATACATTTATCGGTGGTCATCAGGTGCCCCGCGTTATTGTTGATCTCTCAAAGCAAAACTTAAAAGACCCTGCGATATTGTCGGAGACAGGTTACCTATATTCAGCTCTATTGGATAAATATAATATGGGCGAACAGTCTGTCGATTTTGTTTACCTCGCCGATCAATTACCATCGTTCAGTATGCCAGGTAATTTGAAGCAGCTTTACAATTATTCAACATGGGAAACACTATCTGATAATCGCAACTGCCACCCTCTTTTTACCTTAGCTGAATATGTGAGTGCCGCGAAAAAAGATCGGTCACTCAACCTTGTTTCCATATCCGCTGCAGATACTAATACTGACTTGTTTAATACTCTGCAACCCGATAATACCTTAGTATTTGTACTCCAAACGGATGAATTGCATGGAATGGCTGATCAGCGCCAGTTTTTCTTTTTTCTTAACGAGATGGAAATCGATGTGCCTGTTATTATCAAGAGAAGTTATTCTGAAAACGATCAGGGGACAGCAAACACAAATAAGGAAGATGGAAAGGTTAGTTTAGAATCCAGATTTCAGCTCTATGCCGCGACAGATGTGGGCGCTCTTTTAGTTGACGGTTTTGGCGATGGCATTTGGTTGGATGCTCCTGAAATGGATACGAAAACAATCGTAAGCACGTCATTTGGAATTTTACAAGCCACCCGTTCAAGGATCTCAAAAACCGAGTATATTTCATGTCCAAGTTGCGGTCGTACATTGTTTGATTTACAAGAGACTACGCAATTGATCAGAAGCCGAACAAGTCACCTAAAGGGAGTGAAAATTGCCATTATGGGCTGTATTGTTAATGGTCCCGGCGAAATGGCCGATGCTGATTATGGTTACGTAGGCACAGGTCCTGGCAAGATTACCCTGTATCGTGGAAAGGAAGTGGTAAAAAAGAGTGTGAATACTGAATACGCTTTGGATGAGTTAATCAATATCATAAAAGAAGATGGTATTTGGATCGATGCAGCTGCTCAGGCAGACCTATAAGGCTTTTAAAATCTATAGGTCTTAAAATAGAAAAAGCTCTTATCTGATAAAAGATAAGAGCTTTTTTATATGTGTTAAGAGATGTTACTTGTTTTTTCGTGCGATCACTTTTTGCACAGCCTGAATAATATGTTCGCTATCGAGCCCGT
>CBIHLM010000154.1:0-4037 GCA_966210515.1 uncultured Pedobacter sp.
GATTCAGAGTAATCATGTCATAGTATTATTGATATTTCTATCTTTATTCAATAAACCTAGAGCCTTTCATGAAAATAACTAATGTAACAATCTCAAACTTTCGGCTATTAAAGGATATTCAATTATCATTTGAACCAGACTCAACCGTAATTGTCGGAAGAAATAATTCTGGAAAAACTTCACTGACTGAAGTATTTAGACGATTACTATCAGAGAAGCCTCCCGTATTTTCAATGTACGATTTTAACATCTCTTGCATTGAACAATTCAAACGTTGTCTCGATATGAAAGCGGAAGGTATTGAGGAGAAAGACATTCGCGCCGCTCTTCCGGAAATAAAGATTTCACTACGCATAAAGTATGACCTGGCTACGAAAGATTTAAGTATCCTCAGCGATTTTATTATTGATTTAAATCCTGAGTGTAACGAAGTGCTGATATCTCTTCAGTATCAATTAGAAGCTGGTAAAATCAAACAGCTTTTTGACGAGATAGAAGGAAACAGCGATAAGGTCAAGACCCAGTTTATTAAGACGCTGAAAGACCGAATCCCGAGCCTATACAAAACAGTTATCTATGCGATTGATCCTCATGATGACACAAACCGTGCGGACATTGAGTTTTCAAGCTTCAAACGACTAATTTCAGCAGGGTTTATAAATGCTCAGCGAGGATTGGATGACGTCACAACAGCTGAAAAAGATGTGCTTGGTAAAGTTTTAGGAAAACTTTTCAAAACCGCTAATAACGGCACGGCCCCTGCTGATTTTAAAGAAAAATCAGAGGCTGTCATTCAGGTGATGAACGATTTGCAAACTACTGTCGATACGAAGTTCAACGACAGTTTAAATAAACTGTTACCTGCCTTAAAACTATTTGGGTATCCGGGTCTTAGTGATTCTGAATTTTCAACGGAAACAACATTAAATATAGCTTCCATCTTAGAAAGCCAAACAAAAATCAGATACAGTCATGGTAGCGACGTCTACCTTCCCGAAACTTATAATGGCTTGGGTTCACGTAATTTGATTTATATTCTGTTTCAGCTATTTGAGTTTTTTCGAAACTGGCAATCACAACCCGTAAGTAGCGGCTTGTGCTTAGTCTTCATTGAGGAACCTGAAGCTCATTTACACCCACAAATGCAGCAAGTTTTCATTAAACAGCTGACCTCAATCGCTGAAAAATTTGCATCAACTCTAAATGATAACATACCTTGGCCTGTCCAGTTTATCGTTACTACCCATTCTACGCATATAGCTAATGAAGCAAATTTTAATTCCATTCGATATTTTCTTACCAATAGAAATCAACAAGTTGAAACAAAAATTAAAGACTTACGTCACGAGTTTAAGTCTGACGAAGTAGCAACCGATAGAGATTTTCTGCACAAATACTTGACACTCACTAAGTGCGATCTCTTCTTTGCAGACAAAGCGATTATGATCGAAGGTCCGACTGAGCGAATTTTGATGCCGGTTATAATAGAACTGGTCGACGAAGGCTTGCCAGAAAAAGAAAAATTGAAAGGCCAGTATCTTTCTGTAGTAGAAATAGGCGGTGCTTATGCGCATCACTTTTATAAATTTCTAGATTTTCTTGAATTGCGCACATTGATAATTACCGATATCGATGCAGTTGTAAAAACGAAGGGCGAAAAGAAAACATCTTATCCAGCAATAAAGGCTTCTGCTGGCAGTCACTCGACCAACGCGGGGATAAAGAACTGGTTCGATAAAGGCGGTGAAGGTTATATTGAACTCGACAAATTCCAGAAAGTAAGTTCCGATGAGAAGATTAGTGGATGTCGACGAATAGCATTTCAGATTCCAGAAAAGGATAAAAAGTATCGTGGGAGAAGTTTCGAAGATGCATTTATGCTTGCCAATTTGGAAATATTTGAAATTAAGGGAGCTACAGAGGAAGAAAATGAAACTCTAGCCTATGATATGGCGGATGACATTGACAAAACCGACTTCGCTTTAAAATATGCTCTAACGGATACTGCTTGGATTCCACCCTTGTATATCAAAGAAGGACTGGAGTGGCTCGCGGCGCATCCAAATGTAGTCATTGAGAAAGTCGAGGCTGCAATGGTTGAGGTTCAAGCAGTCGCGCTGGCTGAAGTGGCAGAAGCTGCGGAAGAAGCTGGCCCTGCAATTATTGGTGAGAGCTTTAAATTGGACGAGAAATAATGACTGGCATGAACAATCCTGCTGAACAAGCTGCCATTGAATGTATGAAGAAGGTAAACGCTTCTTTAAATTCTGGCAATAATTTTCTCGTTGAAGCGGGAGCTGGTGCTGGTAAAACCTACACCCTCATCGAATCTTTAAATCATTTAATTGAGAAAAACAGCAAAGAATTTCAGCGATTAAATAAAAAAATTGCATGCATAACTTATACAAATGTTGCGAAAGATGAAATCCGCTCACGTACCGACAATCACCCTATCGTTTACGCAGAAACGATCCATGCTTTCTGTTGGGACATCTTAAAAGCCTTTCAAAAGCCGCTGTTATCCCTGCTGCACACTCTCACACCTCAATGGGCGAATAGATGTGAGGAGACACCTAGGTTAAACCAGAAGGTTAAGTATGACCTAGGATATCCTAAATTAACCGAGGCTGAAGCTTATTTACATCATGACGATGTTATCAAGTTGATGGCGGCATTGTTGGATGATAAGAAGTTTCAAGTAATTCTGAAAAACAAGTTCCCTATAATCTTAATCGATGAATATCAGGACACCAACAAGGATTTGGTGGAATCAATCATAAGAAACTTTATTGAACCCAAGTCTGGTCCTCAAATAGGTTTTTTTGGCGATCACTGGCAGACTATTTTCGGTTCAAGATCTGTTGGCTCAATTAAGGCTTCTCCAGACAAACTTGATGTAATTGGGAAGAATGCGAACTTTAGGTCTGAGAAGATAATTGTGGATGCCTTAAACCGTATTCGCGTGGAGTTGCCGCAATATGAAGCTGACCCACTTTCCAAAGGTGAGATTAAGATTTTTGATAGCAATAGTTTCAAAGGAAATCGTCGGACAGATAACCATTGGCAAGAAGACTTACCTGAGCAAGAGGCTCACGATTTATTCATTAAGTCGAAGTCAATACTTGAGCAAAATGGTTGGGATTTCTCACCTGATAGAACTAAAATATTGATGCTAACAAATAATTTGCTAGCCGCTGAACAAGGCTATTCGAATTTATTCAGAGCCTTTTCTGATAATGACGATCTCTTGAAAAAAAACGACAAGACCGTCGCATTCCTTTCAGATATAGTTGATCCGGCAATCTCCTTTTTCGACGATAAGAAATTCGGAGACATGTTGAGATGCCTTAATTTAAATATACCAAAAATCAAAACCCACCAGGACAAAAAGAGATGGTATGATTATTTTAAATTGTTATCAGAGACCGCAAAGCAGAAAACCGTTGGCGAAGTTTTAGATCAAATAAGTTCATCTTCCATATTGCGTCTGCCGGATCGTGTAAGTGAAAGTGAAAAAAAACTTATAGAGC
This sequence comes from uncultured Pedobacter sp., assembly GCA_966210515.1. Lineage (GTDB taxonomy): Bacteria > Bacteroidota > Bacteroidia > Sphingobacteriales > Sphingobacteriaceae > Paradesertivirga. The sequence continues at coordinate 3,531 of CBIHLM010000154.1, forward strand.
TAAAGAACAAACATGCTGATGAACGCACTGGAGAGGAAATCGAATTCATCAATAGGCGAGAAATATTCCGAAATGTAAAATTTGAAGAAATTGTGGCCTTAGGCAAATATGTGGACGATAAAACTCCTTTTTCAACAAAACACGGTGTTAAAGGCGCCCAATTTGAAAATGTACTGGTTGTATTAGGCCGTGGCTGGAATAATTATAATTGGAATCAGATGTTAGAATGGGCAGATAATGTTCCAGCAAACAAAATCGATGCATTTGAAAGAAATAGAAATCTATTTTATGTTGCATGTTCCCGTCCAAAGAAAAGATTAGCGTTGGTATTCAGCCAAAAACTTTCTACAGAATCTCTATCAACCTTGAAAAAATGGTTTGACGTGGATTCTACATCCTTGATATAGGTAGAATACTTAATCTTATTGTTTGATATTTGCAGAAACCTACTAAACGATTAAGGTTTTATACTATTAACTGTTTTTAACGCTTACAGGACTATAATAT
>CBIHLM010000155.1:0-4018 GCA_966210515.1 uncultured Pedobacter sp.
CCGATGGCCAGAGCAATTCCGGTTAAAGACATGATGTTCGAGCTAATGTCGAATGCGTTCAATACAATAAAGCTTGCGGCAATGGTAATGGGGATTTGAATGATAATACTGATAGCACTTCGCCAATGCAGAAGGAATATTAGGACAATGAGCGACACGACTATCATTTCTTCAATTAATGTAGTTTTTATTGATGAGATAGACTCTTCGATCAGTTCACCTCTGTCGTAAACAATATTGAACTTTACCCCCGGCGGTAAGCCCTTGCTCACCTCTTTCATTTTAATTTTCAAGCGATCAATTACTTCATCCGCATTTTCGCCATATCGAAGGACCGCGATCCCGCCTACGGCTTCGCCTTCGCCGTTGTAATCAAAAATACCGAGGCGGCTTTCGCCGGACATCTCTACGGAAGCTACATCTTTAATCCTTACAGGAATTGAGTTTCGCGTTTGAATTGACAGGTTTTCTATCTCTTCGATAGACTTGAGGTATCCCGTGGTTTTTATGATGTACCCGATATCGCTCATTTCAAACTTCCTGCCTCCGGCTTCGTTATTGTTCGAGTTTACAGAACGCATCACGTCCGAAACTCCGAGCTTGTAATAGCTTAATTTGTTTGGGTCAATACTTATTTGATACTGCTTTTGAAAACCACCAAAGGAAGCGATCTCGCTTACTCCTTTTACATTTTGTAAGGCAAATTTTATATACCAGTCCTGGATGGCGCGCTGTTCGCCCAAATCCATTCCGGGCGCATCTAAAGTGTACCATAACACATGGCCGACACCCGTTCCATCGGGTCCCATGGTTGGCGTTACATCTTCAGGCAAAGCGCTGCCAAGCGAGTTAAGGCGTTCGAGAACCCGGGATCGCGCCCAGTAAACATCGGTATCATCTTCAAAAATGACATAGATAAAGCTCATCCCGAACATAGAACTGGCCCGAACATAATCCACCTTGGGGATACCTTGCAAATTGGTTACCAATGGATAGGTAATCTGGTCTTCGATAAGCTGCGGACTACGGCCCATCCACTCGGTAAAAACAATTACCTGGTTTTCGGACAAGTCTGGAATGGCATCTATTTTACTCGTCTTTACAGCGTAGATTCCCCATACAAATATAGCTGCAGAAAACAGGAGAACTAAAAACCTGTTGCGTAGTGAAAATGCAATCAGTTTCTCTATCATGAGAATTTGTTAATTATTTATCAGTTAAAAACTCAGGCTGACTGACTAAGAAAATTCGGATAAACGCCGAATTATCCCGGTTGACCAGTTGATTAACCCAAAAGAGGGTTTACGGCCCACCAAAATTTGAGGTGGTATCGCTGATAAAAATCCTAAATTCTGAATTGCTGAAGCAATAGAATTAATGCTTCAATGATAAACAAGCCCGGAGATGGCTTTCGTATTTCTTCTTCTTCCTGATCGGATGAACCAAACCAATTTGTAATCAGGGTATAGAAAAACAAAACATCAAAGTTCTGTTTAGTTTCTTTCACCTGGTTTTTTGCGTTTGCGGGAAAAGTTTTGTCTGTTGATTGAGTGAAAACTATTTTTTGATCAGTACAACAAGACTTTTTTTCTACTGATGTTTTAGAATGTTGCGGGCAATTTTTTGGAGCAGGCTTCTTAGCCATTTCACATTCGTGAGCATTAGCAAAAAGTGAAAATCCCTTAATAGAGCCACAGCATTTATGCAAAGAAATAGTTATTCCGCTTGCCGATAGAGTTATCAGCATAACTAATGTTAGTACAATATAGGTACGGAATAATTTCATTTACAAAGCAAATATAGTAAGAATTATGAATACCGATTTTATATAATTTTGAGAGTTATTTATATAATTTATCTTTTCTTATCAAGCCTGAAATCAAACTTATTCTGGTGAACGCATATTATATATTTATGCATGCGATTTCAAAATTCATTCTGCCGGTCTTACTCACTTGCACTCTTTGGGGATGTACTGATTCTTCAAATCATTACACGGAACTGGAAAAGGAAAACAAAGTCCTTAAGCGAGAGATTGACAGCTTAAAACAAATCATTTCTTTCGATGATGAAGTAAAAGTTGATACTGGTGCAAAAGCTGCAATAACACCCAAGCCCCCGACAGCGTCCAAAAACGGCACATTAAAACCCGGGAAACACGCCTTTACCCTGCATTGGATCAGCTGGGACGAGCCCGGAAGCGTTAACATTAAAACGGCAGAAGACGGCTGGTATTCTATTGAGGGAGGACAGAAAAGCAGCAAAAATTCAGATCATATAACAATTAAAGGTCTTATTAAACAGGTTACTGAATCCGAACTGTTATTTAAAGGCGAAATTAAATCGGTAGTGCAAAGCAACAACGGTGGCGAACCTTGCATTAAAAAAGGAGAACAGCTGTTTAAAACTACAAAGAACAGAAAGTACTGGCGCTTGCAGGATATGATAAATTGCGAAGGAGGAATGCTTACCGACTATGTTGATATATATTTTTAATAAAACACTTTAGCAGCGTAAAACACCGTGAATCAGGAAAATACGATTCAAATTCAGAACACTGATTTTAAACCCATACACTGCTGCCCTAATTTTTATTCATGTATTTGTACGGCACTTAATTTTTCCGGTCCTTTTCTCTCCTATTATGAAAAAAATTACTCCATTCGTAAACTTTCGATTTTGGCCTAACAATTGTATAAAAACAGCAAAAGCATCTACCTATGATTTTAAAATCCTACACCCCAGCAACACACAAGCACAAGTTCAGCGCTGAGCAAAGCAGAAAATTTGATATTTTAATGTATGTCATTTTAACTCTCGTAGTTCTAGGCGTTTCAATTTACACATCATTATAAGTTTCAATAGGTAAGAATGGATCTTAAGAACACCGTTTCAGGATATCTGGAAGAACATAAAGACAATTGCGCCAACACTTTTATCACCTATATTAAGCAAACCTATCAGGAAGGGAAGCTTGATCACAACAAAATCAGGAGAGCGGTTTTACAGCATTTCCATGCTCAGGATAAAGCAGCAGTTTTTTTTGGATCTTTATTACTTCAGTTAGATAATAAAGAACTTCATGAGGTTTTGAACGAGATACTTTAACCACATTGATATGCTGAGGTCTTAAAGAGCGAAACTAACCTACTACTTCGACAGAATATATTCTTTGGATATTACTTCGAGATTATTTTCTACACTTGTTATTCCGGGTGCTGCCCATGCCGCTGTTTCCGCATCTTCTTTTTCTGCCAAAGAACGAACTTTACCAGACAATATCACTTTACTATCACTTACATCCACCTCTATCCTGCCGGCGTCAATATTGGCACTTCGATGAAACGCAGAACTGATCTTTTGTCTGATATCCAATGCGGTGATCTTGGGTTTAACAGTAATTAAATTAGTAATAGAACGAATGCCCGCAAGCTGCTCAATAGCGGTTTTGGCAGAAGCCCGCTGATATTCCCACTCTACTTCTCCTTCAAGGGTAACATTTCCTTCTTCCACCTTAATTTTAACCTTTTCTTCCTGAACCGAGGTATGCCATTGTAAGGCTATAAGCACGGCTTCGGCTATCTCTGCATCGGTTTTAGCAAAGCCCATCGGTATTCCGACCTGAATTTCTTCTGCAACAGCCTTTACCCCCGCAACTCTCTTAGCAGCTTTTTCTGCCGTCAATTTTTTAGAAAATGTATCCACTTTCCCCGAAAGAGTCACCACACTATTCTTAACGGCAACCCCAATTTCGGAGGCGTTTAAAGACGGCTCCCAATTAAGTTCTTCCATTACATCCTTCTGGATTTGTAAATCAGTTTTCATAGTTAAGACACGCCATTATAAACCTATTGATTTAAGGAAAAATGGATTAAACCACCTTCCCCGACTCTCGCAACTTATTAAGATAGAACATTACTTTCTCATCACTTACCTGAGTAAAATTGTGATAAAAAGCTCCTACCCCATAAAATTCATGAGGTATCATTATAGCAATAACCTCGTCAACTTCTTTCGA
>CBIHLM010000156.1:0-3990 GCA_966210515.1 uncultured Pedobacter sp.
GCATAGGCCTTACCAACATAAGAAAAGCCATGCGTCGGGAATCATTGATAAAGAGCCTCCAGCCAAAAGATAAAATGTATTACTTATGGTTTATAGGAGTCAAACCCGAATTTCAAGGATCGGGGATTGGAACAACCCTATTAAAGGAAGTAATAGAACATAGTAATCAAATAAAACGCCCGGTCTATTTAGAAACTTCTACACTAATTAATCTTCCCTGGTATAAAAAACTGGGATTTGAAATCTATTCAGAATTAGATTTGGGCTACAAATTGTTCTTTCTTAAACGGACAAGCAATTATTAAAAGGTATGCTTGTATTCGGTTCACAGATGCACGTGGTTACGTTCATCTTTACTATTCTTGAAATAGTATTATTTTTCTATCAATTTATTTATTATTTGTCAAGGCCGCAAGACAAAGGCAGGTTTTGGTATTTGATTCTTTTAGCCCTCCTCATTGTATATAACATTACAGGTGGATTATTTCCAGACTCAAACATTCCCATTGCTGTAGTGACGCAAAACATTATCGCATATGGAAGCGGCTTTCTTATGGCCTCATATTTTCCTTATTACTTCTACAGAGGATTTGATCTTGTATGCTTACGTTTTCATGCAATTTACGGAGTGCCTCTATTCCTCATACTTCCATATATAATATTTTTTGTGGTCGTATATTCATTCAATAGGAATTTAGATGTTGCAATACAATATGGAATTATAATACCTTTTTTTTATTCGATTGTGGTTCTTTGGGCAATTGCTAAAGCAATTAGAATTAAATATAGTGAAAGGAGCTCTAGTCACGATACCATGGAAATGATCGCGGTATATTTCGCTGTACTTCCCTGGGCAAGCATGACAATACTCGCCTATTTTCATGCGAGTCAGTTAGTAGAAGTGTTATTTACCAATGGCGGATTTTTAATCATTACAATCCTATTTATTTCCAAATCTATCTCCCGGGCGAAGATGGAGTATCAACTATTAATTGATAAAACTAATTATGACAGCACGCCTGCGTTTTCAGAAAATTGTGAGAAATATCAGCTAACAAAACGTGAGATCGAAATCGTGGAACTTATTAGACAAGGTCTTAAATACAAGGCCATTGGTGAACAACTATTTATTTCGGAAAGAACCGTTACAACACATGTGCAAAATATTTTTGAGAAAACTGGTGTCTCAAGTAAAGTCGAGTTGATCCGAAAACTCGAAAAGGCAGAACTACTGCTCGAAAAAAAGGACTTATAAAAGCCCTTCATCTGCAAATGATAAATATGTCTCTGATGTCAGAATCAAATGGTCAAGCAGTGAAATATCTAGCAACATACCTCCCGTTTGTATCTTTTTAGTGAGATTTAAATCTGCCTGACTTGGCTTTAAATTTCCGGATGGGTGATTATGTGCCAGAATAATACTTGTTGCGCAGGTTTTCAAGGCTGCACTAAAAATAAGTTTTGGATCCGCAACTGTTCCGGCCATTCCCCCGGATGATACTTCGAATATCCCTAAAACTCTATTCGCTCTATTCAAAAATAAAACTTTAAACTGTTCTAGCAATTCCATTCTATTAATATCCCAGCTTGCAGATAGAATATTATAACAATCCTGAGAACTTGAAATTACAGGTCTCTCTGAAGCCTTAAATTTTGGTCGATAAGAAACGTTAATTTCTGATACCTGAAACATTGAAATTTGACTTTGAAACTTTTCCATAATTAGCTGATTTAAAAGTTAATGAATTAATTATGGTGCTCCAGGAGGCTCAGGGCAATCAAGGGCAAAAGGAAAAGGAATAAATAGACCCGAGCAGTGTCTTTGCGGGTTTATGCCGGAAGCTTTTGCCCGCTACAGCAGCCCTTAGCCTAACTTTGTGCCGATAATTATGCATGTTAGCTCCTCTTCCGATTCTTTAAAACGAATTATTAAAAACTAAAATAATTAGCATATTTTAGCCGCAATTATGGGAATGCCACTGCGAATTACGTTTAATGACAAAGATTACAGCTTTCAGATACTTAATGAGAAGCCTTTTAATAAACAAACGACTGAAATCCCTCTATCTTTAGAAAATAAAACCATCGTTGTCATCAAAGAAGCAACAGGATAGAATCTTAAGGATGCAGATGATTCTCTAAACCGAGATTTAATTGGTGCTATTGGAAAAGCAATTGAGCTAAGATATCGATTGTAAAAACGATTAACTTATTTTTACTATTTCCTATAGTGAGATCTTAACCATTCATTGAATAAGCGTTCCTGCTGCCTACTCCGAGCCGATCGGTTTGACTTTTTGGTTAACCACACAAAAAACAAGATCCATACTCCAAAACCAATAACATAGCCAGGTAAACTATTAGGCATCTTTAATGCGGATAAAAATGCTCCGGTTCCAATAAGTGAAGTGATGCAGAGGAGGATAAATGTTTTCATCGTTTCAGACGTTAGGTAAACAAATTTAATAAATACATACTAATGGTCAAAAGACACTACATAGTTTTCAGATGTCTATCAGATGACTAAACTAGGAAGATTAATCTGCTTACTAAAAACATCAAAACTTCTAACTGAAGCAATGGTTATCTGTGGCTTTTTATCTCTTAATAGACTTAAAACCGCCTCTTGAACTTCATCAACAATACTCCAATCCTTTTCTAAATAGATATCGGTCGTTTTACGCCCATGGTCAACATGGTTAAGTGCCAGAGCGACATCATCCTTGCTCTTCCTGCATGTATTACGCGCCAGATTACCGAATGTATGTCGACCCCAATAGAACGTTATACCTGGTAATCCTGTAAGCTTTGAAATTTCATTCATTCCTTTACTGAGTGCGGCATTTAAGTTCCCAATTGAAGAATATCTTTCTGATAATTCACTTTTATACTTTAAAAGAAGTGGCAAAGCTTCATCAGGAATTTTGATACTTATAAATGCATTATCTTTCCTTTTATTTTTAGTTTTTGACCGGTTGTATTCAAGTCTACCATCTTTCAGAATGTACTGTGAAGCATATAAATCCACAGCGTTAATACCACATAAATAAAACGAAAGCATAAATAGGTCTCTTGCCAATTCCGCTCTACTGCCTGGTTTAACCTTGCAATCACGCAGTGATTTCAACTGATTAACCTCAATGTTGCGCTTTTTAGTTACTGGTGGCTCTACGATTTTATATTCATCAAATGGATTATAGGTAATAGGACTTATACCGAGAGATGGCTTATTATAGTAAGACTGAGCAGCCGTGAAGAAACCTTTGAAATCCCTAAGGTAGTTGTGAACGCTGGCATCTGAGACTCCTTTACATTTTATCGTTACAGTCTTACCGTGTTGGTTTTTTCGTGTAACTGTCCGATCGCTCCTCAGAAAACGCTCATAAGAGCTTATAACTCCTATTGTGATTTCTTCGATCGGAACAACTTCCCGTTTAAAAAAATCAATCAAACTGTAACAGACAGTCCGGTAATTTGAAGCACTTTTAACCCGCCCTGCTTGCAAAAGACTTTCAATATGAATATGGCAAAACTTAACAAAATCAATACATTCATCCTTGGCCAGTAAATATTCCTTTAGACTTTCAACATCGAATAGTTCCACTCTCTTTCCCAATTTGCTAATGGCATCTCTATATTCATCCAGCGTTTTATTCAAAAGTTTATTGATAAAATCATCTTTTATCTCGAGGGACTTTGTGAGCTTTTTTTCAGAAATGAAATGCTCCGTGTCTAAATACTTTCTTTGCATTTTGTGACAGATGCAAATTTTTATGTTATAAGTACCGTCTGATTTTTTGTGATGCTTAAAAACTTTCGAGCTTACAGTTGCCATAAATTTTTTGGTAGCTAACGAAAAACTGTAACATATTTGTAACATCCTTTCGTGAAGTTCAACAAAATTGTCTGTTAAATTTAACTATTGCTGTGGAGGCCTCAAAATCGTCAGGATGACAGAAGTATGCGAAAACGCACGAAAAAGGCCGTTTT
>CBIHLM010000157.1:0-3948 GCA_966210515.1 uncultured Pedobacter sp.
ATTAAATAGGACTTTTTAAAAGTGACTTTTTGTCTTCTTTTTTGTAATCGCTATATTCGGTTCAGTGGCAAAAGGTATGGCTCAGGGATGTGACAAGTCCCGCTGAAAAGAAAAACCTAATAAGTCCCTGTTAATCGCTTAGCTTTATACGATTATTAGAAATACCATAGCGTGTGTATGCTTTGCCAATGCTTGTTGTATGGGCTGTCTATACTTGATGGTCTCTATAAGGTCTCTGTATGGTATAGGAATTTAATGGGAGAGTTTATCTGGAGGAGTCTAATGTATGAAAAAATTCAGTTTTTACCTGATCCCGATATGGTTACCTGTATCACCACCCGTAAGTTTTAACTTGTTTTCATAGCTGAGGAGTTATTTATTTTTTATTAAAACCAAAGCCAATGAGAAAATTATCTTTGCAGTTTATAAGATCAAACCATTCAACCGGCGATTTGTGCTGGCTGGAATCGTAAAAGGTTTTCATAAATACGCAATTTAGAAGGGTTCTATAGTTCATCATGGCAATACCTAAAGTGATTTATCAAACATTCAAATCGGACAAATTGCCGTTTTTAACCCGTTGGCATATAAAAAGATTTAGAAAAAATAACCCCGACTATTCTTACGAATTTTATGATGATGAAAGGGTTGATAAATTTTTCGAACAGGAATTTCCCGGAGATGTTTTAAGCGCCTATAGGAAATTGAATATTGGAGCCGCTAAAGCTGATATGTTTCGATACGCAGTACTGCTAAAAAGGGGCGGAGTTTATTTAGATATCGATAGTGGTATTAATGGGACATTAAATGCGTTCATTAAGCCAGATGATAAAGCTATTATCACCCACGAAGGGAATCCAGGGTTATTTGCGCAATGGGGATTGATTTATGAAGCGGGTCATCCATTTTTGCAAAGAACATTAGATCTGGTATTGGATAATATTTCGACTAACAGATTTCCAAATGATGTTCATGCCATGACTGGTCCAACGGTGTATACCAAGGCAATAAATGAGTGTTTAAAAGAAGATCCTTCCGTCAGTTATAGACTATTTGGCGTCGACTATCAGGGGCACTTTAAAATCAAGTACCGCTTTAATAAATTTTTTCTGTATCAAAAAGGCGATCATTGGAAAAAGAAACAACTAGTTACTCCTGTAATTAAAACGGATATACAATGAAAATAGCAGGATTTACTTTTATTCGGAATGCTGTAAAAAACGATTACCCGGTTGTAGAGGCAATTCTATCCATCCTGCCTATTTGTGATGAATTTATTGTAGCTCTTGGTAATTCGGAAGACGAGACTGAAAGTTTGATAAGAGGTATAGATTCGGATAAAATTAAAATTATCCATACTGTTTGGGATGAATCGTTGCGAGAGGGCGGTGCCGTATTCGCAACCGAAACTGACAAGGCTTTTGAGGCTATTTCGGCAGATGTTGATTGGGCTTTTTATATTCAGGGAGACGAATGTGTACATGAAAAGTATTTACCTGTCATACAAAAAGCGATGGCCGAAAACCTTGGTAACCCGGAGGTGGAAGCGCTTTTATTTAAGTATTTGCATTTTTATGGTTCGTACGATTATACTGCATCATCAAGGCGCTGGTACAGAAACGAGATAAGAGTTTTACGTCATAATAAGGAGGTTCGATCTTATAGAGATGCCCAGGGCTTCAGGAAAAATGGTAAAAAGTTAAAAGCGCGCCTGATCGATGCTTATATTTATCACTACGGCTGGGTTAAACCGCCGCTTAATCTGGGAAATAAAATAAGGAACTTCAACAGCTTTTATCTTGATAAAGAATGGGCCAAAAACGAAGTGCCGCTTGATTATGAGTTCGACTATGGGAATGCAGATAGATTGATCAAATTTACGGATTCCCACCCTCAGGTGATAAAAGGGAGAATACAGGCAATGAACTGGACATTTAAATTCGATCCTGAGAAACTGACCAACAGCATGAATTTGAGACGGCGTCTGCTTCAAAAGCTTGAAGACTGGACCGGCTGGAGATTGGGAGAGTATAAGAATTATAAGAAACTTTAGGGTTTTACGTTAACGAGTTTATTCATGATAAAAACATCTCTAATTATTTCCACGTATAATTGGCCTGAGGCGTTAGAATTATGCTTGAAAAGTATTTTAGGGATGATCATGTTGCCTACGGAAGTAATTATTGCCGACGATGGTTCCGACGATGCGACCAGACTATTAATCGACAAATTTGAAAAGCTGTTTCCCGTTCCGCTTATCCATATTTGGCAGCCTGATGAAGGATTTAGAAAAACTTTAATATTAAACAAGGCGGTTAAAGTTGCCCAGAGCGACTATATCATCCAAATTGATGGCGATGTGATTCTCGACAAGCATTTTGTTTATGACCATGTCGTAAATGCTGAAGCGGGGGTATTTATAAGAGGAACAAGAGCAATGCTTACCAAAGACAAAACAGAGCAAGTTCTTAAAACGAAAAGCACTAGTCTGTCGCCCTTTCACGGGGGTATAAAAAATAGGAATAATGCACTTCGAATTCCGTTATTCAAGTGGCTTGCTTCAAGGAAGGAAATGTCGTCTGAAAAAGTTCGGGGAAGTAATCTATCCTATTTTAAAAAAGATTTCATTCAGGTAAATGGCTATAACAACAATCTGACAGGGTGGGGGCATGAAGATGAAGAATTAGCCGCGCGATTTATAAATAGCGGCATAATGAAAAAGATATTAAAGCTCGCAGCGGTTCAATATCATTTGTTTCATTCAATCTCTGAAAAGGATAAAGAACCTGCACATGCTCAAGAGGTAGATAAGGTACTAACCCAAAAACTCACATTTTGCACGTATGGTTTTGATAGCTTAGATAATGACTAAATCGACTTCTGTATCTTTGATAGTTTCTACCTATAATTGGTGTGAGGCATTAAGTTTGTGTTTAGCGAGCATTAAGGAACAAATCGTTTTGCCCGATGAAGTAATCATTGCAGATGATGGGTCCCAAAAAGAGACAAGGCAGCTTATTGAAAAAATTGCCGTAACATTTCCAGTTCCTTTAATTCACATATGGCAACCTGATGACGGTTTTCAATTGTCCAAAATCAGAAACAAAGCAATAGCTAAATCTTCCAAAGATTATATCATTCAAATCGATGGTGATTTGATATTGCATCCCCAGTTTGTGTCAGATCATATAGAATTTAGCCTGCAAGATACTTTCGCGACAGGCAGCAGATTATTAATGGATGAAAATTTGTCGCAAAACGTACTTAAAGATCAGCGAATTAAAATCGGCATTTTTTCTAAGGGGATCTCTAATTTCATAAATGGGGTCAGATCAAGGGCTTTAAGAAGGCTTTTCGGAAACGGGTATAAAAGCGGGGATATTTATTATATGCGAGGCTGTAACATGGCGTTTTGGCGAAGTGATCTCATAAAAGTAAACGGCTACAACGAAGATTTTGTTGGATGGGGCAGGGAGGATAATGAAATTGCGATCAGACTGATTAATTCCGGCGTAAGAAAACGTTCAATAAAATTTGGCGCGATTGCTTTTCATATCTACCATAATGAATCAACACGGCATTCCCTGCAAGAGAATGAGGAAAAACTATTGCTTGCTATAGAAAGTAAAACCACTAATTGTTTAAAGGGAATAGATCAATATCTTAATTTTTCAGATGTCAGTCAATACAGATAATCAGGTTTTGCCAAAGATTTCCATCGTCATAGTTACATATAATGCTGTAGAAGTTTTACAAAGTTGCTTGAACAGCATATACAAGCAAAAGTATCCAAATATCGAGATTATTTTAATGGATGGTGCCAGTACCGATGGTACTGTGGATATTATTCGCGAAAATGAGAATAATATAGCTATTTGGAGAAGTGAAAAAGATGAGGGTATTTATGATGCAATGAATAAAGCCCTTAATTACATAAGCGGTGAATGG
>CBIHLM010000158.1:0-3828 GCA_966210515.1 uncultured Pedobacter sp.
TTATATAAGGCGGTTGGATGAAACTGAATAAACTCCATATTTCTGACCTTCCCTTTTGCCCGATAAACCATAGCAATACCATCGCCAGTTGCAATCACCGGATTTGTAGTATTTGAATATATATGACCGGCGCCCCCTGTTGCCATTACAGTAACCTTAGAAAGGAACTTTTCCACAGAATTTGTATGAGTATTCAACGCGTAAATCCCATAACAATTAATATTATCCGACCTTTTACCAACAAACTGCCCGATATGATGCTGAGTAATTAACTCTACTGCGAAATAATGTGTTAATATCTCAATATTAGGATTACTATGGATCTTTTCAAGGAGAGCCCGCTCAATTTCAAAACCAGTAATATCTTTATAATGAAGTATACGACTCTCAGAATGACCACCTTCTTTAGCTAAATCATACATTCCCTGTTTGGTCGTATCAAAGTTGGTACCATAGTCAATTATCTCCTGTATGCGTTCAGGACCTTCTTTAACTACCAGCTCAACAATATTTTTGTCACATAGTCCATCTCCAGCAATCAAAGTATCTTCTATATGCTTATCAAACGAATCCTCTTTATCCACAACTACAGCAACCCCGCCCTGGGCATACTTTGTGTTAGATTCATCTTCATTAGCTTTTGTAAGTATCAGAACCTTACCATGTTTAGCGGCCTTAAGTGCGAAACTCAAACCAGCTATTCCAGAACCTACAACCAGGAAATCAACATCCTTCATTTAATAAATATTTAATTGAATGTAATCTTATAATAACGAATGTGGAGAAAACGCTGTAAAGATGTTAATTTTGTATATAAAGTGTTAACGTTTTCTAATAACTAATTCAATTTCCCATTTTATTAGGAAAACGAGCTAGTTCTAGGAAAGTTTTCAGCATCATTATTGAAGGTTGTTAACGTTTTACCAATACAAAGTAATACACGGTATAAAATAAAAAGAAAGATTCGGCAAAATTTAAAGGCCTACTTTTCAATTAATTAAATGTACTACTCTGTGGATAAGTTGTGGAGAAAAGCTTTAAAACAAAATATTCATTATTAAGTTTCAAATCTTCTTCACATAAATAACATCCTAATAAACAATAAGAATCTTTATATATAGAATAATTATATTTTATTGAAGTGTTAGAAATGGATATGTTTGATGAAATAAATGTGAAGGGTTTTATTGATGAACCTATTGATCCCACTCTGGATCTATTTGATGAAATAGAAAAATTAAAAAAAGAAAAGAATGCGGTTATTCTTGCGCACTATTATCAGGAGCCGGATATCCAGGATATTGCCGATTATATCGGAGATAGTCTTGGTTTATCACAACAGGCAGCAAAGACTGATGCCGATGTTATTGTGTTTGCAGGAGTACATTTCATGGCTGAAACAGCTAAAATATTATCGCCAGAAAAAAAGGTTTTATTACCCGATTTAAAGGCAGGATGCTCTTTATCAGATAGTTGTCCACCGCATTTATTTGCGAAGTTCAAAGAGAAGTATCCTGACCATTTGGTTATAACTTATGTAAACTGTTCGGCAGAATTGAAGGCAATAAGCGACATTGTTTGTACTTCATCAAATGCTGTACAAATTGTTGAAAGCTTACCAAAAGATCAGAAGATAATATTTGGACCTGATAAAAATTTGGGAACCTATGTAGCAAAAAAGACAGGCAGAGATTTAGTTTTATGGAATGGAGCCTGTATGGTTCACGAGATTTTTTCCATGCAGCGTATTTCTAAATTAAAAGAGCAACACCCTGGTGCTAAGTTTATTGCGCATCCTGAATGTGAAGATGTGGTTTTAAAAATGGCTGATTATATAGGTTCCACAACAGGATTATTGAAATACACTATTGAGAATCCGGCAAAGGAATTTATAGTTGCAACAGAGAGCGGAATTATTCACCAAATGGAAAAAGCAAATCCGGATAAAGTATTTATTCCGGCTCCGCCAAACAATAGCTGTGCTTGTAATGATTGTCCACATATGAAAAGAAATACATTGGAAAAATTATACTTGTGTATGAAAAATGGACAACCGGAAATTACAATTCCGATGGATGTAATTAAAAGAGCCAGATTGCCAATTGAAAGAATGTTGGAGATATCGGCTAGGTTAGGATTATAGGCTCTCTGCACCCTGAAGGGGATAATGCTTAATTAGGTGTAATAAAGGTTTTGTAAATAATTTTTTCAGACCTTAGGTAATTTTAACTTTTGAATTTTCACTTTTTAATTAATAACCGTGTTTGAAAATATAGAAAAGACCGATATCAGTAATTTAGGCGAGTTTGGCTTAATAGATCATCTTACAAAAAGTATCAAACTAACTCAAGATTCCACTATAAAAGGTGCTGGAGATGATGCTGCAGTCCTTGATTTTTCTGGGAAAAAGATGTTGATATCTACAGATCTTCTGTTAGAAGGAATTCATTTTGATCTTGCTTATACTCCCTTGAAGCATTTAGGATATAAGTCAGTACAGGTTAATCTGAGTGATATTTACGCAATGAACGGTATGGCCAGTCAGATTACTGTTTCATTGGGTTTGTCGAGTAAATTCCCTATTGAAGCTGTTGAAGAATTATATTCAGGAATTTTATTAGCATGTGATAAATATAAAATCGACCTGGTGGGCGGTGATACATCAGCGTCAAAACAGGGATTAGTAATAAGTGTAACCAGTATCGGCTATGCCGATGAAGCAGATATTTGTTATAGAAATAAAGCTAACGAAGGTGATTTAATTTGTGTTTCTGGCGATTTAGGTGCTGCATATGTTGGTTTACAGTTGTTAGAACGAGAGAAACTAATATATCTTGAAAATCCACAAATTCAACCAGATCTTGAAGGTAAAGATTATATTATTGAACGTCAGCTAAAGCCAGAAGCCAGAAGAGATATTATACTGATTTTAAAAGAATTAGAAATTAAACCAACATCTATGATTGATATTTCGGATGGTTTGTCATCAGAAATAATTCACATTTGTACGCAGTCTGAAAAAGGATGTAACTTATATGAAGATAAATTGCCAATTGATCCGATGACATATGACACAGCCAGAGAATTCAATTTAGATCCGACAACTTGTGCGTTAAGTGGTGGTGAAGATTACGAATTACTGTTTACAGTTCCGCAGTCTGCTTTTGAAAAGATCAGAAACAATCCTGATATAAGTATTATAGGGCATATAACAGAAAAATCAGCAGGGATGAATATTATCTCGAGATCTAATAATTCGCATCCATTAAAAGCTCAAGGCTGGAATTCTTTTAAGTAAAATGAGGCAATAGATCCCGAATGAAAAAGAAGTTTTATCCGAGTTCTATTCCTCAATCATTCCTTCTAATAGTTATTTCATTTCTTCTTTCAACACCGCTTACATTTCCTCTCCTTTTTTTGGAGAGCAGACGAACATTATCCCCCATGTTTGTTGGTTCTTGTTGCTTTATTATAATATGCTTAGTGATAATAAGTGTTAGCTCTTATGTAAATATAAAAAGGCAAATAAAACTGACTTATGTTTTTAAGTTAGATGAATTATATCTTCCCCAAATGATTTTAATAGCACTTATATTTATGTTAGGAGTAGAAATACCCGCAAACTATTTTATAAGGGAGTTTTTAGGATATAAACATTCTTTCCAAAATCCAATTGATAATTATTTATTTTCTTTAGGAGCCATAATTTCAGCTCCGATATTGGAAGAGGTTATATATCGGGGAATAATATTAAGAGGGTTTTTATCAACTTATTCTCGTGGAAGAGCTATAATATATTCAGCTTTAATTTTTGGTATAACGCATGTG
>CBIHLM010000159.1:0-3794 GCA_966210515.1 uncultured Pedobacter sp.
ACGATATCCAGATATTTTTTACAAGATGTTAAGCTTGTAACCAGGGCAATGGTAAAGAAAGCGATGTATCGAACTCTGATTTTCATAAAGAGATTACGATAAGGAATATTTTGTATCATTTTTCGTGTTTTTTGATTGAATATCATTTCAATTGTTCTTTTAGTCTAGAAATTTAATTGAACACCAAAATTATATACAGATTGTATCGGATAACCTAAGCCATTACCCCCCATTTCAGCATCCCACATCTTAAATTTGCTGATCATAAATAAGTTTTGGCCATTCACATATACTCTGGCACTATTAATTCCGACCTTTTTAAGATCCTTGAAATTATATCCCATTTCAGCAGTCTTCAATCGAAGAAAACTGCCATTACGCATCCACCAGGTAGATGTTTCATTGTTTGAACCTACACGCCAGGTACTTAAACGAGGCCAGAACGCATATGGATCCCTGTTCTCTTCGTTCCAATGATCTTGGGCAATTACGTTTAACAAGCCAGATTGCTGGCCATTTCCAAGGTTTACATAAGGTTGCATTGCCGTCGGATTAATAAAGAATGAAGATCTTGCGGAGCCCTGAAAATAAAAACTCACATCGAAATTCTTGTAACCAAAAGTGTTACCAAAGCCATAGATAAGCTCCGGTTGCTGAGGATAACCAAGAGGAACCCGGTCGTCTGTGTTAATCACTCCGTCCCCATTAATATCCCTGTACTTTATATCGCCCGCCAATAATCCTGTATCTCCGAATTGTACCGGGCTATTTGCAACCTCTGTTTCGTCAACAAATAATCTTTCAGCAATATATCCCCAGGCCTGAGAAACATTCGCACCTTTTCTGGACAGATAGGAAAGATTGTCCGGATAAGTTAACTCATCGATCTTGGTAATTTTACTGGTGGCAAAAGTAAAAGTGCCACGCAAGTTAGTCCAGATATCTTTCGTGAAATTGTGATTGAAAGTCATTTGCCCATCAATTCCAGAGCTTTCTGCTTTTCCGTAATTAGAAAAAGGAGTTGCCATAAAACCGGATGCATTGTCAATAAAAGTCTGAGGCTGAAGTATGTTTGACCTGTACTGTCTGAAAGCATCTACAGTAAAGTTGAAGCCTTTACCGATACCTAAATCTAAGCCAATATTGATCTGTCGTGACAACTCCCATGTAATGGCATTATTTGCATAGCGAGAAATAGAAACCCCAGGTCTGAAATATGTACCCTGACCTTCATTCTTTCCAAAGGACGCTCCGAATCCACCATCATTTAAGCTTACGTTCGACATATAAAAGAAGCGGTCATTCCTATCTCCTATTGCATCATTACCTACATAACCGTACGTCGCTCTCAACTTCAAATTGGTAATGATATCACTCAAAGGCTCAAAAAAACGTTCATTCGAAATGCGATAACCTATACCGCCTGAGGGGAAAAAGCCAAAGCGATTATTAGCAGCAAAGCGTTCAGATCCGTTATATCCGAAATTAAATTCAAAGAGATAACGATCGTCATAACCATAAGAAAACCTGCCTGACACCCCTGCATTTCTTTTGGGCAAGGTTTCAAGAAATCCCCCTAGTGGCTCCTGATATTCGGAGATATAAGATACCAGCATTCCACCTACAGCATGTTTCTTAGCAAACACACGATTATAGTTCAAGGAAGTTTCGGCCCAAATTCTCGATTCCTGTTGATTAATTCCAGGGATATAATTTAGATACTCTGTTCCCGCAGTACCAATAGAAGTGGCACTTCCATCATTAAGCGGATACAGATTATATGAGTAATCGGTAGAGTTTACAAGAGGTGCGTAATAAAAAGGGTTATATGATCGGCTAACGGAGAAGCCCGCAGTTCTTCTCAAATAAGCCATTGCCCGTCCGGTTAAGCCTTCTGTAATGAAATTAAAGTCCTGTTTCCACTCCAATTGAGGATGTATATTATAATTCTTACTCGCAGAATATCCTCGAACCAATTCTGCGTAAGGATTAAGATATAATGTATTAGATTCATTGAAAGTGTTATCAACAAAACGGTTTCCCCCGAATAAAGGATGCTCCAAGTATGGGAGCATTGACTGCGGATAAACAGCAGGAAACATCACAGGATTTGCAGTTAGGGCATTTGTGAACGTTCTGGCGCCACCGCCTATAGGCCCCTTGTAATCGTCGAACTGGCCATACATTCTTATAATGAATGTTGAAGTCTTTGTAAAATTTAAGTCGATATTCGTTCGGAGTGAATAATTAGTGAATTTAATATTACTGTTAAAATTATTAATCGGTTCCACTTTTAGAATACCCCTATCCTGGGCATAAGTCCCAGCAACATAATAACGAGCTTTTGCAGAACCTCCGCTAACATTAAGATTATAGGATTGATTATTGGTATAGTCTTTAATCAATTTCTCCATCCAATCATTATTAGGGTATAGATAAGGATCAGCTCCTGCTCTTGTATTATCAATCTTATTCTTTTGATAAGGCTCCCCTCCCGCCCCGGATCTGGCCAGAGTAGCACGATTAGCTAATTCCATATAGGTTATGTTATCTGCTAACTGAAAATTCTGAGTATTAGTTGATGTTCTGTTCTGAGCCCGGAATGAAAATTTCGCTTGACCTTCCTTACCCATTTTCGTATTGATTAACAACACCCCATTTGCTCCTCTTGCTCCATAGATGGAAGCAGCTGCAGCATCCTTTAAAACGGAGAAGTCTGCGATATCATCGGGTTGCAAACGAGCTAAATCATTTTGCTCAGATTCAATTCCATCAATCAAAATCAGCGGGGTACCGCGACCAGCCCCAAAAGTGGAAAGACCTCGTATAAAGAATTGTGAATTGTCAGTTCCAATACCG
The DNA here is from genome assembly GCA_966210515.1 of uncultured Pedobacter sp. Lineage (GTDB taxonomy): Bacteria > Bacteroidota > Bacteroidia > Sphingobacteriales > Sphingobacteriaceae > Paradesertivirga. The sequence goes on from CBIHLM010000159.1 coordinate 2,860, forward strand.
GGCTCACCGCTAGTTTGAAAAGCAATTAAGCCCGCAACTCTACCAGCAAGAGCATTAGTCAAATTAGATGTAGGTTGTTTTAAATCTTCTACGTTAACAGATGTAATTGAACTAACTAAGCTTGCCTTCTTTTGCTTACCGCCAAAGCCTGTTACTGTAACCTCCTCAAGGCTCACGTCATCTGACTTTAAGGTAACATCCAACTCAATTACCCCCGCAGAAGAAATTTTATGATCACTCAGCTTAATTTCCTTAGTGATCATCCCTATTAATGAAAAAACAAGCGTCGCCTTTCTGTCGGCCACAATTTTGAATCGTCCTAAAGGGTCTGTTGAGACTCCTTTGGTTGTTCCCGAAACTTTAACCGATACACCAGGAATCCCTCCAACGGCGTCCTTCACACTTCCTTGTACAGTAACCTGTTCCTGAGCCTTAGTTTCCCCCATGAACACCAGCAGGGTGAACAGAACAATGCCCGAGAAGCTTTTAAAAAATAATAATAAATTTTCCTTCATAATTATTGAGAATTAAAATTGTTGCGTTTGTTGATTAAAAGAAAAATGAAAAAATTTTATTTCGTCTTAAAATTTCCTCTTCAGAATAAACAATCGGTTTTAACTTCATACTTCAATTGATTTTGGTTTTTTAAATAGTGGTTAATTAATGTTAGTTTTTGATTCTGCAATAGAAATTTCACCCAGGAAACATTCATCTATTATCTATTAGTCTTTTTGAATAAGTAAATCCATGCTTTAATTCAACGCATTGATGCGCATCTCACTAAATAGCAACACATGGGTTTAAAAGCAAAGAATCTTATTATGTGGTTCATCGCAAAGAGATTAAGAATTCTACTAGCGATAAATAATTAGTTATCAATAAAAACATATTTTAATTGTCACAATAACAATTAAATAATTATCCAAATATGAAGC
>CBIHLM010000160.1:0-3416 GCA_966210515.1 uncultured Pedobacter sp.
TTGCAACCGAGGCAGGTTGGTATCTGCCCTTTAAGATGTAATAAAACTGTCTTTTATAAATTCCAAAAGTTCTGAGCTTTTGGAATTTATTTCTTTGCTACCTAACCAGTTTATATCTATTCTCTCCCCATTAAAAGTTTAACAGAGTTTAATATTCAAATTCTGCTTTTATTTCCATCTCCGAGTTCTTCATATAAAGCTCTGACGCTGCTTTTCATGTGTTAAAGCATAGAGGATTAATTCAGCTTTGCGAAAATTCACTAAATTGCATGTGTTCTTTCTTTTAACATGCACCAGAATCAAGTGACTTTGCTTTGCCATTTGTTGGTTTGGGCTGTTTAATAGAATTAGAAAACAAGAGTTGTTACTAAATTTCATCTTTAATACTTACTTCGGAGCACTTAATATGTCACTAGCCAAAATCCTACTTTTAGAAGATGATACTACAATGGCCTCAGAGGTAAAACTATTTCTTGAAAATCAAGAATATGAATGCTGCGTGGTGCACGATGGCGCATTGTTATTCAAAGAGGATTTAAAACAAGTCGACTTATACTTGTTAGATATTAATGTGCCGACATATAACGGAATGCAGGTGTGTAAGAAGATAAGGGAATATGATAAGGCAAGTCCCATTTTGATGTTGACTGCCTATGGTGCCGTTGCTGATAAGGTAAAAGCCCTCGAATTTGGCGCTGATGACTATTTGGTAAAGCCCTTTCATTTTGAAGAACTGCTTGCCAGAGTAAAAGCTTTGTTGAGGAGAAGTAAAGCAGGTGATGAGAATGATATCACTTATAAAATTGAAGACTTGCTGATTAATACTACTCAGATGTCTGTATCAAGAGGTGATAAGAAAATATCGCTTACGCCGAAGGAATATAAGTTACTGGAGTTATTAGCCGCCTCGAACGGCAGAATCGTTTCAAAGCAGCTTATTGCATCAAAAGTTTGGGATGCAAACTTTGAAACGGGGACGAATACTATTGAGGTTTATATCAATTTTTTGCGGTCAAAAGTTGACAAGGGCTTTGGTCATAAGCTGATTCATACTAAGCCGGGGTATGGGTATTACCTGAAACGTTTGGATTAGCATGAATTTAAAACAGCGCTTTTCTTTTATTTTTAGCCTGCTATTTTCTTTGCTGCTGGGTGCGGTACTCGTGGCTGTTTTTTTCCTGTTTGCAAATTTCCGGAGAATGGAGTTTAGGTCGCGGCTCGTTCAACGCGCAGAAACTACTGTTAAATTTCTGGTCGGAGTAAAAGGCATTGATATCAGGCTGCTGGAACTCTTTGACAAGAACCGTGTAAACAAATTGTATAATGAGAAGACAACGGTTTATGATGAGGAGCTTCAGCGTCTTTATACCAGTAATAACAACTATATGTTCAACTGGAATAAGGAGGACTTCGAGGAAATTAATCGGGGGGAGATAGTTTATAAAGCGAAAGAAGAATTTGATGTGATAGGGATGAAATTTAAGTATGGCGATAAGATCTATTACGTTTTAACCTCTGCCGAAGATCGCCTGGATAATCCATACCTAGCATATCTTAAATACTTATTATTTGCCGCTTTCCTGTTTGGAACCACATCGGTTTGGACACTGTCGTACTACCTCAGTAAGGCTAGTCTTAAGCCACTGGATAAAGTCAGGAATGAAATTCAGGAAATCACAGATAAGAACCTGAAAAAAAGGATTTCTCTGTCGAATGCAGATGATGAAATTAACGAGTTATCGCGGTCTTTTAATCAAATGATGGACAGAATCGACAACGCTTACCAACGTCAGAAAGAATTCACCGGAAATGCTTCACATGAGCTAAGAACCCCAATAGCAAGAGTAACGGCCCAGCTGGAAAATATGCTTCATCAGCGAACACTTGATAACGGGCTTAGGAAAGGACTTAAAGCAGTTTCGAAAGATATATACCAGTTGTCAGATATTGTGACATCTCTCCTCGTGTTATCAGAGATTGATAATTCTGATAAATTACTTGAAAAAATAAGGCTCGATGAGATAATATTCGATCAGGCAGCGCAACTCTCTGCAATGGATGCCGACTTTAGATTTCAATTTGAAATAGAAGGTGATATCGGAGATGATGAAAATCTTAATGTAGACGGCGATGAAATTCTTTTAAAATTGGTTTTTAGGAATCTCTTCAAAAATGCGTACATGTATTCGGATAACAAGTCTGTAAACTGTATTCTTACCCTAAATCCCGATAACATTCAGATTATTATAAGCAATACGGGAAAAACGCCCCAACTTACAGATACATCTGCCTTGTTCAATACCTTTGTTCGGGGCAGCAATGTTACCGACAAGACCGGTAGTGGTGTAGGTTTAAGTATTGTTAAACGTATTCTGCAATACCATAATGGCACAATAGAATATCTTATCCCAGCCGACAACGTAAATCAATTGAAAATCTGCTTTACTAAAAAGTCTTCCTAACTGTTCTGATTCGATATGAGGTTTCATTCCTCCAGTTGTCCCTCGCCATTTAAACAAGCATTGAAATCTTTCTGCCCATTCTGAGAAGATATCTTTTCTTAGTCTAATCTCTCCTTCTCCTTCCGGATCCCGATTTCTGTACAGAGCTCTTTTATTAAAAAGGTAAATCCAGCTTAATGACTCCTCTGATTTTAAGGTGATTTTAAGGTCGCGCCTGCATATTTGATATAAACCGATTGATTTAGCCAACACAATTCTAGCTAGCCAATGATAACCTTTGAACTTGAGGATTTAATTTATTCTAAGTATGGGCATTAAAACTAAAGTGACTACTCCAGACAATTTTGCCAAAACCTTTTCTTACGAGGTTTTAATGAAAAGAGCATTCAATGCTTCCGATAACCAAAAGCTTCATATTCATAGATCGAATATGGAAAATTTACTTGCCGCAGAAATTCGAAGGGTAGAACAATTAGAAAGGGTAAGAGAATATATCGATTCGGCTTTAGATCGATTGATAGCTCGCAATACGGCTGATTATGATATGGCAAAATTAGAGGCATTGAAAGATAAGGTCAGAAACGCCTCATTTTCCCACGAGTTAATGCATATTATTAACGAAGCGTTATTTATAACCGACAACTAATTTAAAGCATCCGTTTACCTGCAATCGTGTTGCCCAAGCCGTGGGTTCTTTTATTTTTTTTACGCAACCCCTTGTAATCATAAGTTGCCTAATCTTCCTTGCGATTTTATTTCTAATCCTTCCAATTAGCTTAATTACGGGCTTTGCCCATTCTTGATATTTTACACTAAGTGTGTAATTTAATCGATACATTCCAACGCAGATCTTTCCTCGGTCCGGTTTGCAGCGGGATTGGTTTTCTCGCCCTCATGCAGAATGCTGACTATAAAGTTCCATTTCTTCTCCCCAGCCTGACTTTTTTAAAAACC
>CBIHLM010000161.1:0-3386 GCA_966210515.1 uncultured Pedobacter sp.
AACTCACTATCGTCCACGATTATAAAGTTTACTTTTCTAGGCTTACTGTTCATTATTTATTAGGAATTGTTACTTTAAATACTGCTCCTTCTCCAAGAACAGAACTCACTTTAATACCTCCATTAAGTTTTAACAAGGCATCTTTTACGTTATATAAGCCGAACCCGGACCCTGCGTCCTGCGTACTGGCTCTAAAAAAAAGATTAAATATTTCGCTCAAATAATTCTCCGGGATGCCAATCCCATTATCTCTTACGTAAATGGTGGCCACTCCTTTCTCAACTCCAATATTTAATTCAATTTGCTTATCATTATTATCCTGTCTTTGATATTTGATGGCATTCGACAACAGATTATTCAATACAATTTTAAGCGTAATGTCATCACACCAAAAAGGTTCCTGCTGGTTAATATTAGCACTAAACTGAACTTTATTAGCTGTTATGTTACCTTGATGAATATCTTTTAAGTCGTTTACTACCTGATCCAGATCAATTTCTTTGATACGCAGCTCTCCTCTTTGCACCGTATAATAGTCGTGCATACTTAAAATAAACGTATCAAGCTTTTTAACCGAGTTTTCCATTAAAGAGAGCATCTCTTTAATTTCTCCAATATCATCAAGATGTCTGACTACTTTTATAGCTCCCATTACACCTGATAAGGGACCGCGAATATCATGACTTACACTGTAGGCAAATTTGTCCAGTTCATTATAAGCCTTTTGAAGCTCTTCGTTCTTTATAGATAATAAAGAATTTGCCATGTAAAACTTATGAGCTTCCTCTATGGCAGAAATGATATCTGAATCTGTCCAGGGCTTTTTTACATATCTAAAGATATGGCCTCGGTTTATAGCATCAATTACCGCTTCAACATCAGTATATCCGGTAATTAATATCCGAATAGGATGTGGAAACCAGCTTCTAATCTCCTCAAAAAATTCTACGCCTGTTTTATCAGGCATACGTTGATCACAAAATACAATCCGGATATCAGGATGCTTGGTAAGAATCTCAACAGCTTCAGACGTATTTACAGCAACTAATACATTGTAATCCAGCCTGAACGAGGCCTTAAATCCTACAAGGTTATTAAGTTCATCGTCGATATAGAGAATCTTGATTTTTTCTGGCATGTTAAACTTAACTGGTATGACCTAAATTTTAAAATCTTAATAAAATTCAGTTCAAAATTTTGTAATTACAACGTTTTTCATTTCTCAGGTAACAGGGAGATTATACAGTGGTAGAAAAATTATGTTTCACTTATTTTTACATTAATGATAGGCAAATCTATAATAAAATTTGTTCCCCGACCGATTTCTGATTTAAGATTAATCTGCCCGTGATGTTTTTTAATAGTATTGTATGCTATTGACATTCCTAAACCAGTGCCTTCTCCGACATCTTTCGTTGTAAAAAAAGGCTCAAAAATCTTCTTAACTGCGTTTTCGTCCATTCCTGTTCCATTGTCCGAAATTTCTATAAATACATGCTCGTCATTACAATGAGTTTTAATAATAATCTCGCCATCGGCAGCATCTTTATGCCTTTTGTTTATAGCGTGGGTGGCATTAGAGATTATATTTAAAAAAACCTGATTAAGCTTGCCGGGATAGCATTCGATTGGCGGCAATTTTGAAAATTGCTTGGTCACCTTTATTCCGTTTAAAAGATTGTTTGCGATTACCAGGGTTGATTCGATCCCTTCATGGATGTCAGCCAGTTTTAAATCATCTTCATCTAAACGTGAAAATACTCGAAGGCCTTTAACAATATCGGCCGTTCGGGATGCCCCTTCGTTAATTCCTTTTAGAAGGTGTGATATTTCTATTTTAAGATAGTCGTAATCTATTTCCTCTTTGTAATCTTCTATTTGTTTTTTCTTATCCTCTATAGATGAGTCAGAAAAATTAAGATTTTCCATTGTATTGATCGCATCCATTAATATGTCGACATCTCTCTGCAAAGGAGCAACATTAGAAGTTACAAAGTTTATCGGGTTATTAATTTCGTGGGCAATGCCTGCAGTCAACTGACCCAGAGAGGCCATTTTCTCTGATTCTACCAGCTGCATCTGAGCTTGCTTCAAATCTACTAACGTTGTATTTAATTCAGAGTTTGATGATTCTAATTCGGATGTCCGCTCTTTCACCTTAGCTTCCAGGACCACATTTTGCTCCCGAATAATCCGCTCATTTTCCTTAGCAATCTCCAGAGCTTCCGCCTGCGATGCCTCTTTTTCCTTTTTTAAGATGTTTATTTTACCAGCCAGTGCAAATGAAAGGAAAATCGCTTCGAGTGCAGAGCCGATTTCAACTGCATGAACGGTCCATTCATTATAAGGAACGACACCAAAATCTTTAGATACAAAAACAAGAATACTAATAAAAAAGATCGACCAACTCAGTAGAAAATAACTCGCTGGAGCATATTTTTTTCGATATACGGCCCATGCCACAAAAATGATCAATATTGAAACCAAAGCGGCATTCATATTCACCACTTGAAAAGCCGCCACCGAATTTCCTGAAAGCAATAGCACTATTGAAATAACATATATTGCTATAGTTATATTGAGCACCAAATTGAACTTTGGCACAAAGTTCTTAGTTCTTAAAAATGACTTAGCAAACAATATTGTAGCAATTCCCGACATCGCACCGCAAAGTATCAGCATATTCTGAGATAGCCATGTATTATTCGGCCATAAAAAACGGTGAGAGTATCCCAACAATGTAGCCTGGGTAAGTGTAACCCAAAAAATATAATGACAATAAACTATATAATCTCTATCTCGAACAGCAAAAAAGATGAACAAATTATAAAGCAGCATTACCAGCATAATACCGATATAGAGACCGGCACGAATATCAGTCTGGCTTATATTAGAAAGTATTTGCTTTTCGTTGCTTAAGCTAAGCGGGGCAAGAATTTGCTGTTTACTGTTTAAATAAATATAACATTCTACCGCCTCGCCCTTTTTTAAGGGAATATCAAACAGGTAAAACTGGTGCTTATAATCGCGATTTGCTAAAGGCTGAAAATTTGTATAATGAGTACTGTCGACCCTAGTTCCTCTTACTATATATAAACTTGCTCTGTCAATAATGGGATTTGAAAGATTTAAAATAACCTTGTCAGAATCAGAGTTGTTAATAAGTCCAAATTTTATCCAATTATTATTAGAGCTTACACCTAAATTAGGTACAGTGGCTGTACTTAACTTAAAGAGCTCGGGCCTGTTTCTTATTTGAGAAAAGGTGAATTTACTGGTTGAGTCTTGGTATAAGTAGACCTTTTTACCAATGTAACTTTGAGCTATTGAACCTTTGTTATAAACTATCTGCTGCGCGAAACTAAAAACATTTATAAACAGAATGG
>CBIHLM010000162.1:0-3330 GCA_966210515.1 uncultured Pedobacter sp.
GCTGCGACTTTTAAACCAAATCAGATCGTGTGAATGTTGAGAAATAACTATTTTCCGGTGGTTTTGTTCTGATGGGGAGTTTCCTTAGTCTTTTTGGAGGCGCGGATGATAGGGTGATTGGAGGGCGTTTATATGAGTTTGCTGGAGATCCTAGGGCGTTATACTAACATTGGAGAAGTAGTTTTAAGTAGGTACTGTTGACGTTGTTCACCCCATATTTTCTTCCAATCACCACATAAATTTTAGTCTGTCTTATGTGTTTAGTTCCTTTGACCAATAAGAAATTAAATATGAAAGTAAAGCTAAAAGCATTGCTGTCAGGATGGGCGATTCATTCTGGAATATTCCTTGCAGGATTTTTCCTGTTTTACGCTGAACGTTATATCACCAGCACACATGCATATTTTAAGCGCACACCTCCCTGGGAGTATTTTATAAGGCATGCTTTTTATTCAACAGATTACCTGCATCTACTTCTTTCCCTCCTGTTTATCGAGATAAATTACCGGTATTTTTTTAAAAAGCTGCGTTTACCCGTATTTGTACTCATTTGTTTATTAGTTGGTGTATGTTCATTGGCTCTGATCTGGATTTTTAACTTTGAAAGGTTCCAAAAGTGGGGCGTGCCATACCAGCTGGCATTCTATGTTGCAGGTTATGCCCTGGTTTACGCGATAATACGAGACTATATCCATAAAATTCGGCATAAGAAAGATATCCAGCTTCAGCAATCTAAAAGTGAGTTGGATACCTTAAAGGCTCAGTTAAATCCACATTTTCTTTTTAATAGCTTAAATTATCTATATGGCACCGCGCTAACAGAACAGGCTCCGCAAACTGCCAATGGAATAGATAAACTGTCGGAAATGATGCGGTACACCATAACCGGTATACACGAAAATTATGTTTTACTGGAAAATGAATTGAATTTTATGGAACACTACCTGGAGCTACAGCAGGCACGCCTGCCTCAAAAAGATAGCATCAAGATTGATATTCAAATCACTCGCTCAACCAAAGAACAGCAAATCGCACCGTTGCTTCTTTTGCCATTTATCGAAAATGCTTTTAAATACGGTATAAGCATGGATGAGCCTTGCTTTGTTACTATAAAGATCTTAGTAGTAGGTTCCAGTCTGTATATGGAGATTTCTAACAGCATCAGCAGCAAGCCTATTGAAATTAAGGGAAACAACACTGGTATTAAAAATGCCATCAAACGTTTGAACTTGCTTTATCCGGATAACTACAAACTTAGCCAAACAGATAACGGGAACGAATATAAAACACTTCTTACCCTGAAATTAAACCCTTAAAAAAATCATGAAAAAAACTAGACTACTAGTGATAGGAATTCTGTTGCCCTTCATCGCTTTTGCCCAAACAAAGGTGGGTAACAGCTTCACATTACATGCACGTATTGCGAATTTGCAAAAAAGCACACAGGTGTTTTTGGCCTATCAGTTCGACGGTAGAGAGATTCTCGATTCGGCAATTCAACATAACGGAGTATATACATTTTCAGGCTCAATCGAACGGCCATTACGTGCTTCGATGGTTGCGGATCATGAAAGTTTAGGTAGCGCGGGACTGATGAAACGTCGTACGGGTCTTGATGTATTGAAATTCTATATCCACCCTGGAATTATCAATCTCGAGACAGAAAAGTTAAGTGGGAGCCCTACGTTTTCAAACTCTGTGATTAACATCGATAATGAACGGATTAAAGCTATACTGAAACCGATCTATGACGAACTGGAAGATCTTCGCGATATGCAAAAAGCAATAGCCTTGACAGGTTCTAAGTCAGCGAATGATTCGCTGAAAAATGAGGCAATAAGAAAAAAAATAAAAGATGTTATCTCTGGTATAAAGCCTGCCCAGAAGAAGTTTATAGATGATAACCCAAACAGCTATATCTCCTTAGTAAAATTGTGGGAATATGGGGGTAGTTTTCCAGACCTGAATGTTATAGAACCGATGTATAATCAGCTTGCTGAATCTGTAAGAAACAGTATTGATGGTAAGGAATATCTTCGAGTACTTTATAACCGCCGAAATCTGATAGTTGGCGCAAAGTCGCCGGACTTTATTCAAAATGATACAAGTGGTCATCCGGTTAGCCTTTCATCATTTAAAGGTAAATACGTCTTACTCTATTTTTGGGCATCTTGGTGTGGCCCTTGCAGGAAAGAAAATCCTCAACTTGTACAGATATTCAATGATTTTAAAGATAAGAATTTTACTATATTAGGCATATCCCTTGATGGTGTGGACGGTAAAAATGCCTGGCTTAAAGCCATAAAGGATGATGGTTTAATCTGGACACAAGTGTCGGACTTACGGAAATGGGAGAACCGTGTGGCACAATTATATAGTATAACTGCCATCCCTCAAAGCTTTTTGATTGACCCGAATGGGATTATTATTGCAAAGGGAGTAAATTCCAAAGAACTGCGTACAAAACTAGAAGAAATATTATCTAAATGATTAAGGCAATTGCTGTAGATGATGAGCCGGTAGCGCTTGATATTATTAAAAGCCATGCAGACAAAGTGCCCTTTCTAAATTTAGAAGCTACCTTTTTAAGCGCTACTGATGCTTTTGATCATATTAACGTAAGTTCCGCGGACCTTATTTTTCTGGATATTTCTATGCCCGGTTTATCGGGTCTGGAATTCGCAGAAATGGTAAAACATAAGGCACAAGTTATTTTAACGACAGCCTATCCGCAACATGCTTTGAAAGGTTTTGACCTGGCCGCTACAGACTACTTACTTAAGCCCATTAATTTCAGCCGCTTTCTGCAAGCTTGCCAGCTTGCAGAAAACCGGGCTCAATCAGGATCCGCTAAAGCTCCTCAGCCTGAATGTTTATTTGTAAAAGATGGACATACCTGGTTAGCAGTGAAATTGGATGAGTTACTTTATATTCGCGGCGAAGATAATTATGTCAGTTTATTTGTGAATGACAAACGTGTTCTTACCCGAATGACACTAGCAGAATTACAAAGAAACCTCCCGGCCCATCAATTTTTGAGAATCCATAAATCTTATATTATTTCTTTATCCAAAATAGAAAAGTTGGAAAAGCATCAGGTTACTATCGCTGAAGCAAAGATTCCCTTGACAATGATGTCTGCGGATTCGTTATTGAAAATATTAAAAATGAGATGATTATATTTTTCAACCTATTGCCTGAGAATTCCTAACCAAGTTGGTGTAGAGCTTATTTAATCAGCGTTTACCGTCCGTTAAGCGTCTTTTTCAAACCGCTTTATTTCGCATGCGAAGGCACTTTTACTTCCTGGCCTATCACGACATTGTTAAA
>CBIHLM010000163.1:0-3303 GCA_966210515.1 uncultured Pedobacter sp.
CTGCTGGTGCAAGCAGGTTTTTATTCCCTTGCCTATAACCTTGCATCTACCCACTTGCGGTCGATGATGGATTTGGTATCAAAAAGTATTGCTTCAGCTTGTTTTAAAGCGGCGTAATCCAGTTCGTAAAATTCTTTGTGCGACACCGCCAGAATGATCGCCTGATATTTGTTCTGGTAGATATCCGTGACCAGGTTGAACTGGAAAGCATTTTTCACTTCTTTTGCATTGGCCCATGGGTCGAATACGTTTACTTCAATTCCGTACTGCTCCAGTTCCCGGTAAATGTCTATCACTTTGGTGTTTCGAATATCCGGACAGTTCTCCTTAAAGGTGATGCCGAGGATTAAAGCTTTGGCATTTTTTACGGGATTTCCCTTCGCAAGCATCAGCTTTACAACTTTGCTGGCTATGAAGGTCGACATGTTATCGTTCACCCTCCTGCCGGACAGGATAACTTCTGGATGATAGCCTAAAAGCTCTGCTTTGTGGGCCAGATAATAGGGATCCACGCCGATGCAATGTCCGCCTACAAGTCCGGGTTTGAATTTCAAAAAGTTCCATTTGGTTGACGCGGCTTCCAGAACATCTGTTGTATCGATTCCCAGCCGGTCGAATATTAAAGCCAGTTCGTTAACGAAGGAGATGTTGACATCCCGCTGGGCATTTTCAATGGCTTTGGCAGCTTCGGCTACTTTTATGGATTTCGCTTTAAATGTGCCCGCCTCTATAATGCCCGAGTAAAGCCTGTTTACAAAGTCTGCGATTTGAGGTGTTGAGCCCGAGGTTACTTTAACAATCGTTTTCAAAGTGTGAACCGGGTCGCCGGGACTGACGCGCTCGGGTGAATAGCCGCAGTAGAAATCCTCATTAAAGATCAGTCCGCTTTCTTTTTCAAGTACCGGTACACAATCCTCTTCGGTGCAGCCTGGATAAACCGTCGATTCGTAAATAATTATATCGCCCTTTTTTAAAAGCTTTCCTACGCAGGCTGATGCCTGAAGCAGGGGTGTTAAGTCGGGTTTTTTTGATTCATCTACCGGTGTAGGAACGGTGATGATGTAAATATTGCTGTCTTGAATGTCTTCCCACTTGTCGCTGAAGCTTATCGCACTGTTAAGAAGTTCGGTGGGCCGTACCTGTAAGGTAGTGTCCTCTCCGTCCTGCAATTCTTTTATGCGATTGGAATTGGTGTCGTATCCGGTTACAGGATGCTTTTCTGAAAAAGCTATAGCCAATGGCAGACCGACGTAGCCAAGGCCGATGACTGCAATGCGGATATCTTCTGGTTTGGGTGACATGTTATTTCTTTTGTTTTTGTAGATTTTATTGAAAGCATTCAGGAAGATCAGGGCGACACCCGGTCCAAACCTCCACCAACCCTATCCCTGATGTGCTCGAAAAAGCGAAATATGTGTTGTTGGTTATCAGATGAACGCAATTACAATGATACGTTCTGATTAATAATCTTCAGCAGGTATTGTCCGTAGCCGCTTTTAACCAGCGGTTCGGCAATTGCCCTTAAATCTTCCGCAGTGATGAAACCCATGCGGTAGGCGATCTCTTCGATACATCCGATCTTTAAACCCTGGCGTTCTTCGATAACCTGGACGAACTGACCTGCCTGCATCAAAGAATTAAACGTTCCTGTGTCTAACCATGCTGTACCACGACTAAGCACTCCCACTTTAAGTTTTCCCTGTTCAAGGTATACTTTGTTTACATCGGTAATTTCGTATTCGCCGCGGGGCGAGGGCGCAATGTTCTTGGCGATCTCTACAACAGAGTTGTCGTAAAAATACAGACCCGGAACAGCGTAGTTCGATTTAGGGTTTGCGGGCTTCTCTTCTATTGAAATTACCTTGTTGTCTTTATCAAATTCTACCACACCATATCTTTCCGGATCGGAAACAGGATACGCGAAGACGACGCCTCCTTCTGGTTCTTTTAGATCTTGTAAAAGGTGAGAGAGTCCGTCTCCATAAAATATATTGTCGCCCAGAATAAGGGCAGCGCTGTCTTTACCTATAAAGTCCTCTCCTATTACAAATGCCTGAGCCAGGCCATTGGGCTGCTCCTGAACTTTATAGGAGAATTTGCAGCCGAGTCGTGATCCATCACCTAAAAGCTTCTCGAAGTTTGGCAAATCATGCGGAGTAGATATGATTAAAACCTCCTTTATGCCTGCAAGCATTAAAATAGACAGAGGGTAATAGATCATCGGCTTATCGTAAACCGGCATCATTTGTTTACTGGTGGCCAGGGTTAAGGGGTGTAACCTGGTTCCTGAACCACCGGCGAGTATTATTCCTTTCATGTGTAATGTTAATTTATGTGCTGCTTTATAGTAGGATTAGAGTTGTTTTAAGATCTCGCCTTATTTCAGGTGCTCCATGCATTTCAGCAAACTGTCCCTCCAATAGGGTATATCTATGTTAAATGCATTTTTAATCTTTGATTTTTCCATTACGGAGAAGGCCGGCCTTATCGCCTTGGTTACATATTCCGAGCTTTTAATCGGGATAGCTTTTACCTTCAGTTCGGCAATATCGAAAACGGCTTTTGCGAAATCGTACCAGGAAGTTACTCCTTCATTGCTATAATGGTAAAGTCCATATTGCTGATTGTCATTCTGAATGATGTGGAATATGCAGGATGCCAGATCTATGGCGTAGGTTGGTGTCCCGATCTGGTCGGCTATGATGCGCATCTCCTCCTTCTCTTTCCCGAATCGAAGCATGGTTTTTACAAAGTTGTTCCCGAATTCAGAATACAGCCAGCTGGTGCGTAAGATATAGTGCCTTTTCAAAGTCTCGGTGATGGCCTGCTCTCCTTCTAATTTTGTTAAGCCATATATGTTGACAGGTTCAGCGGTATCCGTTTCTGTTAAAAGTTTTGCCTCGTTGCCTGCAAACACAAAGTCTGTGGACACATGGATAAACGTCGTGTTGAATTCCGCACATAAACGACTGAGGTTTTCTGCGCCGTCGCGATTGATCTTCCTTGCAAGGTCCTGCTCATCTTCTGCTTTATCTACGGCGGTATATGCGGCGCAATTGATGCAGTATAACGGAGACTCGGTTTTGAAAATGTTTGCCAACCCTTCAACATCTAAAATATTCGCCTGCTCTTCGGGAAGGAAATTTATATCGTGAATGTTTTGCTGTTCAGCTACAACTTTAAGGCATTGACCGAGTTGTCCTGAAGCTCCAAATACTATAATCTTACTCATTTATGGTTTTAAAGCTTCAAATTTATCAAAAATTATGAATTGGGGGGATGTTGGGTTGTTGGATGCAGATA
>CBIHLM010000164.1:0-3292 GCA_966210515.1 uncultured Pedobacter sp.
AGTTGTTTTACTCTGGATTGAAATCGACTCTTTTATTGATTTTACAGTTATCACCCTCAAAGAATTTTATATTCTTGCGCATAGTAATTACTTTTACGCACCATACCTTGTCATATCTTCTTAATGAAGAAATTTAAATTAGTGTTGTTTCTTCTGCTTTTCTCTTACCTGGAGTGTGAAGCACAAAGTTTTTACGTTAGTTCACCTGGAAACTTTAATACTTTCCCGCTTAAGAACAATATATACCGGGTTACTAAAACACCTGCGGGCTTTCAATCAGAACTGATAAATACCTGTTTTAACAGCCAGTATTTTTCAATAGCAATGAATTCCAGTGATTTTTACTGGATAGAAAATGGCTTTTATTTTCAAGGCAGAATCAGCGGTAATTCACTTGTAGCCTGTCAGCAGGTTGCTCCTATACCATCGATTTCAAATGCACTTACAATAGGTACAGACGGTAAACTGTATCAGGTTCCGGGCGTCTTGCTTATTACTGATCCAGCTACAGGTCAAACAATCAACAAGGGAAAGATGAACTATTTTCCCTCCGGAGATATGACTTTTTACAAGGATGACTTATATATGGCTGCCACTCAGGGCCTGGTTAAAGTTGATACAAATACTCCTTCACAAAGTTATGTGTATATGCCATGGAGCAATACACTTAACATATTTGGATTAGTTTGCGTAGAAACTCACCTGCATCGTAATACAGTGTATGCCTTATCAGCTGTGAACGGGAGCACAAATATTATTGAGATTGATATAGAAAATAAAATAATCTTAGGTGTAGTTGGCTCACTTCCTTACAGTGTTCTGGATGCCGCAAGTATTGTTGAGGACGGGAGTATCAGGGGTATTTTAATTGATAAAATAAATCTCCGTCAGGATTGTGATGAGCCTTTGAACGGGATTGTTGAAGTGATTACCAAAGCCCATTTAGATCCGTTTACGTACCAGTTAAGTAATGGTAGTTCCAATACAACAGGCGTGTTTACCGGGGTGGCTCCCGGTACTTATCAATTAACGATAACATCTGCACAGGATATAATAACATCAAGTGTAACGGTTCCGGTATATGACTTAGCTAAACCTGATTATTCATATACAGTAAAAAATCAGGTTTGTGACATACCGGGTGAAGTTAAATTTACGTCTGCAATGCCGGGAGCTTATAAGGTAAAACTTGGTGCTACTGCTTTTCTTCTTAATCATACTTTTGAAGGACTTACCTCTGCCGGAAGCCATCATTTTTCGATATTAAATGAAAGTGGGTGCGAAGTTGACGCTGGTGATATTATTATCCCACGAGATATTTGTGAGATAGAGCTTGAGCCGGCTGTCGTTCAAAAAGAGTGTAATGCTATTAATAAAGGGAGCATAAAAGTACTAACTAAACCTCATGCAGATATATATACCTATACACTGGATGGAAATAGTAATACAACGGGTGTTTTTACGATGCTGGATCCGGGCGATTATACGATAACTATTACTTCTCCCGAAGATGCGGAAGTGCTTAATGTAAGTGTTCCTGATTACAGGGGACTTAAGCCCGTACTTACTGTTTCAAAAACGAATCCTGTTTGCGACCAAAAAGGTGAGGTGAAATTCAGCTCAACAAACAGCAGCCTATATAAGGTACGGCTTGGCAGCGACATTTATCCACTAAGTCATTCATTTACGGGCTTAAATGCCGGTTTACATAGTTTTGTTATACTGGATCAGCAAAATTGCATGCTCGACATTCGCGATGTTTTGCTTACACAAGTAAAATGCACAATTAAGTTCGACAGGCTTGAAGTGCAGCAGCAATGTGACGCCCTGCATAAGGGTATGGTCAGTGTTTTAACCAATCCGCATTCAGATCAGTATACTTATACTTTAAATGGCATTTCAAACACTACGGGTATATTCAATAATCTTAACGCAGGAAGCTATGTTGTGAGAATTTCCTCGGCTGAAGATGAATTAGAGATGGATGTTACTGTGCCTGATTATAAATTATCGACCCCTGTTATTACGTATATCACAAATAATCCTGTTTGCCCGGTAAAGGGAGACATTAAATTTAGCACGCTGCAAAGTAGTTTATATAAAATAAAACACGGGACTGTAATCTATCCTTTTGATCATCTGTTTACTGATTTATCTGCAGGAAGCTATAGTTTCACTGTTCTTACTCAGAGCGGATGTATTGTTGATGAATTTACTTTAGCACTGGATTATCAGGCTTGTCCGGTTGTAATTGACAATATTATAATAGCAGCTGATTGCGCGACTTTTGGGCAGGGAACGGTGCAGGTAGTTTGTCCGCCCATACCGGAAACTTACAGTTATACTTTAAATAATAACACAAACGTAACCGGAGTTTTTAATTCTCTTGATCCCGGAACATATCGGCTAACAGTTAATGCATCAGGAGGTAATTCATCAAGCAGAGATGTTGTGGTTCCGGATTTTCGTTTGAATAAACCGTTTACTACCATAAAGAAGACAGATCCGGTTTGTGATATTCTGGGGCAAATTGCATTTACAGTAGGCTCTGATCCGGATCAGTATAACATTAAGTATAAATCATTAATATATCCTTCCGATTATATTTTTTCTGACTTATATGCGGGCGCCTATAGTTTTACCATTCTGAAAAAAGATGGATGTATAGTTGATGAGATAGATCTTACCCTTGTTCAGGAACAATGCAGTCCGGTTTCATTTCCTTCTGCTTTTACTCCTAACAACGACGGGATCAATGATATATTCAGAGCCAATCCGGAAAGCAAGGGCAGTAATTTTGTTCTTCAGATTTATAACAGGTGGGGTAGATTGGTTTTTACATCTATGAATTTGCATGATGGCTGGAATGGGGAGTTTAATGGAAGCCCAGTTCCGGTTAGTACCTATTATTGGGTCGCAAGTTTCAGCACTCAGGAAAACAAGACTGTGGTTCAAAAGGGTTATGTTACTTTAATGAGATAATGCCGAGCTCTTCGCGAGACCACGAACTCCATTAAAAAAACAATATAAAACTTGTGATTAACATCAAGACGAAAACGATCCTTCGGCGCACAGGCCAGCACCCGGCTCGGCGTTCTCGTCGGGCCAACGCGTCTTCCGGGGTTATTGGGGTTTCGTGGTGATTGAGGAGCTTGATGGGGCTGGTTATTACTGGGATTGTTGGGTTTGGTTTGATTATTATGGCATAAATGGGTTTTTGATTTGCCTTCATTGCCAGGCAGGCTACTTCTTTTTTCTTGATAAAAAAGGAAGCAAAAAATCAAGAAAACAA
>CBIHLM010000165.1:0-3226 GCA_966210515.1 uncultured Pedobacter sp.
AATGAGGCTCATGCCGAATTGGTGATAACAGATTTTTTAACCATTAATTAATTTACTATGAAAGTAGCAGAAAAAAGCAACGGAGCATTGCACAGCACAGAAGAAAGAAGAGAAGAAACTAACAACACAGTTTCCCAAACCTCGAAACCGGCAGGAAATTTAGGGCAAGAAAAAGCAAAAGAGGAAAAGCCAAAGGCTGAAAGCACCCAAAACGGACAGAACGGAACGGCAGCGAAAGACGAGAAACCGCAGGAGCCAATCAAACAGGAAACAAAACCAGTTGAAAAGATTCAACACCCTGCTTTAAACCTTGAATCTACTTTAAGAGTGGTGAATGATTTGCACCGCAGATGCATTCAGCGGGAAAACCTGTTGACCCGCATTAACGAGTTAGAAGCCTTCGAAATTGCCCTGATTGAAGAAAGCGACGAGCTCGAAAGCAACCACTTTCAGGGCTGTAAACTAATGATTGTTGATGATAAGAATCGACAATTCATTACCTCAACCTCAGGTCTAATAAAATTGGTGGCAGAATTTATTCATAATGCTTGCTTAACCAAGTTGGGTGAAATCGAATCTAATATCGTGTTTCCTCGTGCCTAATTATCTATGCTCCCGACCTATGTCGGGGGCATTTTTTTATACATGATTTAATTGTAGCTACAAATGATTGACTTATTTATAGAAGTAACAGACCAGCTGTTTTGGCAAGGTTACACCGAGCAACTTTCAAAGGACGATCCGCAAAGGTTCAGCATGGAGCTGAACGACTTTCTCAATAATTATAATTCTTATGAATGAAGTACTATACCTGATGGTACGGGTTGAGGTTCAATCCACCTTCAAAAATATATCTGATACGGTAAATGAAATTGAAACCTTATCAGAGTTCAAAGTAACCGACACTAAAAATGTGAAGGTGCTAAAAACCGAATTTTTACTAACAAGAATCAGAAACCCTAAGAAATAAGAATATGGCACACAACATAAATTATAACGAGCAGACGAATAAGCACAGCTTTTTTTCAGTGAAGGAAAAGGCCTGGCATGGATTAGGGCAGATTGTAAGCGATTACTCGACCAGTGCAGAAGCTATAAAATATGCAGGATTAGATTATTTGGTTGAAAAGAGACCCTTGTTTACTTATGACAATGAGAATTTCAACGGAAACAAGGATACGGATGTAATCATTCCTGAAATTGAAGTTCCAAACTATTATGCTAACATTCGCACGGACACGGAAGATGTTTTAGGTGTGGTAGGCCGTGAATATCATGTAGTACAGAATACAGACGCATTTTCATTTTTTGACTCCATTGTAGGTGGAGGTCATGGCATATTATATGAGACTGCAGGAGCATTAGGTAAAGGTGAGCGAATTTTTATCACGGCCAAGCTACCCGATTACATAAGGGTGGGAATCGACGATCTGATTGAGAAATACCTGTTCCTAACTACTTCGCATGATGGTTCGGGAAGTATCATTGCAGCTTTTACCCCAATCAGGATTGTTTGTAATAATACCTTAAATTGCGCATTGAACAATATGAGTAACTGTGTAAAAATTCGGCATACCGAGAGCGCACAGGATAAATTAAAGCAGGCGCACCAACTTATGGGCATAACCAGCAAACTGGCTATAGAATTAACCGAAATTTTTAATCAATGGTCAAGAATCCGCATAGCTGATAAACAGCTACTAAACTTAGTAAAGCAAGCAATGGCACCTTCTAAAGAGGTTTTAGAAAATGTTTTGAATGGCAAAGATGATGAACACTCCAGCTATTTTAAAAATGTCTGCAATAGTGTTTGTGAGTTTGCCTTTTCGAGTGACACACAGCAAACCCGTACAACCAAAGGCACTTTGTTTGGAGCTTACAATGCAATTACAGGTTACTTTCAAAACGTGAAAACGTATAAGGATGACGAAAGTAAATTGAAATCAATTCAGTTTGGCAGCGGTTTACATAAAGCCCAAGCAGCTTTTAAATTATGTGGGCAGTTTCAAAAGAATCAAATGGTATTTAATTAAAGTCAAGACGGGGAGAAATCCCCGTTCTTGAAAAAGTCGCGGGTAGCCCCGCATTTTTTCACTATTGAATAGACATACTAGGTGAAAAAATGCGGGGCTGGATATTGAAAAGATTCTGCCAGCATATCACCACGACATGTTATTGGATTAATCAGATTACTTTCAGATATTGGTCGCCAAACTTAGAATCATGAACAACTACAAAAAATTAAACGACCTGATTGCATCTATCGAAGGCGACGCAGACAAATTTTACAACAACGGTAACAGTGCCGCCGGTACAAGAGTTCGCAAAGGATTGCAAGATATTAAGACCCTAGCCTCAGATATGAGAAAGGAAGTCACCGAGCTTAAAAACACAGCCAAGTAATAAAATAGCTGCTAATGCAGCTTTTTTCATTTATGGAGATAGGTGTATCGGTCGTGATACTGACCACTGTGACGAGTTACTTGCAATGTATCCTCGTTTAATATATCAATGGTTAAACTGTAGTTGTCCATCAGTAGCTTTCCTTTTGCCGATATTAGCCATGTACCTGACCGGCTTGAGGTCTTTTGCTCATCGCACTTTGATTTTCCGTAATTGACCTCGTAAGTATTATGAATGCCAAAGATTAAGACGTCGTCTTTTTCGCATTTTTTTGTTTCAGGAGTAAGGACCTTCCATTGTCCATTGCCAACTCTGCCTTCTAACTTCGCATTAAAATTCCACGGCTTTTGAGTCAACATCAATTCTTGCTGGTCTTTTAAATTGGGCGTCCAACAAATCATTAGAGCTGCTGTCCCAACAATGACAATTAATGTAGCGATCCTTTGAAACTTCATTTTATAAATATGGCAAATTGTGTGTCACCTTCAAAACGCAATCGCCAGAGTAGTTATCATTAATCTTTGGCACCAAGTTAGGCTACGGGCTGCTGTAGCGGGCAAAAGCTTCCGGCATAAACGCTTTTGTCCAGTGCTCGGGCCATTTATTCCTTTTCCTTTTGCCCTTGATTGCCCTGTGCCTGAAGGAGCGCCATAATTAATTCAATCACTTAAAATCATCCAATTATGGAAAAGCTTCAAGATCAGATTTCATTGTTCCAGGTATCAGAAATCAACATCAGTTACAAACCAAAGTTCAAAGCATGTGAGAGGCCACAAATATCAAGTTCAAAAGATTTATATAACATTTTATTTAATAACTGGGA
>CBIHLM010000166.1:0-3214 GCA_966210515.1 uncultured Pedobacter sp.
CCCTAAGTTATCTATTCGCCATAAATACTAAATTCTCGGATACTTGTAGCTGTAACCGAAGGGTTTAGTGTACCAGTAATTGTCAACTTAACAAAGCGAGCCGTTACGTTTTTTATTAAATATGTTCCATTTACCAATTGAGAAACGTTAAATTCTATTTGATTAACGCCAGATACAACAGGTTTATCCTGATAGTTTATAACTTTCCCGTTTAGGTCTAGGATCTGAAAACGAATAGACTCTTGATTCTCTGCGTTCAATGTTAAAGTGATTTTATCTTTCGTGGGGTTGGGATTGCTATACTAGTATTACTTGAAGACCACGTTCCGCCATTTACGGTTGATCTAAAGGTGGTAGTACCTGATACCAATATTTCTTGGTTTCCGCTCAATGTTCCTGCATTTCCTATAGATTTACCATAAATACTAAATGCACCATCACTTTCTCTAGCTTCAACTTTATATTGATAAATTCTATTGAGATAAGATGATACTTTTGAAGCTTGAATATTTTTATCTTCTCCCAGATCTATTTCAATAAATTGTGGATATTCTCCCACACTAGTCCAAAAATCCAAATCACATTCATCAATACCATTTATAACATTCGTAGCAGGCTTACCGGACTCAGCTGTCGAGAAGGAGCTTATAATGCCAGTAATAGATAAGTTTGGCTCTAGATCAGTATCCTTTGCATAACTAAAAAAATATAGAACAGTTAATAAAATTATTAGTCTAATTTTCATTATTGTGTTTGATTTAAAAAAATGTAATTGATGACTATGCAATTCAATAACTTCTACAGCTCTTGTTTTTAACACACTTTTCTAAACTGCTTTAATTAAGTTTTATAAATTTTTTCACGTTATTTCCCCATTTAATTAGATATATTCCACTCGCTAGTTCTGAAACATTAAATTCTATCTGATTAATACCCGACACAACGGCTTTGTTCTGAAAGTGTTTAACTTTTCCATAAAGATCAACTATCTGAAAACGGCCTAGCTCTTGCCTTGCAGAATTAAATGTCAATGTGATTTTATCTTTTACAGGATTAGGATATAGTTTTGAAGTAATATCTTGAGAATCGACTTTTAAAACAGCTATCTGCTGAGTTCCGCTTAACGTCCCTGCATTTCCTAATGATTTACCGAAAATATAAAACTCCCGAATACTGGCGACAGTAGATGTAGTGGGTGTACCTGTAATGGTGAGTTTAACATATCGAGCTGTTTTAGACCAAAAATCGTTGACATGAACTGTTGTATTATTTGTTTTATCTACAACAGTAGTGTACGTGCCATTACTTTCTCTAGCCTCTATTTTATACTTATAAACCCGATTAGCATAAGATGAAACCCTTGATGCTGAAATATTTTTATCTGTACCTAGATCAACCTCTATATATTGTGGAAACCCGGTTAAGCTAGTCCATAAATTAGTATCATTATCTAAACTATCAATAGCGTTAGTAGCTGGCCTAGTGGAAGGAGAACTAGTACTTGAAAATGAACTAATAGTGCCCTGAATTGCTAAGTTTGGATCTAATTCTACGTAAACTTTTCTGGTCGCAGTATCGCTTGTTGTCGTATAAGTGCCTTTAACAATATAACTAATAGTAGCCTCTCCCAATGCAACTCCAGTAACCTTCCCGGTTGTAGCATTTACCGTTGCTATGCTCGGATGACTTGATGACCATGTCCCACCAGTTACGGTTGAGCTGAAAGTTGTAATTCCTCCCGGAAGGGAAATTTGCTGTGTTCCGCTTAATGTCCCTGCATTTCCTAAAGATTTACCAAAAATATAAAACTCCCGAATACTTGCAACCGTTGATGTAGTGGGAGTACCTGTAATTGTAAGTTTAACATATCTAGCTGTTGTAGACCAAAGATCAGTCATAGGATTTAAAGTATTATTTGTTTTATCAACCACTGTAGTATATGTACCATTACTTTCTCTGGCTTCTATTTTATACTTATAAATCCGATTAGCGTAAGATGAAACCTTTGAAGCTGCTATATTCTTATCTGCCCCCAAATCAACCTCTATAAATTGAGGAAATCCCATGGAGCTAGTCCAGAGGTTGTCATCAGCATTGATGTCGTCAATAACGTTGGTGGGAGGTCTGGTGGAGGGAGAGCTGGTACTTGAAAATGAGCTAATGGAACCGTTAATCGCTAAATTGGGTCCTAATGTAGAATCCGTTACCGTTACGGTTCTGGTTGCTGTCGCAGCTAACCTTTCATTATTAGCTAAAATAGTATAGAATATTGTTGCACCACCTAAAGCAACACAAGTAACCTCCCCAGTTAAAGCATTCACTTTCGCAGTACTCGTATCACTTGAAGACCATAATCCCCCACTAACAGTTGATTTAAAAAGAGTAGTAATAATAGTATCAGGTTTTGGCAAATTAACTTCCTGTACTCCACTAAGTATTCCAGCACTTTCTAAGGATTTTCCATAAATACTAAACTCTCTAATACTTACCGCATTACCGGTATAAATGTGTGCACCTGTAATGGTTAGCTTAACAAATCTGGCTTTTTTGGACCAAAAATCATTCACAAAAACCGCTGTGTTATTTGTTTTATCAACAACGGTACTATAAGTACCATTACTTTCTTTAGCTTCTATTTTATATTTATAAATTCTGTTAGCATAAGAAGACAGCTTTGAAGCTTGAATATATTTATCGGCGCCGAGGTCAATTTCTATAAATTGAGGAAATCCTGTTAAGCTGGTCCACAAATCAAGATCACAATAATCAATACCGTTTATGACATTATAAGCAGGTCTATCAGATTCTGCCGCTGAGAATGCACTTATAACACCATTAACAGATAGATTAGGCTGCAAATCTGGTTCTTGTGAATAAGCAAAAAAACAAAAGAAGGTTAATAATAGTGTTAGTCTAATTTTCATTACTTGGGTTATTTTTTGGTTCAATTGTAATTAATAGTAATGCAATTCAACCAGCTAAGCATAGTGAAATTATTTTTCCTATCTTATTTCTCACACTACAGCTAATAAAAAGGTTTATTCAGTATCTATATTATCTTTCAAGAGCAACTAAAATTTGACAAATAATTTGGTTTGGTCTAGTCTGGTTTAGCAAATGTAATTATTAAAATTTTTAATCCAAATGTTTTTTAAATAAAATTTATACCCTTTTTAGTATTGATTTTTATAAGAAATTTGCAAAAGGATTAACC
>CBIHLM010000167.1:0-3170 GCA_966210515.1 uncultured Pedobacter sp.
GTACACAGAAATGGAGTTTGTGACAAAGAGTATGCTAATAAATATAAGTCTTTTAATATTAAGGTAGGTGAGAGGATTTTAATTGAACATACTTACCTTATAAGTGCGTTGCAAAAAGTCTCTGATTTTGCAGCTAGCTTGAATAAAGCGCTATTGACGAAATATTCTGACTATTCACATGGATATAAGAGCTTTAATCAAGCTTTAGAACCCAAGTTAAGCAACAAGAAACTATTGTTTGAGGTTAAACTCACAAAGAGAGGATTCGACCTCAAAGAGTATCTTATTAATTTAAAAGTAAAAGGCCACAATCTTATCGACTATTTGGCTCAGATATCTGTTAAGGAGAGGACTTGCTTTGTGATATTGAATGGTGAAAGCACTATCTTGCAAAAATTCTTTAATGAATTAAAAAGTCAAGAGACGTTTAAAAAAGAATCAGTTATTGAACTAAAGATTTAAAATCTAGCCATGGGTAGCCTTGACATCTATATGCGTCAAACGAGTATAGTCACCCGTTCCTGGCTTAAGTTTCAGGCGTTGTTCGAGCAGAGGTAACTTCAGCTTTGCCAATAGAAGAAAGTTTGTAACTTTCGCTTACCTAAACTCTATCATATGGCATGGTCTTTCAAAAGGAGAATTAAAGTGATACCAGGTATTCACTTAAACTTTAGCAAATCCGGTATTAGCACAACAATTGGTGTCCGCGGAGCAAACATTAATGTTGGTCCAAACGGGACATTTGTAAACACTTCCATTCCAGGAATTGGAATCTCAAACCGACAAAAACTGTCCTCACTTCTTACTCAAGAGCCCACTACAGTCGAGTATTTACCACCAACTGATTTAATTCCTGGATTCTACATCGGTGAGGATAACATATTCACCGCTGACATCGAGGAAGTTACTAGTCAGGATATGCAAGGGATAAAAGAGGCAATCCATTTAGCCCACAAACAAAGAACTGAACGAATCAAAGATTTAGAGTCGGTTAAAAAGGACTTAGCCTCTTCTAAATTAAAACGCGTATTCAGCTACGTGTTTTTATATGGCCTGATATTTAAAAAGTATTCAAGTGACTTACGGTCAGATATTGAAAATCAAAAGAATGCTCTTGCAGCCATTGAAGATCAAATTACCAATGGATTCGTGAAGTTAGATGTTAGTTTTGACGAAGAACTTAAGGGAAATTTCGACCGACTTTACGGTAGTTATCAAGCATTAATTACTAGCAAGAAAATTTGGGATATAACTGCGCAATACGCAAATGATAGAGTGGTTACAAGATCTGCAGCTTCTTCGACAATAGTAAAACGAGATGTAAAATTCCGAATCGGGCATCTGCCGGAGATCAAATCTGAGATACCTGCTATGATCTGGCAAAATGCAAATGGCGCCGACCTTTATTTTTATCCCAATTTTGTGATAGCATGGAATAATAGAGAAAGTTTCGCTGTAATAGGTTTTGATGAAATAGACTTAAAATTCGATTACACTCGCTTCATTGAAGATGAGCAAGTTCCTGCCGATACGAAGATCATTGATTCGACATGGGAAAAGGTAAATAAAAATGGCTCTCCTGATAAAAGGTTCAAAGACAATAGAAAATTGCCAATCGTGAAATACGGGAATATTGAAATTAAAACTCGCACTGGACTCAATGAACGATATATGATTAGCAATTATGAGACAACTGAAGCGTTTGCAAGATTCTTCTATGAATATCAAGTGTCAGTTATAAAGTTGGAGTATTTGCCGACAATAGCGATTTAGATATTGTAACCTAGTGGAGGTACCACCTATCTCATGTAGTTTCTATATTTTTTTGATCTTATTGTTCAAATGAAAGTCGAGTATTTAATACTAATTAAGAAGGATGGTTCCTTCTGTGAGGATGCAAAATCCTTCATTAACTTCTTAAGTGCAGACAGAAGTCTGGAAATAAATAAGAAGATTATTTCCTTCCGCCCAAAAACAGGTAAATATAAGCTCCAAGTAAATTACTTGTTAAAATCTGGGGAAGTAAATAATAGAGATGAAAGGTATTTTCTATTTGAATTAACACGTAATGACAAAACCCGTATTGACGAATTTACCGAGTTGTCAAGGCGGATAAAAAAGCTAGTGGAAAAGATTAATCCTCAAAAAGTGAAAATAAACACTTTGTGGGATGATATTGCTTTAGAATATGCCAAGGAAGCATATCCTTTGATAAATCAAGTCGAAAATTTAATGCGAAAGCTGATATCAAAGTTCATGCTGATTAATGTTGGGATGGATTGGTCTAAAGAAGCTATGCATTCCGAAATAAAGAACAAGCTCACGCTAAAAAAAGAGAATGCAGATCTTCATTTCGACGATATCTATCAAGCTGATTTTATTCAGTTATCGGAAGTTCTATTTAAGCAATATAGGTCCGTCGATATTGGATATATAGATAACCTTCTATCCAAGGCAGAAAAATTGAGCGATCTTAAGTTCGCTGAATTGAAGAGGTTACAGCCTTTATCCAACTGGGAAAGGTATTTTTCTGCTATAATTGAGGGCGATGAGAAGAAGATTAAAGAAACATGGGACAAGCTTTATGACTACAGAAACAAAATAGCTCATAATAGAGGATTAACTAAAAAGGAGTATGAGGATGTTAAGGTGCTTGTGGGCGAGGTTTCTCAAATAATTGCAAAAGCTCTAGAAAGCTTAGATTCTATAACGATAAAGGAAGAAGAAAAGGAGACGATTGTTAAGAAAAGTGATGATTTCTCAGCTAATAAGTTCATTAAATATTTTAATGAGCGTTATTTCGATGATCTATATACCTTTCACAACAATAAAGTATGGCATTTTGAACCGAAATATAATTTCATGCCAGAAAGGGTAATTAGAAATTTAATGAAATTAGATGACCACGAGCTAGAAAAGGCTTTATCGCACCTATCTATCCAAGAGGGGAAGTTTGATGAAGAAATTAATGCAATTGTTAAAAGAGGCTAGGGGAAAAAATGGATCAAACTAGCATCATGCTGACGCGCAGGCGGCGCGTGTGAACTCCCTCGCTGGCTTAACTTTGCTGTTTCTAGCTTAAGTTTCCACGATAAGCCATTGCTAAGCCTAAATTGAGCTTTGATAATAAAAGAAAGTTTGTAATTTCATTTACATAAGTAATCATTTAG
>CBIHLM010000168.1:0-3146 GCA_966210515.1 uncultured Pedobacter sp.
GCCAGGGAGTTTTGCCTCGAGCGCGGAAGCATTTTTTTGTCTAGGCCATTTTGGTCCGTTATTCGTAAGCTATTTTGTTTTTTACGGCACTCATGCTTGCTGCGCAGGTTGTGGCTATGCCAAAAGAACTAGCCCTGACCGGCTGTGAGGACAACTCCTAACAAAACTATTTAGAAACTTTGCTGGCACTCAACCTTTATGCGAAATACAGGGGAATGGCTTTTTAATCCCGCCCCATCGAATTACGACACTCAGAGCGTGAGGTCGACAAAAAAGCGGGCCAGGGAGTTTTGCCTCGAGCGCGGAAGCATTTTTTTGTCTAGGCCATTTTGGTACTTTTGTGGCTATGCCAAAAGGACTAGCCCTGCCCGGCAATGAGGGCAAAACATCGAACAGCGACAATTATTGTATTTGGTTCCGACCTCGATTGGGATGCCCCAAAATATTTTAAATAGTATTGAGATATGTGCTTGAGTTTGGCAATTCTAGGCAATCGCATGGCTGCTATAAGGGGCCACCTCATCACCTCTACTCCTCCACACTCACCTCTACCCTCGGCTTAACATCCAAATCCTCATAAATAGAATTCTTACTCTTAAACTCCGGAACAATCTCCTTCATCTTTACTACAACCTGGCGGTCATAATACTGACAACTCAACTCAATCAGCTTTTCAATATCCTGACTGATCGCTTCAAAATTATACTCCCTGGTTTTAGCCACCATGATCTTCTCATGATGAGTAGGCAGCGTATTTTCGCTGTCGTTTAGCAACTCCTCGTATAATTTCTCACCCGGACGCAACCCCGAAAACTCAATGGCTATATCCTGGTTAGGGATCAGTCCCGATAAACGGATCATCTTTTTAGCGAGCTCCAGGATCTTCACCGATTTCCCCATATCAAAAATAAAGATTTCACCACCCTCACCCATCGATCCGGCCTCCAGCACTAAGCGACAAGCTTCAGGTATAGTCATGAAATAGCGGGTAATCTCAGGATGGGTAACCGTTATCGGACCGCCCTTTTCTATCTGCTCCTTGAATCTCGGAATTACCGAGCCGTTCGAACCCAGCACGTTTCCGAACCGCGTTGTAATGAATTTGGTAACCTTTTTAGGCGTCTTACCATTAAGGTGGGCCAAACCATTGGTATAGCTCACATCCTTATGCTTAAAAGAATTATAAAGCGACTGTACATAGATCTCTGCGATACGCTTCGAGGCTCCCATCACGTTAGTCGGGTTTACAGCTTTGTCGGTAGAGATCATTACAAATTTATTCACCCCATACTTCACCGACAGGTCCGCCAGGATATGCGTGCCCATTACATTGGTGCGTACAGCTTCAGCAGGATTATGCTCCATCATCGGCACATGCTTATATGCAGCGGCATGGTATACATAATGCGGCTTAAAGGTCTGGAACAAATTATCCATGCGACATTGATCGCGCACATCGCCAATATATGCGTGAAAAATATTCTGCATATTCCTATCCTGAAGCTCAAGATGGAGATCATGCAGCGGCGATTCGGCCTGGTCATTCAGAATAATCATCTGCGGAGCAAATTTAGCCACCTGCCTGACAATCTCACTTCCTATAGAGCCTGCGGCACCTGTTACCAGTACACGCTTCCCTTTTAGCTGTGCTCCGATAATATCGTTATGGATTTCGATAGGCTCTCGCTCCAAAAGGTCTTCAATATTGATTTGATGGATTTGCTGCGTATTGATGTGCCCGTTTATCCAGTTTGGAACAGGGGGCAACGTAAGCACTTTTATATTATTCTCGAGGCAGAAATCCACGATGTCATTTTTACGATCCGGACTGATATTTCCGGCGATCAGTATATCATTGATCTTATCTTCTATAACGACATTCTTTAATTCCCTCGGATGAAAGATCTTGATGCCGTCGATCACCTTACCAGATTTCCGCTCATCATCATCCAGAAATGCAATAACATGCATGTTCAGATTACGGTCATGGTCAAGGGTCCTCTTCATGGCAATCCCCGTTTCACCGGCACCGTAAATAAGTATCTTACGTCTGTTCAGACTTAAGTTCTTTATATAAATGAAGAAGTACTTTATAAAAACCCGGTAGGTTATCAGGAGTAAAAAGCTGCACAAACCGTTAATAATCAACACTGCATTGCTGATCACCGGCTCCTTACCAAAAGAAATTAACACCAAATTGGTAACGAAGAGCAGAAAATTACTGACGAATATCGAAAAAAGTATGCGGAAAGAATCCTGCGCGCTGGTATAACGAATGATCCCCGCATAGGTGCGTACGTTGTAAAAAACCAGGCAACTTATCAAAGAAAAAACCAGGAGATTTCTACTTAACTCACTGATATCTATATAGTTTATATCAAAGTTAAAGCGAATAAAATAGGCAAAGCAGAGTGAGAAGATACAGAAAACGAGATCTAAACAAAAAATAATCCAACGAGGTACGATGTTTATTCTACTAAACATTTAGTGTATTATGCTTGTGGTTGCAAAGATAGTTTTTCATTTTATTTTTTTGAGTTAAAATTAATTTGAATTGCTATCCAATCAGGAGATAAACATTTTGTCAGCACACTTAAAAACAGACACTTGAAATTAGGATTATTTCATGAGAGATAAGAATATTAATCAACCCCGCCTCACCAGCTTAAACCACATGCACCAGCCCCATCAAGGTCCTCAATCACCGCGAACCCTCAACAACTCCTTGCTTTGTTTCAAAACCATCGCCAATCCTCTTACCTACCCACCAAATGCACCAACTCAATCAAGGTCCTCAATCACTACGAACCCCCAACAACCCCGGAAGAAGCGCAGGCCCGACGAGAACGCCGAGCCGGGTGCTGGCCCTTGAGCGCCGAAGGATCGTTGTCGTCTTGATGTTATTCACAAGGTTTATATTGTTTTTTAATGGCGTTCATGGTCTCGCGAAGAGCTCGGCATTGCTTCCTTTTGTTTCAAGACAAACCTGCGCAGCAAGCATTGAGGCCTTTAAAAAACAATAAAAATCATCAATAACATGTAGCCTGCCCGGCAATGAGGGCAAAACAAAAACCATCTTCCTTATTACTTAGCGCCGAAGGATCGTTGTCGTCTTGATGATATTCACAAATTTTATATTGTTTTCA
>CBIHLM010000169.1:0-3138 GCA_966210515.1 uncultured Pedobacter sp.
AAGATAAATAAGCCGCGTGACAAAGCAGGGATTTGAGGCGATGGGAATGTCGCTTTTTTAAAGGAGTAGGTAGATTTAAAATAGCTGTTTAGCTCATTAAGGATTTTACCCTAATAATTGCAGCTAAAAGAGGCGGCGATTCTTTGATATTGACAAGGGATAGATGTGAGTGTTTTTTGCCTGCGTTGCGATGGCAATACCAAACTTTATTCGGGCTGTGTGGTTTATTTATTCTATTGGTAAACTAATCAAAATATGAACAACTTATTCAGAACGTTAATTGCCGGCTACGGAGCAAAAAAACTTGGAGGCGGATGCCTTTCCACAATTTTAATTTTTATATTAATATATTATGCTCTGGGACAATGCAACTAAACTTTGAGCTCGTGTTACATTAGCGGAGAAATGCTAATAGATATATTAGCATTTCGGATATTGCTTTAAAGCAAACAAATCCCTAATAGTCAAGTTTCACATATACCTTGTCATTTTTTTCCTCGACTTTATATACAGAAATTCCATCACAAGCCGGACCAGTTTTAATCTCTCCACTTTCAGTATCGAATTGGGAGCCATGCCATGGACATTGTACTGTTCCACTAATCATAGCTCCCCCTGCGAGCGAAGCTCCTTTATGCGTACATCGATCATCAAACGCCACATAACCTTCAGCTGTTCTGCCTAAAACAACTCTTTTATCGGGAAAATGAAGCAATTTCATTTGATCGGACTGTAACTCATTTAAATCAGCTACCTCAATCCAACCGCTTGTTTGATTAAAGTAAGATTCCTTCCACTTTCCGGCATTCGCATATCGCGGATCGACGCCAATTTGATTGCGATGTACAAGCGTTCCTCCCATCCAGCCGGCAATACTCATAAGAATTACCCCAAATGCTTCGATAGCAATTATAGTCAATGAGATTTCATATCCACGAAAGAAAAAAGCGCCAATAAAGAGCAAAAGCATCGTAACATTCAGCAAACCGTGTTTTGCTGCCCTGCTTTTTGCAGAACTTTTCGGCGGAACGGTATACAGAAAATCGATAATACCCGGAATAGCCGCTGCTAAGGCACCGATAATGCCGCCCAACTCCAAATATTTCCCAAACTGCCAATAAACAGTTGATCCACTCAGAGCTGCCAAAACATCTGTTATAAACGCGCCGATAAAGAAGGCGACCGGAAACACAATGAGTATCGGATGGAGCGGATGGCCTTTGATGTGAGCTTTACTTTTCATAGCTATGATATATGGTAGAAGTTTCTTTTAATTTTCCATCACGACATTTTCTCTTGTAAATCTCCCCAGGACTTCCAAAGGCGTAGAAAAACTTTTCTCGTATACCCTTCGCATTTGCTACATCTTTAACCAGATCAGCAAATTCATGGAAATTTAAATAAACAGGATTTAGCCGATCGCCTATTTTGGTGGTTAGTCCATATTCGGGCGGTTCATCTTCATGATAATACGTACCAAAAATCCTGTCCCATATAATGAACGTTGCTGCAAAATTCTTATCCAGATATTTCTTCTGGGATCCATGATGTACCCGATGGTTAGACGGAGTTGCAAAAACATATTCAATAATCGGATGAAGCTTTCCTATGTATTCTGTATGAACCCAAAACTGGAAAAGAACGCTTATTTGACTGGTAACAAAAAAAATAACCGGGTGAAAACCAATAAGAGCAAGTGGTAAAAAGAAAATGATTTTCAAATTCTGCAACCAGCTCATCCGGAAGGAAACAGTTAAGTTGTAATGCTCGGCCGAATGATGAACCACGTGAGTAGCCCAAAAGAACCGGTTAAAATGAGAAATCCGATGCGACCAGTAGCTGCAGAAATCGAATATAATGTAACAGGGAATAATTGTCCACCAGCCAAAAGAAATCCGCCAGGGTACTATATTGTAAATCCATACGGCGCCATAGAACAGACCAATTTTTATGAATAAATTAATGGCTATGTTTCCAAAGCCCACTAATACGGATCCGACTGACTCTTTTACCCGATAGTTTGACTTCTGTAAATACCATGAATATCCTATTTCCAAAAGGGTTAAAGCCGCGATCACCGGAATTGCGAAAACAATTATATCGGGTGAGCTTTTTTCGAGCTTCGTAATCTCTCCGTATGGGATTTTGCTTGCTCCAAAAATGGGATTTCCCTTTAATAAAATCATTTCCAAATTTAATGCAAGGTCGGTTTTAACTACTTAGACATACATTCAATTGCTTTGATCTTTAAGCTGATCGTAATCGAACTCAGCAACATCCTTAAATTCGGTTACTGATTGATCAAGGTAAATCGCCGAATGCTCATCTTCGATTTTTTGAATTTTATTGGCTGGAATGAGGATTTTTTTTCCGGAATACCAGTCGCCTGTTTCTACTACCAAAGATGAGATATGCCAGGTCGAGCCATCAAGCAAAAAATCTTTTATCTCGCCAAGTTCACCATCAGTGGCATAGATGATATATTCTTTAAAGTCCTTAAAACTTCTTAAATGCAGATTACCTGTGGGATGCTGAACATTCTCCGTTCCAGCGCCTGAGTCCTCTTTATGATGATGAACCTCGTCCGAAATACTGTCAGCAAAAGGAATTCCCGGAGCAATAACACCCCCAACCATCCCTGAAGTCATAAAACCTACACCAGCGCCTGTATTTATCGGCCACGAATAATAATTATGGAGATCCGTTTCCTGCTGATGTGAAACCGGCTTATCGGTATCAATATCAGGGCTGTGTTTGATCTGATCTTTGGTTAAGTTTACCGGAAAAGTCCGGGCATCCCACTGAGGCGTTTCCAGAGCTACCGGCGAAAGAAGCACTTTCCGGCCAAACAGCCAATTGCCTGTCTCGACAATCAAATAGCGTATATTCCAAGTTTGATCATCGAAATAAAAATCTTTGACCTCCCCTATTTCGCCATCAGTAGCTCCCATTGTAAAGCCTATCAAATTATCTGTACTATGTAACATAGCGCCTCCTGTTTTAATTTGTTAGAGATATTATTTACCGTCTTTTAAATGAATAATCCTGGCGTGAATTTGTTTTCGGAAAAATACTTTTTAGAAATCTGTATTGATTTCCGGTCTAAAACAATTCAGCGAATTATATGCTTATTAAGAA
>CBIHLM010000170.1:0-3076 GCA_966210515.1 uncultured Pedobacter sp.
AAGAAGATTCAAGAAGTTACAGCCTCCCTAATCGAAAAATCGGGTTTAAACCGCTCGGCCATTTCACACCTGGCTATTCACCCTGGCGGCCGACGAATCCTCGAGGTCTGCGAAGATCTGCTGGATTTACCCGAAGAGGCACTTCAGCATTCGTATGATGTGTTGAAACAATATGGAAACATGTCTTCGGTCACCATACTTTTTGTACTACAACGCATGATGGAGCGCACTTCCCCCGGTGATAACACAATGAGCTTTGCCTTTGGCCCCGGACTCACCTTCGAAAGTATGATTCTCGAAACGATTTAGTAAAGCGCTATGAATTTTCCCGAAACCTAAAGAATATTTATTCAAGCAGCTCCGCTTTTCCGGCAGCCCGTCTAAAGCACTATACTCCCCTCCTTATCTTCAAGGAGGGGATAAAGGGGTGGTTTCTACTCCTCTGCTTCTTTAAGATCCTTTAAATTGTCCCTTGATAATTTCCAAGGTCTGTTCCGGATGCCTGAAAACCATATCATTTTCAATTCTCAACACTTTCAATCCCAGAGTTTTCAGATCATTATCCCGATCATAATCAGCATTAACCTGCCCGGGATTATCATGACTGCTACCATCCAATTCAATAATCAGTTTCTCCGACGGACAATAAAAATCAACGATGAAATTCTTTATACTATGCTGCCTTCGAAACTTTCTGCCACTAAGCTGACTGTCCTTTAGCAATATCCATAACACCGCTTCCGCGGAAGTCAAATTATTCCTTAATGCACGTCGTCTTTCTTTTAAATATGAAAGATTGTAGATAGGTTTAGTACTCATAGATAATCCAATATCGCTACTTATATTGAAAAACACAGCCTGTAAATGTATAGCAGGATTATTATAAAACCTGTAAACTTATTTTAGAACGATACACAACTGCATAACCACCCCCACCCCCTCCTTGAAGATAAGGAGGGGAGTTCAAGGCTGCTAAATCTGGGATTATCTCATTTTACACCTTATACCACACGCTAAAACCTGAATCCAATTTATCTATCATGTAAGTACCAAATGTAAATATACACAGGTTTTTACCCTTCCGTTATTCCGTCCGAGCCTGGCTCAAGCACCATACTCTCCACCTTGTCTTCAAGTAAATAGAGGATTGATTCCCTTACACCCATCCATTAACGAAATATTATTTCTTCTAGATTAGCAACTATTTACTTTCTACAATGTTAATAGCTATCACCGTTTAACAATTGAAAATATATAGTTAACCCTGATCATGCCCGACTTTAGCCAACGAAGCACCGAATCCGAAATGATGGACGACTTTAACCTCGGGCACGACGTGATCAACCCCATCATGGACGAGCTGGAAGTCGTAAACAAACTCCTGGGCGGCTACAACGTATTCTTCAACGCTTTAGAAAAGCTTGACATTAAAAATGGCCTAACCATTAGCGATTGGGGTTGCGGGGGCGGCGATTCACTACGTGTGCTCGCTGACTGGGCAAGAAAGAAGAATCTCAAATTAAACTTTGTCGGCGTTGATGCCACCGCTTCCGCGATAGAATATGCACGACAAAAAGCCTTAGCCTATCCCGAAATCAGCTTTATCCACGCCGATGTTTTATCTGAAGATTTAAATGCAAATCAGTTTGATATTGTGATATCCAGCCTGTTCACACATCATTTTGAAAGTGAAAGCTGGATTCAATTGATTCAAAAGATGCTTCATTGCTCCAATTATGCGGTAATTGTTAACGATCTCCACCGGCATTGGTTTGCCTACCATTCCATAGGCATGCTTACGCAGCTGTTTTCAAAATCACCCATGGTAAAGCATGATTCAAAACTCTCCGTTTTACGTGGATTTACTAAATCAGAAATATCGAACTTACTTTCAAAAGCAGGTGTCACCAATTATCGTTTAAAATGGAAATGGGCTTTCAGATGGCAATTAATAATCTACAAATAGCATGCTGGCAGCTAAACCTAAAACGATTGTTATAATCGGTGGTGGCCTTTCCGGCTTAACCGCTGCGATCATATTAAGTAAAGCAGGTTTTGAAGTCACTCTCATCGAAAAGAAGACCTATCCCTTTCATCGTGTTTGCGGAGAATACATATCGAACGAAGTTCTTCCCTTTTTTAATTCCCTCGGCATCGACATCGCCGAATTAAATCCATCGAATATTACTCAATTATCCATCAGCTCTCCTTCAGGCAAACTATTTAAGGCCAGGCTTGATTTAGGGGGCTTCGGATTAAGTCGCTATACCCTGGATAATTTTCTTTATCAGAAGGCCAGCGATTCGGGAGTTAATTTCGTACTCAGATCAAAGGTAAATGATCTCCTTTTCATCGATAATAAGTTTGAGATTACACTTTCAGACAGTCGCATCTTAACTTCAGATATCGCGATTGCCGCTTATGGAAAGCGATCAAATCTGGACAGGAACCGCGGTTTTTTCCATAAAAGAAGTCCGTACTTAGGCGTTAAATATCATATTAAAACCGATTTTCCGCCAGACCTGGTTCAGCTGGATAACTTTGAAGGGGGCTATTGCGGAACTGTCAAAATAGAAGACGACTTGTATAATCTATGTTATCTGAGTCAGAATCGTCAGCTAAAAAAACACGGCTCCATCGAAGAGATGGAAAGGCAGGTGCTGTTTAAAAACCCGCTGATAAAAGACCGTTTCTTGAATGCTGATTTCTTAAATAAAAAGCCCGA
The DNA here is from genome assembly GCA_966210515.1 of uncultured Pedobacter sp. Classification (GTDB taxonomy): domain Bacteria; phylum Bacteroidota; class Bacteroidia; order Sphingobacteriales; family Sphingobacteriaceae; genus Paradesertivirga. Next base: position 2,726 of record CBIHLM010000170.1, read on the forward strand.
GGTTATAAACGAGATATCCTTTGAACAAAAACCCCTGGTAGAAAACCATGTGCTGTATTGCGGGGATGCTGCCGGAATGATCAGTCCGCTTTGCGGAAATGGAATGGCAATGGCTATTCACGCGGCTAAAATCCTTTCGGAGATCATCATAGAACATTATCCCGACCGAAACATTATCGAACAATCCTATCAAAGGCAATGGAAAGCGCTCTTTGAATATCGCTTAATGATCGGGCGATTCTCTCAAAAGCTCTTTGGTCGCAGCATTTTGTCAGAAATCGTTGTTCAAGGCTTAAACAGCATGCCTCTGCTCTCTAAATCTATAATAAAAAGGAGTCACGGCAATCCTTT
>CBIHLM010000171.1:0-2970 GCA_966210515.1 uncultured Pedobacter sp.
GGCATTGTAGTGGCATAACAATGGGCGGTTAAAAGATAATTGTTCCCGCACAAGATGCCTAAAGCGTCGCAGAACTTTAACCCTAAAATAAGGTTAGGGAGCGCTTTGGCTTATGAAAACAACACCATCTTTAATAATTGTCTTGCTGGCAAGAAAGTTCCTATAATTGTCAAACGGGCTTTTGTCCCAAATTAGTAAATCTGCTTTCTTTCCTTTTTCAATGGAACCATATTTATGGTCTAAGCCCAAGGCCTTTGCCCCGTTTATCGTTGAAATCTGAAGAATTGCAGGGATTGTAAATCCATTTTCTGATAAAAGCAGTTGCTCAGAAATGATGGCTTTGCCGCCACTTGGCCAGTCGGTGCCAATGCGAAGTTTTACCCCTTTGTCAACTAACTGTTTTACATAGCCCATAAGGATTTTAAAGTTCTCTCTGCATCTGGCTGCCTGCTCATTTGATAATGAGGTATCCGATTTGATGTTGGTTGTAAAATAGGTTAAGCCAAATTGTTCGCCGAGCAAATGGAACCCGGTAGAAAACGTTGAATTGCTTTTTGAAAGTTTTTCAATCAACGAATCGATCGCTGCCGGCTTTTTGTCGTGAATAAAACGAAACATCTCCAACCTCTCTACGAACTTCATTATTGGAAGATTTGCAGCGGCCGGAGCATACTGTTTTTGCATTTCCAAATTAAAATCTTTGCCATCCTTCTGTAAATCCAGAACGCTGGTAGCCAGTGTTAAAATATGTTCATAGTTGCGTAATCCAATATCTACCGAGGAATCAATAAACATGACATTCTGGTCAACATGCCCATATACTTTCATCCCCAGGCTATCGGCAGTCTTAAGGGCCGCTTCAAATTCTGGTCTTCGCAGCTTCCAATAAAGCTTTATATGCCTTATGCCTAACTTATTATACTCGATAACTTTTTGTTTTGCAGCCAAAGGAGAATCCACAATAACGTGGTTAATATAGGGTTTGCGACCTTCGTTTGAAATTAATGCTCCGCCTACCGTATAGAGATCTAAATAGTTTGGCTGAGGATCAGCATGCCAGCTAAGTATCGGTTGCAACCACTTTTCAGACTGGCCCATAATCATTGCGGTTGTCACACCATAAGGCAAATAAGTGTCCGAAAGCCTCTTTCTATATAATACTAAAGAGTCCTTCGGGAAATACTCGGGCAACGGACCATAAGCACGATAAACATCGGTCGGATGAATATGAGTGTCGACGAATCCCGGACTTACCAGTTTCCCTCCGGCGTCAATAGTTTTCGTGGCAGAATACTTCTTTTGCTTACCTGTTACTTTAATAATGATTCCACCTTTGATTAGAATCGTTTGGTTTAAGGAAAGCGCTCCTGTTTTGCTGTCAAACACCCTGGCGTTCTTTATGAGAAGGTCGGCCTTCTTTTGCGCCGATGCCTGCAAGCTCAGGCCCGAGCATAACAATGACAGAAGAACTATTTTACGCACGATTGGCAAGGATTTTAAAGTAGTTTTCATTCTTATCTTTTTTCTGATTTAGATATCCCAAAAGAAGAGAAAATTCGAGAGCCGACCATTATCCCGGAGCCGCCAAATGCCTGACAATGGCCCGCCAAATGCACGATAGGGCTATATAAGGCTAAAATCCATAGATATACGCAGCGTTTTATTCTTATCTATTTCGGCTGCATTTCGAAGTATGATGAAGATATTCAAGATCAACCACGCCACAGGTATTAACATCATGTATTTACTTCTTACAGCGAACCAGTCGTTTAGTATAATTACGGTTAAAAACAATACGACTGCCATCAATGTCCATACAATTTGAATGGTAACTATCCGCCTGGTAACTGGAGTGAATTGCTTTTTCATATACATGACGAACAGCGGAGCAACAATATTTAAGGGAGGGACGAACATGAACGGTAAAGCAGAAAGATTGATCAGTTTCAGCCATTTGGTATCTTCCGGGGAAATTGCTTCTTCCTTTTCACTCAAGTCACCTTCGCTTACACCTAATCCTTTCGCCAGTGCTTTCAGCGTATAGCCTTTGGGAATGGTTCCGGCCTCGATACGTTGGATAGTCCGTACCGATATTCCCGTTTTCTCAAACAACTCCTCCTGAGTTAGATTCAATTTTTGTCTTAAAGCCAGCAATTTCGACATGTACATTTTTATGCAGTCCGGTAAACTAAACGTATGTTGAACCTCAATAAATGGAATTTGCAATCCCGTCATTTGCTGATTTCAAATCCGCTTCTATCTGTAGTACAGGATGCGCTATGCGAAAAACCTATACAGCAGAGTAAAGATATGAATATTGGCTAAGTGGTTGTGTGACACATTTTAAATTTCAATAGCCTCATGTTTAAAGCTGCTGTTCGACATGGCTTGCCACCTACAAAAGCTACCGCTCTGCAACATGTTCTGCAAGGCATATCGACCTCCAGATAAAAGGGACAAAACTGTTGAATCAATTTTTTATTTTTATTATAAATCAACACAAAAGATCTCATGAAACTTGATATATATGTCAACTACAACGGGAATTGCCGGCAGGCATTTCGCTTCTATGAGCAATACCTTGGGGGTAAGATCACTTCTGTTGCGACCTTCGGGGAGTTGCCAGAAGAAGCTAATATTCCTGAAGAAAGAAAAGACAAGATCATGCATGCACGGATCGAGATAGGTGGCACAGTGCTTATGGGAGCTGACATACCAAACGCTGAACCCATGCGAAGCGCCTATCTTACTCTCTCACTCGATAGTGCCGAAGAAGCAGAAAAAATTTATGCCTTGTTGTCTGAAGGAGGTGAGATCTTTATGAAGATGGAAGAGACTTCCTTTGCCACTCGCTTTGCGATGCTACGGGACAGGTTCGGAGCGTCATGGATGTTACTTTACCAAAAATAATCTCATGCTACACGTTTACATTTATTAAACCTGTAAACTTATTTTAGGACGATACAGCAT
>CBIHLM010000172.1:0-2945 GCA_966210515.1 uncultured Pedobacter sp.
ATATGAATAATAAAACATCAAGAAGGTTTTTCCTTCGTTCATCAGCTATCCTTGGCATTGCAACAGCTTTCCAGGTCGATGGAGTTTTTGCAAAGGCGATATCCAAAAATGATTTTCTATCACCTTCTGACGGAAAGAATCTGGTGGTTCTATTTCAGGGAGATTCTATAACTGATGGTAATCGCGGGCGGAACAACGATCCTAATCATATTATGGGACACGGTTATGCATTTTCTGTTGCAAGTCGCGTCGGAGCCGACTTTCCCGCATCGCAGCTAACTTTTTATAACAGGGGAATTAGCGGAAACCGTGTTCCTGATTTAAAAAACCGCTGGCAAACCGATACATTGGATCTTAAGCCGGATGTATTAAGCGTTTTAGTTGGCATAAACGATGCCTCCAGATTTATAAGCAGCCAAAGCACAGAAAAGCCGGATTATGATCTGTTTGAAACTACTTACAGGGATATTCTTTCCCAAAGCAAACAACAAAATGCTGAAACTCTTTTTGTGCTTTGTTTACCCTTTGTTTATCCGGTAGGCAGGGTGAAGGAAAAGTGGCAGCAGTACCAGGATACTGTAGCAGAACTTACCAAAAGAATAAAAAAGCTGGCTCTTGAATTTAATGCCCTAACTGTCGATTTTCCGGCAGTTTTTGAAAAGGCATCAAAAAAAGCGCCCATTGATTACTGGACCTGGGATGGAATTCATCCAACCGTGGCCGGACATGAACTTATGGCCCGCGAATGGATCAAACAGGTGAGCACCCGACTTAAATTTCTGAAGGCTTACAAGTATAAATAACCGGATAGACTGACGATCTTATTCCATTGTTGATGTCTCCGCCAACAGTATAATTTACTTGCTTTAACCACCTCCGCCAGCGGAGGACAACATAACGCCTGTTCTGCCTAGTCTCGCTAAGACCTATAATTTCACTTCTGTTAAGGTACTTTTTTAATCCAGGAACTTAGCCAGACGTCAGAACCGGTATGTGTGGAAAAGTAACACCTTAATCTGGACCTTAATAAGAATTTTACTTATTTTTATTAAATCCACCGACAAGATCCATTAGTTATTAATATGCCTATTATGAAAAAATTACTAACCATCACTCTCTTATTACTTACCACACTATGCTTTGCCCAGCAGAGCACCGGAATTCAATTCGTTCATAACCTCAGCTGGGAGCAGATCAAGGCAAAAGCCAGGGCAGAGAACCGGTACATTTTTCTCGACGCCTACACTACCTGGTGTGGCCCCTGCAAGCAAATGGCCAGAGATATCTTCCCTTTAAAAGAGGTCGGCGATTTCTACAATGCCAATTTTCTTAATGTAAAAGTGCAGATAGATACCACTAAGAATGATGACAATGAAGTTAAAGCCTGGTATCAGGACGCGCAGAACATTTCGAGAACATACAATATCAGGGCTTATCCCACCTACCTCTTTTTAAACCCTCAGGGAGAGCTGGTTCATAGAATAGTGGGCGGAAGACCTGCAGACGCGTTTATAGCAAAAGCGAAAGACGCCATGGACCCCGATAAGCAATACTTCACATTAAAGCGCCAGTATGAAGCGGGCAAAAAAGACCCTGAATTTTTGTTTAAATTGATAGGGGCAGCCAATGAAGCTTACGAAAGCGAATTTGTTCCGGTAGTGGCCCGCGACTATTTTTCAACCGTTACAGATTTAAATAAGCCCGAAATCATCAAATTACTTCCGTATGCCACCTCCAAAACCAGCGATGCAGGTTTTGCTTTCTTTATGAATAATCCTGCTGCCGCCGACTCTATCCTCGGGAAAGGCACCAGTGCCCGCACGGTAAAGTCTATTATTTTTAACGAAGAAGTGGTTCCTCAACTGCGAAGCGGCGAAACAAAACAACAGGGAGCAATGCTCTTCTATACCGGCGAGCTGAAAAATGATGTTAACTGGCCGCAACTCAAAAAGAACCTTGAGTCGAAATACCCTCAATTTTCGGATGTACTTTACCTGAGGTCAAGAAAGTCGTATTTCGAATGGAATAAAGATCTGCCAAACTTCGCGCTTGCCATGGACGAGTACATTACTAAATTTCCCGATGAATTAAACAAATATGAATTAAATAATTCAGCATGGTGGCTCTTCGAAAAAAGCGATGATCCTGAAGCACTTAAGTCTGCCCTGGCATGGTCTAAAAAAACATTGGAAGGGGAGACAGCAAAAGAGGTAATGTTTATGGATACCTACGCCAATCTATTGTATAAGACCGGCAAAAAGCAGGAAGCCCTGGCCCTGGAAACTGAAGCAGTAAAACTTTCGGGCGAGAAAGACGAGAACGGCGACTTGCACAAGGTGCTGGCTAAAATGAAAAGAGGTGAAAAAACCTGGTAATTTAGGAGGAGCTTTGCTACCAGGTCTGTTGGAAATCACGCTGTTCGGGATGTTAACAATGCTGTTAACTTAAGGAATTTGCCCGGTGTGTGATCGCCCTTTCTCTCCCTTTGGGAGAGATGCCGAAGGCAGAGAGGGTATAAGACTGTGCTAACCATCATGTCTTAACTTAATACTGGGGATGTTAAGCGTGGTGCATCCCGGATTTAAGATAAAAGCAGATTTGAAATCTGTCAATGCAGCATTTTCTTCCGCTAGTTAAGAGAGTTGATGGAGCTTCAGGTCACCAGCCAATGCCCTTTTCCTGCCCGCATGGCCCTGCTGATGCAAGAACTTTGTCCTGCAATGCGGCATTCACAGGGCTTCGTAGGTAAGGGTTGGTGAATGTTGTTGGGTTGCCGGGTTATTAATGAGCGCCCGTCATAAAGCGTCATATTCCCCTCCTTATTTTCAAGGAGGGGATTAAGGGGGTGGTTTCAAGCCTCTTCCATTATTGGTGTCCCCACCAGCAATATATTTGCTTGCTTTAACCACCTCCGCCTTCGGCACCTCCGCCAGCGGAGGACAGCA
>CBIHLM010000173.1:0-2918 GCA_966210515.1 uncultured Pedobacter sp.
TAATGCGCAAAGCTATTTCACCACGGTTGGCGACTAATATTTTATTTATAGATATTTGAGACATGGGTATTGAGATTTGAGATATGAGTTTATTCCCAGCTTCCAAATTTGCCCATACGATAATCGTCGTAGGCTTGCATTATTTCTTCCTGAGAATTCATCACAAACGGGCCCTGAGCTACCACTGGTTCATTTAAAGGCATTGCATGCCCGAGCAACAAAATACTATCCTCTAAAGCCTTCACAACTAATTCGGATTCATCATTTTTAAACTCAACTAAATGCAGGGCATTTACCTCGCAGTCGTTTACGTTTATGCGACCCTTTATAATGTAGAAAAAGATATTTCGTTCCGGTAGAATGTTGAAAGAAGCTTTTCCGCCTTGTTTAAACTGAACAGTGCTTAAATGCACATCCGTTTCTGTTTTAAAAGCTCCGTCCCGGCCTTCCCATATGCCTGAAACAACATTCATAATCACCTGATCCGACAGTACTATCGAGGGAATGTCTTGTTTCTGAAAACCCTTATATTGAGGTTTAGTCATCTTTAGATAAGATGGCAGATTTAACCATAGTTGCAAAATCTCCAAATCTCCGCCTTCCTTTTTAAACAGATCTGACGAAACTTCAGCATGAATTAAGCCACTCCCGGCGGTCATCCATTGCACGCCACCTGCTGTGATAATACTTTCGTGTCCGCCGGAATCTTTATGCATTATATCTCCCTCCAATATAAAAGTCACTGTTTCCATTCCGCGATGAGGATGCGGACCGAACGGTAATCCGGAATTACCTGCCGGGTATTTTTGTGGGCCGTGGTGATTCAAAAATAAAAAGGGATCTATTTGACTCAGACTACGTGATGGCAAAGGAGAATAAGTTATCAGATCGGCTATTGGTGAATATCTGGCCTGATGAATATTTTTTATACTTCTCATGTTTTAATAAATTGAGCGCTGCGGAAATTGTTTTAAGTCCATAAAATAGGCAATCGCCGACAAAATAAATAGCTCAATGTTAATACAATAGATAAATGATGTATATTTTCTAAAAAAATATAAAATCTTTTGTGGCATAAAAACGTTACCTACTTAGCTTTTTTAGCCACAAGGGCTAATTTTCCCCCTTTTAATAATGTTATTTAGTAATTTTGGGGCTCTAGAAATATGCTAAGACAAAACTTACAACAGAAATTACTTCAAAAGCTATCTCCGCAGCAGATACAGTTTATTAAATTATTACAGATACCAACTGTAAGTTTAGATGCACGCATAAAGGAAGAGCTTGAAGAAAACCCTGCGCTTGAAGATCTCAGCTTAGTAAATTTAAATGAACCGGTAGAAGAATATCCAGATAAAGATCCTGATACCGGAGATTATAACGAAGAAAAAACTGGAGACGAATTCGATGAGTTTAACGTCGAAGACTATCTTCAGGAGGATAATTTGAACGATTATAGTTCAAAATATGACCAGAATGGTGAAGATGAGGAGGAACGCAAGGAAATGCCCATCGCCGTTCAATCATCTTTTTATGAAACACTTCATCAACAACTGGATTTAGCCCCTATTTCCGAAAAGGATTTTCTGATCGGCCAGCAAATAATTGGCAGTTTAGATGACGATGGTTATTTACGCCGTTCTACTACTTCCTTGCTGGATGATTTAGCCTTTTCACAGAATGTCATAGCTGAAGAGGAGGAAGTTGAGGAAATGTTAAAACTTATTCAATCTTTTGAACCTGCCGGCGTTGCGGCACGCGATTTAAAAGAATGCCTGCTTATTCAACTAAGAAAAAAAGAACAAACACCGATCGTACAAAAAGCAATTAAAGTAGTTGATAACTATCTTGATGAGTTTACACGTAAGCATTACGATAAACTTGAACGGGCTTTGAATATGGATTCTATTGAGCTCAGAGAGGTTATTTCTGAAATTCTGAAATTGAATCCAAAACCCGGCGATGCAGGAGAAACAAACAACAAACAGTTACAGGTAATTCCCGACTTTCACATCTCTAATAATGAGGGAACACTGATTTTAACTCTCAACTCTCAAAACGCTCCGGAACTTCGGGTTAGCCGGTCGTACAAAGAGATGTTTGAACATTACGATAAAGCATCGCAAAAGGATAAAAAACTTAAAGAAGCAGTACAGTTTGTTAAGCAAAAACTCGATTCGGCCCGCTGGTTTATAGATGCTATAAAGCAAAGGCAGCAAACATTACTTAAAACAATGAATGCCATAATGCAATATCAATACGAGTACTTCTTAACCGGAGATGAGCGGAATTTAAGGCCAATGATCTTGAAGGATATTGCGGATAAAATCGGGATGGATATTTCTACTGTGTCTCGTGTAGCTAACTCAAAATACGTTCAAACAGAATTTGGAACATTTCTTTTAAAATCATTCTTCTCCGAAGCTATCCAGATGGAAAGCGGTGAAGAGGTATCTAACAAAGAGGTTAAAAAAATATTAGAGGAATGTATTGGAAACGAGGACAAGCAGCACCCTCTTGCAGATGAAAAACTAACAGAGATCCTTAAAGAAAAGGGATACAATATTGCTCGCAGAACTGTTGCAAAATATAGGGAAGCGATGAATATTCCGGTCGCCAGACTAAGAAGAGAACTATAATCTTTTCAAGCGCTTTGCAGAATTAGAGCTAATTCTCGCCAAAAATCCTGGATGAATTTCCGTTGGTTTATAGATAACTGATGCCTACCAATTTCGTTGCGGGCAGGTAACTTTATATCGGTTATTTAAGAGCAGCCCGAGTACGATTTCGTGTGTTCCACTACTTACATTTCCCAGATCGGATGTAGTAAAATCATACGAATAACTGAGGTTAAATAAATAACTGACGTTAAATCCGGCTAAAGCCGAAAATGAATCGTTATGACGATAGCTGCCTCC
>CBIHLM010000174.1:0-2695 GCA_966210515.1 uncultured Pedobacter sp.
GTATTAGGAATATTTGAAGTATCTACAGGCGGCATGGCTGGAACCGTTGCTGATCCTAAGCTTATCTTTTCAACCGCATTAAAAGGCTGCGCAAGTTCAATTATCCTTTGCCACAATCATCCTTCCGGCAATTTAAAGCCTAGTCAGGCAGATATTAATCTTACAAAAAAGATAAAAGACGGAGGAAGCTTGCTTGATATTGCGGTGCTTGACCATGTGATCATCACGGCTGATAGTTATTACTCGTTTGCAGATGAAGGGCTCTTGTAGCCCTCCATCGTTTGTGATCGTTAATTAAGAACTCGATTTCACTTGCTCCTACCGGTGCTCGTCGAGCCAATGAATTATGTTCAAAAGAAACTGCGCATTTTGCTTGGCATCAGGATGATTCATGCCTCTTTTCAAACTAGTTATTCCTTCTAGCTGTGCGGCAAACGCAGCGCCCTCTGCGAATAAGACAACCCTTCCTTTACCATATTTTAGAATTGCTCCATTTGCATAATTCAAACCTGATACTCTTGGAGTGGATTCTAAAATCGGACGGTCGACATCCGAAACCTTTACCGGGATATATATATTATACTCTTCACCTAAAGAGGAAATAATCTCTGCTTCGCGCGGTGCGGTAAAACCCGTACCACCCCATATCCTAATGCTATCGATTTTCGCACCAGGGACATCTGTTATTGTGCTGGATTTTAAGTTGTTTCTTTTCAAAGAAAATATCTCAGGCCGATCATCTTTTCTGATTGCAAAGCCATCAATTAGATTGAAGCCAAATTTTTTCGCCAAGGCATTTACCGAGCCCGAAAGAGCCTTATGATCGGTGATTATAAATAAGCTCCCACCTTTCTCTACCCATTGATGAATAGCATTAAGCTCTTTATCGCTAAAGACGGAGGTGGCCGGATGGTCCCAGTCCATCGGAGAGTAGATAGCGTTCGCCGTTACATAGACTTTTGTCTCCCCTAACACAGCAGCGGTAATTTCATTCCTTACCGGCCGTAGGGTATATCCGTCACTAGTCAGCAGCTTATTAAATGTGTAATAAGTACCTTTAAGCGTGTGAACATTGTTGTGATGCTCGTCGAAGCTAATCACAGGGCCTCTTCCATATGCGTACTGCGGTTTAGTAATTTGAAAATGATAGCTCGTGTCGGGAACTTGCTGAGCGGTTGATGAGAAGGGAAGCGCTGTTGATACCATCATCAAAAGCGATATGATGCAATAATTAATTTTGTTCATCTGATTTTTTTTGAGGTTTATCTACGGTAGTTTGTTCCACTCATCATGCTGAAAGCATATTAGCTGCGTGATTTTATCGCCTTCCTTGATAAATTGTACAGGAAATTTTAGCTCTTTGTTATAAAAGTCAATTTCGGAGAGTGGAGAAAAGTGGATCGTCTTCCCGCTCCAGAGTTGTTTGATGGTTATAGAGTTATCTGATGCAACGACTTCTATCGTGAACTTTGGGTCTTTTTTAAACTGGTATTTACCCTGTAATACCTTGAGCTTATCATCGGGTACTACAGCTACCTTGCCCGGGTCATAATTGACCCTCTTAAGTATAAGGCGATTTAAAATCTTCAATGCAACTATCTTCCCCGACTCGTCCTTCAGGAACTCACCTTTATATTCTTCGTCTCTCGACTCGAAAACTAAAGGCGATTTTTTCAGCAGGACATATTCTTTTCCGTCCCATTGCTGTTTAGCGATTAAGCCATTATCCCGGTTAATGATTTCGAGATATGCCACATTGTTGGGTAATCGGTAGAAGCCCTGGAGATTGTTCAAGGAAGTATCTACTACAGCTTGATACTTTACCTTGTGCTGATTTGCTTGCGCAGCAGAGCTTGATAAACTCGCAGATAGCACCGACGCGCTAAGCAACAGCGTTGCACATAATCTTGATTTAAATAAGTACGTTTTCATTGAATTCATAATTTTATTCTTTATGAAGCAATGATAGGTTTGAACATGGGTGATCCGGTTCGTGTGGATACACTTGAACACCTTTGGTTAAAACGTCTGAGGTGAAATTGTGCCTTACTTATCTATCTTTCCAGACTTTGAAAATTCGGTGGGGGTTTGGCCGGTCAGTCTCTTAAATGTGGTGTTGAATGTGGTTTTTGAATTGAATCCTGCCCGAATAGCTATTCCTACCATATCCAGGTGTCTGTGCTGTTCGGATAAGAGAATCTTTTTTGCCTCTGCTATTCTCATTTCGTTAATAAGACTGTAGAAATTCTTATTAAGTCCATTATTGATTACAAATGATAGCTCATGAATGCCGATTCCGACCTCCTTGCTTAAGGCAGGTAAAGTTAGGGTGGGCTCTAAAAATATCTGCTTACTTTCCAGGGTTGAGAGTACTCGACTTTTAAGTTCATCTACCTGATCAGTGCTCAGCCTTTCTGTACTTTTCTTCTCATTTAAGACAGATTGTACCTGCGGTAAATCTGATAGTAGAACAGGATAGATAACCCGCTGCTTTAATGAATAGAAAGCGATATAAAAGATGCCGGCACTATACAATACGGGGGGCAAAATGGAGATTGTATCATTATTATGAGCCGCAATTCGTATAACAAATAACACTATTGTACCCAGTAGCAACTGCTTAACCCAGAACAGGTCTATGTTCTCAATATTCGATGAGATCAAGCGGATGTTTTTAGCATGGGTCGTTATTAGC
>CBIHLM010000175.1:0-2658 GCA_966210515.1 uncultured Pedobacter sp.
TTCGCGCTTTAGGCTTTAACCGTCAGCAAATTGCTGAAGCGAATGAGTTTATCTGCGGTACCATGACGATAGAAGGTGCTCCATATTTAAAAGAAGAACATTATCCGATTTTTGATTGTGCAAATAAATGTGGATCAAAAGGACAGCGGTATATTCACGCATCTGGTCACATTAAAATGATGGCTGCTGCCCAACCTTTCTTATCAGGCGCGATCTCTAAAACTATTAATCTTCCAAACGAAGCTACAGTTGACGAGATTAAAGACTGCTACGCATTATCATGGAAATTAGGTTTGAAAGCAAATGCACTTTACCGTGACGGTTGTAAGTTATCTCAACCTCTTTCAACTAAATCATCTGATTCTAAAGAAGATAAATTAGATTCGGTTGAAGAAGTTTTGGGTGAAGCAGCTAACGTTAAATTGAGCGACTTAACTGCGGATCAGGTTCTTGAAGCTGCCCGTGCGATATTGGAAAAATCAACCGATACTAAATTCAAACGTCAATTATCCTCAGTAGTTGAGCGTAAAAACTTACCATCTAAACGTGGTGGTTTCACTCAAAAAGCAGCTGTTGGCGGACAAACAGTATTCGTTCGTACAGGAGAGTATGAGGATGGAACATTAGGAGAGATATTTGTGGATATGCACAAAGAAGGTGCGACTTTCCGTTCATTGATGAACTGTTTTGCCATTGCGATATCTGTAGGCTTACAGTATGGTGTACCGCTTGAGGAGTTTGTAGACAAGTTCACATTCACCCGTTTTGAGCCTTCTGGTATGGTTGCAGGACATGATAACATCAAGAGCGCAACTTCAATTATTGATTATATCTTCAGATTATTAGGTTATGAGTACTTAAATCGCACTGATCTGGTACACGTTTTAACCGAGCAAAATGCTGTATTGGGAAATCCGCAAATGGAGGATACTGATACAAATACTCAGGAAAATAACTTTTCTGACGTGAAATCTGATAAAATATCAGGAGATAAGGTTTTGAAGCCGGTTTTAGATATATCCGGTGGCGGTCAGTCAGATGCTCCGGCATGTGGCAACTGCGGACATATTATGGTTCGTTCGGGAACTTGTTATAAATGTCTGAACTGCGGTACGCAGGGAGGATGTTCTTAATATAATTATCATATTAAAAGCCCCAACAGAAATGATGGGGCTTTTAATTTAACATCCATTTTTAAGATTCTTTGAAAATGGATTCAGCTTTTTAGTTACTATTTAGTTTGAGTAGTCAGTATTATTTGATACTATCAATAGCCTCCTGCTCCTTTAATCCTTCAATATTATTTTTCTTTTCAAAATTGTCTTTCACTTCTGCGAAGCTATCCAGTATTTGAGTAATGTTATCAATTATTTCAGCCGCACTGGTATGAATATCAGGAAGCGTGGATTCTAACTTTTTATTATTCAGCTCCATGTTATCCACCTCAATTTTACCAATCTTTTGCAAAACTGCGGTTTGGCTGTTTTTAAGATCTACCAGTTCCCTGGATATTTTTTCCATTAATTCGAATTTTGCAAGTGTGTTCATAATTTAACGATTTGTTTCATATTGTAAGGCAATTACCCTGCCACAAGCCTCTCGCAAAAGTGTAAATCCATGCAATGATTTCTTGTTATGCGCGGAATAAGGATTTAGAAAACGATGAATCGGGGAAAGAGGTAAACAAGCAATTTATAATACTGCATCCGGATACTTCGATAGAATCCGGGGGCAAGAAACAGCGGAGATGCTGAAGAAGCGAAAGCTGATGGAAATCAGTTCTAAATAGATGTTTGAACATTCAGAAATATTGAAATATTCAAATCTTTGCGCATCAGATATTGTTAAGATTTCAATCGTTTACCTCAATTTAGAATTATGAAAATCAAAATCTTAATGTTATTACTCGCCACTGGAATTACAGTGTCAAGTTGCTCGTCGAGTAAGCAAACAACTAGCGGATCGGATACTATAGAAGTAACCGATACTGCCACAATGGGGACCGGAACCAGGGACACAATGGGAACCCGTACAGGTGATACCATTCGCACTGATACCACAGGTACAACGCCTCGGCCCTGAGTATTCCTAAACAGACAAGTGGCTGTCTATGTGTAGCCGCTTGTCTTAAAAATTGTCGCAAAAAAAAAACCGCCTCGTATGAGCCGGTTATATTTCACGGATATTATAATTTATCTCGTAGCGATTCAAGTAATCGCCCGCCTTTATAATAATAACGCTTCCAATAAGGTTCGTTTAAATTACTGATCATTACCCCACGACTGCTTGAAGCATGCGCAAACTTATTGTCGCCCAAATAGACACCCACGTGCGATATTGCACGACTATTTATTTTGAAAAATACCAAATCTCCTTCTTTTAGCTCTTCCTTGTTTACAGGATTCACCATACTGAAGATATTTCGTGAGTTGTTTCCGATGACGGTGTTGAATACTTTATCATATAATTGATAAGCAAAACCTGAACAATCAATTCCGCGCTCGCTGGTGCCGCCCAAGCGATAAGGAGTACCTAGCCAGTCATATACAAATTGGTAAAGCTTTACATTGGATGTAGCAGAAACCGCAACACCCATTATTTGTGAAAAATATTCTTTTGCAAGATTATCCGGATCTTCGGTTGACTTTTTAGAAGTTT
>CBIHLM010000176.1:0-2505 GCA_966210515.1 uncultured Pedobacter sp.
CCTATTATTTCCCACTCCCGCCTGCGAGATAAAAAAACATAATCTAATTTTATTTTTATATTAAGCATTAAAGTACTTAAATACTTTTATTATTTATATCTTTGAAAAATTAATTGAGAAGAATAATGGAAACACAAGAGAAAAACTACATTAACGTAACCCTTATCGAGCCCAAACTGAAGCACCCGACGATTTTTAACGTGTTTGACAGCTTGCTGGGAGGCGAAAGCTTAACTATACACAATGACCACGACCCTAAGCCTGTATATTATCAACTATTGGGCGAGCGCGGTGATGTTTTCACATGGCAGTACCTTGAAGAAGGTCCGGAGTGGTGGGATGTCAGAATAACAAAACGAAGCGAAAACGATAAAAAAACCATTGGGGAGATAGCTGCCAAAGATTTCCGTAAAGCCGAAATATTCAAAAAATACGGGATTGATTTTAGCTGCGGTGACAAGAAGACGCTAACTGAAATTTGCAGAGAGAAGAACATTGATGTGACCAAAGTTGAAACAGAGATTAACAGCTTAACACAAAATAAGGCAGGTAACATCTAGTAAGCATGGAAGCTGGCATACATCATAACCGTCTTCAGGAATGCAACAAATATTTTATTCGATGGAAATCAATTCACAAACAAAAATAGCAGCTTTAATAAAGCATCATCCCGATGCCCTGGAAGCAATTGTAAGCTTGAGTCCGGACTTTAAAAAACTCAGGAATCCAATTTTACGGAGATTAATGGCAGGGAGAACGAGTATTTCTATGGCATCAAAAATTGGAAGATGCACACCTAACGATTTTTTTAAAGTACTGCAGCCTTTCGGCTTTGAAGCCGACTTATCAATTCAGTCCGAGAACGAATCGCCAGTTGAGCTAAGTCAACCTCCGCAATTCATTCATGAAGTAGAATCAGCACAGATTATCCCGTTAGATGTTCGGGAAATGCTGGAAGCAGGAAACGATCCGCTTAAGCTAATTCAGCAGACTATTAACGAATTAAAACCCCGGCAGGTGCTGAAGATCATAAACACATTTGAGCCCAGTCCTCTTATAAAATTACTTGAAAAACAAGGATTTCAATCGTATACAGATCATCTGGAAAAAAACCTGGTCGAAACCTACTTTTATAAAACAGGATACACCACGCCTGCCGTAGCTGAAGACTTGCCAGATGAATTAAATGACTGGGATTTGATACTCCAAAAATATGGAAACCGTGTGCAACAGATTGATGTTCGGGATCTGGAAATGCCAATGCCCATGATGGCTATTCTTGAAGCTTTAGAAGTTCTTGCGACGGATGCTGTTTTGTTTGTACAACACAAACGTATTCCGGTTTATTTGCTTACTGAATTAAAAGATCGCAATTTCGACTATCGCATAAAAACTATCAGCAATAGTGAAGTGCATCTTCTGATTTTTAAAAACTGATATGATCGCAGCTACTTCTGTAAAAGGCTTACAAAAAACCACCAGCTATAAAGTGGTGCTTCCATTTTATATCTACGGGGCTCTTGCTTTTTTGCTCTCCTGTATTTTACTGCTAATCAATATCGGGATAGTCCATCAGCACTATTTTCAACCGCAAACATTGGCAATCACCCACCTGATGGCCCTTGGATGGGGGACAATGATTATTCTTGGAGCAAGTCATCAATTACTTCCGGTTCTTATCGAAGGAAAACTAGACAGTGATCTGCTTGCATATTTATCCTTTATTTTTTCCGCTGCGGGCATCCCCTTCTTAGTGACGGGTTTTTATTTATTTCAATTAGGGTGGCTTTTACAAACCGGCGCAATATTGATAAATGCATCGGTCGTAGCTTATTTTCTGAACGTAATCAACAGTATCTACGAAAGTAAAAAGTACGACGTTTATGGCGTATGTATAGCCACAGCGGCATTATGGCTTTTTGTAACTGTGTTTTTCGGCTTGTTGCTGGTGTTTAATTTCACACGCTCGTTGCTTCCCGAAAACTCCTTAGAATATCTTTCGATACACGCGCATATGGGATTAGTGGGATGGTTTCTACTTTTAGTAATCGGAGTAGGCTCAAGGCTTATACCGATGTTTCTTATTTCAAAGTATACCAGCACTAAAACGTTATGGTTTATTTATATCCTTATTAATACAGGACTGATCGGCTTTATAGTTTTAAAAACACTCAAGATTTTCCCTCAGCTTTATTATACTCCCTTCTTGCTGGTTTTGATAGCTTTAATTCTTTTTGGGAGCTATTGCTTCCGAGCGTATAAAATGCGTATCCGAAAGCAGGTTGACGAGCAGATGAAGATATCGCTACTATCGGTTGCCTTATTATTTCTGCCTCTATTCAGCCTTTTTGGTGTGATATATTTCGTGTCTATAAACGAACACATGCCAAGAATTGTGCTGCTGTACGGCTTTTGTATATTCTTTGGCTGGCTAACGGCCATTATTTTGGGAATGACATTCAAAACGCTGCCCTTTATCGTCTGGAATAAAGTGTATCAGAATCG
>CBIHLM010000177.1:0-2456 GCA_966210515.1 uncultured Pedobacter sp.
CGTCGATAGTTTTCAATGTAGATCGCAGTAATATCCCGATGGTAGAAACAGGAACCAGGAATTATAATGAGTATTATTTACACGATGGCTTATCTAATTTTTTTACAAAGCCAGTCGAAATGAGCCAGTAAAAATTGGTTTTATTGGATCATGCAGGAGACACAAACAGCTAAATACATTCAACACATGTTCCCTAATGCTGGGATGATTGGGATAAATGCTGCAGTTGCAGGAACAGGTTCAGATTTGGGGGGCAGGTTCAAAAGTTGTGGAGCATTAAAAAAAAGAGGGTCAGGTTCAAAAGTTGTGGCGCATTAAAAAAAAGATCCGATTTTAGTGCTTTAAAAATTTTTGATGCACGATTCATTTCAAGCCCTTCTAAGCCTTGTTATCCCTGAAGGAGTTTCTGATTATTTCAAGTTAGCCAGTTATACGAAAGAGGATAGAGTTATTCGTATTTATCTGGAAGAGGTCAACAGCATTCCTAGCGAGTATCAGTCAAGTAAACTTCAATCCAAGGGCTTCTTCAAGGAGGTGATCTTGCAAGACTTCCCCATGCGTGGAAACGAGGTATATCTGCACGTCAAGCGAAGGCGGTGGCTAAATCCGGATAACGGAGAGGTGGTTTACCGGAATTGGGAATTAGTAGCGAAAGGAACGCGGATCACCAGTGATTTCGCTGCTTTTTTAAAAGGAATCAGCCGATACTAAAGCACACAGCCTTCAAACCATAGGCTCTTTCTACGGCATTAGCGGTAAAAAGCTTCAACGGTATTATCGTGATAAGCTGAGTGAATACAAGTGCTGGGAACATAGAAACACTGCTCGCAAAGGACTTATTTTTGAGCAGAATATCGGCCCTTTCTGTCTATTGATGAAACCTCCCTCTCACATGGGGAACTGTATACGATAGTAACCAATAAGCAGGCAAAAGGGAAGAAAGGCACCTTGGTTGCTATCATGGAGGGCACCAGGTCTGAAAATATTATTCCTTTACTTCAGAAAATACCGCAACGGCAACGAAATAAAGTACAGGAGATCACCTTAGATCTGGCAGGCAATATGGGGCTGATCGCTAAGAAATGCTTTCCTAATGTCTCGCAGGTAATAGACCGCTTTCATGTTCAGCAATTGGCTACAGAAGCTTTACAGGAGATTAGAATAAAATACCGGTGGGAAGCCATTGATGCTGAAAACCAAGCCATCGAAGATGCCAAATCTTCTAAAATAGTCTATATTCCTGAGGTGCTTTCTAATGGAGATACTCTCAAACAGCTCCTGGCAAGAAGCCGTTACTTATTATATAATAATGAAGATAACTGGACTATGGAGCAAAAGGAAAGAGCAACACTACTCTTTGACAGATACCCCGCATTACGAAAAGCGTATGACCTGTCTCAGAAACTCTCATGGATATTCAGCACTACAGAAGATAAAATGTACGCCTTTGCAAGATTGGCCCGATGGAATGAACAGGTGGAACAATCTGGCTTTAAATCATTCAACACCATCTCCAGGACTATCATCAATCATCACAAAAATATCCTTAACTACTTTGATAACAGAAGTACAAATGCTTCGGCTGAATCTTTTAATGCAAAAATCAAAGCGTTCAGAGCACAGTACAGAGGAGTAGGAAACGTTAATATCTTCCTCTTTAGACTGGCGAAATTATATGCTTAGTCCACAACTTTTGGGTCAGATCCGATTTGGGAGCCTTTAGGTTGCGCGACCAACTTTTAGTACATCAACGGGATTTAGTTTTCATTGAATTTGCAGTAAATGGTGCTTATGTGCCTGGGGTGGAGGGTATTATAAGATAAATAAGGGCATTTAATCCTTATGTAGTCGCCCCTTAAAAAGTCATTTTGCTCAATAATAAAAAACAGGATGACTTTTTGTTATGTAGTTGCTCAAAAAAAGCAGTCGGTAAAAAAGCTGCCAAAGATTGTCTTTCCAGATATTCATCATTCGTTTCAGGTTCATTACTACAGCAGCTAGCATTACATTGATGTTATCTCCATTAATTCCTTTATAAAAGTTCTGACTTAATCGATAATCTGTTTTTAAATGGCTGATTACAGGTTCGATAGCAGCTCGTCTGGAGAAGCCTTTCTTTCGTTTGGCTTTCTGATAGGCGCTGAGTCTCCTGGCGAAGGGTTTGGGTGTATGGATGGGTGGGTGTGCCTTTAACTTCTTTAATGCCCCGGTTACCTCTGTCTACGGCAACTTCTTTAAGGATATGCCCGGTTAATCGCTGCTGTTGTTCAATGGCCGGTTCCAGGGTATGCCTGTCGTAATCATTGGTGGGAATATTCAATGCTCCAGTTATCACTCCACTGTTTCGGGTCTGATTACTCTTCTAATTCTAATTTGTTTTTCAGGAAATCGGTTCTACGTATATACCCATAAGTTTACTGAGAATCTATAAGTATATCAAGAGAACAGACAACAAT
>CBIHLM010000178.1:0-2410 GCA_966210515.1 uncultured Pedobacter sp.
ATACAAGAGCCTTTGTATTCTTTACATTGACCATTGTATTTAATACAAGAGCCTTTGTATTCTTTACATTGACCATT
Source organism: uncultured Pedobacter sp. (assembly GCA_966210515.1). Lineage (GTDB taxonomy): Bacteria > Bacteroidota > Bacteroidia > Sphingobacteriales > Sphingobacteriaceae > Paradesertivirga. The sequence continues at coordinate 78 of CBIHLM010000178.1, forward strand.
GTATTTAATACAAGAGCCTTTGTGTTTTTTACATTGACGATTGCCCACCCTCAGCTACCGCGAGCATAATGCACGAATCAGATGGGCGTTGGCTGGTTCGAGCTTGCAGCTCGGACCTATAACACAAAATCAATTTCCAGCATTCCTTTACCGCCACTATAATCTATTGCGCTATTGTATTTCCAATAATGAGCTTCTGTTACAAAACCGGCGATAACTGGGTTGTTAGGGACATAATCGACTTTTTGATCAATTACTTCTGCACTCCATAATTCAATCGGCTTATTGTGTTGCTGCCAGAACTGCCTATTCTTCACATTGCTGTTCTTTAACCCTGCTTTTTCCATCATCCATATAATCCATTCTTTCCTGCTTTCCTGAGGATGTTCTTCAATCATTTTTTGCAAAGCTTTTGAAGTATATGTTTTGAAACTTTTTAGCAATTCGCCAGGATTAGCATCTTTTGCTCTGAATACCAAATGTACATGAACGGCATTATACACCACGAATATATTTCCATGCCTTTTTCTTTGCGGCACCAGGCCAGGCTGCCGAAAAAGCCATAAAATATTCATCGCAGACGAAAACATCGATCCAGTTAATGGTAGCAAAGCTGACAAAGTATAGCCCTTCTTTGTTGTTAAATTTATAGTTACGACTCATCGGTAGATAGGATCCAAGATAAGGAATTATCGTTTATATAAAAGGTCCGAGCTGCAAGCTCGAACCAGCAAGCGTCTATGCAAAATGCTTATGCTCGCGGCAGCGGGGTAAATGGTGCCAGGAAACTCTATCTTTGTCTACATATGGGTTACGCAAAAGAAAGAGGAAAGTTAGAAAAGCTATCAACAAAGGCAAGTGGCTTAAAAAATTACGATGATAAAAGTCTCACTATTATCACCGATATATTTGAGCAATATTCTCATACTGTTAGAATATTAAAAAACAAAAACCCTGACGCTTTTAATGAACTGTACCAAAACGAATTACAACAGGTAAAGCTTGTTAAAAAATCGCTAAAACTAAGTGAAGAAGCGGACCGCCCAGATAATTTTATTAGATATAGGGATTCACTATTGGCTGCGCTGAACAGTGCTATTGCGGTAACAAAAGAAACTGCATAAAATCTCGAAGAGTACTCAAGATTGTTGGCTGAGCGCATCTTCTGCTATCCCGTTATCGTCCTCGTTTGCAACGAGGATGAGCGAGAACAGCGATTTCATCGCTCTTTACGCAATCTCAATTGGTATTATAGTTCCTTGCGCTACTCATTAAATAATCTTCAGCTCTTTCCACAATGCCTGCTCGAACAGGATTGTCGTGCATATACGAAAGCTTTTTTCGGAAATCCAAATCTGACATATCAATAGCATGATTATCATCCCGCCAGATTTTGTAATTATCTGCCCTACCGCTCCTTCTTGCCTCGAAAGCAAACTTATCCATAAGCCACTCCCTCAAAGCTTAAGTTAGCCAACTGAAGGCAGCACCTTAAACTTAAGCCAGAACAACAAACTTAAGCCAGTGAGGGAATAAAGATGTGCAGCCTTTGTTAGCCTAAGGCACAAGTACGCCCACCCAATTGGCAACGCTGCATACTTGCCAAACTGGGGATCATAGTTAATGGTTTTTTGGGAATGTTCATCATACGCTGACTATGCGCTTTTTCATATAACGCAAATACAACCATACAATAAATGGAAAAACGATATAATGTATTGCCGTGGTAACTGTTTGAAATGCAACCCCTGTTTTAATCGGGTCATTTTTAAACATCGGGATCAATAATTGCTCGCCAATGTTACTTCGGGAAAATATGATCATAAAAGTAAAATTATAACCCAAATGTAAGGCGAATGGAAAATAGATGGTTTTACTTATGCTAAAGGACAATGCAAATATATATCCCATGATAGCAGTAATAGTAAAAACAAACAGCATAGGCACTACCTGGCCTAATACACCCATTGTAAACCAATGATAGAGACCAAAACTTATTGCAGATACCAGCACTGCTTTTTGAGTACCTATTTTTTTGATCAATATATATAATAGCGCTCCGCGGAATATCAATTCCTCATAAACGACCGATATTAATACGTACCGCGTCGAGTTTGTAAATGCAGCGAAGGTATAATGCGGGTTTAAATGATAGGGGCTTTTTACCCACAATGATATACCGACCAAATGAATAACCAGGAAAGCCACCGGTATAAATAAAGCTATTACTATTGGTATAAGTTGTTTGCTATTGATTTTAAACCCAAGCACCAAAAGGTTTTTATTAAGAACAAATTTGAGCAATAACCATGATATTATAAGTTCTACTACTA
>CBIHLM010000179.1:0-2337 GCA_966210515.1 uncultured Pedobacter sp.
TCTTTAACGTTTATTATGATCATAATCTGTAAATACCTCCTCTCATTAAGGATTGCAAATTTACGGCAAATTATTAGAACTTAAAGAGTAAAATTCAGAAAATATTAAGACCCTGGGAATTCGTTAGGAAAACCGTCAATTCTTACCGCATAAATCCACGGTATAATCTAAGAGAAGATACTCGAACAACCCTGCTGGCACAAAAAATATCGCCATTTCGGTGGGAATCAAGATTTGTGATTACTATCTTTTTCAAAAGTGACTTTTGTCATCATTTTGAATTTACGAACCGCAGAAATTTGCAGTATCAAAAATGAAATTTATGACAACGATAAAATCAGCAACAGCAATTAATACTAATTTCAACACTAATACCTCTGAACAATCGAATCTTTGGACCAGATATACTACATATGCCGATCAACAAAAAACTCAGCATATATTGTGGTGGCTGATTTCTTTATTAATCCATTGTTTGCTTGTTCCATTTAGCTTTTTATTCTCAAACGCTTTAAATGGACCTACCGGCACCATCCTTGGAATCAGCATGGTTCTGTTTTTTATCAATGTAGTGGGCAATATGGGCGGTGCAAGTACCCGCTTTACTATTCTTGCTTTCTTCGTAAGTCTGGCAATTCACGTCTTGATGGGGACTGCATTACTTTTATAATAGGTAGTATTTTGATATTAAAGATGAGGGGCAGTTTAAAGCTGCCTTAATCTTTTAATATTTCCCTTGCAATTACAATCTTCTGGATCTCCGAGGTTCCCTCTCCAATTGTACAGAGTTTAGCATCACGATAGTACTTCTCCACAGGAAAATCCTTAGTATATCCATATCCGCCAAAAATCTGAACCGCATCATTCGCGACTCTTACTGCCACTTCGGATGCATAATATTTAGCCATTGCAGAGTTCTTTGTCACTGCCTCACCCCTATTCTTTAAATCAGCCGCCTTTAAAATCAGTAATTCTGCTGCTTCAATGTCCGTCGACATATCGGCCAGTTTAAACGCAATACCCTGAAACTTAGAAATGGGCTGACCAAACTGGTGGCGCTCTTTAGAGTATTTCAAAGCAGCTTCGAACGCACCTTTGGCAATTCCAAGAGCTAAAGCGGCAATAGAGATCCGTCCGCCATCTAAAACCTTCATTGCCTGTTTAAAGCCCTGGCCTTCTTCGCCAAGCAAATTATCTTTATGTACCCGACAATTATCAAATATCAACTCAGTAGTTTCTGATGCCCGCATACCCAACTTATTTTCCTTTTTACCGTGAGTAAAGCCGGGAGTACCTTTCTCTATAACAATAGCAGACACACCTGATGCACTGTTGCGCTCCCCTGTTCGGACCATAACTACAGCAATATCGCCAGACATACCATGAGTTATCCAATTTTTGGACCCGTTAATCACATAATAATCACCATCTTTTATCGCTGTAGTATTCATATTCAATGAATCTGAGCCCGTATTCGCCTCAGTTAGGGCCCATGCTCCAATCCATTCGGCGGTAGCAAGTTTTGGCAGCCAGCGCTTTTTTTGTTCATCTGTAGCGAATGATAAAATATGACCCGTACATAAAGAATTATGCGCGGCAAGCGACAGCCCGATTGAGCCACACACTTTTGCAACCTCAACAATCACATTAACATACTCAAAATAGCCAAGTCCTGCCCCGCCATATTCCTCGGGAACAAGCACTCCCATCAAGCCTAATTCGCCTAACTGTTTAAACGTTCCGACGGGAAAAATTTGAGCTTCATCCCATTCCATCACGTGAGGACGGATATGTTTATCAGCGAAATCCCGAACCATTTGAATGACCATCTGCTGGCTTTCTGAAACTGAAAAATCGTAACCGGATGAATTATTTTCAATCATAAATACCTAAGGATAGCTTTCATTTATAACATTTTTTGACAGGAAAGGTTACAAGAGAATAGTAAACTCATTTTGAACTAAACGACAAATAAGGAGCGATTCTATTCAACAAATCGTCATTCAATAATGCGATTGCTCTCAAATCTTTAATATCCCTATACTCACCGTGTTGCGTTCTATACTTTATAATAGCATTCATTTGCTTGTAAGAAAGATATGGATGCTTTTTAAAATCATCGAATGTAGCAGTATTCACTTGAATTCGAGTTATGGAGGCCGGATCTATAATCACGCGGTTCTGAATTTTCTGGTACAGTGTCGAATCCAGTCCATAAACTTCCTTCAACTGCTCTTTTTTATAAAAGCCGCCCAGGCGGTTTCGGTATTTTATAATCCTAAAGGCAAAAGCCGGACCTATTCCGTTTAAAGTTTCTAATTGGCTGGAATCAGCTGA
>CBIHLM010000180.1:0-2314 GCA_966210515.1 uncultured Pedobacter sp.
TTTTTTGCGGTCTGGACGGGACTCGAACCCGCGACCCCATGCGTGACAGGCATGTATTCTAACCAGCTGAACTACCAAACCATCCCTTTTGGGACTGCAAATATAGCGTCTTTTGTTTATTTGTCAATAAAAAAAGTGTTTTATTTATTTATTGATCAAATATATCAGCTAACTATTTGCAGGCCTGTTGTTTAAAAATTAAAAAACTTAAGCATTTGAGCCTTCTTTCATCTTTTCAGCATTTTCAGCAAACTGTAACGCGTCAATTATTTCCTGGATTTCACCATCCATAACCGCTGCAAGGTTGTATAAGGTTAATCCGATGCGATGTTCTGTAACACGGCCCTGCGGATAATTGTATGTCCTGATCTTTGCCGACCTGTCGCCGGTAGAGACCATTGTCTTGCGCTTTGCCGCAATATCACCCACGTGTTTCTGCAATTCAAGGTCATATAATTTGCTGCGAAGCATTTCCATAGCCCTGATGCGGTTACCAAGCTGCGATCGTTCAATCTGGCACACAACCACCATCCCGGTAGGTTTATGCGTTAGCTGCACTTTAGTTTCAACCTTGTTTACATTCTGACCACCAGCACCACCCGAACGCGAGGTTTGTAATTCAACATCAGCAGGATTTAAATAGAAATCTACTTCCTCGGCTTCAGGAAGCACAGCCACAGAAGCTGCCGAGGTATGTACCCTTCCCTGTGTTTCGGTATCGGGCACTCTTTGCACACGATGGACGCCGGATTCATACTTCATATGACCGTAAACATCTTCACCACTTACATTTAGAATTACCTCTTTATAGCCACCTGCAGTACCTTCAGTTACGTCGACAACTTCAACCTTCCAGCCTTTTTTCTCAAAATAACGGGTGTACATACGGTATAAATCGCCGGCAAACAAAGCGGCCTCATCGCCCCCCGTGCCACCACGAATCTCGACTACCGCATTCTTAGCATCTTGAGGATCCTTTGGAATTAACATCAACCGAACTTTCTCTTCCAATTCTTCTTTTTGAGGAATCAGCTCGTCAAGCTCCATTTTTGCCATTTCCTTCAACTCTTCATCCTTTTCGGTGGCCAATATTTGTTTATTGCTCTCGATATTCGAAACAACATTTTTATAGATCTTATATTCATCCACAATTTTGCCCAAATCTTTGTACTCTTTGTTCAAAGTAGCAAAACGTTTCATATCGCTCAGAGTAGCAGGATTGCTTAATTCACGCTCTACTTCTTCCCAGCGAAGTTTTATATCTTCTAATTTTTCTAACATATTTTTATTTTGAAATCAACAGCCAGCTTTCAATTCGCCGAAAGCCCTGCTTTACGCTACAACCCCGACGCTCAAAAATCCCTTAGGGGTTCCGCTGCAATCAGGTTTAAACACAAAAGCCTGTGCTGTTATGGGATACAAAAGTACAGTTTTAGGAAATATCTCTTTTACTGTCTTTTAAAAGAATTGAATAATTGATCAAGTTGCAAAGTATCTAACGAATCAGCAATCACAAGACGGTGTTTGAAAATAACGCTTTTGCCCTTTGCTAAGCTGAAATTGAGACGTTCTTTTCCGTTTGTATAAACTTCTGCGCCAAGCGGATTAATGGCAAAAAGTCCGTATCCGCGGGCCATCCAGAATCCGGGGTAGCCGATGTTCGAGGGATGGTCAATAATTGCTACGCTTACAGGCTTATTATCAATATCGCCCGAAAGTTTCAGCCATTTGGAGCGGGTTCCAAATACCTCTTCGCCAGTGATGCCGGTACTGCTTTCATATTTCCCACTCAGTTTTTCATTAGCGATAACAGATTTTATCCCTTCCGGGGTGTATACTTTCACAGCTTTGGATGAAGGATATTCCATTTCTCTTGCAACCCTGATGGCAAACAAACCTTCTTTGTTATCCTTAAATGAGATATTCTGCAAAGCTTTTAGGTCTGTTTTTCTGTCGATTATTCTATTAATGCCACCAACTGTAAAAACATATGTTGACCTTTCTTCAAGCATTGCTTTCCCGCCAGGGTTGTACCAGGTTGAAAGAGTAACTAATTCCGCTTTGCCCCTTCCGTTCTTTACAGACACAATTTTGTTCAGCTTAATTGTACCGTAGGCTTTTGCGTTGGTGTCAATTTTTGTTGAATTATTCCAATAGTCGGCACCGTTTACGTCGCCGTAATTAAACCACACACCTATTTGATGTGGATGGTCGATCTGATCGCCGAATTTCGGAGCAATTGGCCAGCCACGGGTAACCGCAATATTTCCGGGAGCATTGACAGGATACAGAACTGCCTTTTTCAAACTATCCG
>CBIHLM010000181.1:0-2227 GCA_966210515.1 uncultured Pedobacter sp.
AATAATATTTAATTATTATTTATAATATATATTTTAATAATATTATTTAAATTTAGAAACAGGCCCAAGAATGAGAAACAAAGAAAATGTAAATTTTAAAAGCTTCCGCGAAGTTTCCCGACAGCTTACAATAGTAGAAAATGAACTGACTGGCGCTGAAGACCTACTGAAAAGCCTGACGATTGATTCGAATTGTCCGATTATTGGAATAACCGGGCCTCCAGGTGCCGGAAAAAGCACTTTAGTGGGAAATCTGATTGATAAATTATTAGACGGCGCTGCTCGTATTGCTGTCTTAGCTATCGACCCGACCTCGCCTTTTAGTTTCGGATCCTTACTAGGAGATCGGATACGAATGCAAAGTTATGCGACTCATGAGAATGTTTTTATCCGGTCGATCGCTACAAGAGGCTCTTTGGGAGGGTTATCGGCAAAAATAATTGAGATGACTGATGTCCTTAAAGCATCTGGATTCGACTACATTTTGTTAGAAACGGTAGGGGTTGGTCAATCTGAAGTAGAAATCGCCGGACTTGCAGATATCACCCTTGTAGTATTGGTTCCTGAATCGGGCGATGAGATACAATCAATTAAATCGGGCATAATGGAAATTGGTGACGCCTTTGTAGTAAACAAATCGGACAGGGAAGGAGCCGAACAGTTCGCAAATAATCTTCAGCGACTTACCCATGAGCGTTCTATTCCGGTTTTTAGAACCATTGCGACGAACGGAGAGGGTATCTCAGAAGTCGCACTTTTTATTAAAAACTTTGACTACACCTCTGTTAGTCATTCATCTTTAGCCACCGAAAAAGCGTGGAAGTTAATCCAGGAAAAAAGAATGGCTGATATTGATAAAAAAATGCTTCAGGAAGAAATTACTGAAGCATCGAAAATGAAGGGATTTAACATCTATAAGTTTGTAGAATCAAAACTCAAGCGTTCATAAGCTCCTCTATTTCGTCGGCCTCGATCGGGATATCGTCCATTAAATCGATATTTCCGCTATCGGTTATCAATATATCATTCTCCAGTCGTATCCCTAACCCTTCTTCTTTTATATAAATTCCTGGTTCGCAGGTTAATATATTTCCAGGTTCGAATGGTTTATAACGACTTGCAAAGTCGTGAACATCCAATCCAAGATGATGCGAAGTACCGTGCATAAAATATTTTTTATACAGAGGCATAGAAGGATTCTGCCGCTCAACCTCAAATTTATCGAGAAGCCCAAGCTGAATAAGCTGGTCGGTCATAATATTTCCTACTTCTTCATGATAATCATTCCAAACAGTACCAGCTATCAACATTTTTCTGGCCTCCCGCATTACATATAAAACAGCATTATACACCTCTCTTTGGCGCTTTGTAAATCGGCCGTTTACTGGTATTGAGCGACTTAGATCAGCGTTATAGTTAGCGTATTCAGCTCCAAAATCAAAAAGTATCACATCTCCATCTTTACAGATCTGATTATTATCATTATAGTGAAGGATGTTGGCATTAGCACCAGAAGCTATAATAGGAGAATAAGCGTGCCCTGTAGCACCTTGGCGGATAAATTCGTGAGTAATCTCTGCTTCAATTTCATATTCGATAACACCCGGCTTTACAAATTTCAACACTCTTCTGAAAGCGTCATCCGTTATACTGCAGGCTTTTTTGGTAAGAGAAATCTCAGTTTCGGATTTTACAGCCCTAAGCGAACGCAGGATAGGTGCAGATCTCTTATATTCATGTAATGGATAGCGTTCTTTTAACTGATTTATAAACCGCAAATCTCGGTATGATACGTCATGACTAGCCCTGTCATTCTCATTTGTGTTTAAGTAAATTGTGTCGGCGTAATTAATAATTGTATAAAAAATGTTCCAAAAATCATCAAGCCAATACACATTTTCGATTCCCGAAACCGACGTTGCCTTCTTTTTAGTATACTTATGTCCTTCCCATACGGCGATGTGCTCATTTGTTTGTCTCAAAAATAATACACTTTTGTAAATAGGATTTGGGCAATCCGGAAAAAGAAGCAAAATTGATTGTTCCTGATCGATCCCTGTTAAATAAAAAAAATCTGCATTTTGTTTGAAAGGAAAAGTTTGATCGCCGCTGCGTAAGTATTCGTCGTTAGAATTAAAAACAGCTATTGCATTGGTTTTCAGATTACTTATAAATTTTTCGCGATTCTTCTTAAACAATGAAGGATCAATGTGGTTATATCTCATAA
>CBIHLM010000182.1:0-2213 GCA_966210515.1 uncultured Pedobacter sp.
GCTGCGTTTAAATGCTGTTCATATTGATTCTTCATCGGTATTACCAAAAGTTTCTTTCGCAGGTATAGAGCTTCGGCGGGCGTTTCAAAACCAGCGCCACACAATACCCCGGCCGAAGCTGCCATGCTTGCTGTGAATCGTTGATTATCTATTGGATAAATGGCCAGGTTTTTAGATTTATATTCCTTTTTATTGTGCTTTGAAAATATCTCCCACTTTACATCCTGGTAAACAGACAACTGCTTGATCAGTCTCTTATCATCATAAGAGGGTAAATACACTGTATAATGCCCTTCATTTGATATTGGAAGTTCTCTTACCTGTTTCCGAATAACCGGGGTGAAAATATTTTCGCCACAGGCAGTGAAATGAAATCCATATACGGTATTCGCCGGGGCATAGTGTTCGAGAATAAGTTTACCCACGCCGTCTACTCTGTCGGGTAAAGCGTAACCTTCAGTTAATACAGCGGCCTGATGACTTAATGCAACACAATTCTTATTCTTAAAATAACAGGCCCAGGCTGAAACTGGTTCAAAATCGTTAATAATCAAATTATACTGTTCGATTGGTAATGCATTCGAGTTCTTAACAAACCGGCTGAGATTGGTTCGCGCAAAGGTTTTCCAGAGATTTACACCTCCGCTTTTTCCAAAAATAAAACTTAGTCCTTTGTACTGATATGTTATAGGAAAAGGCAAATTAAGATCGCCCTGAACGCCACTCACCAGAATATCAACTTCGCCATGCTTCTGAAGACAGGGGACAATATCCATTGCCCTGCTTAAATGGCCATTACCTGTACCCTGAATGGCATATAAAATTTTCATAGTATCATTATAACTTCAGTAAACATCAGAAAAACAAGTGTACCCTGTATTAATTTAAGATTAAGTTTTCTTACAAAGGCAAATAAAATCTTAAAAAATATAAACTCATGGTTGTAGTAAACAATAAAAAACTCAAATAAATTAACAAAAGCTTAATATCCCCAATACCACATCTCCTCTCCCATCTTCGTAAAATTGCTGTAATATCAATTTGAGTATTTATTGGCTTGTCAAAATCATGAAAAAATTTTCTTTTCAGCAAAAAGTATTAGCAGGTTTTGTGGTAACTCTGGGCTTCGTGTTTTCTGTTGGAATAATTTCTTACGTTCGAATTACAGAAATGGAAAAAGACAATTCCTCTGTCGACCTTGCACAGGAAATTATTAAACTCTCCAATGTTGTCCTTATAAATATTAGCCAGGCAGAAAGCAGTTGCCGCGTATATATAACTACCGGAAATATTAAATACCTGGACCATTATAATGAATCGCTAAGTAAAATAATGCCCTCTGTCGATCGCCTGAGATCACTTGTATTGCTGGAAGGCAGGCAGTCAAAACAAGTTGCCAGTGTACAAACATTTACAGCACAAAAACTTTTTGCTCTGAGTAAAATTCTATGGGCTTATAATCACGATGGAATTGAGGGCGCAAAGCGAGAAATTAATGTCGACAGCACCATGACTAAGGTTGAACAAAGCATCGAACGACTCAAAGCGATTGAGGAAAAATTATTAGCCGAAAGAAGAATTAACAGTAAAGTAAACGCCCATCAAACCTTAATTTTTTTTGCATTTGCTTTGTCTGTTATCATAACAATGGTTTATATACTTTTTCGATACATAAAGCGAACCTTCGTACACCAGAAAGTGATCGAAGAACGGACAAACAGAGCAAATATAAAACTCCAGGATTTATTCGAGACTACTCGGCTACAAGCTAAAGAACTGAAGGAAAAGCAAATAGAACTTGTGGAAATGAATACGGAGTTAATGATACAAAAAGAACAAGAACAAGCGGCCCGGAAGGAGGCAGATAAAGCTAATCAAGCAAAAAGCGCTTTTTTGGCAACTATGAGCCACGAAATCAGAACGCCAATGAATGGAGTGCTGGGGATGACTGGACTATTAGCAGAAACAGTTCTGAGTAAAGAGCAACAGGAATATTTAGAAGTGATTCATACCAGTGGAGAAAACCTGCTGGCGGTGATAAACGACATTTTGGACTTTTCTAAAATAGAATCGGGAAGTCTTGAACTTGACCCTCATAGCTTTGCGTTACGAACTTGTATTGAGGATATTATGGACTTATTTTCAGTAAAAGCATCTGAAAAAGGCCTGGACCTCATTTATCAGATCGATCAGAATATTCCGGTGCAAATTAT
>CBIHLM010000183.1:0-1988 GCA_966210515.1 uncultured Pedobacter sp.
CCGACAAAATACTGGGGTCCGTAAATCCAGAGACCGGCACCCAAATCAGGCTTAAGCCGATCCGTTTCTGTAGCTACAATTGCCGGATCCTGATTATTCTCTAAAGTTATTTTAGAGTAATCCAAACTCACCTTCGAAATACCCACAGCGACCCCTAAAGCAATGTTTAATTTTTCAGATAAACCCAAATGGTAGGCATAGGTAGCATTTACATCGACACGACTAATCGGACCTGCGCGATCCAAAACAGCATGCATTCCGATACCATGATGTGGTTCGGCGGCCATATAGTTCTGCAAATAACTCCTGCTCATCGGATTATTTTCCTGACCGCCAAATGAATTTGCATCACCAGATAAAAAATTTTTCCCCAAAGGAGCATTAACAGAAATGTAATTTGTTACGGGAGCACCGTCCAAACCAGTCCATTGTGTCCGGTAGCCAGCCTTTAGATCAATGTAGTTTTCTATACCGGAGATAGCTGGATTTAACAGGTAATTATTAAATATGTATTGGGTATACTGCGGCCTTTGCTGGGCAAAGCCCGCAAAATTCAGGAGAAATCCGAAAGCAACAACGAGGTGTAAATTTTTCAAGTGGTTTACAATAGGTTATAACAACAAATACCAGGGGCAGTGGTTGAAATAATATGCAATTGTTTAACATTTGTTACGTCTCCGATACATGTTTTCTCAAACACCATTCAAGATACGATTTAACCAAACAACATCAATTTAATTGAATATTATATGAGGATTTTCAACAAATATTTTGCTTTAAATATATAACAAAATTGACAAACTTTTATGAGCGAAAATCGAAGTAAGGGCTTACCGCGATTTGTATAAAGGCAATCTAAAGTAGAAGGTAGATCCTTCATTAAACTGACTCTGAACACCTATTGTTCCGTTGTGCGCCTTAATAATTTCAGAAGATATATACAGTCCCATCCCTAAGCCACTAGCGGAATAATTTTTATCATCCACCCGGTAAAACCGTTCAAAAATCAATTCCATTTGGTGCTCTGTTAAGCCAATACCATTATCAGTTACAGAAACCTGAACGTTATTTCCGTTAATTTCAGCATTTATAACTATATCCTTATTGACAGGGGAATATTTTACAGCATTATTGATAAAATTCATCAACACCTGTTCCAAGCGTTCAAAATTGCCGATAACAAACAATCCATCTTCCGTATTGCCCCTAATATTGTAAGTTGGATAAATATGGTTTGAACTCTCAATACAACTATTAATAACATGGCTAATGTTGAGGGTAGATTTACTAAACTGTAATTTACCTTTTTGAATTTTACTTACGTCTAAAAGATCGTTTACCAGATTCTGTAATTTGCCGATGGCTTCATCAGCTTTCCCAATAAACTGCCTTACCGTAACCGGTAACACTTCCTTTTTATAACTGCCAATCAGTTGAAGATATCCCTTTAAGCTGGTTAGCGGGGTTTTGAGCTCATGACTAGCGATGCCGATAAATTCATCTTTCTTTTCCATGGCCTTCTTTTGATCCTCGATATCCGTGGCCGTCCCTACCCAAAATAAAATTTCGCCGTTCTCGTTTTTCAGGGGATTTGCGCGGTTCAAATGCCAGCGATAAGTACCATCAGCACGCTTAATTCTATTTTCAACTTCAAAAGTCGACCCAGTCTCCATGGCCTTACGATACCTGTTAAGGGTATCCAATTTATCCTCAGGATGAACGATTTCATTCCATCCCGAGTCTTTACTTTCTTCAAAACTTAAGCCGGTATACTGGTACCAACGCTGATTATAAAACGTGAACTCGCCCGAAGGAAGATTTGTCCATGTTATTTGTGAGATATTATTGGACAACATTTTAAAATGTTCTCTGCTAAGCAACAATTCTTTGGTTCGCTCTCTAACAATATCCTCGAGTTGATTATTAAGGGCAAGGCTTATCTGCTGCGCTTCTTCAAGTTGGTCATTTTTTAGCTTTAGTTCTTTTTC
>CBIHLM010000184.1:0-1962 GCA_966210515.1 uncultured Pedobacter sp.
AGTTTATAATTACCGATAACAGAAGATAGAAAAAAAATAAATCTTTTTGATACTGAACATCTTATACAAAATCATTAAATCGATTTTTTTTAATAAAATTCGCAAAAACATAGAGCTTTAAATAGGATTGCAATATCTATTGGCCAAAGATCGATCCAGACTAAAAACAATTAAAGAAAACAATAAGGGTCATAAAATCCGTTTATCTTATAAGACATCTATCTTTTTATGAAAACAATAATCTTTTTAGCATTTAGTCTGCTTGCCACATTTACCACAGTATCAGCACAGGTTTCTGATGATATAATCGGAATATGGAAAGATGGGTACGAGAGCAGGCACATTCAACTATTTAAGCGCGGAGATCAATATTTCGGGAAAATAGTTTGGCTGAAAGAAACGAACGATCACTCGGGAAAACCTAAGTTGGATGTAAACAATCCTGATGAGACACAGCGAACCCAACCTTTATTAGGATTGGAAATTCTTCGGGACTTTAATCACAGAAGAAAAGGCACATATGTCAGAGGTAAAATTTACGATATCAAATCCGGAAACACTTATAACGGCATGATGAAAATGCTTGGCAGAAACAAGTTAAATATCCGTGCCTATTTGGGGTTGAGCATTTTGGGAAAAACTGAAACATGGACGCGCGTACAATAAGAAATTGGTCTTTAGCTAATGGCTGGTTGATTTATTTTATAAGGCGTGCAACGAACATCGAATCAGACTTTCTGCTATAGCCCTTTAATACTTGCTGTATTTCTAACTTTAATCCCAGTTCTTTAACCAGAAAATCTACTACTTCTTCATTTTCCTCTTTAAAAACCGAGCAAGTGATATAAATGAGCGGCTTTCCTGGTTTCAAATACTTGACTATATTTTTTGCGATAGAAATCTGTAAATTCTGAAAGGCTTTTATGCGATATTCCTGAAACTGGTTTATCATTTCGGGTGACCGGCCCCACGTTCCCGAGCCGGTGCAGGGAGCATCATAAATAATTCCATCAAACTCAAAACTGTGTATAAATGGCTGCGGATCTTTAGTGAGATCCAAAATTTTCTTCTGATACTTAAGCAGACCAGCATTTTTAAAACGCTCGTCCAGGTTCTCGAGTACGCTTTCGCGGATATCGGAGACCAGCAACTTAATTTCCCGCTGCTGATGAAACAAGTTTATTGATTTGCCTCCCGAGGCAGCGCAGCAATCCCACCAATAATCATACTTCTGCGGTTTAAAAACCTTGCATGCTTCCTGAGAGGATAGATCCTGGACTTCAAAGTATTTGTTATCCGGAAATAGCTGCTCTAGTTTTGTTCCATTTGGTAAGCGTAGAGAACGCTCGCCTTCTTCCTTATAATTTATTTCTGCATCCTCCAGTTTAGAACTTACCCAGGCGGTTTTCTCAGGATATATATTTATAAAGAGATCAGGCTGAATGAAAAATGATTTTAAGAACTCTGCTTTTTCAATTCCCTTTGAAAAATGCTCATAAAAAGGAAAAACATCGTCGATCGAAAAGCCTATATTTTCTGCTTGAAGAACAGCTATCTTTTCTTCAAGAGGAAGACCAACCTGTTCATTAAAACGCGGTTTAAAATTTTGCAGGAAAGGGTTAGATGTTGTCGAAATTAAAAATTCCGCGACAAACAATCGCTCTTCGGTGGGAAGATGAGTACAAGCCCTTCCTAAACGGAAATAATTATACAGCAAGCTGCTGGCAACTCTGCGATCAGTAGAACCCATTTGCTTGTTTTTACGAAAGAAATCCGGAAGAAATTTAGTTAGGGGTTTATCCTCCTTGTATGCATCTATTATGCGTGAAAACGTTTTTAGCTGATGATTAAAACGGTTTGACTGAGGATTTTGACTTTCCAAGATATGTGCTTTTGATGTTAAACTTACCCACCAATCTCTTGGCTGGCACGTCCTCCTCTAAAAAGAAGAAGAGTTCGGGT
>CBIHLM010000185.1:0-1949 GCA_966210515.1 uncultured Pedobacter sp.
ACCTACCCCTGGAATGAATGTTAATGCAATTTGATGTAAGAGAGACATAGGGAAATTTAGATGCTTATTTTCAAGTATTTAATATAAACTATAAAAATAGTTTGCAAACTATTTTTATAGTTTATACCTTTAGTATAACGAACTATATAAATAGTTCAAAATTCAATTAAAGCATGAAAGATAAAAGTAAAAATTATATTAAAGAATTAACTAAAGCAGAAGAACAGGTGATGCGCATCTTATGGAAACTTAAAGAATCCGTAGTTAAAGATATCATCGAAGAAATGCCTGATCCAAAGCCCGCCTATAATACGGTTTCGACGGTTATAAGGGTGTTAGAAACCAAAGGGTTTGTGGATCATAAAGCTTATGGAAGCTCGTATGTTTATTTTCCTTTAATTGAAGAGAAAGAATATAAAAGTTTTGCTTTCGATAAAATCTTCACGAATTACTTTGATAACTCTTATGAACACCTTGTATCCTTCCTGGTAAATGAAAAGAAAATTGACATTCAGGAACTTGATGAACTTACCAGACTTGTTGAACAACTAAAAAACAAGAAGCCATGAACACATTTTATTACTTGCTAGAGGCAAATGCATATTTGATTGTCTTCTATGCATTTTACAAAATTCTACTTCAAGAAGAGACTTTCTATTCGTTAAACAGATTTTATCTATTGTCAAGTACAGGCTTATCTTTTTTATTCCCCTTCATGGATGTGAGCGCTGTAAGGGGCGCTATATCAGAGCAGATATATGCCTCTGGAGTGATAATACCGACCGAAAGTACGGGCATGGAATGGTGGCAAATAGCTTTTAAATTATATCTGCTAGTGGTGTTTGGACTTCTTTTACGTCTGGCTAGCCAAATTTATGGAATTACAAAACTAGTGAAATCAGGCGAAGTTATTGCCCACGACAGATTCAAAGAGGTGCGGATAAAAGCTGAAAACTTTTCGTTTTCATTCTTCAACTACTTGTTTATAAACCCCGAATTGCAGGGACAAGATACTATTAGGAAACATGAGCTTGTACATATCAACCAGAAGCATTCTCTTGACATTCTATTTTTTGAACTGATTCAAATTATAAACTGGTTCAATCCTATAATATCGCTGATAAAAACTGAGATCAAGACAATCCACGAATTTATTGCAGATGAGATTGTATCGGGAGATGAGCTTGGAAAACAGAATTATGCTATGTTCTTAATTCAAAACTCATATGGCAATATTCAGCAAGATTTAAGTAACCAAATGTTTAATCAATCACTTTTAAAGAAACGAATTATGAAACTCAGTCAAAAAAAATCGCGGAGCCGTGAGATGCTGAAGTATGCATTACTGGCCCTATTAATCCCTTCAATGCTTTGCATTTCAGCGTTGTCTTTCAGTAAATCGTATGGGATGATGGATTTATTGCCCGCCAATCAGGATACAACTAAACCCAATAAGTCTATTCCACCTCCGGTAGAACAGTCAAAAGGTACTCCCCAGCCTAAGGTGCAAAATATTAAGTTTCCGCCTCCTGTGATAAAACCAGCTAAAAGTAAAAGCAATAATCAGGTTCCACCTCCACCACCTCCTGTAGAACCGTCAAAAGGTAAATCAACTCCCCGGCCTAAGGTTCAAAATATTAAGTTTCCGCCTCCTGTGGTAAAACCAGTTAAAAATAAAAGCAATAATCAGGTTCCGCCTCCGCCACCTCCTGTAGAACCACAATCAAAATCAATTCAGGGAGATCCTGTAAAAGAAAAGGGTAAATCCGAAACGATTAAGGCAGACCCAATATCCGAATAGGTAGATAAAAAGGTTGGGCAGTCGCCGATAATAAAGACGTTAATAAAAACGGAAGAAATGGAGAGTTTATATTCTGGCAAAGCTTATTGAGCCGGAAAATACACTACATATTTCGTCTCAAAATAGTTTTCCTCAAAATATGCAGAGA
>CBIHLM010000186.1:0-1929 GCA_966210515.1 uncultured Pedobacter sp.
GTGTTACTTTCTGCATAAGCTTACTTTTTGTGTAAACCTATTTCAGGACAAGACACGCTTTAGGCATTTTCGTAGAATGAAAGTATATCTTCAGAACTATGTGTCTTCATTCAGACGATAAAGCACCTGATTTTCTTCAGCCAATATTCTAAAGCACCTCGTATCCCCCGCTGGCGGGGGAATAAAAGGGGGGTGGTTATCGCGATTGAAGGGGAAATATGGTGCTTTAGGCAAGCTGCCTCTGGATGCCGTTGGTATTGATATAATCATTTCAGTTACGAGCATGGTAGATTGGATTAGGGTTTAGGTAAAAAAGGTGTAAAATGAGACAATCATGGATTTAGCAGCCTTTTACTCCCCTCCTTATCTTCAAGGAGGGGGCAGGGGGTGGTTGGGAGTTGGATTTTTCGGTTTAAATAGCCAATTAGTTTAAATAGTTCAAAAAGGGTTTTAGTACACTGTTAGTACAGTATGTGTACAGTATCTATACAGTACCTATACAGTATCCATACTGGAGGGATATAGCAAATTCACCCTGAAATAGCTATACAACACTAATATTATTCCTAATTGGGTTTATACACAGCAATCTGTTAATTCTGGTTGGAAATACAAGGATTAAACAGGAGTATTTTTTCTGTTCCTCCCTTTTTTCTTAGAGCCAAACCTTCAGGTCGAAGCGAGGTGTGTAATAGTGCTGGATGACTTCTTCATACACTAAACCCATATGATCACAGAATTCTTTTATTGTAACCAGCTGATGGGTTTTTTTCAAGAGCAAAAAGCGGATATCATTAAGAATACGCTCGGCAGTCCGGTTGCTTCTCCGGATGATGATCGCAGCTTCAATGGGTATAATGCATAAAGGTACTCCTTCCATTTACACAACTAGTATGCCTTAAATAATCCCCAAAACCGACGGGTTATTACGGCAATGTTTTTATAGGTGATAGATTTTAATTCCGGAAAAGTATTAAAATCCTGCGAAATATTAAATCTTATAACGACAAATACGCTAAATAAGTAGTATCGCGACAAAGACGACAAATGCGACAAGCCAGGTTTTGCGCCGGGGTAATTTTGTTTCAACAAACAAGCAGAATTATGGCAAAACAGAAAAGCATCATCAAATTAGAAGGAACTATCGGAGATATTTCTTTCTACAAAAGCAAGGACGGTTATATCGCAAGAGAGTACAGTCCGATCAGCGCTGAGCGCATGGCTACCGACCCCGCATTTAAGCGGACACGTGAAAATGGCGCGGAATTCGGCAGAGCGGGTAAAGCAGGAAGGCTTTTAAGAAAGGCTTTAAGGGAACTGATTCAAATCGGCAGCGACCGCAGAATGGCCAACCGTCTAACCAAGGAGATGATTAAGGTTTTGCAGGCCGACCAGGTGAGCGTGAGAGGAGAACGGAACGTGCTTGACGGCGAGCTGGAACTTTTAAGAGGATTTAATTTTAACATCACAGCCCCCTTGGATTCGGTGTTGTTCGCTGATTTCAGCGCTGTAATAGACCGCCCCAGCGGAGTGTGCAGTGTAAACGTACCGGTGTTTAATCCGGAGAAGAGTCTGAGCACACCCGCCGGTACTACGCATTTTGAATTTGAATGCTTCGCTACTGCTATCGATTTCGAGCAGGAAATTATAGAGACGGAGCGTACTAAGAGCGGATACCTGAGCAGTTCTTCGGTATTAGCAGCGGCAATCTCCTTGCAAATGAATCTGAGCGCTAACAGCACGCATCCAATTTTTATCGGACTGAGCATATTGTTTTACCAGGAGATAAACGGGGTGTATTATCCTTTGAACAATGGCAGCAACAATGCAAGTCAGCTGGTTGAAATTAAAGGACTGTAGGCATGGAGCTCGAATTACACAGGGTCTATCATGAGAAAGGTTGTTCCGGAGTCATTTGGTATTATGGAC
>CBIHLM010000187.1:0-1920 GCA_966210515.1 uncultured Pedobacter sp.
TCCCACTCTATCGTCGCCGGCGGCTTAGAACTTATGTCGTAAACAACGCGGTTAATTCCTTTTACATTATTAATGATCTCATTAGAGATTTTGGCAAGAAGTTCGTATGGTAAATGACTCCAATCGGCAGTCATTCCATCTACTGAACCAACTGCGCGTAAACAAATAACATTTTCGTAGGTGCGCTCATCGCCCATCACTCCAACTGATTGTACCGGAAGGTAAATTGCGCCTGCCTGCCAAACCTTATCGTACCAGCCGGAAGATTTCAAATTGCTGATATAAATAGAATCAGCCTCCTGTAAAATGGCAACCTTCTCTGCTGTAATATCTCCTAAAATTCGGATTGCTAAACCCGGACCGGGAAAAGGATGACGGCCAAGGATGATGTCATCAATTCCTAATGCTTTACCCACTCTCCGAACTTCATCTTTGAACAGAGTATTTAAAGGCTCCACCACTTTTAGTTTCATAAAATCAGGCAATCCACCCACGTTATGATGCGATTTTATGGTTGCCGATGGACCGTTTACTGAAACCGACTCAATAACATCGGGATAAATTGTTCCTTGTCCAAGCCACGACACGTCCTGAACTTCGTGTGCTGCATCATCAAATACTTCGATAAACACCCGCCCAATTATTTTACGTTTTTGCTCAGGGTCTTTTACGCCGGCAAGCTGACTTAGAAAGCGATCTTTTGAATCAATACCCCGAACATTCAAGCCCATATGCTGGTATGAATCCAGTACCTGCTCATATTCATCTTTGCGTAATAAACCGTTATCAACAAAAATGCAATGAAGGTTTTTACCAATTGCGTTATGCAGTAATACTGCTGCAACAGATGAATCTACTCCGCCGGAAAGACCAAGAACTACTTTATCATTCCCTATCTTTTCTTTTAAAGAAGCAATTGTTGTTTCGATGAAAGAATCTGGTGTCCAGTCTTGAGAACAGCCACAAATATCTACCAGGAAATTTTCTAATAACTGCTTTCCATCGGTACTGTGTGTTACCTCGGGATGAAACTGAATACCATAGGTTTTACTTCCGTTTATCTGATAGGCAGCAACCCGAACAGTATCTGTACTGGCAATTACTTCAAAATCCTCAGGAATTTCAGCGATGGTATCGCCGTGCGACATCCAAACCTGCGAATCTTTTGGAATATGTTTAAGTAATGGATGCTCTTCGTTTATATATTGGAGATTAGCACGACCATATTCTCTGATGGTAGATGGAATAACCTGTCCACCAGAATACTGAGCAAGGTATTGAGCTCCATAACAAACCCCTAATAGAGGATATTTATCATGAAACAGTTTAAAATCTATTTGCGGTGCATTTTCCTGACGAACCGAATATGGACTTCCAGAAAAGATTACTCCTTTCACCGTATTGTCAAACTCGGGAAGTTGATTAAAGGGGTGAATTTCGCAGTAAACGTTTAGTTCTCTTACTCTCCGGGCAATTAATTGTGTGTATTGTGAGCCGAAGTCAAGAATGATGATTTTTTCTTGCATGGGCAAAGATAAAATTTTTGAGTTCGAGTAACGAGGTTTTTTTGAATTTTAGAATTTAAGTAAAAATATAAAAGCGGAGCTTATATATTTTTA
Organism: uncultured Pedobacter sp.; assembly: GCA_966210515.1. Classification (GTDB taxonomy): domain Bacteria; phylum Bacteroidota; class Bacteroidia; order Sphingobacteriales; family Sphingobacteriaceae; genus Paradesertivirga. The sequence continues at coordinate 1,620 of CBIHLM010000187.1, forward strand.
CTAATTGCAACAGTCCTTAATCGGGTAAATTAAAAAAAAGAATATTACATTTATTGCCCAACCTTTTCATTAATGCGACTATTGTTTTTATCTATCTTACTGGGGTCAGCCTCTATCTGTTTTGGACAATTTGGCCCTATTCCGCGAATTAGCCAAAACGCTCCGACTTATTCCAACCCCTTTGAGCGAAAAATTAAAAAACACGGAAAATATAAAAGAAATGTCTGGAAGTATGTTTATGATGTTGAGCTGAAAGACGGATCTCACATTCAGGCTAATTCGGACATTTTAAAGGATAGCG
>CBIHLM010000188.1:0-1879 GCA_966210515.1 uncultured Pedobacter sp.
GATATGAACGCAGATATAAATAAATTAAACAATATTGCCAAGCAGGTGCGCCGTGATATCGTCAGGATGGTTCATCAATGCCAGTCCGGGCATCCCGGAGGTTCTTTAGGATGTACTGATTACCTGGTAGCCTTGTACTTCCATATTATGAATCACAAGCCTGATTTCAATATGGATGGAACCGGAGAAGATCTTTTCTTCTTATCTAACGGACACATTTCACCTGTGTTCTACAGCGTACTCGCCCGCTCTGGTTATTTTGACATCAGCGAGCTAAGCACCTTCCGTAAGCTTGATTCAAGACTGCAGGGTCATCCGACTACCCATGAAGGATTACCGGGTGTACGTATCGCCTCCGGATCTTTAGGTCAGGGCCTGTCGGTAGCTATTGGTGCTGCTCTGAGCAAAAAATTAAACAAAGACAACTCGCTGGTATTCTCTTTACATGGTGACGGAGAATTACAGGAAGGACAAATTTGGGAAGCAGCAATGTTTGCCCCACACAATAAAGTTGATAACCTGATATCTGCCATCGATTTCAACGGACAGCAAATAGACGGTCCGACCGAAAAAGTTCTTTCTCTTGGTAATCTCAGAGCTAAATGGGAAGCATTTGGATGGGATGTAATGGAGATGAACGGTAACGACCTTCAGGATGTTATCCGCGGTCTTGAAGAGGCCAAGTCCAGAGCATTTAAAGGAAAACCAATTATGATTTTGATGCATACCAATATGGGACATGGTGTTGATTTCATGATGGGATCGCACAAATGGCATGGTGTGGCTCCAAATGATGAGCAGTTGCAGGAAGCCCTTGCGCAGCTTGAATGCAGTCTGGAAGACTATTAAACCTTATCCCCTAAAGGGGAATGCATATGTAAAAAAATAAGACCTCTTTTTTAAAGAGGGCTATGTAAGATATCAGATAGATGAAAAAATACTCTTTTACAGAAAAGAAAGATACACGTTCAGGATTCGGAGCTGGTTTACTTGAAGCCGGAAAAAGAAACGAGAATGTGGTTGCCCTTTGTGCCGACTTAGTTGGTTCATTAAAGATGGAAGCCTTTATCAAGGACTTTCCCGAGCGCTTTTTCCAGATCGGTATTGCCGAGGCAAACATGATGTGTATTGCCGCAGGTATGACCATTGGCGGCAAAATTCCTTTTACAGGAACGTTCGCCAACTTCTCTACAGGCCGGGTGTACGACCAGATTCGTCAATCCATCGCGTATTCAGACAAAAATGTTAAAATCTGCGCTTCTCATGCGGGTTTAACTCTTGGAGAAGATGGTGCTACTCACCAGATTCTTGAAGATATCGGAATGATGAAAATGCTTCCGGGGATGACTGTTATCAATCCCTGCGATTATAACCAAACCAAGGCTGCAACCATCGCAATAGCTGATCACCACGGACCGGTTTACCTGCGTTTTGGTCGCCCGGTTGTTCCTATTTTCACCGACCCGGATCAAAAGTTCGAAATCGGAAAGGCATGGATGGTTAACGAAGGGGCTGATGTAAGTATTTTTGCAACAGGACATTTGGTGTGGGAAGCAATTCTTGCCGGAGAGAAGTTAGCAGAGATGGGCATCGATGCCGAAATCATCAACATCCATACAATTAAACCTCTTGATGAAGCTGCTATTTTAAAATCTGTTGCCAAAACAAGATGTGTGGTAACCTGCGAAGAACATAACCGTCTTGGTGGATTAGGCGACAGCGTTGCCCAGGTTTTAGTAAAGAACGATCCTTTACCCCAGGAATATGTTGCCGTTGACGATTCTTTCGGAGAAAGCGGTAAACCTGCCGACTTAATGAAGAAATACGGGCTCGATAGCGAACATATTATTCAGGCTGTGCAAAAAGTGATCGCACGAAA
>CBIHLM010000189.1:0-1871 GCA_966210515.1 uncultured Pedobacter sp.
ATATCTATAAATAAAATATTAGTCGCCAACCGTGGTGAAATAGCTTTGCGCATTATGCGATCGGCCCGCGAAATGGGAATTAAAACCGTCGCTGTGTTTTCTAAGGCTGATCGAAACGCCTTACACGTTCAGTATGCCGATGAAGCGGTTTGTATTGGTCCGGCACCTTCCAGTCAATCGTATTTGGTTATTGAAAATATTATTGAAGCCTGTAAGCGTACAAATGCAGATGCAGTTCATCCCGGATACGGATTTTTATCAGAGAATCCTGCGTTCGCAAAAGCTATTGTCGAAGCGGGGATTATTTTTATCGGCCCATCGGCAGAAGCGATGGAAATTATGGGAAACAAACTATCCGCGAAAGCGGCTGCTCTTTCTTACAACATTCCTTTAGTTCCGGGTACAGATACTGCTATAACCGACATTGCTGAAGCAAAAATACGGGCAGAAGAAATCGGCTTTCCGATTTTAATAAAAGCTGCTGCAGGCGGGGGAGGAAAAGGGATGCGCATTGTTGAAAGCGTACATGATTTTGAAGAGCAGATGAAACGGGCGGTTTCTGAAGCTGTCTCTGCGTTCGGCGATGGATCGGTTTTTATAGAACGGTATGTAACCTCACCGCGACACATAGAAATTCAGGTATTAGGTGATTCGTTCGGAAATATTGTACATCTCTTCGAGCGTGAATGTTCAATACAACGGAGGCATCAAAAGGTAGTTGAGGAGGCCCCATCGTCTGTTTTAACTCCGGAGATACGCGAGAAAATGGGACGATGCGCTGTGGATGCCGCACGTGCATGTAATTATACAAGCGCCGGAACGGTGGAGTTTATTCTGGATGAAAACCTCGATTTTTTCTTTCTTGAGATGAATACCAGGCTTCAGGTCGAACATCCGGTAACGGAAATGATTACAGGGATTGATTTGGTAAAAGAACAAATTAAAATTGCCAGAGGCGAAACGATCAGCTTTAAGCAGGAGGATTTAAGAATACAGGGTCATGCGATCGAATTGAGGGTTTATGCTGAAGATCCTGCAAATGATTTTCTTCCGGATATCGGAACGCTTAGCCGCTATAAAATTCCGCAGGGACCGGGAGTACGGGTTGACGATGGTTTTGAGCAGGGAATGGAAATTCCTATTTACTACGATCCCATGATTGCAAAGCTGGTTGTCTGGGGCGCAAATCGTACAGAAGCAATACAGCGAATGATTCGCGCAATTGATGAGTATCAAATTACGGGCGTTCGCAATACCCTGTCTTTCGGGAGATTTGTAATGGAACATGAGTCTTTTGCGTCAGGGAATTTCGACACTCATTTCGTAAGCAAGTGTTTTGGTTCTGATTCTGCAGAGGAAGATTCTGCAGAGGAGGCTTTTATCGCAGCCTTAGTTGGTTTAAACAACTTTAAGGAAAGCCGGATGGAGACGAATACAATAAGTTTAGCCGGCTTAAATAGTGTCTGGAAAAAAAATCGTAAAGAGTATTAAATAAACTTTCCAAAAGTTCTAAACTTTTGGAAAGTTTATTTAATTATTTTCGGCCCATGTTTACAGGAATTATAGAAACCCTCGGAGTTGTCAAAAAACTTCAGCAAGACCAGGGAAATCTTCATATAACTATTGAATCACCAATTTCATCCGAATTGAAAATTGATCAGTCTGTGGCACATAACGGCGTTTGTCTTACAGTTATCGCATTGGCTGAAAATTCTCATACGGTTACTGCAATAGAAGAAACGCTTTCTAAAACCAGTCTGCGTAATTTAGAGGTCGGAAGCTTAACCAATCTGGAACGTTGCATGCAAATGAATGGTCGCTTAGACGGACATATTGTTCAGGGACATGTAGATCAAACTGCTGAGTGCATT
>CBIHLM010000190.1:0-1852 GCA_966210515.1 uncultured Pedobacter sp.
ATATTTTGATGATAAGGATGTGATGATTCTTAATAATACAAAAGTATTTCCCGCGCGTTTATACGGCAACAAAGAAAAAACAGGGGCAACTATCGAAGTCTTTTTACTACGTGAATTGAATAAGGAATTACGTTTGTGGGATGTATTAGTTGATCCGGCCCGTAAAATCCGTGTTGGGAATAAGCTATATTTTGGAGATGATGATTTACTGGTTGCCGAGGTTGTAGACAATACAACTTCACGCGGTCGCACCATTCGTTTCCTTTTTGATGGCACTGAGGAAGAATTCCGCAGAAACATTGAAATTTTAGGAGAAACACCACTTCCCAAATACATCAAACGCAAAGCGACAGCTGAAGATAAAGAGCGTTATCAAACAATTTTCGCTAAAAATGAAGGTGCCGTAGCCGCTCCGACAGCTGGGTTACACTTCAGTCGCGAATTAATGAAGCGGCTTGAATTAAAAGGCGTTGAATTTGCAGAGGTAACGCTTCATGTTGGCCTGGGAACCTTCCGCGCTGTTGAAGTGGAAGATCTTACCAAACATAAAATGGATTCAGAGCAATTCATTATTGAACAGAAAGCAGCCGATATAGTCAATAAAGCCATTGAAGATAAACGTCGTATTTGTGCGGTGGGAACTACAAGCATGCGGGCAATCGAGTCTGCAGTTTCTGCGAACCACACGTTAAAACAAGCAAACGACTGGACTAGTAAATTTATCTTCCCTCCCTACGATTTTAGTATTGCAAATAGCATGATTACCAATTTCCATACTCCGGAATCAACCTTATTGATGATGGTAAGCGCTTTTGGAGGTTATGAGCATGTGATGCATGCTTACGAAGTAGCAGTAAAAGAAAAATATCGCTTTTACAGCTATGGAGATGCGATGCTGATAATATAGTTGCGGGTTGAATGTTATGAGTTGCAGGGATAACCTATAACTTACCACTCGCTCAACATGAAATACTACGCTATTATAGTAGCAGGTGGCTCGGGTAGCCGCATGAAGTCTGACATTCCAAAGCAATTTTTGCTTTTGCAGGGAAAGCCAGTACTTATGCATACTATCGAAGCCTTCTATTATTCTGATTTAAAACCAGAAATTATTCTGGTTTTAAATTCCGAATACATCAAGCTCTGGTCAGAGCTTATTATAAAGTTCAACTTCGACATACCGGTTAGTGTTGTAAACAATGGTGAGCAACGCTTTCATTCTGTAAAAAATGCGCTATCAATTGTACAACAGGATTCGATCGTCGCTGTACACGACGCAGTTCGTCCAATTGTTTCAAATGAGCTAATTACAAGAAGTTTTAGATTGGCAGCGGAAAGCAAGGCTGTTATCCCGGCTGTAACCAGCAAAGATTCTGTACGGAAAAAAGAAGGAGATCATACAAAAGCACTTAACAGAGCAGATATATTGCTTGTGCAAACTCCCCAGGTTTTTCAGTCGAATTTATTACAACACGCTTATTTACAGGATTATTCACCGGAGTTTACTGATGATGCATCGGTAGTTGAAAAAACGGGCATTAAAATAGTTGTCACGGAGGGTGATTATAAGAACATTAAAATCACTTATGCCGAAGATCTGCAACTAGCAGAGGTTTACCTTCAAAATAGAGCATAAAAAAATCCGGCTTTCGCCGGATTAAAATTTATTTTATTTTTATGCAACCAGGACTAAACTGCTCCTCTTATAACGCGAAGCAATACTGCGATAATTGCTATTACTAATAAAATGTGGATAATACCACCTGTAGCGTAACCTCCGAAAAAACTCACAGCCCAGATAATAATCAGGACAACTGCGATCAAATAAAGTAAATTTCCCATAGTATTATGT
>CBIHLM010000191.1:0-1758 GCA_966210515.1 uncultured Pedobacter sp.
TGTTTCAAGACAAAAGTTACTAGCCTGCCCGGCAATGAGGGCAAAACAAAAAACCATCTTCCTTATTTGTAATTACCTTTTAAATAATTTAATATCCAATGGCGTTCATGGTCTCGCGAAGAGCTCGGCATTGCTTCCTTTTGTTTCAAGACAAACCTGCGCAGCAAGCATAGAGACCTTAATAAATCAAAATAAACCGCTCAATAACGAAGTAGCCCGCCCGGCAATGAGGGCAAATAAAAACCATTTTTCCTTATTTTAAGTCGATATAGTTTTCATCAATGGCGTTCATAGTCTCGCGAAGAGCTCGGCATTGCTTCCTTTTTTATCAAGAAAACCTGCGCAGCAAGCATTGAGGCCTTGATAATCAAGCCGTCTTCCTAGGTTTATCCTTCTACCTTTACCCTTTCACTTCCCCTCTCAACAACAACCCTTATCCTTCTCTCCGCTTCCGCAACAACCTCTTCATGTGCTTTCCCCGCAGGCTCAATCGGATCCAATACTGTATACTTAATACCCTGCCCAAATTTCAAGGGATAGGAACCATATTGAGTAAGTTCCCACGAGCCTTGAATAGCGATAGGCACGACTAAGGCATCGGGGACTTTTTTTAACAGCGTCGCCACACCTCCAATGGCAAAAGGCTTCATCTTACCGGTTCTGGTACGGGTACCTTCAGGAAAAATAACTGTGGACCATTTATTATCCCTCATCCGGCCTGCCAGCTTCAATATTTCTGTGATGGACTGCTTAGGGTCCTTTCTGTCGATATTTGCTCCGCCACCATGAATTAAATTAAAAGAGATACTTGGGATTCCTTTTGTAAGTTCAATTTTTGATACAAACTTAGCGTGATACTTTCTGAGGTGCCAGATCAAAGGTGATATATCATAAACGCTTTGATGATTTGCAAGAAAGATAATCGATCTGTCTGTAGGAAGGTCGAACGTATTTATAAAGCGAACGTGGCATCCCACACAATAATAAGTACTAACCAAAAAGAAGTTTAAAATGTCGACCGCACGTTTGTGGGCCGAGTATCCTCCTAACTTTAAGCTAATCCATTGAATAGGGTGAAAAATCAGGAGAAAGAGTGCAAATGTGAGGTATTGAAGCGGAGAAAAGATGTAACCAAGAAACTTCTGCATGTATAAATATTATCCCGCAAATCTAAGAGCTTATAACTTATTTTCAAGCAATAAGAGTTTAACCCTTAAAATTGCCGCCACACTGATAGAGTCAGTAATTTTACCCGACACAACCATATCATAAGCTTCATCCAGATGCACCCTTTTTACCTGCAATTCCTCCGTATCCTCCGGCTCAGCTTCCCCCTGCTGTAAGTTACGCGCCAAATAGATCATACCAAACTCATCGCCTACAGAATTCGACAAATGTATGGGCTGAAGTTCCTTCCATTCCGACGCAATTAAACCTGTTTCTTCAAGCAACTCTCTTTTCGCCGACTCCAAACGATCTTTATCCAAAGGACCTCCGCCTTCCGGGATCTCCCAGTGATACTGATCCAATACATAGCGATATTGTCCCACCAGCCAGATATGATTCTCTTCATCCAGGGCTACAATACCGATAGCATGGTTTTTATAGTGAATCTTACCATAAATCCCCTGCCCACCCGACGGATTGATAACCTGATACTCGGTTACATTGATCCAGGGATTATCATAGATTTCTTTCGCAGATAAAGTTTGCCAGGGGTTTTTACTTTCGTCAATCATCGGTATTGCTTGTCTTGTC
>CBIHLM010000192.1:0-1753 GCA_966210515.1 uncultured Pedobacter sp.
GCCCCAGCTGATATTCCCGGAGTTGAAGTTGCCGGAATTATCGAGCAATGCGGTGACCAGGTGCATGCCTGGAATATTAACGACAGGGTTTGCGCTTTACTTAGCGGTGGTGGCTATGCCGAATATGTGGTAGCAGATGCAGGTTCATGTCTCCCCATCCCTCAGGGACTCGACTTTATTCAGGCCGCTTCCTTACCTGAAGCAATGTTCACTGTCTGGCATAATGTCTTTCAGCGGGGACAGCTTAAAGCCGATGAAAACTTTTTAATACATGGAGGCACCAGTGGTATTGGTGTTACTGCCATTCAATTAGCTAAAGCTTTCGGAGCGAACGTGTATGCAACAGCAGGTTCTGACGAAAAATGTAGTTTTTGTACTGAATTAGGTGCAATAGAGTGTGTTAATTACAAAACGGATGACTTTGAAAGGAAGTTAGCGAGTGCAGGGATGGATGTTGTTTTGGATATTGTGGGCGGAAACTATACTCCTAAAAATATCAATATCATGCGAGAGGATGGCCGTTTGGTGTTTATAAATGCTCAAAGCCCAGCCTTGCAGGGAAATGTGTTTTCTGTAATGAGAAAAAGGTTAACTATTACAGGAAGTACATTGAGAAGCAGGGAGTTGGGCTTTAAAAGTGCTCTCGCCTGCGAGCTTTTGAAACATGTTTGGCCACTGATTGATCAGGCCAGGTTTAAACCTGTCATTTATAAGGTTTTTCCGCTCAAAGAAGCTGCTGGGGCGCATCAATTGATGGAGCGTAGCGAACATATTGGCAAGATCGTTCTCGATCTCAATTCGGCATAATTTAATAAGTTTTCCACAAATAATTATTAAACTCAAGTTCAAAATGATGTTGGCATAGTATCTGTATAAACCTAAACTGATTGAATGTAACACCAGTATCAGCTGAGATAACACACTATCAGCTTACTGTTCTCTATATATATTTTCATCTACTTATGAAACGAGAAAGGCGCCAGGGAAACCGGTGCTTTTCTCGTTTATAAAGCATAGGCGCAATCAAGAGGTTCAGTGAACAGTCGTTCACTCAGCATTCTTTTCTTTGATGCTGGCTTTGCCTACGAACTGCAAGACAGCATTGAACATCCGGCTTTGTCACTCGCCCAATCAGGTCTTTTTTGAACAAATCGGTCAAATTTGTCTGAATACGGCTCTTTAATAGCTTGCTGCAGTTCATTGAATAGCTGCGGCTTGCCATGTTCTAAATCTTCAATAGCTTGATGAAGTAAATAGTTGCGTAGGATAAATCTGGGATTGGTTTTCTTCATCAGCTCCAAAGATTCTTCACGACTACCGTAATTTAGCCCGATTCGAGTTGTATACGTTTCCATTAGGTTGAAAAGAGCTATTTGTTCTGAAGCACTGGGTTCTTCGTAAAAGCTGTCTTTAAAGTGGCCCAGCACCTGCTGTTCATTCTCTATATCAAGCGGAAGTGTTTGCAGCAACTGGTAAAAAATTGTCATGTCGGGTTTTAAGTCCGCCAGCATTTTGTCGAACCTGTCTATCAACGGAATATCCTGTTCTTTTACTCTGTCAATACCTAGTTTCTTAGCCATCATCGCATAGTATTTCAACCAGAAAATATCTTCGTAACTTTCAATGATCTCAATTAATCTATCCTGCTCCGAAACCAGAGGAGTGAGGGCATTTGCCAGACAGCCAAGATTCCAGTACGCGATGGAAGCCTGATTGCCGAATGCATATCTCCTGCCTGGCAGATCGGTTGTGT
>CBIHLM010000193.1:0-1701 GCA_966210515.1 uncultured Pedobacter sp.
GAAGTATAATCTAAAGATTATTGCTGATCAATATAGAAGGGTCTTTAAAGAGTTAATACATATAACTAAGTAGTTTCTATGGGTAGTGAGGCAGGTGGAGTAGGTATAAGTTTCAAAAGAGAAAGTATTAACTACATTCTGTCCTTGATATTCATTTGTGGGTGGTTATTGCCTAAACTAAATATCGGCGCGAATGTTGGGGTACAAGAGTTAGCGGCTGTATTAATTTTATTGTATCGATATAAAATAAGTAGTCAGATCCTGTCAATAATGTACGCCGATATCTGTTTCGCAGTGCTTTTATTAGCCTATGGTGTCCTATATTTGTTAATTCTTGCCGACGTCGAAGGCTTTCTTATCGGGGTGCGAACAAAATTATTTGTATTTGCTTCTATGAGTTTTTCAAACTATAGTCTTCTAATACTTAAGAAGCTATTGAATGTTGTTATTTTTATAACCTTTTTGTTTGTTCTGTGGAGCGTCTCCAGAATTCTGTTAAATATAATATTTAACTCCTTCGATCTGAACAACTTTTTGTACGGATCTGATTCCTACAGAGTGCGGGCGCCGTTTCAAAATGGAGGAGCTTCCTCGCAAGTACCTATCGGTTATTTGTTAGCGTTAATCCTCTGCTTGCCAACAGTAATGGACTCTCGGTTTAAAAAAATCGTTTTTATGTTAGGCGCTATTGGAACAACCTCAAGAGCATCAATTTTATCTATTGCCCTAGTTTATTTAAGAAAAATAAAGTTGACTAAGTTTTCAGGATTTTTCACTATCGTTTTCATTAGCCTTATAGGATTGGTAATGTACTTAAAGTCTACCTCATTGAATGACGGGGAATTAGATGGCTCTGCAAGCAAGAGGTTGGAATTATACTCAAGTTCCTATAGTATAATGATCGAGCACCCCGCTGCTATATTTCTAGGATTTGGAGTAAGTACTAGTGCTCTTGCTGACTCGACCGGAGAGGGTTTTTACGAAAGTTTTATTATTAATTCTTTGATGCAAGGAGGAATATTGCTTTTCATAGGTTCAATCCTGATATTGTTGAAAACCCTTTACTATGACTACAAGTTAAAGCTTCACTCTATAGGTGTAGTTGTTTTTTTTGGAAATGCATTAGGTGGAAGTAACTATTTCTCTATGTTCGCATATCCTCTAATGGTTCTGATTATTTGTTACACAATTAAGGACAGCACGACTAAATTAAATAATGAAAATTCTTCATTTAACAATAACAACTGACATTGGTGGCGGCCCCGAGCATATCTATCAATTGATATCCGGATTGCCAGCAGAGTTTGAATCTCACGTGGCTTGCCCGGGTAATGGTCCCTACTTTGATAAATTTAAGAGTTTAACTGGGGGAAGAGTCTGCTTCCTTGCATATAGAAAATTTGAAATAAAATATCTGATACAAGTTTATCGGTACATAAAGTGGAATAAGATTACGCTTCTTCATAGCCATGGAAGGGGCGCAGGTTTGTATGTAAGGATGTTGAGTTTGCTTATGAGAATTCCTGTGGTGCATACCCCGCATGGAATTAATCAAAAGATTGAGAAGGGGTTATTAAACAAGGCTTATATTAAATTCGAATTTTATCTAAGGCATTTTATCACCGCCATTATTTACGTGTCACAGTCCGAAGCGGATTATTCTCAGAAATTACATATTTGGCCAGGTGTATTATATAGGGT
>CBIHLM010000194.1:0-1616 GCA_966210515.1 uncultured Pedobacter sp.
TGGGTTGTTTCATTGGTAATATACTATGCTATAAATATAGAAATTTTCTTCTCCGAAGAGTCTCCTCCGCTATTCGACATGTTCTGCAAGGCATGTCGAACTTTAGATAAAAAGGGATTTGTAATCCGCTAAACTGACAATCCTAATAATCCTTTCCTGACCCCGTAAATATCACCGCAACTGCTATAAAGATATTCTTCTTCCTTTTCTACCAGCCCTGCACGGACCGGATTTAAATGGATGTAATTCAACTTTGTATCAAAGAAATCTTGTGAAAATATCTCTTCACCATGATACCCTTCTTCCCAGAACCAAACTTTATCTCCCTTCTTTAAGAGCTAGAGCAACCAGGATTTTCTGCTCTCTCTTGGATTATTTTTAATGGCTTCGACGATCTTTTTAGAAGTATATTTTTAAAAATTCTGGATTATATCACTAAGACTGTCTTTGTTAGTGCCCACAATCATGTGAATGTGATTGCTCATCAAAACCCAGGCATATACTTGCAAGCCCTTTGTTGATTGACAAACCCGTATACTTTCAAGTAAAATATCTATGTATTCTTTCCTTGTGAATACATCAGCCTATTGATGCAAGTGCAGGTTATGAAGTACTGGCCTTGTTGATTTTTGATGGTGTTAGATCCCATATTCGAATATGAGATTTATATAGGAATTTTTCTATAACGGGATTGCAAATCCCTTTTTATCTAAAGTTCGACATTCCCTGCGGAATATGTCGAACAGCGGGGTGGAGCTTTTGTAGGTGGAAAGCCGGACGGAGTCCTGGTTTTCATAATAAAGATTTATTCGCCCTGCGGAAGACTTAAACCAGAGAGGCCAAACCGGGAGTATTAATGAGAACCTATTTGCTGCAGGCTCCAGACTTTCATATCTGTAACAAGACGTAAAAAGCCTTTTTCAAGCCGGTAAGCTTTGCTGTCTTTATCGAATAAGTTTAGCTCAAAAGTTGCTTCAACAAGGTATTTGTCGTTATCTAATTTTTGAACCTTCGTGATTTCAAAAATTGAGTTATCCTGAATGTTTTTTTTCAGAATAACCGGAAGCCAAAAGTAATAGTTAGGGATGTATGAGGTCAAAGAATGTTCTATTCCTGATAGCCTCGCTTCAATCGCTATCCCATCAAGCGTTGCCTCTTGTTCTAAATCTACAGCGAAAGTTTGTTTGCCTACTTTAAGAAGCTCCGAATTATCATCAGGCACGAGAAAGACGTCTTTTTTTAACTGGTCACTTCTGTATTTTTTCGTAAATAAGAAATTAACTTCACTAAGTTCCGGCCAGGTTTCGAAGTTATAATGGGCACTGTACAAGATCGAATCTGCAGCACCATACCAGTAAAACTCACTTCGTCTAGCCACCCGTCTACCCTCAATTGGAGTAGGGTATGGTTTTAAGTTAAATTGCCTGTTACCCATTCCAACCATGTGTCTGGGTTCAAAGCTATACTTCCTACCGTTAACCACGAAGGAAACGCTGTCGGTATAAATTATTGTATTTTTCGTACTGTTGGCGTCTGGAATCGGACTATCTTTTTTACAGGAAGCGAATAAAACTAATAGAAACAAATATGATAAAATCTTCATAGGCGCTGCAATT